>CANQOL010000023.1 GCA_947625475.1 uncultured Acetatifactor sp.
GACTACCGGAAGCTGGAGAAGTGCTACAGCATCTGGATCTGCCGGGACGATATACCGGCGGAAGCCCAGTACGGGGCGTCCTTCTATGAGATTGTCAACACCAGGAATATAGGGGAGAATCCTGCGGAGAAGGAGACCTACGACCTGATGACGCTGGTGGTGATCCGCCTGGGGAACCCGGAGTATTCGGGCAGCCGCGGGGATGAGGGGGACGAGCTGTTCCGGTTTCTGAACCTGGTGATGTATCCCCATCGGGAAGATTTTATGGAGAATCTGTCGGAGTACATCGATTTTTCCGAGAATGAGGAATTGTGGAAGGAGGTGCCTCAGGTGGAGGGGCTGGGAATGGCGGTTTTTGAGGATGGTGTTAAAATCACCCGAGCTAAGGATATTGCTGCTTTCATTCAGGCTTTCCTGGAGGAGCAGATGCCCAGGGAGAAAACGGTCTCCAAGCTGCAGAGGTTGTTTGGACTTTCCCGTGAGGAGGCAGAGGCGTCTTATGACAGGTGTGCGCAGATGAAATCTTTTTGAGAAAACCCCGATATCGTATCTAAAAAAGCGTTAACCACAATATTTTGTGTTTTTTGGTGATAACGTATAAAGTATAGGCTCGGATCCCACAAAATCAGGGGAAAATATACAAAATAGGATTGCAAAATCGGGGCTTTAGTGATAGTATAATGGTTAAGAAAACGAAGGCAGAGGAAGCAGGTACGGAGCCGGACGGGAGGGAAGGCTTACGTGCTCTGCTTTGTTTGAGAAAAGGAAAAAGGCAGAGAGGAGAGGAGAAGGTATGGAAAAGGAAATGGCGCGAGAGAACAGTGATTTTCTGAATCTGTTCAACAGGTGCAAGAGGCAGAGCAGGATCCTGGGTGTGGTGATGGCTGTGGCTATGGTGCTCACCAGCCTGTCCATCCAGCCCGCTTACGCACAGGAGACGCAGCCTGTGTGCGGATTGGAAGAGCATGTCCACACAGACAGCTGCTATACCGGGGGGGGGCATGAACTGACCTGCGGACTGCAGGAGCATCTCCACGGACCGGAGTGCTTTGCGAAGGAGAGCTCAGGATCGGCAGATTTGAGCGGCGGGGATGTAAGCGGGAGCGAAGGAACGGCATCGATCCCGGAGTCTACCGCAGCGCCTGAGCAGGAGAACATAGGTGGGAATGCAGCGCCTGAGCAGGAGACAGAAGGGACGCAGGGGTATAGTACGTTTACCTTGATGTCCGCAGGTGATTCCGGGATTATGACGGTGGCGGAAGTTGTTAATAATAAGGATTTGACAAAAGACGAAAACGGGTTAACAGTTGATGTCGCCAAAGCGAATCCTCTAACCGGCGCACCGGCAGGTACAAGTTACAATCCGGAAACGGGAACATATTCTACGAATATGCGATTTGATTTCCATGTAATGTCGGGCGAAGTGCTGACGTCTGAGGGGCTGACTGATTATTGGATTGATCTGCCGGACGGAATTATAGTTCCAGAGAAGTTTTTGACAGAAACGCAGTACGGCTACGACAGGGATATTAATGCGCAAGAACCAGCATTTGAATGGATCGCTGTAAAGGATGGCGATGGTTACAAAATAAAGGTTCATTATTTGGAATCCTTCCTCGAGAAAATAAGTTCGAATACACAGATCGCGTGTTTCCTTGAATTTTATGGGCAAATGGATCGTACTGGACTCCAAGATGATGGGTCACTCAAATATGAAAATAACGGGAAAGTGACCATCGAGATTAATGACATTACCTACCCAGAGAATGCAAATAAGGATTCTGACATCACCACAACAAAGGAAGGTTCTTGGGATGCAAGCGAGGATAAACTGAAGTATACGGTGGAAATCTCAACCAAATACGGAACGGGTGGAGAGATTACACTGACGGATACCCTTAGTATCCCAAGTGGGTTAACAGTAGGGGCGACGCCGGCGGTAAAGATAACAAAAAGTTTGAATGGGAGCGTTACAGGAGAACTGGATTCAAGTCAATTTTCGTGGGATTTCAATGGGGAGAACAATACCGTAACTGCTACGTTGCCAGAACTGCAGGATGGAGAATCGTATTTAATTGAATATAGTTATCCAATAGACGGAGTAACGGCAGGTGTATCGTACAATGCTGCAACCAATGCGTTGAAAGCAGAAGCTGGGGACGCAGGTGATTCACACATAGAGCATGAGTCTACGGCGTCCGTAGAGATCACAAAGGAGTTGTTGAAAAAAGAAGGAAAATATGACGGAACCTATGGTGAGGACACGGGACGGATTAAGTGGACAATTACTGTTAATGAGGGGCAGACAAATATTGCGGGATACAAATTGAACGATGAGATGTTTGCTCAGGCGGAGAATTTGCAGATTTCACCAGATACAGGGTATGTTATTCATTACAAAGATGATGAGAAAACAGTAGTGGATTATATAGAGTTTACTGCTGATTCCGGAACGGAGAATAAGAATACATATGAAATAACTTATGAGACGCCTGCTTATTTATCAACGGATTATCAATTTGTGTACAATACAGTTACCGTAACGGATGGAGATGGTAATGAAAAGGGCGGCACTACAGGTCAGGCGAGTGTAGATAACATGTATACAAACCGCTTAGAGAAGAAATGTCTCGGTGCGGATGGGCCTGAGAACGATCTTATGGTGGTTACTTGGAAAATAGTAATCAAAGTCCCCGCTATAGGATTCCCGGCCATGAAAGAAGATAAAAGCAATCAAAAAGAGGTTTTGGTTGTAACAGATGTGCTCAAAAACCCGGAAGGTAAAGTGGAAAATTATATGTCTGCTGAGCAGGCAGCCAATTTGGCAAATAATTTGAAGACGCAGATTCAAGCTGCATATGGCGTGGGTGTGCAGGTTGAACTTGGATATCTGAACGCAGACACAATTGTTTATGTGGATTCTAGTGAGATAAACCCGGGGACTGACGAAAAGTATGTGAGTTTCCGACTAACATTTAATGAGGGACTTCCGAAGCAGGGGACGGCTTACTGGATTGAGTTCACGTATGTTTCAACAGCCGATGTGGCAGGAGTTACATCGAAAAAGGATTTTGTAAACCATTTGGAGAATTACTGGGATGTACCCTACCACTATGTCTATGATACTCCGGTGCGGAAGACGGATGGAAAAGGCAATTCTGATGATTCCGATGTGACGGTGACGGTGGATAAGAGCACTGGGAAGGCGCTGTTGAAATGGCAGGTGTATGTTAAATTTACAGAGAATGTGACGGAATTTACGCTGAAGGATACGCTTCCTGCAGGAGTAAATCTGGAGAAAGTAAGCGTTAAGCCTCAAAACAATTATGGCCCTTATGAACTTTTGCTGGATGAATCTGGTGATATTAGTTTGAACAATGATGATCCTTGGCAGTGGGCAACTCCAGGTATTTCGCTGGATGGCCAATATACTAAAGGTACGGCAGAGAGTCAGGGAACTGTATCATTAAGATTTTATATTGATGAGAATCTGAAAGACGGTGAACCTGACGCAGTTCCTTGGTTAAGCGAGGGTCAGGAGTCTGTTTTCTACTTCGAATGCAGTATCGATGATACTTTTGAAGACCTGGAACCGGGGCAGAAGTGGGCGACGCCAAAGGAATATGAAAATTCAGTAGAAGTAAATATCGGTGGGGAAACTCTGGGAAGTGACAGTCAGACACAAAGTGTGACTGTACAAAAAGAAGAAAAAGAGCCTCCAATCTCTAAAGTACACCAGTATATACCTGGCTCGACAACGTTGATGTACACACTGACCATTAACCCGGATGGAGAGAATTACATTCCGGATGATATGGAGGGGGGCTCCACTCTGGAATTAACGGATGTACTGTACTATAAACCAGAGGGAGAATCTTGGGATTGGATTCAGAGCTTAAGTGTGGATTTGGATCCAAACAGTGTGAAACTATATAAGGCGAAGCTGGTAAACGGAAAGCTGGAAACAGATGCTGAGCTTGATGCAACACAGTGGTCATGGCAGTACATTCAGGGTGAGGAGGAGCGTGACGGTGGGCAGTATAGTGTGCGTAAGATCTTGGCATCCATTCCAGACGGCTGCCCGTTGATACTTGAGTATAATTATGTAGTTAGACTGCAGCCAACAGAAAATGCAAAGCACGGAGATTATGTAAGTATAGCATTAGACATTAGAAATGAGGCAGAGCTTATTGGTGAGGGTATTGCTAAAGATACTACTGTGGGCAAAGATAACTGGATAATGCAGGGATCCTCTGCCGGTGCAGGAGCGATAGGACTTGATATTTATAAGCTGGATGGGGACAATAATGGAATTGTTATTCCGCATGCAGAGTTTGCAATATTTAATGCGATGACAAATGAGCAGGTAGGTGGAAGTACATTTACCGACGGGGAGGGTAAGATTAAGATTGAGGACACAACGCCCTGCAAGAACAAATATGGACTGCAAGATGGGATTCTGTACTATGTAAAAGAGGTAAAAGCGCCTGAACCTTATCAGACACCCACCTCCCCTGAATTGACTTATTTCTATTTTGGCACAGCTCCCAAACAGTGGCCGGAGGGCTTTGATCATTCCATGGCAACGAACCTGTCACAGAAGTCAATGGCAGTGTATATTGAGAATTACAAGAAGGTAGAGGAGTCTAAGCCGGAACCCAAGGATTTTGTGATCACAAAGATTGATGCAGATACTGTGGGAACTGCCAACCCTACTCCCCTGGAGGAAGCAGAGTTTACTGTATCAAAATATGATGAGAATGGGCACAAGATAGCGGTCGGGGATGTTACGTTAACGACGGGGCCCGATGGACGGCTTCAGATCAAGGGTTCAGAGTGCGAGCCCGGGGTGTTGTACAGTATTGTGGAGACGCAGGCTCCGGCTGGATACAAACTGCCGGATCAGCCCCAGGTGTATTACTTCTGTGTTGTGGAAGAGGGAGAAGACTTCCCGCAGCTGCCCGGCCAGGTGAATAGGGAGGATGTTATTAATCTGTCAGGTGCTCCCGCAAATAAGGAGATAACTGTAGAAAACGAGAAAAAGAAGTACTCTGAATATACGATTACTAAGAAAGGGAAGATTACAGCCGGGTCGAGTGAAACCGGAAAACTCCTGGAAGGTGTGGTGTTCGGCATTTATCGGTATCAAAATGATACCGAAGTCGAACGGTTGACGACTGACCAAGAGGGGAAGATTGTAATCACCTGGGATTCGGAGAAATTTGCGGAGAACGTTTTATACTATGTGAAAGAGAAAAAGCCTGCAACAGGGTATGAGATGCCTGCAAATTCTCAGAAATTTTATTTCTACTATGCAGAGGATGATTCGCAGGTGCCTGGGCTGGCGGATCTGGGCCAAAAGGCTGTGAATCTGTACGGCGAGAACCAAGGGAAGGCAGATAGTTACGACAATGAAAAGACTGTAAACGAGTATAGCTTCCAAAAGGTGGATGCAGGTTCCGGAGAAGGAACCGGAACCCCCTTGGAAGGAGTCAAATTCACAGTGTATCGGGTTACCCTTGAAGAAGGGGGCACGGTCACGGAAAACGAGTTTAAAACCTTTAGCACAGATGCTGACGGTAAGTTTAAGCTGTCGTTTAAGGACGACGGATATGCGGCAGATACTCTGTATTATGTGGTGGAGACTGCCCCGTTACAGGGTTATAAGGAGGATACCACCAGGTATTATTTCTACTTCTCCGTGGAAGAAAACACGGCGTTCAAAAGTGCTGCGGGAGAGTATAGTATTGTGAACCTGGCGCTGGAAGCCCCTGTTGAGCAGGTGGTGGAGAATGAAAAGAAGCCGAGTCCCACCGCAACTCCGAGCGTTAGCACAAGCCCGAGTCCGAGCACAAGCCCGAGTCCCAGCGTGTCCCCGAGTGCAACCCCGGCGCCCAGTGTAACCCCTGTGCCCAGTGCAACTCCTGCGCCCAGTGAGACGCCTGCACCTACCGCGACTCCTGCGCCCAGTGCAACCCCGGCGCCTACGGAGACTCCTGCGCCCACCGCGACGCCCGCGCCTACGGAGACCCCGGCGCCCACCGCGACCCCGGCACCTACGGAGACCCCGGCGCCTACCGCAACTCCGGCGCCCACTCCTGAATGGCATCCGGTACCTACACCGACGCCTACCGCGTCGCCCTCGCCTACTCCTACTCCCCTTCCGGTTGTAAACCGGTCGGTGGTGAAGTCCTGGAACGACGATATGTATGAGGACTACAGATCGGAGAGCGTTACCGTCCGGCTGTACGCCGACGGAGTGCAGGTCGATGAGGTGGTTTTGAGCGATGCGAACAGCTGGGTCTACCTGTGGGAAGGACTTCCGAAGCTGAATGAGAACGGAACGGAGATTGTCTATTCCGTGCAGGAGATGAATGTGCCCAGATATTACAACGCCTCTGTGACGGACGACGGATTCCTCTTTACCGTGGTCAACTCCATTGATTTGGATGAGCGGACCGGAATCCCTCTGGGAGCCCGCCGGATGAGAGGGCCTGACGGAAGGGTATTGCCCGCCAGAAGGCTTCCTCGGACCGGACAGCTCTGGTGGCCGGTGCCTTATCTGGCGCTGGGCGGAACAGCCTTTACGGCTGTGGGCCTGTTCAAGAAGCGCCGCAGGAAGGACGACGAGGAAGAGTAAAAGTAAGAGGGAAGAGTAAGAGAAGAGGCGGTTTTAGAACCGCAGTGAGAAGAGTGACAGCCGCCCTGCCGGGAAAACGAACCGGCAGGGCAGCTTTTCTCTGACAAAGTATTCCCGGGAAGCGAAAAATATGTTGACGGACGGGAAACTATGTGGTATAGTGAGTAAGCGAGATGGATTCAGGTCTTTTTTTTATGCTTAATTATTGAGGCCGTCCGGGAGCGCGGACGGGAGGAAATACATCCTCGCGGGGACTTATAGAGTGGCTGCCTGGCAGCGGAATGGAGGACAGTATGCGTACAAGGATCACGTTGGCATGTACGGAGTGCAAACAGCGTAACTACAACACCACAAAGGAAAAGAAGGCTCATCCCGACAGGATGGAGACCAAGAAATACTGCAGATTCTGCAAGAGACATACCCTGCACAAGGAGACTAAGTAATCCCGCTTTTGGGTTGGATCGAAGGGCGCCGGCAGGGCGCCGGATGGGAGGCAGTGATGGGAGATTCCGCAGAGAAGTCTTCAAAGCCCAGCTTTTTTAAGGGCCTGAAGGCAGAGTTTAAGAAGATTTCATGGCCGGACAGAGAGTCCACCATAAAGCAATCCGTCGCGGTGGTTGCGATTTCCATAGCAGTGGGTCTGATCATTGCGGTGCTCGACTATATCATTCAGTACGGCGTCAATATACTGACATCATTATAAGCGAGGGCGATTGTATGGCAGAGGCGAAATGGTATGTAGTTCATACGTATTCCGGTTATGAGAATAAGGTCAAAGCCAATATTGAGAAAACCATCGAGAACAATAAGCACCTGGCGGAGCAGATCCTGGAGGTCAGAGTCCCCCTGGAGGAAGTGATCGAGGTGAAGAACGGCGTCAAGAAGACCGTTCAGAAGAAGATGTTCCCCGGCTATGTGCTGCTCAATATGGAGATGAATGACGATACCTGGTATGTGGTCCGCAACACCCGGGGCGTCACCGGATTCGTGGGACCTGGCAGCAAGCCGGTGCCCCTCTCGGATGCGGAGATGAAGCCCCTTGGGATCAAGACGGACAAGATGACGGTTGACTTTGCCGAGGGCGACAGCATCGCGGTGGTGGCCGGCGTCTGGAAGGATACCGTGGGAGTGGTCCAGAAGATGGACTTTGGCAAGCAGACAGCCACCATCAGCGTGGAGCTCTTCGGCAGGGAGACACCTGTGGAAATCAGCTTCGCGGAGGTGAGAAAGCTTTGATCAGATCTTTTCTCCGGCCCTTTGGCCGGGGTTAGGATAGAGCATCAGATAAGGGATAGCGATATCCCCGTGGGAGCGGGACCGGGCCTGCCCGGGGTTCCCCGCGCCGAACCACCACATTATAGGAGGTGCCATTATGGCAAAGAAAGTAGAAGGATATATCAAGTTACAGATCCCTGCCGGCAAAGCGACGCCGGCTCCCCCTGTCGGACCTGCTCTGGGCCAGAAGGGTGTGAACATCGTAGAGTTCACAAAACAGTTCAACGCCAGGACGGCGGACAAGGGCGATGTGATTATTCCCGTTGTCATCACGGTGTACTCGGACAGGAGCTTCAGCTTCGTTACCAAGACTCCGCCCGCAGCAGTGCTGCTGAAGAAGGCCTGCAATTTAAAGACTGCCTCCGCAGCTCCCAACAAGACAAAGGTTGCCACTATTTCCAGGGATAAGGTTCGCGAGATCGCGGAGCTGAAGATGCCGGATCTGAACGCAGCCAGCGTGGAAGCAGCCATGAGCATGATCGCAGGTACAGCCAGAAGCATGGGCATTGTGGTAGAAGACTAAAATCAGTTGGAATTGGGAGACAGTCCCCGGGACTGTCGCTGGAACCTAGGAGGTAAAATAATGAAGCATGGGAAAAAATATGTAGAGGCTGCCAAATTGGTAGACAGAGCGGTGGCGTATGAGCCCGCCGATGCGGTCGCGCTGGTGAAGAAGACCGCAGTCGCAAAGTTTGACGAGACCGTCGAGGTGCACATCAGAACGGGCTGCGACGGGCGTCATGCGGAGCAGCAGATCCGTGGAGCCGTGGTGCTTCCTCACGGAACCGGCAAGACGGTGAGAGTCCTTGTGTTCGCCAAGGGCGACAAGGTAAATGAGGCCGAGGCGGCCGGCGCTGACTTTGTGGGCGGCGAGGAGCTGATCCCCAAGATTCAGCATGAGGGCTGGCTGGACTTCGACGTGGTGGTAGCCACTCCCGACATGATGGGCGTGGTGGGCCGTCTGGGTAAGATTTTGGGACCTAAGGGCCTGATGCCCAACCCCAAGGCCGGCACCGTGACCATGGATGTGACGAAGGCTATCAACGATATCAAAGCCGGTAAGATCGAGTACAGGCTTGACAAGACCAATATTGTGCATGTTCCGGTGGGCAAGGCGTCCTTTACCGAGGAGGCTCTGCTGGAGAACTTCAACGCGCTGATGGACGCCATTGTGAAGGCAAGACCCAGCGCCCTGAAGGGTCAGTATCTGAGAAGCATTACGCTGACCTCCACCATGGGCCCCGGCGTGAAGGTGAACGTGGCCAGATATTAAACCAATCTTTTAATTATCGCAAGGAGGCTGTGATCTATGAAGCACATCAAGACACTGACAACCAGAGATTTAAAGAAATCCATGAAGAAGGGCGGCTGCGGCGAGTGCCAGACGTCCTGCCAGTCCGCCTGCAAGACATCCTGCACCGTTGGCAATCAGAGTTGCGAGAAGATTAAATAGTCGGAGACGGCGCGAGACAGTAAGCAGCGACTTTATTGTCGCTGCTTATTGTGTGTATGGGTGAGAGCGGGCCAAGGCGATCTGAGAAAGGCTGTGAAGGGTAGAAAGTGATTCATCAGTATAAAAACAACGGATACAATATTGTCATGGATGTGAACAGCGGCTCGGTCCACGTGGTGGACGATGTGGTCTACGAGGTGGTGCCGCTGATCGAGCCCCTGATCGAGGGGGGCGTCCGGGACCGGGACACCGTCCAGGCGGCAGTGGCCGGCCTGGTGCGCCCGGGTTTTGACGCCGAAAGCGTGCGGGAGGCGGTGGACGAGGTCCTGGAGCTGGAGAAGGCGGGCCAGCTCTTCGCGCCGGATATTTACGAAAATTATGTGTTTGATTTCAAGAAGCGCTCCACGGTGGTGAAGGCCCTTTGCCTGCACATCTCCCACGACTGCAATCTGGCCTGTACCTACTGCTTCGCCGGGGAGGGAGAGTACCACGGCCGCAGGGCTCTCATGAGCTTTGAGGTGGGGAAGAAGGCCCTGGATTTCCTGGTGGCCAACTCCGGGAACCGGGTGAACCTGGAGGTGGATTTCTTCGGGGGAGAGCCCCTGATGAACTGGCAGGTGGTGAAGGACCTGGTGGAGTACGGCCGAAGCATCGAGAAGGCGGCGGGGAAGCGCTTCCGCTTCACCCTGACCACCAACGGGGTGCTTTTAAACGAGGAAATTCTGGAGTTTGCAAACCGGGAAATGTCCAACCTGGTGCTGAGCATCGACGGCAGAAAGCAGGTTCACGACAGGATGCGTCCCTTCCGGGGCGGGCAGGGGAGCTATGATCTGATTGTCCCCAAGTTTCAGCGGGCGGCGGAGAGCCGGGGCCAGATGAACTATTATGTGAGGGGAACCTTCACCCACTATAATCTGGACTTCTCCGAGGATGTAAAGCATCTGGCGGATCTGGGCTTTCAGCAGATTTCCGTGGAGCCTGTGGTGGCTCAGCCCTCCGATCCCTACGCCATCCGGCAGGAGGATCTGCCCATCCTGCGGGAGGAGTACGACAAGCTGGCGAAGGAAATCCTGGCAAGGAGGGAGGCCGGAAAGGGCTTCAACTTCTTCCATTTTATGATAGATCTGCAGGGCGGGCCCTGCGTGGCAAAGAGGCTTTCGGGCTGCGGCTCCGGCACGGAGTATCTGGCGGTGACCCCCTGGGGGGATCTCTATCCCTGCCACCAGTTTGTGGGCCAGGAGCAGTTTAAGATGGGCAATGTGGACGAGGGGATCACCAACACCGCCCTTCGGGACGAGTTCAAGGGCTGCAATGTGTACGCCAAGGAGAAATGCCGCGAGTGCTTTGCCAAGTTTTACTGCAGCGGCGGCTGCGCCGCCAATTCCTACAATTTCCACGGGAACATCAACGACGCCTATGAGATCGGCTGCGAACTGGAGAGAAAGCGCGTGGAATGCGCTGTGATGATAAAAGCCGCGGAGGCGGAAAAGGAGGAGAATAGGGAAGATGAAGAAGAGTAGAGCCATTGTGGTCCTGATCGCGCTGGTGGTTTTGCTGGCGGGCGTCGCCTTTGTGGATCTCAAGGGTGTGGACGGCTACGGCAAGGGCAGTGCCTCGGATATCAAGCTGGGCCTGGATCTGGCCGGCGGCGTCAGCATCACCTACCAGGTGGTGGGGGAGGGGACTCCCTCAGCCACGGATATGAGCGACACCATCAGCAAGCTCCAGCAGCGTGTGTGGAATTACAGCACGGAGGCCATTGTGTATCAGGAGGGGGCGGACCGGATCAATATTGAGATCCCCGGCGTCACCGACGCCAACGCCATCCTCCAGGAGCTGGGACGTCCCGGCACCCTGTATTTTATCGCTCAGACAGGGCCGGACGGAACCGACAACTACAGCCTGCAGACCGTGACGGAAGCGGACGGGACCGTGGGCTATGAGTACATGCTGAACAAGCCCATTGAACAGCTGCAGCAGGAGGGCTCCATCGTGCTGGAGGGGACGGACATCGCCTCGGCCAGGGCGGGGAGCTATGTGGACTCCATGCAGAACCAGCAGATTGTGGTGGATCTGACCATGACCGACCAGGGCCGGGAGAAGTTCGCCGTGGCCACCGAGAAAGCCTACAACGGCGGGGTCAACAGCGAGACCATTGGGATCTATTACGACGGGGCCTTTGTGAGCGTGCCCAGAGTCCAGGCGGTTCTCACGGACGGCACGGCCCAGATTTCCGGCAGCCGTACCTTTGAGGAGGCGGAAAGGCTGGCCTCCACCATCCGCATCGGCGGACTGTCCCTGGAGCTGGAAGAGCTCCACTCCAAGGTGGTGGGCGCCCAGCTGGGCGTGGAGGCCATTGACACCAGCCTGAAGGCGGGCGCCATCGGATTTGCCATCGTGGTGGTCTTCATGATCGCCGTGTACTTTGTAGCGGGGGCAGCCTCCGCTGTGGCCCTGGCCCTGTATGTGGCCCTGATGGTTCTTCTGATCAACGGCTTTGATATGACCCTGACCCTCTCCGGAGTGGCGGGCATTATCCTGTCCATCGGTATGGCGGTGGACGCCAACGTGATTATTTTCGCCCGGATCCGGGAGGAACTTGCCACCGGCAAGACGGTCCGCAGCTCCATCAAGATCGGGTTTGACAAGGCCCTTTCTGCCATCGTGGACGGCAATATCACCACTCTGATTGCGGCGGCGGTGCTTCTGCTTCTGGGCCCCGGAACGGTGAAGGGCTTTGCCCAGACCCTGGCTCTGGGCATCGTGCTCTCCATGTTCACCGCCCTGGTGGTGACCCGCTGGATCATCAAGGCCCTCTACGCCCTGGGCGTGCAGAATATGAAGTGGTACGGCGTGGGCAAGGAGCACAAGACCATTGATTTCCTGGGAAAGAGAAGGGTGTTCTTCATCCTCTCCCTGGTCCTGATCCTGGCCGGCTTTGCGGTCATGGGAGTAAACAAGGCATCCACCGGGGACGCCCTGAATTACAGCCTGGAGTTTAAGGGCGGCACGGCGGTTACCGTGAACTTCAATGAGAACAGGACTTTGGAGCAGGTGAATCAGGAGATCGTGCCTCTGGTGGAGGAAATCGCCGGCAGCGGCGTCCAGATCCAGACCGTACAGGATTCCAGCGAGGTAATCTTTAAGACCAACACCCTCACCGTGGATCAGAGAGACCGCCTGGATCAAATGTTTATGGAAAAATTTGGCGTGAGCAAGGACAGGATCACCTCTGAAACCATCAGCTCCACCATCAGCAGCGAGATGAAGCGGGATACGGTTCTGGCGGTGACGGTGGCCATCGTGTGTATGCTGATTTATATCCGGATCCGCTTCAGCGATATCCGTTTCGGCGCCAGCGGCGTGGCGGCCCTGGTCCATGATGTGCTGGTGGTGCTGGCCTTCTATGCGGCGGCGCGGGTATCCGTGAGCAACACCTTTATCGCCTGTATGCTGACCATCGTGGGTTATTCCATCAACGCCACCATCGTGGTCTTTGACCGGGTGCGTGAGAATATGGCGGCGATGACCAAAAAGGATGATCTGAAGGAGGTTGTCAACCGAAGCATCACCCAGACCCTGTCCCGAAGCATTTTCACCTCCCTGACCACCTTTATCATGGTGGCGGTGCTGTATGTGCTGGGAGTGACCAGCATCCGGGATTTCGCCCTGCCTCTCATGGTGGGTATCCTTTGCGGCGCTTACTCATCCGTCTGCCTGGCGGGCGCCATGTGGTATGTGCTGCGCAAAAAGTTCCCGCCCAAGGAGACAAAATAAAATCGGTTTGGAATGGTTTCGCGCCGTGGCGGTCTTATGTCACGGCGCGATGTTGTTCCCGGGACTCCTGCCGGCCCGGAATGCAGAGGCCGGCGGCAGGGGAACAGCGGTGGCCGGGCCGGCGGTTAGCAGGGGGCAGCGGTGACCGGGCCGGCGGTTAGCAGGGAGCAGCAGTGACCGGGCCGGCGGCAGGCAGGAACAGCAGTGACCGGAGGCGGCGCCGGGGGAGAAAAAGGCGTGCGGAGGGGAAATGGCGCTCCGCAGGAAGGGCGCGCCGCGCAGGAGAGTGTATGGAGAAATGGTTTGTGGCGGCCAAGAGGGCCGATTTTGCAGCCTGGGGAGAGCGCTTCGGCATTGACCCGGTGGTGGCCAGGATTATCCGCAACCGGGATATCACGGACCCGGAGGGAGTGGAGCGGTTCCTGCACGGGACGCTGAAGGATTGTTATTCCCCCTGGCGCATGGCGGGGATGGAGCGGGCGGCGGCCCTGATCCTGGAGGCCATAGAGCAGGGCATCTCTCTTCGGGTGATAGGGGACTATGATGTGGACGGGGTATGCGCGTCCTATATCCTGCTCCGGGGGCTGGAAGCCCTGGGGGCAAAGGTGGACGCTGCCATTCCCCACCGGATCAAGGATGGCTACGGCCTGAGCGAGGATCTGATCCGGGAGGCGGCCGGCGCGGGAGTGGGTATGGTGATCACCTGCGACAACGGGATCGCGGCGGTGGAGCCCATCGCCCTGGCCAGGAGCCTGGGGATCCGCACGGTGGTGACGGACCATCATGAGGTGCCCTTTGTGGAGGAAGGGGGGTTGCGGCGGCAGCTTCTTCCCCCGGCGGATGCGGTGGTGGACCCCCGGCAGGAGGCGTGCACTTATCCCTTCCCCTCTGTCTGCGGGGCCGTGGTGGCCTGGAAGCTGATACAGGCCCTCTGTGAGAAAAAGCCTGCGGCGGGCCAGGGAGAGCTCTTTGAGGATCTGATACAGATGGCGGCCCTGGCTACCGTGTGCGACGTGATGGAGCTGCGGGACGAAAACCGCATTATCGTGAAGGAGGGGCTGGCGCGGATGCGGCGAACTCAGAATCCGGGGCTCAGAGCCCTGATCGAGGTAAACGAGCTGGACGGCGCCCGTCTCAATGTCTATCATCTTGGCTTTGTGCTGGGCCCCTGCCTGAACGCCACCGGACGGCTGGACACGGCCCTGCGGGGGCTGGAGCTGCTGCGCAGCTCCACGAAGATGGAGGCAATGACCATGGCCAGGGAGCTGCTGGAGCTGAACAACAGCCGCAAGAATCTGACCCAGAAGGGGGTGGAGGCGGCCCTGGAGCAGATTCGGGAGCGCCGGCTGGACAGGGATCCGGTGATGCTCATCTATCTGCCGGAGCTTCATGAGAGCCTGGCGGGGATTGTAGCCGGCAAGATCCGGGAAATCTATCATCACCCGGTGCTGGTGCTGACAAGGGGGGAGCAGGGGGTGAAGGGCTCCGGACGGTCTATCGAGGCCTACCACATGTATGATTCCCTCACGGCGGTAAAGCACTATTTTACCAGGTACGGCGGCCACAGGCTGGCGGCCGGCCTCTCCATGCGGGAGGAGGATATAGAGTCTCTGCGCCGGGATCTGAACGAGAGGTCGTCTCTCACGGAGGCGGATTTTATTCCCCAGGTACATATCGACGTGCCTATGCCCATGGATTACGCAACCTTCTCCCTGGCCAGGGAGCTGGAGCTGCTGGAGCCCTGCGGAGCGGGGAACCCAAGGCCCCTGTTTGCCCAGAGGGAGGTCTGCTTTGTGGAGGCCAGAAGAATCGGGCGCGGCCAGAACTATGCCCGGCTGACGGCCCTTTCCGGCCGGGAGCGGCTGGAGGTTATGTTTTTCGGGGATGTGGACGCCTTCTGCGGCTTCCTGGAGGAAAAGTACGGCCCCGGCAGCGCCGCGGCTCTCTTTGAGGGAAGAGCCCTGGCGGTGTGCGGCGGATATCGGGTCTCCATCACCTATCAGCTTGGGATTCACAGCTACCGCGGCAGGGAATCCTTACAGTTTATCATGGAGAACTATTGTTGACGGGAGGAATGACTATGATACTTACAGTGACCTTAAATCCGGCTGTGGACAAGACCTGCACCGTCACCGGACTGATGCTGGGCCAGGTGAACCGCCTGCAGACCGTAAAGAGCATCGCCGGAGGCAAGGGCGTCAACGTGACCAAGGTGCTGCGCCAGTTTCAGATCCCCGTGACGGCCATGGGGTTCCTGGGGGGATACAGCGGCCGGATGATCTCGGATGCCATGGAGAGAATGGGGGCCCGGTGCGCCTTCACCCCCATTCAGGGGGACACCCGGGTGAACACCAATATTCTGGCGGAGAACGGATATGTGACGGAGCTGCTGGAGCCGGGCCCGGCCATCGGCGAGGGTGAGATCCGCAGCTTCCTGGAGGAATATGAAAGGCGCGCCGGGGAGAGCGATATCGTCGTGCTCTCGGGCAGCGTGCCCAAGGGAGTGCCCATGGATATCTACCGGAAGCTGACCGAGTTTGCGGGCGCCATGGGGAAAAAGGTGTTTCTGGATGCCGCGGGGGAGGCGCTCCGGATGGGAGTGGAGGCGGGCCCCTATCTGATCAAGCCTAATTGGAGGGAGATGGAGTACCTGGCGGGCCATAAGCTCGCTGCCCGGGAGGAGCTTGCGGAGGCGGCGAAGCGCCTGCTGGACAAGGGGATCCGGAAGGTCATCATTTCCCTGGGGGCGGAGGGGATCCTGTACGTGGACCGGGAGAGGATCCTGTCCCGGAGAGCGCCCCATATCGCCGCGGTCAATACGGTGGGCTGCGGGGATACGGTGGTGGCCTCCTACTGCATGAGCCAGCTGGAGGGGACGGAGCCCCAGGAGGCGTTAAACCGGGCCGTCGCCCTCTCGGCTGCCAACGCCACCACTCTGGAGAGCGCCAATATTCCCATGGACACCTATCTGGCGCTTCTGCAGGGCATGTGAGGGGGAAAGCCCGGGAACCCTGCTGAGAAAACGCCGGGAAACCCGCTGGGGGAACCCGTTGAAAAAATGCCGGGAACCCCGCTGAGAAAACACTTGACATCCCGCTTGGGATGTGGTAGAGTACAAAAAGGTTGGAAAACCGTGCCGAAGACAGCAGGTGTCCCCTGGGGACGTAAGCGTCAGCGCCTGCCGAGGAGAGCGAGTAGATGAGACTGTATTGCGCCCTTTCCCTTCGGAAGGGCGTTATTTATTCGTGCTGTATTTTACTTTCGGCAAACAATCGAAAAGGAGGTAAAAAAATGGCAAAGATCGAATTGAAGCAGCCGATCGTGGCGGAGATCTCCGAGAACATCAAGGACGCCCAGTCAGTGGTCCTGGTGGATTACCGGGGACTGACCGTGGAGCAGGACACCCAGCTGCGCAAAACTCTGCGTGAGGCAGGGGTTGGCTACAAGGTGTACAAAAACACCTTCATGAACTTTGCGTTCAAGGGTACGGCCTGCGAGGACCTGGCTCCCTATCTGGAGGGGCCGAGCGCCATGGCCTACTCTGCGACGGACGCCACGGCTCCCGCCAGAATCCTGGCGGAGTTTGCCAAGAAGGCTGACAAGCTCGAGATCAAGGCCGGCGTGGTGGAGGGCACCGTGTACGATGCGAAGGGTATGCAGCGGATCGCGGATATCCCTTCCAGAGAAGTGCTTCTTTCCAGACTGCTGGGAAGCATGCAGTCGCCCATCGCCAATTTCGCCCGTGTGATGAAGCAGCTGGCGGAAAAAGGCGGCGCGTCCGCAGCCGAGCCGGCGGCAGAGGAAGCTCCCGCAGCTTCCGAGCCTGCGGCGGAGTAAAAGCCGCTGCTTAACAGGGAACAAGAAAACATATCAAAATGGAGGAAATGAAAATGGCTAAGTTAACAGCTCAGGAACTGATTGACGCTATCAAAGAGTTAAGCGTGCTGGAATTAAACGATTTGGTAAAGGCATGTGAGGAAGAGTTCGGTGTGTCCGCATCCGCAGGTGTTGTTGTGGCGGCTGCCGGCCCTGCCGTTGAGGTGGAGGAGAAGACCGAGTTTGACGTGGAGTTGACCGAGATCGGCGCCGAGAAGGTTAAGGTTATCAAGGTGGTCCGCGAGATCACTGGCCTGGGCCTGAAGGAGGCAAAGGATCTGGTGGACAGCGCTCCCAAGATGGTGAAGGAGGCCGCTTCCAAGGAGGAGGCCGAGGAAATCAAGAAGAAGCTGGAAGAGGTAGGCGCAAAGATTACCCTGAAGTAATCTTCCTGTGGGCCTCTGCCATAGAGAGAAAAGACCCCATCCCGGGATGGGGTCTTTTCTGCCTCATATAATAAATTAAATTTCTCTTAAGTCAAAAAATCTTCTTGACGTTTTCCCAATGCTTGTGTTAATATGTATGATGCACTATTGTGGAGTGGTGTGCTTATTTTGTTGGTATTTTCACAAAAAACCGACAACGGAGAAGCTCAAATCAAATAGAACGGGGTGAAATGTCAATGGAAAAGAACAGAATACGTCCTACTGCTGACAGCAAGAATATGCGTATGAGTTATTCGCGACAAAAAGAAGTATTAGAGATGCCCAACCTGATCGAAGTCCAGAAGGACTCCTATCGGTGGTTCCTGGAGGAAGGCTTGAAGGAAGTCTTCGAGGACATCTCTCCCATTGCTGACTACAGCGGCTCCCTCAGCCTGGAGTTTGTGGACTTTGTACTCTGTAAGGATGACGTGAAGTATTCGATTGAAGAATGCAAAGAGAGAGACGCCAACTACGCCGCCCCCCTGAAGGTAAAGGTGCGCCTTTACAATAAGGAAAAGGAGGAGATCAGCGAGCATGAGATCTTCATGGGCGACCTGCCCCTGATGACTGAGACCGGCACCTTTATCATCAACGGTGCGGAGCGTGTCATCGTGAGCCAGCTGGTCCGTTCCCCCGGTATCTATTACGCTGTCGGACACGATAAGATAGGAAAGAAGCTGTTCTCCTGCACGGTGATCCCCAACAGGGGCGCCTGGCTGGAGTATGAGACGGACTCCAACGATGTGTTCTATGTCCGGGTGGACAGAACCAGAAAGGTGCCCGTCACGGTGCTGATCCGTGCCCTGGGACTTGGCACCAACGACGAGATCCGGGAGGTCTTCGGAGACGAGCCCAAGATCGAGGCGAGCTTTGGAAAGGACACTGCCGAGAATTATCAGGAGGGCCTCCTTGAACTGTACAAAAAGATCCGTCCCGGCGAGCCCTTAAGCGTGGAGAGCGCCGAGAGCCTGATCAAGGCCATGTTCTTTGACCCCCGCAGATATGATCTGGCCAAGGTGGGCAGATATAAATTCAACAAGAAGCTGGCCCTGCGCAACCGCATCCGCCATCAGATCCTGGCGGCGGACGTGGTGGACCCCTCCACCGGTGAGGTGATCGCGGCTGCGGGCACCAAGGTGACGGCGGATCTGGCGGATACCATTCAGAACGCGGCAGTGCCCTTCGTATATATTCAGACCGAGGAGAAGAATGTAAAGGTTCTCTCCAATATGATGGTGAAGCTCACCGGATTTGTGGACTGCAATCCCAGAGAGCTGGGGATCAAGGAGCTGGTGTACTATCCGCTGCTCTCCCAGATCCTTCAGGAGTTTGGGGACGATCCGGAGAAGCTGGCGGAGGCCATCAAAAAGAACGCCCATGAGCTGGTGCCCAAGCATATCACAAAGGAGGATATTTTTGCCTCCATCAACTACAATATGCACCTGGAGTACGGCCTGGGGAACGATGACGATATTGACCATCTGGGGAACAGACGGATCCGGGCGGTGGGCGAGCTTTTGCAGAACCAGTACCGCATCGGCCTCTCCCGTATGGAGAGAGTGGTGCGCGAGCGCATGACCACCCACGACGCGGAGGAAATCTCCCCCCAGTCCCTGATCAACATCAAGCCGGTGACGGCTGCGGTGAAGGAGTTCTTCGGTTCCTCCCAGCTGTCCCAGTTTATGGATCAGAACAACCCTCTGGGCGAGCTGACCCACAAGAGACGTCTCTCGGCCCTGGGCCCCGGCGGCCTGTCCCGTGACAGAGCCGGGTTTGAGGTCCGTGACGTGCACTATTCCCACTACGGGAGAATGTGCCCCATTGAGACCCCCGAGGGCCCCAACATCGGCCTGATCAACTCCCTGGCCAGCTATGCCAGGATCAACGAGTACGGCTTTGTGGAGGCCCCCTACCGGAAGATAGACAAATCCGACCCCTCCAACCCTGTGGTGACGGACGTGGTGGAATATATGACGGCCGACGAGGAGGACAATTATCATGTGGCCCAGGCCAGCGCGGCGCTGGATTCGGAGGGGCATTTTGTCCGCAACATGGTTTCCGGCCGTTACAAGGACGAGACCCAGGAGTATCCCCGTTCCATGTTCGATTACATGGATGTGTCTCCCAAGATGGTGTTCTCCGTGGCTACTGCGCTGATCCCCTTCCTGGAGAACGACGACGCGAACCGGGCTCTGATGGGCTCCAACATGCAGCGTCAGGCGGTGCCTCTTCTGATGACGGAGGCCCCTGTGGTGGGAACCGGTATGGAGGTCAAGACGGCGGTGGACTCCGGCGTCTGTGTGGTGAGCCCCAAGGCCGGCACGGTGGACTATGTGGCCTCCGATGTGATCCGGATTACATTTGACGACGGGGAGAAGAAGGAGTTCCATCTGACCAAGTTTGCCCGCAGCAACCAGTCCAACTGCTACAACCAGAAGCCCATAGTGTGCAAGGGCGACCGTGTGGAGGCAGGGCAGGTGATCGCGGACGGCCCCTCCACCAAGGATGGGGAGCTGGCTCTGGGCAAGAACCCTCTGATCGGCTTCATGACCTGGGAGGGCTACAACTATGAGGATGCGGTACTGCTCAGCGAGAGACTGGTGCAGGAGGATGTGTATACCTCCGTGCACATTGAGGAATATGAGGCGGAGGCCCGTGACACCAAATTGGGCCCCGAGGAAATTACCCGGGATGTGCCCGGCGTGAGCGACGATGCCCTGAAGGATCTGGACGATCGGGGTATTATCCGCATCGGCGCCGAGGTCCGGGCGGGAGATATCCTGGTGGGCAAGGTGACCCCCAAGGGGGAGACGGAGCTGACCGCGGAGGAAAGACTCCTTCGCGCCATCTTCGGCGAGAAGGCCAGAGAGGTGCGGGACACCTCCCTGAAGGTGCCTCACGGCGAGTACGGCATTGTGGTGGACGCCAAGGTGTTCACCAGGGAGAACTGCGACGAGCTCTCTCCCGGCGTCAATCAGGCGGTGCGCGTATATATTGCCCAGAAGAGAAAGATTTCCGTGGGCGACAAGATGGCAGGCCGTCACGGCAACAAGGGTGTGGTCTCCCGGGTGCTGCCCGTGGAGGATATGCCCTATCTGCCCAACGGGCGTCCTCTGGATATCGTGCTGAATCCTCTGGGCGTGCCTTCCCGTATGAATATTGGACAGGTACTGGAGATCCATCTGTCCCTGGCCGCGAAGGCCCTGGGCTTCAACGTGGCGACCCCCGTGTTTGACGGCGCCAACGAGAGGGACATTATGGACACTCTGGATCTGGCAAACGACTATGTAAATCTGGAGTGGGAGGAGTTTGAGAAAAAGCATAAGGAGGAGCTCCTGCCCGAGGTGATGCAGTATCTATACGAGCACAGGGACCACAGAGAGGTCTGGAAGGGCGTCCCCATCTCCAGGGACGGCAAGGTGCGCCTGCGGGACGGCAGGACCGGCGAGTACTTTGACAGCCCGGTCACCATCGGCCACATGCACTATTTGAAGCTCCATCACCTGGTGGACGACAAGATCCATGCCCGTTCCACCGGCCCGTACTCTCTGGTAACCCAGCAGCCTCTGGGCGGCAAGGCCCAGTTCGGCGGACAGCGTTTCGGCGAGATGGAGGTCTGGGCCCTGGAGGCATACGGCGCATCCTACACTCTGCAGGAGATCCTGACGGTGAAGTCGGACGATGTGGTGGGACGTGTGAAGACCTACGAGGCCATCATCAAGGGAGACAATATCCCTGAGCCCAGCATCCCTGAGTCCTTCAAGGTGCTGCTCAAGGAGCTGCAGGCCCTGGGCCTGGATGTGCGGGTGCTTCGGGACGACAACACGGAAGTGGAGATCATGGAGAATATCGACTACGGCGATACGGACTACCGCTTCGAGATGGAGGGGAACGACAAGTACGACGATTATGACAGCGGGTCCCTGGGAGCCATGGGCTATCAGAAGCAGGAGTTTGACGAGGAGAGCGAGTCTCTGGTCACCTCCGAGGACGAATTTGACGGCAGCTTTGACGAGGAAGGTTACGACGACGCGGAGTTTGACTATAACGAGTAAAAGGAAAGGGAGTGTCATTCATGCCAGAAATGAAGAAGGATACCTATCAGCCGATGACATTTGACGCCATCAAGATCGGATTAGCTTCCCCGGAAAAGATGCGCGAGTGGTCTCACGGAGAGGTGCTCAAGCCGGAGACCATCAATTACAGGACTTTGAAGCCGGAGCGGGACGGGCTGTTCTGCGAGAGGATTTTCGGACCCAGCAAGGACTGGGAGTGCCACTGCGGCAAATATAAAAAGATCCGCTACAAGGGCGTGGTCTGCGACAGATGCGGCGTGGAGGTCACCAAGGCCAGCGTGCGCCGGGAGCGCATGGGACATATTGAGCTGGCGGCCCCCGTCTCCCATATCTGGTATTTCAAGGGGATCCCCAGCCGGATGGGGCTGATCCTGGATTTATCCCCCAGGGTGCTGGAGAAGGTTTTGTACTTTGCCTCCTACATCGTGCTGGATCCGGGGGAGAGCAGCTTAGAGTACAAGCAGATTTTGTCGGAGAGAGAATATCAGGACGCCAGGGAGACCTGGGGCAATAAATTCCGTGTGGGCATGGGAGCGGAGGCTATCAAGGAGCTTCTGCAGGCCATTGACCTGGAGACCGAGGCCCAGGAGCTGAAGACCGGCCTGCGGGAATCCACCGGCCAGAAGCGGGCCCGCATTATTAAGAGGCTTGAGGTGGTGGAGGCATTCCGGGGCTCGGGCAACAAGCCGGAGTGGATGATTATGGACACCATCCCGGTGATCCCGCCCGATCTGCGCCCCATGGTGCAGCTGGACGGCGGCCGTTTTGCCACCTCCGATCTGAATGATCTCTACAGGAGAATCATCAACCGGAACAACCGTCTCAAGAGGCTGCTTGAGCTGGGAGCGCCCGATATCATTGTGCGCAACGAGAAGCGCATGCTCCAGGAGGCGGTGGATGCCCTGATCGACAACGGCAGAAGAGGGCGTCCTGTCACCGGGCCCGGCAACCGGGCGCTGAAATCCCTGTCGGATATGCTCAAGGGCAAATCCGGACGGTTCCGTCAGAACCTGCTGGGCAAGCGTGTGGACTATTCGGGACGTTCCGTGATCGTGGTGGGCCCGGAGCTGAAAATTTATCAGTGCGGCCTGCCCAAGGAGATGGCCATTGAGCTGTTCAAGCCCTTTGTGATGAAGGAGCTTGTGGCCAAGGGCATCAGCCAGAACATCAAGAACGCAAAGAAGCTGGTGGAGAGACTGCACACCCAGGTGTGGGATGTGCTGGAGGAAGTGATCAAGGAGCATCCCGTGATGCTCAACCGTGCCCCTACTCTGCACAGGCTTGGAATACAGGCATTTGAGCCGATCCTGGTGGAGGGCAAAGCCATCAAGCTGCATCCCCTGGTGTGTACCGCCTTCAACGCGGACTTCGACGGGGACCAGATGGCCGTGCACCTTCCCCTGTCCGTGGAGGCCCAGGCGGAGTGCCGCTTCCTGCTGCTCTCCCCCAATAACCTGCTGAAGCCTTCGGATGGCGGCCCTGTGGCCGTCCCCACCCAGGATATGGTGCTGGGCATCTACTACCTGACCCAGGAGAGACCCGGCGCGCTGGGCGAGGGCAAGTTCTTTAAGAACGTGAATGAAGCGATCCTGTCCTATGAGAACGGTTATATCACCCTGCACTCCCGCATCAAGGTGAGGGTTTCCAAGAAGAACGCCCAGGGAGAGACCGTGACCGGCACGGTGGAGTCCACGCTGGGAAGGTTTTTGTTCAACGAGATCCTGCCTCAGGATCTGGGCTTTGTGGACAGAAGCGACCCGGAGAACCTGCTGAAGCTGGAGGTGGATTTCCACGTCAAGAGAAGCGGCTTAAAGCAGATTTTGGAGAAGGTTATCAACACCCACGGAGCCTCCAGAACCGCAGAGGTGATGGACGATGTGAAGGCCATCGGCTACAAGTATTCCACCAAGGCCGCCATGACGGTTTCCATCTCCGATATGACCGTGCCCGCCCAGAAGAGCGAGCTTCTGGCTGCCGCTCAAGCCACCGTGGATAAGATCTCTGCCAACTACCGCAGGGGCCTGATCACCGAGGAGGAGAGATACCGGGCGGTGGTGGAGACCTGGAACGAGACGGATAAGGAACTGACGGACGTGCTGCTGGCAGGTCTGGACAAATACAACAATATCTTTATGATGGCGGACTCCGGAGCCCGTGGCTCCAACCAGCAGATCAAGCAGCTGGCGGGTATGCGGGGCCTGATGGCGGACACCACCGGACGTACCATCGAGCTGCCCATCAAATCCAACTTCCGTGAGGGCCTGGACGTGCTGGAGTATTTCATGTCCGCCCACGGCGCCAGAAAGGGACTCTCCGACACGGCTCTGCGTACCGCGGACTCCGGGTATCTGACCCGCCGTATGGTGGATGTGTCTCAGGAGCTGATTATCCGGGAGGTGGACTGCTGCGAGGGCCGGGACGAGATCCCCGGCATGACCGTAAAGGCATTTATGGACGGCAGGGAGACCATCGAAAGCCTGAAGGACAGAATTACAGGGAGATATTCCTGTGAGGATATCTATGACGGGGACGGCAATGTGATTGTGAAGCGCAACCACATGATTACCCCCAGCAGAGCGGCAAAGATCTTAAGTGTGGGTGTGAATGAGCAGGGCGGCCCTGTGGAGGCGGTGAAGATCCGCACCATTTTAAGCTGCCGCTCCCACGACGGAATCTGCGCCAAGTGCTACGGGGCCAACATGGCCACCGGCGAGGCCGTCCAGGTGGGCGAGGCGGTAGGCATCATTGCGGCCCAGTCCATCGGCGAGCCCGGCACACAGCTGACCATGCGTACCTTCCATACCGGCGGCGTGGCGGGCGACGATATCACACAGGGTCTTCCCCGTGTGGAGGAGCTCTTCGAGGCCAGAAAGCCCAAGGGACTTGCCATTATCGCGGAGTTTGCCGGTAAGGCGGAGATCCGCGACACCAAGAAGAAGAGAGAGGTGGTCATCACCAATGAGGAGACGGGGGAGAGCAAGACCTATCTGATCCCTTACGGCTCCCGCATTAAGATTGTGGACGGTCAGGAGCTGGATGCCGGCGACGAGTTGACAGAGGGCAGCGTGAACCCGCATGATCTTTTAAAGATCAAGGGGATCCGGGCCGTACAGGATTATATGCTCAGAGAGGTACAGAGGGTGTACCGTCTTCAGGGCGTTGACATTGCAGATAAGCACATTGAGGTGATTGTGCGCCAGATGCTCAAGAAGGTCCGCATTGAGAACAACGGGGACACGGAGTTCCTGCCGGGTACTTTGGTGGATGTGCTGGATTACGAGGATCTGAATGAGGAACTGATTGCCCAGGGCAGGCAGCCCGCAGAGGGCAAGCAGGTGATGCTGGGCATCACGAAGGCCGCTCTGGCCACCAATTCCTTCCTGTCCGCGGCTTCCTTCCAGGAGACCACAAAGGTTCTCACGGAGGCGGCTATCAAGGGCAAGATCGATCCTCTGATCGGTCTGAAGGAGAACGTGATTATCGGTAAGCTGATCCCGGCAGGCACCGGCATGAAGAGATACCGCAATACCAGACTCAGCACCGACGAGGAGTTCCTGGCCATCGATGAAGGAATGCCGGAAGAGGAATCCCAGGAGGATTCCGGCCTTGGAGCGGAGGAGGACGCCGGGCAGATCGGGCCTGAGGGCGAGACGCTTGAGGATGAGGTGCTTGAGGGCGATGAGCTTGAGAGCGGAGAGCTTGGGAGCGATGAGCCGGATCAGGAGGATGTCCCGGAGGAAGATGGGGACGTGCTGCAGGTTCAGGAAGAGCTGGTGACCGCCGGCGCGGATGAACTGTAAGGAGAACGGCCCTTGGCAGGCATCCCGGAAACTTTCCGCAGAGTATGGGAATATTATGTATCAAAAAGAGGACCGCGGCCTGCGGTCCTCTTTTTGATACATATATTCCGAAAAAGATATTCTTCAGGGAAGCACATTGAACGAATTGTTATACTCCGGCTCCTGAGTCAGGATCACCTGCCAGCAGGTAATGCGGTAAAAGCCTTCTCCCTGGGACGGGTGGAGGATCTCCAGGTTCACCTGGAGGGCCTGCATGTCTGACAGGGGAAAGAGCAGCTCCCGGCTCTGCCCCGCCGCCTCAAAGTAGGATGCCTCGTCGCCGGCGTCCAGATATATTTCCTGGAGGGAGGCGTCCAGCTGGGCCAGCGCCGAGTAGGCGTCATTGCATGCCCCGTAGTAGGCGCTGGTGCGCTCGGCCACCTTCCGGCTCAGGCGCCAGTCCGCGTTGGAGCTCACGATGGAGAGGGTGGCAAAGGAAACCAGGCACAGGATCACAAAGATCATCAGAATGGAGGAAGTGCCGACGTTCACCCGAAACTCTGTCTTACGGCCTGCCATTTTCGTCCCCCCTTTCTCCGGGATAAAAGAGGATATGAAGAGAATAGATATCCCGCTGGGGATCCTCTCTCAAAAAGGTCCGGATATCCGCCTCCAGACAGTCCTGTCCGGCGCCGGCGAGCGAGAGGGTGGCGCAGTAGGAATCCTCAGTGACCGTGAGGGTGCGGCCGTCCTGGGACAGAGAGCTTCCCTCAAAGAGGGCCTGGACGGCGTCCAGCTCCCCCTGGCAGCCGTAAAAAGCCTCCGCCAGGTTCTGAGCGGCGGTCACGCCATAGTTTAGCTCCGTGGTCTGTCTGCTCAGATTCCTTGATTTTACAAAGAGCTGTACGCAGACCGTGCTGGCCAGGGAGAAAAACAGGAGCGATATAATCAGTTCCATTAAGAAGAGGGTTGTCTTGGAGTGTGTCAAGTATGTGATCCGCCTTTCGGATAATTGTGGTCAAATGGATCTGTCAGTTTAGCGGCCGGGCCGTCAATGGCTGTGGGTGGAGGCGTAGATGGTCTTCTCCTGGCCGTAGACGGTGGTCAGCTTAAGGCACAGCAGCCGATCCTCCACGAACTGCGCCTGAAAGTCAGCCAGAGGAAGGATAGTGGCGCCGGCGGCCAGAGGGTTGGTCCCGATGCTGCTCCCCTTGCGCATGAACAGCTCCCGCAGGCTGCCGTCGTAGAGATAGATGTAGGTTCCGTATTCCGTCCCGTTGAAGCTCTGGGTGAACACCAGGGCCTCCACGCCTTCCAAGGGCTCAATGGCAATACTGTCGTAGAGGTCGTTCTGGCGTATCTTTTCCGTCAGATAAGAGCTGGCTGTCCGGGAGTCGAAATTCTGGCTCATATGGGAGACCGTATTCTGGTACACATTGGCTCCCAGCGTCACCAGAATCAGGGCTGAGAGGGTGAACACTCCGAACAGAAACAGCACAAAGAGTACGTCTACTATGTGATTTCCTTCCTGCTTTTTGAACATGCCTGTGCCTTTCTTTTTTGAATGTATGACTGGCGGCCGGCGTCCGGCTCAGTCCGCTCCGCTTCTGGGGAGCACAGTCACCTCGGGCATCAGATTGGCGCCCATGGGCTGATAATCCACATAGAAGTCGTCCTTGTCGTAGGTCAGGCCGTAATGCTCCTCCAGATAAGTGAGACTGGGGGGATAAAAGCCCTCCACCGCGTAGCACTGGGAGATACTCCGGGCCAGGGCGGTCTCCAGGCTTTCCTGCTGCTTGGCCTGGGTCGTGTCTCCCACAGAGTGGATTCCCCGGATGAAGATCACCAGCAGCAGCAGGCCGAACAGAGGGGGCAGAAGGGAGATTACTTTATTTAAATATTCAAAAGAAGATTTTTCAAACCGGTTGCTCATAGGTGCTTTCTCCCTCTTACCCAATGCTTGACATAATGCCCATCAGAGGCAGGATGAAGGACAGCAGGATCATTCCCACGATGATGGAGAGGATGATTACCAGGGTGGGCTCCAGCACAGCGATGATGGATTGGATCTTTTTGTCTGTCTCCTGCTCGTAGGAGTCGGCGATCCCCTGCATCACAGCGTCAATATTGCCGCTGCGGAAGCCGATGGCGATCATCCGGGAGTGCAGATTGCTGAAGATATGGGCTCCGGCCAAAGCCTCGGGCAGAGTGGAGCCGGCCTTGATCTGGTCCTTACAGCTCTTGATCCGCTCCTGCATCTTGGGATTATCCACCAGATTGGCGGCCATATCCAGGCTGGAGTAGGTGTCTATGCCGCTGCTCATGGTCATGGCCATGCCGCTGGCAAAGCGCTGGCAGGCATATTTTTCATTGAAATCCCTGGTCAGGGGCAGCCAGTTCAGGAAACGTCTGCACGCGTTCTTGAAGAAGGGGATCTTCAGAGAGGCAAAGTAGAACAGGATGGCGCCGCCGATCAGGATCAGAAGCACATAGGAGTAGCGGTTCAGGGTGGAGCCGATGCTCATCAAAGAGGCGGCAAAACCGCTGATCTCGCTGCCCAGCTCTGAAAATACCTGGTTGAATATGGGCAGGACCCGGCTCACCAGCACATAGATGACGGCGAACATCATGCCGATCATAATCAAAGGATAGGACACGGCGCTGCGGATGCCGGAGCGGATGTTGTCGTCCTTGGTGTAATACTCTGACAGGGAGCGCAGGCAGGTGTCCAGGTTGCCTGATTCCTCGCCCAGGGAGATCAGATGCAGGCAGTAGTCGGGAAATACGCCGGTCCTGGCCAGCCCCTCGCTGAAGGGCTCCCCCACTCCGCACACGTCCCGCACGGTCTGCAGAATCTCCTTCCCCTCCTTGGTGTGTGTGTCGCTGAGCAGAATATCCATACATTCCACGGGGAGAATGCCGGATTGGATGAGAAGGGCCGTCTGGTCACAGAAGGAGGCGATCTCGCTGGATGTCAACATTTTTTGCTTTTTTTTCATAGGAATCTCCATTCCGGAGCGCTTTGCGCGACGGGGCGATGAGAAATTCGCGAATGCGATTTCTCATCTGCCATCATGAGAATTTGTGACGCTCCGGCACAAATTCTCATGTGAAAAATCAGCACATCAGTGTGATTTTTCACATTAATCCCCATTCTTTTAATAAACATATCTCACAACGTAATTGCTGCCGTCCCCGATAAAATTTTTGAGTTCCTTGGAAGAGACCGTGGCGGCAAAGGTGGGATCCATCAGACTCCAGGTGATGCCGTCAAACTGCACCACTCCGTTGACCCAGCCCACGTCGTAGATGTAGGTGCTGATCCAGGCGTGGTACACGTCCTGCACATAGCCGACCTCCAGCCGGGCGGGAATCCTCTGGCTGCGGAGCATACATGTCATGATGGCGGCGTAGTCCAGGCAAATGCCCTTGCCCTCGCTTAAGCACTTGTCAATATCGGACACATAGGCGCCAAGCTGTCCGCTGGAGGCCAGCTGCGCCTTTTCGTGGTCATACTCAATGTTTTCAATTACATAGTTGTAAATAATGGAAAGACGGTCCAGCTCCGATTCCACATCCTTGCAGATCTCCGCGGCCACGGCCACGGCCTCGGTATCCTTTGTGTAGTTCACATACTGGCTGGGATAGAGGAAGGGCCCGTACACGTTGGTAATCTGGACGGACAGGCTGACGCTGTAGGCGGTGCTGTAGTTGGAGCCGGAAATATTCTCGTACACGCCGATGGTGTAGGTGCCGTCCCCTGAGGTCAGAGGAAAGGCTTCGTACTCGGCGGAGGTGATGTCGAAGGTGCACTTGTTGGCGCCGTTCGGGCCGCTGATCTGCATTTTTACCTTGGGGCTGGAGCCGCTGTAGCGGAGCATAAAATAACCCTCGCTCACATTGGACACGTCAATGGATACAATGTCATTGCCGTACACCTCGATCCCGGGCGCCTCCGGGACGGGACAGAAGGGAACCTCCCCGTCCCCCATAGTGGCCGTGAAGGCGTCGTCTCTCTGCCCGCCCACCGCAATGGGGGTGGGGGCCGGAGCGGCGGAGACTGCCGGGGCGGCGGGAGTCGGCGCGGTGCTGGCGGAGACCGTCTGGCCGGAGGAACGGCAGCCGGTTAAAAGCAGCGCCAGGAGACTGTATGAAGTTAGAAAGATCAGAAGTTTTTTTCTCATATCCAGTGGATGCTTTCCGGTTTCTTCCGTTTCATATGGCAGGCGCGGCCTCCCCCCGGGCGGCTTTACTGCTGAGGAACCAGCAGCAGATGCAGCTGGGTGCCCCCCTGGCAGGGAATGTAAATATTGCACTCCGTGCCCAGATAGGGGAAACAGATGGTATGCGTCTTTTTATCGTAGGAGCTGGGAGCGTGCCGGGTCCCGTCCGGCTCGCACAGACAGGCTTCACTGTAGAGCACGGTATTGCCCCTGGGATCTATTGTGATGTGCAGCTGTCCCTCCGCCACGTAGTGGGAGACAAGCTCGGGATTTTGCAGCGGTTCGCGGCCGCGTCCCCTCAGAATAACCGCGGCCACGGCCAGGACGCAGACCGCCAGCAGGACGGTCAGCACGGCCAGGGCAATGCGCTGCCGTCTGTTTTTTGCCTTCTGCTGCCGCAGCAGTTCCTCCAGGGAGGACGCCCCGGAATCCTGGGGATTCTGGCCGCACTGGGTCAGGATATTCTGCAGGGCGGAGTCTGCCGAGCGGACGTCCATCCTGTATTTTTCTTTGTTCCGGAACATATAGGGCCTCCTATCCTTTCAGCATTTCTCTCAGGTGTTCCTGCCCCGAGGCCAAATACCGCTTTACGGTGCTTCGGCTGATCTCCAGGGCGGCGGCCAGTTCCTCCAGCTTCATATTGCCGAAGAAGCGGAGGGTAATCACTTCCCTTTCGTGGAAGGGAAGGGACTCTACGGCCTTCCTCAGGCGCAGGATCTCGTCAGATTTCTCCGCCCGGGCCTCCGGGTTGGAGTCCAGGTACTCGTCCCGGATGAGCTCCAGAATCTCCGGGTCCCCGGTCTCGCTCCGGGTGCCGGACTTCTGCATCATGTCAAAGCATACATGGAAGGAGATCCGGTTGATCCATGCGATGAACAGGGAGGGGTCCTTTATCTTTTGTATGTTTTTCAGCGCAGTTATGTAAACTTCCTGCATCGCGTCCTGGGCCAGAAAGTCGTCCCGCAGATAGTGCCGCGCGTAATTATAGACCTTGTTGTATGTCAGGGCATATAACTCGGCGAAGGCGCTGCTGTCGTTTTGCTGAGCCCGGACTACAAGAGAAGCAACGTACTTGTAATCGGGGTCTTTCATATAAGATTCCTTTTGTTCATAGATCGCTTTTTGGCGGGGAGAAGAGGGCAAAAAACAGCCCGAATCCATGGGATCCCCCGACAACATCTATTATATGATAAAAAATTGTAAAAGAAAAGTAGAAAATAGTGGACCGTTTTAAAAGTTAAGAGAGTCTTAATAAATAGAGACAACAAAAGCGGAGAAATCCGAAAGAAAGGATGTCTGGGATATGATCCTCACAAGTGTATTGACGCAGGCCGTACAGTATGACCTGGTCGTAATAGAAGATATGCCGGTACCCCTGATCGGCGAGATGCCCACTCAGAGCAGCGCGGCCGTATTCCCGGGGCTGTTCTGGATCATGGCGGCAGTTGTGGCCGCTGCGGCAGTGGCTGTCTATCTGATGAGCTGCCGGGTGAACCGCAGCAGAGTGCTTGATCTGATGGGCAGGTATCATGTGGAAGGGTATCACGGCTGGAATTTGATGAAGCTGGGACGCGAGGTCTCGCGTCTGGAGAGCGACGCGCTGGAGATTTGTCAGAACGGTGAGACAGGCTGCGAATAGCGGCCTGTTTTTTTTGACCTTTTTCATGCTTGACAGGGAGAGCACAGTTGCCTATGATGGATAATGGATCCGGTTGAAGCAACATGATTATAACATAATAAGGAAAGCAGGCAGAACAGATGAAAGTTTTTGTGACGGGCGTCAGAGGCCAGCTGGGCTACGACGTGGTAAATGAGCTGAAGAAGAGGGGAATGGAGTCCGTGGGGGTGGATATCCAGGAGATGGATATCACCGACGCCGCCAGCGTGGAGAGAGTGATCGGACAGGCCGCCCCCGACGCGGTGATCCACTGCGCCGCCTACACGGCTGTGGATGCCGCGGAGGAGAACCGGGAACTGTGCCGCAGAGTGAACCGGGACGGCACCCAGTATATCGCCAATGTGTGCAGGGATCTGGATATTCCGATGATTTACATCAGCACGGACTATGTATTTGGCGGCCAGGGCGTCCGCCCATGGGAGCCGGAGGATCCCAGGGATCCTCTGAATGTGTACGGGCAGACCAAGTATGAGGGCGAGCTTGCGGTGCAGAACACGCTGAAGAAATATTTTATCGTGCGGATCGCCTGGGTCTTCGGCCTGAACGGGAAGAACTTTGTGAAGACCATGCTGAACCTTGCCAGGAAGAATTCCCGCCTGACAGTGGTGAACGATCAGTTCGGCTCGCCCACCTATACCTATGATCTGGCCAGACTCCTGGTGGATATGATCCAGACAGACAAGTACGGCGTGTACCATGCCACCAACGAGGGGATCTGTACCTGGTATGAGTTCGCCTGCGAGATTTTCCGCCAGGCGGGCCTGCAGGTGCAGGTGGATCCTGTCAGCGCCGACCAGTATCCGGCCAAGGCCAAACGGCCCTTCAACAGCCGCATGAGCAAGGAAAAGCTCACGGCCGCCGGCTTTGAAAGACTTCCCTCCTGGCAGGATGCGCTGGGCCGGTATCTGAAGGCCTTGGCAGAGCGGGGAGAAATATGAGGCTTTCATGAGCAATTTCCACAAAAATGCGTTTTTCCTCTAAAATTTAGTTGACAATGCATTCGCGAGCCGCTATACTATCGAAGTGTGCACGCGAATGCATATTTTTTGCGCGCGCGAAACATTCTAATCATATATTCCAGAAAGAGGTGAAACAGAATGCCAACATTTAACCAGTTAGTGAGAAAGGGACGTCAGACATCGGTAAAGAAGTCCACCGCTCCTGCGCTGCAGAAGGGCTACAACTCTCTGCACAAGAAGGCGACGGACGCATCCTCCCCTCAGAAGAGAGGCGTTTGCACTGCTGTCAAGACCGCAACTCCCAAGAAGCCTAACTCTGCTCTGAGAAAGATCGCCAGAGTGCGTCTCTCCAACGGGATCGAAGTGACAAGCTACATCCCCGGCGAGGGCCACAATCTGCAGGAGCACAGCGTTGTGCTCATCAGAGGCGGCAGAGTGAAGGATCTGCCTGGTACCAGATATCACGTGATCCGCGGTACTCTGGATACGGCAGGTGTTGCTAACAGGAAGCAGGCCCGTTCCAAATACGGCGCCAAGAGGCCTAAGGCTGCCAAGAAGTAAGGCGCAGAGGCCGGAACTGTACCACAATAACGGAACTAAGGTAAGTGTTGGAATTCTGGAAATCAGATAGACAGCGCGGACACTTGGGGAAACACATGTGAGTACCGATGATTTATTTGTGCGCATAAAGGGCCGTTCCTTTGGCCGGTGCGCAGACCCGGATCCGCAGGCCGGATCCGTGGAGAATGAATAAGGAGGGAAGAATCGTGCCACGTAAAGGACATATTCAAAAAAGAGATGTATTGGCGGACCCCCTGTACAACAGCAAGATTGTCACCAGGCTGATCAACAATATTATGTTGGACGGCAAAAAGGGTGTCGCTCAGAAGATTGTGTACGGCGCGTTTGCCAAGGTTGAGGCTAAGGCCGGAAAGCCTGCCGTAGAAGTGTTTGAAGAGGCCATGAACAATATCATGCCCGTTCTTGAGGTAAAGGCGAGACGGATCGGCGGCGCCACCTATCAGGTGCCCATCGAGGTCAGAGCCGACAGACGCCAGGCGCTGGGCCTCCGCTGGCTGACCACCTTCTCCCGCAAGAGAGGCGAGAAGACCATGGTGGACAGACTGGCCAACGAGATCCTGGACGCTGCCAACAACACGGGCGCAGCCGTCAAGAGAAAAGAAGAAGTGCATAAGATGGCAGAGGCAAACAAGGCGTTCGCTCACTACAGATTCTAGTCTGGGGAGCGTCGGCGCAGCTGCCGTATAGAATTAGATTGTTCCGTAACAATAGGAGGAAGAAATCTTGGCTGGAAGAGAATATCCGTTAGAGAGAACCAGAAACATCGGTATTATGGCTCATATCGACGCGGGCAAGACCACCTTGACCGAGCGTATTCTGTATTATACCGGTGTGAACTATAAGATGGGGGATACTCATGAGGGCACTGCCACCATGGACTGGATGGAGCAGGAGCAGGAGAGAGGCATCACCATCACTTCCGCTGCTACCACCTGCCACTGGACCTTGGAGAAGGAGACCAAGCCCATGCCCGGCGCGCTGGAGCACCGTATCAACATCATCGATACTCCTGGCCACGTTGATTTTACCGTTGAAGTAGAGCGCTCTCTCCGCGTGCTGGATGGAGCCGTCGGCGTATTCTGCGCAAAGGGAGGCGTGGAGCCCCAGTCGGAGAATGTGTGGCGGCAGGCTGACACCTACAATGTGCCCCGTATGGCGTTCATCAACAAGATGGACATTCTGGGCGCAAACTTCTACGGCGCGGTAGAGCAGATCCGGACCAGGCTTGGCAAAAACGCCATCTGCCTGCAGCTGCCCATCGGCAAGGAGGATGATTTCAAGGGAATCATCGATCTGTTTGAGCAGAAGGCATATATCTACAATGACGACAAGGGCGACGACATCACGGTCTGCGAGGTCCCGGAGGATATGAAGGACGAGGCGGAGCTGTACCGCTCCGAGCTGATCGAGAAGATCTGCGAGCTGGACGACGATCTGATGATGGCGTACCTGGAGGGCGAGGAGCCCTCTGTTGAGGAGCTGAAGGCCGTTCTGAGAAAGGCCACCTGCGAATGCACGGCCGTTCCTGTGTGCTGCGGCTCCGCATACCGCAATAAGGGCGTACAAAAGCTCCTGGACGCAATCCTGGAGTATATGCCTGCCCCCACCGATATCCCTGCTATCAAGGGAACCGATCTGGAGGGCAATGAGGTGGAGAGACATTCCTCCGATGAGGAGCCCTTCTCCGCTCTGGCATTTAAGATTATGGCGGATCCCTTTGTGGGCAAGCTGGCATTTTTCCGCGTGTACTCCGGCACCATGAACGCCGGTTCCTATGTGCTCAATGCCACCAAGGACAAGAAGGAGCGCGTGGGCCGTATCCTGCAGATGCACGCCAACAAGCGGGCGGAGCTGGATAAGGTGTACTCCGGCGATATCGCCGCAGCGGTGGGCTTTAAGTTTACCACCACGGGCGACACCATCTGCGACGAGCAGCATCCGGTGATCCTGGAGTCCATGGAGTTCCCCGAGCCCGTGATCGAGCTGGCCATTGAGCCCAAGACCAAGGCAGGCCAGGGCAAGATGGGCGAGGCGCTGGCAAAGCTGGCGGAGGAGGATCCCACCTTCCGCGCGCACACCAACCCTGAGACCGGCCAGACCATTATCGCCGGCATGGGAGAGCTGCACCTGGAGATCATCGTGGACAGACTGCTGCGTGAGTTCAAGGTGGAGGCCAATGTGGGCGCCCCTCAGGTTGCCTACAAGGAGGCCATTACCAAGGCGGTGGACGTGGAGTCCAAGTATGCAAGACAGTCCGGCGGCCGCGGCCAGTACGGACATTGTAAAGTAAAGTTCGAGCCCATGGATCCCAACGGCGAGCAGCTGTTCAAGTTTGAATCCACTGTGGTGGGCGGCGCTATCCCCAAGGAGTATATCCCCGCCATCGGCGAGGGTATCGAGGAAGCCACTCACACAGGTATCCTGGGCGGGTTCCCTGTGGTGGGCGTGTACGCCAATGTGTACGACGGCTCCTACCATGAGGTCGACTCCTCTGAGATGGCCTTCCATATAGCTGGATCTATGGCCTTCAAGGATGCCATGCAGAAGGCGGCCCCCGTGCTGATGGAGCCCATCATGAGAGTGGAAGTGACCATGCCCGAGGAATATATGGGAGACGTGATCGGCGACATCAATTCCCGCCGTGGCCGGATCGAGGGTATGGACGATATCGGCGGCGGCAAGATGGTGAAGGCGCTGGTGCCCCTGGCCGAAATGTTCGGCTATTCCACCGATCTGCGTTCCAAAACCCAGGGCCGGGGCAACTACTCTATGTTCTTTGAGAGATACGAGCAGGTGCCTAAGAATGTGCAGGAGAAGGTACTTGCCGCAAAATCGAAATAATATTTTCCAAAGCGGGAAATATTTTACAAAAATGTCTTGAAAATGGGCTGCTTTTCTAATATAATCAAAAGTAGCCGAGTTCGTTGCCGCCGAAGTGTGAAGCAATTCGGCGGAGAAAATAATTGCCTAGAATAACAAGGAGGACTACAAAATGGCAAAAGCTAAATTTGAAAGAAATAAGCCGCACTGCAACATCGGTACCATTGGCCACGTTGACCATGGCAAGACAACCCTGACCGCCGCTATCACCAAGACCCTGAACGCAAGGCTTGGCACCGGTGAGGCCGTTGCATTCGACATGATCGACAAGGCTCCCGAGGAGAGAGCACGTGGAATCACCATCTCCACCGCACATGTGGAGTATGAGACTGAGAAGAGACACTATGCTCACGTTGACTGCCCGGGCCACGCTGACTATGTGAAGAACATGATCACCGGTGCCGCTCAGATGGACGGCGCTATCCTGGTGGTGGCTGCTACCGACGGCGTGATGGCTCAGACCAAGGAGCACATCCTTCTGTCCCGTCAGGTGGGTGTTCCCTATATCGTAGTGTTCATGAACAAGTGCGATATGGTTGACGATCCCGAGCTGCTGGAGCTGGTTGAGATGGAGATCACCGAGCAGCTGGAGGAGTACGGATTTACCGATTGCCCGATCATCCAGGGTTCCGCTCTGAAGGCTCTGGAGGATCCCAACAGCGAGTGGGGCGACAAGATTATGGAGCTGATGCACACCGTGGACGACTATATTCCCGATCCCGTGCGTGCCACCGATCAGCCGTTCCTGATGCCTATCGAGGACGTATTCTCCATCACCGGCCGCGGCACCGTGGCAACCGGAAGAGTGGAGCGCGGCACTCTGCATATGTCTGAGGAAGTTGAGATCGTCGGTATCAAGGAGGAGAAGCAGAAGTCCGTTGTTACCGGTATCGAGATGTTCCGCAAGCTGCTGGACGAGGCCCGTGCAGGCGACAACATCGGCGTACTGCTCCGCGGCATCCAGAGAACCGATATCGAGAGAGGCCAGGTGCTTGCAAAGCCCGGCACCGTTACCTGCCATACCAAGTTTACCGCTCAGGTTTACGTTCTGACCAAGGACGAGGGTGGACGTCATACTCCTTTCTTCAACAACTACCGTCCTCAGTTCTACTTCAGAACCACTGACGTGACCGGCGTCTGCAACCTGCCTGCCGGCACCGAGATGTGCATGCCTGGCGACAACGTTGAGATGAGCATCGAGCTGATCCATCCCATCGCTATGGAGCAGGGTCTTACTTTCGCTATCCGTGAGGGTGGACGTACCGTTGGTTCCGGTCGTGTGGCTTCTATCATTGAGTAATTGAAAAAATGCAGTAAAATCAAGGCTTCCGAGTGTATGCTCGGAAGCCTTTTTGAATGGCTGGCAGCTTTGTAGGGTGTCTATGCTTCTATTTTGCTTCTAAAATATTCGGGAAATGAAAATCTGACAGGTATTATCCAAGCAATTCCTTATTTTTCTGGATATATTCTTTCCAGACCGCTTCTCGGTCTTTCTGGTGTGTGTTCTCATATTTTTCGGTATATTCATCATGCAGCCTTTTTAATTCGTCCATCAGCGGCGTATCGCTGGGAACTTTTCCCCGGCGGATGCGCCCATAGAGTTTGTTATAGGCTTTGGTAAATTCCTGATGGATGGGATGCTGGAACAGCTTTTCCTTGTAGGTCTTTCTCACGCCGACTTCGCTGCAGGTAGCGGCAGTATTTTTGTATATGCGGCTGCAGTACATCTGATCGGATGAGTGCTTTGTGTGGAAGTAGCCATTACATAACCGGCATTTCCGGATCACCATTCCCTCCAACATCATAACGGATAATCCGATATGAAGAAATTGGGCAAATGATGTGATAGGGTATTCCTGCATATCGCTTTGCGCTGCCTTTTTGGCAAAGAAATCAAAGTAGGAATGCCATGTGGGAGACTTTGTACCAAACATATTCATACAATCTTTTACTCCCACCGGATAGTCAAAGGAATCGGTATAAAAATCAGGCTGCCCTTGTATCTTGCAATACGAATGATATAGAGCTGCCGAGGCGGTGCCTGAAATGGAGGCGCTTTCCGTATACGGCTCAATGAACACAGACTGGGTGTATTTTCTCGCCTGTGTATAGGAAGCCTTTAAGGTTTGCAGTTCTGACAGAAGAAAATGAGCTTCCGTCGAAAACTCGGCTTCTATTTCTTTATAGGAACAAGTTTTTTCACTATATAAATACAGTAAATGCAGCATTGTATAGTAATGCGGATAAAGATAGGCAAGGACAGGGCAGGGATCGAAACAGTCTTTTAAGATGTCCAGGACCGAACTGGCAAGATCACTGAAATGACTGCCTTGAAAGGACTTTAGAAAATGTGTTATGTCACTGGCGGAATCCGCATCTGTTTTATCTGCCTGTATGCCAAACAAATGGATGGATGACAGCAGCAGATCAAAGGTCTTATCAAGAGTTTCTTTCGATTCCGTATCATAATCGAGAATTTCCATCCAGTTAGACAGAATCGGGCGGTCTGCGCTCAAGCTCTCCTGTCCCGCTTGTTTATCCGTAGTGTAGTAAGGCAGTATGAGTGATTCGGAGTAGTTTGATTTTTGCAGGATGTATGTAAGCGGAAAAAAGGATAAATCCTGCTTTATGGTGTTGATCGAATATAAATTCATAGGAAACCTCCCTTTCGGAGCAGTCAGGCGGCTGCTCTGTTTTTATATTTGCTGGTAAAGAAACCATGTCAAATATGTCAAGTAATATTTTAACATAAAGATATAATAATTTCAACAAAAATAACTTGACAATATGTAATGCAAGCGGTATGATGAAACCATAGACAAGATATAAATAGCAAACAAATATATCTTGAAACAGTATCAAGAGAGGAGGTGAGAGTATGAAAGGGCAATACATGATGAATGCAGAAGACATCTGCAATGAGCTTGGCATTTCCAGAGGTTATGCTTACAAGATCATCCGGGAACTGAATCAGGAATTGAAAGAGTCTGGATTTATTGTGATCGCTGGAAAAGTTCCCAGAGCCTATTGGGAGAAAAAGTTTTACGGCAGTCTGTCTCAGACGGAAACGGCATAGGAAGGAGGGAGCATAATGCCGGTCTATAAAGATGCAGAGCGTGGAAGCTGGTACTGCCAGTTCTATTATGAGGACTGGATGGGAAAAAGAAAGAAAAAGTACAAAAGAGGTTTTCGGACAAAAAAAGAAGCGCAGGACTATGAAAATGAGTACAAGCGCATAGCCAGTGCGGATATGGATATGACACTGGCAAACTTTGTAGAGATTTATTTCCATGATAAAAGCGGAGAATTGAAAGCGCGCTCCAAAAGGAATAAGCGGTATATGATACAGTCACATATACTTCCTTATCTGGGAGAAAAGAAAATGAACGAGATCACACCGTCAGACATAATCGCGTGGCAGAATGAGATCCGGGATAAGAACTTTTCGGAAAGCTACCAGAGGATGCTGCAGAATCAAGTGACGGCACTCTTTACACACGCGCAGAAGATCTACAACTTGTTTAACAATCCTTGCAAGAAGGTCAAAAAGATAGGGCGTTCGGATGTAAGGCGGCTGGAGTTCTGGACGTATGAGGAATATCAGAAGTTTATTGCAACTTTTGAAAAGGGGAGCCGCTCTTATCTGATGTTTCAGCTTTTGTTTTGGACGGGGATGCGCGAGGGTGAAATGCTGGCGCTTTCTATGGAAGATATTGACCTGGATAACTGTCAGATCCACATTCGGAAGACATATTACCGGATGAACAAGGAAGATGTCATCACTGTGCCCAAAACGGATAATTCCGTAAGGACGATAGAAATTCCGGTGTTTTTGGTAAATGAGATCCGGGATTACTGGAAGCGGCTGTATCAGTACCCGTCGAATGAAAGACTGTTCCCTGTTGTGGCGGAAGCCGTACAGCACATGATGAAGCGGCATATTGAAAAAGCCGGCGTCAAGAAGATTGATGTACATTCTCTGCGGCATAGTCATTGTGCCTATCTGATCAAGCAGGGAGTGCAGCCGCTCATCATCAAAGAGCGTCTGGGACATAAGGATATTAAGATTACACTCAATACATACGGGCATTTATATCCGAGTGAACAGAAAAAGGTTGCTTCCTTGTTAGATCAGTTGGTTGCGGATGACAGTTGGAACAGAGAAAATGCCCCTGCTGGTAACAAGGGCATTTCCGAGTAATGAAAGCTGAGCTTTACTATACTCTATCTCGCAAATACAGTATAGCAGAGCTCCGGTCTTTCGACAATGGTGCAGATGAAATTTCCATAAGTTTTTATGGATTGTTTTTGACACCTAAAATCAAAGAAAGGAGCTGTTGTTTTGTCTATTTTCAGTGAAGTAAAAGAGCATTTGACCGCAAGACAGGCGGCAGAGGGATATGGGTTACAGATAAAGAGAAATGGCATGGCATGCTGCCCATTTCACGATGATAAGCATCCGAGTATGAAGATTGATAAAAATTACCACTGCTTCGCCTGCGGCGTGGGCGGTGATGCCATTGACTATGTTTCCCGGATGTTCGGTCTGACACAGTATGAGGCGGTGCGTAAGCTGATCGAGGACTTTTCCCTGCCGGTTGATGTAAGAGGAAGCACCAGCCTGAGCGTACAGGAGAAGAAACGCATCCGCAACGAAAAGACGGAGCGTGAGAGGATCCTGCACATTCAGAAACGTTTTGAAAAATGGTGCAGCCGGACGATTGATACATTGAAGGACTGTTTATCGGAAATTGAAAATGTCAGCGGTTTTCTGACCGGGAAACCGCCGGATCTTATCTTTTCAGAGGATTATGCACAGATGCTCCATGCAGAACCGCTCATCCACTACTGGCTGGATATTCTGTGCATGGGAAAGGTTTTAGAAAAGAGAGAGTTGTTTTTAAAGGACAGAAAGAAGGTGGAGGAAGTTGCAGGAAACATCTGTGCAGGCAGACAGCGAATCATGGAATGCAGTCGGGGAAGCGCTTGACGAGGAAATGAGTACGGCGGAGGACATACTGGAATCGCTGGCAAGAACGCAGAAAGGGAATGTGAAATCCTCCATCGAAAACTGTGTGACGGTTTTATGCAGGGATCCGGTGCTGAAAGGCGCCATATGCAAAAACGAGCTGACCGATAAGATTGATATTGTAAAGCCGCTGCTCTGGAAGCGGAACGGAAGCGGTGTCACCGATGTGGATATGTACCAGATCCAGCGTTATATAGAAACGCATTATGGCATTTCCAGTGATAAGGCGGTTAATAAAGCGGTCAGCATCGTTGCAAGCGAAAAGAGCTACCACCCCATAAGGGAGTTCCTCGAAGATCTGCATTGGGACGGGAAAAGCAGGATTGCAGGACTTATGCCCCGTTTCCTCGGCGCAGACGACAATGAATATACCAGGGAAGTTATGAGGCTTTTGATGATGGCGGCTGTCCGCCGGATCTATGAGCCGGGATGCAAATTTGAGATCATGGTCTGCCTCGTGGGAGGGCAGGGCGCAGGCAAGTCCACGTTCTTCCGCTTCCTTGCTGTCAATGATGAGTGGTTTACGGACGACCTAAAGCGCATGGATGATGAAAACGTATACAGCAAGATGCAGGGGCACTGGATCATAGAGATGTCGGAGATGCTTGCGACGGTCAATGCAAAGAGCATTGAGGATATCAAATCTTTCCTGAGCAGGCAGAAAGAGACATACCGTATTCCGTATCAGACGTATGCGGAGGACAGACCGAGACAGTGCATCTTTGTGGGCACATCGAACAATCTCGACTTCCTGCCTCTGGACAGGACGGGCAACCGACGGTTTGCGCCTGTCCTGGTACACCCGGAGCGGGTGGAAAAACATATCCTGGCGGATGAAAAGGAATCGAGAGAGCATATTGTGCAGGCATGGGCGGAGGCAATGGTCATTTACAGGAACTGCCCGCATGAGCTGAAGCTGTCAAAGGAAATGGAAGAATATTTAAAGGAGCTGCAGAAACAGTTCATGCCGGAGGATACAAAAGTGGGCGTTATTCAGGCGTGGCTGGATGAATGTACGGAAGAATATGTATGCAGTGAGATGATTTACAGGGAAGCCCTGCGGCATGACTATGAGGAGCCAAAGCAGTGGGAGATCCGGGAGATCAACAGTATTATGAATACCTGCATTGGCGGCTGGGAGAAAGTCAGTTCCCACAGATTCAATAAGTATGGACTGCAGCGCGGCTGGAAACGGAAAACGGACGGGCAGGGATTTACGCCGCTGCCGGACGGTGCGCAGACGCCTTTTGCGTAAGCCGCCGCATTATCTGAAACTCTTTTTCTCTCGGTTTACAGGGCGGGTTTACATTTTTGTAAACGGTGCGTTTACAAAGGAATACCGAAAAATCAAGGCTTTCAGCCATTTGTAAACGATGTAAACAGAAAAAAACGGAAAACTTTAAATTTGATTAACAGACACAGGGAGGGCATTTGTTATGCAGAAACAGCAGCATTCAAAAATCATTATCGGACTGGATCATGGCTATGGGAACATCAAAACGGCGCACAGGGTATTTAAAACGGGCGTGGAATGCTTCGAGGAGGAGCCGATCGTCAGCATGAATTACGTGAAATACAAAGGTAAGTATTACGTGATCGGAGAAAACCATCTGATCTATCAGGGCAACAAGACGGATTCACAGGACTTTTTTATCCTGACACTGGCAGGTCTGGCGGAGGAGCTGAAGTTCCGGGGGCTGCATGAGGCAAAGGTGGTTCTGGCTGCCGGACTTCCTCTTGCGTGGGCGAAAAGCCAGTCAGCGGATTTTAGGAAATATCTGATGCAGGAGCAGGAACTGTCTTTTTCATTCCGCAGGGAGGATTACAGGGTGCATCTGTGCGGCGTGGAAGTGTTCCCACAGGGATTTGCGGCGGTGTGCAGCGCCGGAACTATGAAAGGCTTCAACATGATTGCGGATATCGGGAACGGCACGATGAATGTGATGCAGATCATTGACGGTAAGCCGATAGAAAAGAGCCTTGTGACGGACAAATTCGGCGTATCCATCTGCATGAAGGAGATCCGGAAAGAGCTGTCCAAGGCATCCGGCGAGGAGATCCCTGAGATGCTGGTCGAGCCGCTCCTGCGGGACGGGGTGCAGGGAAGGACGGATGGGATGGCGGCAACAGTACAGAGGATTGCTGCACAGTATACAGATAACATCTTAAAGCGGCTGGCGGATTATGGCTATAAAGAAAATCTGGTGCATCTCTATGTGGCTGGCGGAGGCGGATGCCTGCTCAGGAATTACAGTGATATTGCGTCAAAGGGGAATGTGACTTTCATTGAGGACATCTGCGCCAATGCCAAAGGGTATGAATATCTTGCGGTGCAGAAGCAGCGCAGGCAGGCGGTATAGGAATGGGGTATTGGAATGAGAAAGACCTATAAGTGCAGCAATATAAAGTTCTGCATGGAAGATGAAAACCAGCGCAGGACATGGGAGTATCTCCGGGGACTAAGCCGGAAAGACGGTTCTTATGGGAAAGTGCTTTCGGATGTATTTGCGGGGTATCTTGACGGATACGGAGCAGGGCAGGGAGCCGGGGAGAAAAATCCATTGGAGGCAGGAGAGGCAGCTGCGGGCATGGCGGAAGGGAAGATGGAGCAGTTTTTAGCGGAAATGCTCTCAGAGATGTTTCTGGAAATGCGGGAAGCGCTGGCGGCAGAGATCAGGCAGAGCCTTGCGGAATATGCCGGCGCTTCCAGTCCGGGCGGAAGAACGGTTTTCCCACAGCCGGATGAAGCGCGGGAACAGACGCAGGAGCCGGAGCTGTCGGAAGATATGATGGCTTTTGCGTTTGGAATGGGCGGATAGACGCCTGCAGAAACGGGAACCAAACATCAGATGCTTGGTACCGGATTTTTGTGCAGCGTCTATGATACGGTACCGAATGTTTTTTGTACGGTACCGACGCCCACAGCGGATGACGGCGGTATTATGCCGGAAGGAGCGGTCTACCAGATGTTTTTTTTCGGCAAACCATGCCGCAGTTTTTCTGCGGCATCAGCCCCGCAGGGCGCCTTGCTTCTGATACGCAGTGTCAGAAGTAATAAGGCGTTACTTCTGGAAGAAGTAACAAGACTATAAAGAGCAGTATATCAGAAAAAAGAAGAGGAAGGAGGCGGGGAAATGGCAGCAAAGACAATCTCTTTTCCCAAAGGGCGGGGAAGCCTGGCTCATAACAACCGAGAATTTACAGCCGCAAATGTCTGTCCGGAAAGGACAGGCTGGAACCGGACCTATATCAGGGAATCACTGCCGGATGCCTATGAGAAATGCTTCGGGGAGGCGCTCAGGAATTACAATGCGGCGCAGAAGCGGAAGGACAGGAAGAAAGACAATTACCTGAAAGAGATAGAAAATTCCGGGAACGGGGAAAAGGTCTTTTATGAAAATGTGGTGCAGATCGGAAAAAAGACGGATACGGCGGTGGTGGATGAAAACGGGAACTTGACCAAAGAGGCAGAAGCTGCCATTGAGGTCTTGGAGCAGTATGCCCTTACCTTTCAGGAACGCAATCCTAACTTATATCTATTTAACTGCGTTCTGCATCTGGATGAGGCAACGCCCCATCTACATATAGATTACATTCCGGTGGCGCATGGATATCAAAAAGGAATGGAGACACGCAACAGCCTGACGAAAGCATTCCAACAGATGGGATTTGCTAAAGCGGTCAGCAGGAAACAGAATGAGACGGTGGCATGGCAGGAGAGGGAAAGGGCGTATCTGGCGGATCTCTGCTCCGAACATGGCATAGAGATCGAAACGCTGGGAATTAAGCGGGAGAATCTGAGCCTACCGGAGTATAAGGCTGCCATGCGGAAAGTGGAGGCACTGGAAGAACAGGCGGAGCAGATCGGGAGCCGCAATCAGGAACTGGAAACACAGACGGAAAATCTTTTTCAGGAGATCCGGAAGCTGGAGAAACAAGAGCGGGACAGCCGGGATATTTTGAAACAGCATACGCTCAGGGCATCAGAACTGAAGCTGATGGAGCGGGAGGCGGCTACGGAGACTAAAGCAGTAAAAAGCACTGCGGTTCCGGTCAGCAGCCTGTTCGGCGGCGAAGAATATGTAAAGGTGAAAAAGACAGACTGGAATAAAATCGTAACTGTTTTCCACAAGGCAGTACAGCAGAATCATCTGGTGGAAAAGTACGAAAAGAAGACAGCCGGACTGGAAAAACGGATCAATGCCCTGAACGGGCAGTTGGAGAAGCTGAAGCAGTTTGTGGAATCCAGAGGATTGGGAGAAGCATTTGCAGAATATCTGAAATCCCTTGCGCCAAAGACTATAAAGCAGAGGCTGAAAGAGGCAAAGGCGGAGGCGGCGGAGCAGAACCGGCAGAGGACGGACAATATCCGCAGGATACCGGAAAAAGAGAAATACCAAGGGCAGGAACTGTAAGAATATCGTTAGAAAATGAAGAAAGAGAGGATACGAAAATGGAACTGACTTATGAAAAATGCGGGGATTATCTGATCCCGAACCTGATTCCCAGCTGGGAGCCGGAGGGAGAGCTGCGGAAGTTCGGACGGATGAGGCGGCAGTACCTGAAGGAGCACCGCTCCGGAATCTATTCGGGACTGCTTTTGACAGGGAAGCTGAAAGAACATCTGCTGATGGTGCAGGAGCAGGCGGAGCAGCGGTTTGATGTGCTGGTGGAGCAGATGGCAGCGGCTGAGGGTGTGACGGAGCGGTTAAAGGCAGCGGATCAGATGCTTTGGGTGAGGAAGATGAATGGAATACGGGCGAGGGCGGAGGAGGTTGTGAGGGAGGAGATTGTATATAATATATGAAAGATGGGGCAGAGAAATCTGCCCTGTTTTTGTAATATAGTAATTTATACAACTGAAAAGGATAAAATATCTCGAAAATCCAATCATTTTGTGTTATACTACAAATTGGGTAAATGGACATATATAGAAAATAGAAAGGGGTATCCCCTGTGATCATAAATATTCAGGATGACATTCTGAAAATACAGGCATTGGGTCTGCTTGACAGAATGTTGACGGATAAAACAACAAAAAAGCATATCATGTGGGCGACGGATGCCTATGATGCTCTGGGTATGAAATATGAGAGGAATGACGAGATTACATCGGATCTGATAACAGGGCATCATGCCAGTGTGATAAAAACCCGCGCACGTAAAGCGATGGAGCAGCAGACGGAGCGGACAAGGCAACATGCAGAGGTATTTACGCCATTGTGGGTTTGCAAAAAAATGAATGATTATGCGGATGAGATTTGGTTTGGCACAAAAGATGTATTTTTTAAAGATGGGAAGCCTACGGAGAAAATTGAATTTCAGGGAAAAGACGACTGGAAGAAATATGTAGATTCCAAAAGGTTAGAGATCACTTGTGGAGAGGCTCCTTATCTGGTCAGCCGATATGATGTCGAGACGGGAGAAATGATACCGATCCCGGATCGAATCGGCATATTGGATCGTAAGCTGCGCGTGGTGAATGAAAATGCGGATACCGAAAAGCTGTGGCTTGAGTGGGCGGTCAGAGCGTTTCAGGCTACTTATGGATATGAATTTCAAGGCGATAATCTGTTGATTGCCCGCGTGAATTTGTTGATGACATTTGAGGAATATGTGCAGGAGCGGTGGCAGAGAAAACCGAACATTGATGAGTATCGAAAGATTGCCAATATCATTGTGTGGAATATCTGGCAGATGGATGGTCTGACTGGAACCGTCCCGTATGGAACGGCGGAGGAAGCATACCACCAGATGGACTTAATGGAATTATTAGGATTGGATGAAAAGGACAAGGAAGAAAATAAACAACCACGTTGCCGGATCTTTGACTGGCGTGGAAGTGATTCAAGCGTAGAGTTTTTATCATTGCAGAGAAAGGACTAATGCTATGAAATTTGATTTTATTATTGGGAATCCACCGTATCAGGACGAGTCAAACGGCGAAATGCGAAATTATGCGCCACCTATCTATAATTTATTTATGGATGAAGCATATAAAATTGCAGACGCGGTAGAATTAATTCATCCAGCAAGATTCCTTTTTGATGCAGGCTCTACTCCTAAATCTTGGAATGAAAAAATGTTACAGGATGAACATTTTAAAGTCATTCATTATGAGCCAGATAGTAATAATATTTTTCCAGCATTATCTACGCCAATCAAAGGCGGCATAGCTATAACTTATAGAAATAAAAATGAAAATTTTGGAGCTATTCAAGCATTTGCACAGTATGTGGAAGTAAATACAGTATCACATAAAGTTATAAATCATAATAATTTTAAGAGCTTGAGTGATATTGTTTATTCAAGGACTTCATATCGGTTGACAGATGTTATGCATAAAGAAAATCCAGATGCTTTATCAAAGTTGAGCAATGGACATGCATATGATATGTCTTCTAATATTTTTCAAAGGTTGCCAGAAATATTTTTTGACTGTAAGCCTGATGATGGAAAAGAGTATATCCGAATTTTAGGGCGTGATAATAATGAGCGGGTATATAAGTATATTCGTAGGGATTATGTGAATAATGTAGAAAATTTAAATGCGTACAAATTATATGTTGCACAGGCAAATGGCAGCGGTGCATTTGGGGAAGCATTGAGTCAGCCGATTATTGGAGAACCGGAAATAGGTGCGACGGAGACATTTATCAGTATTGGAAATTTTCAGACGAAATCGGAGGCAGAAGCATTAGAAAAATATGTTAAAACAAAATTTGCTAGAACTCTATTGAGTATATTAAAAGTAACACAAAATGGAAATAAGCCAGTCTGGAAAATGATACCAATACAAGACTTTACATCATCTTCCGACATTGACTGGTCAAAGTCCGTCAAAGAAATTGACAGGCAGCTTTATGCGAAATATGGTTTGGATGAGAATGAGATCAATTTCATTGAATCACATGTAAAGGAGATGGAATAAGATGAGCAATACACCAAAGATTCAGTCTTTTACCCATGTGGTTCCGATGATTTATGCCTACAATACGCCGGGTGTAACCTATCATGATGGCTGGACAAAGATTGGCTATACGGAGAAACAGTCGGTTTCCCAAAGGCTGAACCAACAGACGCATACTGCCGGTATTAAGTGGGTGCTGGCATGGCAGGATAATGCTATGTATAAGGACGGTTCGGGCGAATACTTCACAGACAGGGATTTTCACACATTTTTAGAGTCGGATCTGGATGTGGAGCGGGCGCCTGGAACGGAATGGTTCCATGTGGACGCAAAGGCATCTCAGGAGTATTTCAATACCTTTTCCAGACGGGAAAGGATAGAGAAAAATGAAGAAAAGAGTACATATGCTTTGCGAAAAGAGCAGCAGGAAGCTGTTGATATGACAAAGCAATATTTTGAAAATGGCGGAACGGAATTTCTGTGGAATGCGAAACCGAGATTTGGAAAAACGCTGGCGTCTTATGATCTTGTGTGCCAGATGGGATTTTCTAAAGTGTTGATTGTTACCAACAGACCGAGTATCGCCAATTCTTGGGCGGATGATTTTCGGAAATTCATCGGCTGGAGAGACGAACTGTGCTTTGTCTCTGATACGGATGCATTGAATGGGAAATCTGGCGTTATGTCAAGAAATGAATACACGAAAGCGATGCTGATAAGGAATGAAGAAGAACAGAAAGGCATGGTCGCTTTTGAATCCCTGCAGGGATTGAAAGGTTCGGTTTACTTTGGAGGAGAGTATGACAAGTTAAAGTGGATAAGTGAACTGGAATTTGATCTGTTGATTGTGGACGAAGCGCAGGAAGGCGTTGACACGATGCGCACAGACAGGGCGTTTCGCAATATTTCCAGAAAGCATACTCTATATCTGTCCGGAACGCCGTTTAAGGCACTGGCAAGTGAACAGTTTGCGGAGGATCAGATTTTTAACTGGTCTTATGCAGACGAGCAGGATGCGAAAGAAAAATGGAACAGCGAGGACTACAATCCCTATGAAGCGCTGCCCAGGCTTGCTATGTATACCTACCAATTATCCAATATGATCTATGACCGGATTGAAAAGGGCATGGAACTTCCGGAGAGTGAGGAAAG
>CANQOL010000024.1 GCA_947625475.1 uncultured Acetatifactor sp.
TAAAGCTGCACCCGGCTCTGGATCACCTTCGCCGTCTCCTGGGCGGTTTTCTGGCCGTCAAAGTATGCCTGGGCTTCCTCGCCGATGATGGCGCTCACCGTCTCGTCCCTGCCAAACACCACCCGTCCGGACAAAATAGCCGCCCGGACGGCCTGCACCTGCTGGTCCGTGGCCGCGTAAATATCCCCGGAAAAACCGGGATCGTTCCAGGAAACCTTGGGCTCCTCTATGGGCTCCCCCTTTTCGTCCCTCACAGGCTCCCCGTTTTCGTCCAGGACATAGGTTTTCTCCATGGCTGCCGCCAGCATCTCTTCCAGCATATCCCTGCGGCTGGGGAAGCCTGAGGTGCCTGCTGCCCCCGGCTTTTCATAGCGGAGCACATACTCCAGGAAAGCCCAGGCCCCCTCCTTGTGGCGGGAGGTGCTCACCATGGCGTACAGGCTTCCGGCCCGGAGCATATTTCCTCTCTCCCCGTCCCCGGTGGGATAGCCGATGAGGGTGACCGGCTCCCCGAACACCTGACAGTACATCTGATACTCCGTCAGGCCGCTCAGGTAGAGATCCTGCAGCAAAACATTTCCCTCCTGCACCTCCCGGAGAAGACTAAAGTCCTCATCATAGGCATAGGACTGGGAGAAGCGGTCCGTAAACTCCAGAAGCCGGATAAATTCCGGGCTGTCAAACCGACACTCCCCGGCGGCATAGTCGATGTACGTATCGCTCCCGTAGCTGACCAGGGTCTTTAGAATATAACTCTTGCTGGTAAAGGGGATCACCTGGGCCTGGGGATACTGATCCGACAGCTCCATCACGTCCTCTATGGTCCACCCGTCCCGCTCACCCACCTGAGAGGTGCGGCCCATCAGGGTATTCAGGGTAAAATACTTGGGAATGGCGATGAGCTTTCCGTCCAAAGTACAGCCCTCCAGCACATTTTCCAGGAAATCCTCCCGCTTCAGGGCAGTGCTGGCCTCCAGATAGGGAGACAGATCCTCCAGCACTCCCTTGGAGGCGTAGCTTCCCAGCCCTGCCACATAGCTGAGCTCCAGGATATCCGGCCCCTTCCCGCTGGCGAGCTCGTTGTTCATGGCTGTCTGGGCATCCGAGTAGACAGTCTCCGTCCAGGGAGCCGACTCATCGATATAGGGGCGGATCACAACCCGATACTTCTCATTTGTCCGGTTGAAGCCTGCCGCCAGCCTCTGGAGGGCGGAGTCCGAGCCGTAGTAGGCGCCGATCACAATTTCCTCCCGCTGGGGGACCTGGGATGCCTGGGTCAGGGTCAGATACACCAGGCTGCGCTCACGGCTCTCCCCGTCCCTGGTGTAGACAAAAATCCGCCCGTCCTCCAGTCCCTGGACAAACCGGACGGTCTCCCCCGACACATAAACGTCTGTCCACTTTAAAAGCTCTCTGGCGCTCTCCGTCTCCGGGTCATACTCTATAAGGCCGCTGCCTGTGCCGATCAGAAAGCCTCTTTCGCAGGAGGGCCGGAATATCCCTGTGGAAAGGCATCTCACATCCCCCAGCCCTCCCCTAGGCTCCGCCGTAAAATCCGGATCCGGGGAGAGCTCCTGAAACAGCAGTCCCTCATCCGGCCGGGAGATGTCCCAGTAGGACAGATAGACCCTTCCCTCCCTGGACAGGGCCAGATCCCCCGCCTGGAGAGAGCCGTCGGCCACGGCCAGAATTACCGCCTCCGTCAGCCCGTCCCCTTCCCCAAGGGAGTTCTCCCTGGCAGAAACGTTTTCTCCGGCAGAAGAACCCTCATTCGGCAGGGAATCCGATTTTTCTCCTGGGAGAACCGTGCGCAAAAGGCTTCCGTCCTCCCCGGAAAAAATCCGCACCAAGGAGCCGTAGTTCCCATAAACGGTTCCCTCCGGCCCCGCCAGGGCCTGCCGGATCCGGCTGCTCTGCCCATCCCCGCCGACGGCCTCTGTAATATCCCTGCGAAACACCGGGGTGCCCTCCCGGTCATAGCGGCACAAAAAACGGCGGATGGTCTCCCCGTCCTCCCCCACATATCCCAAAAAGCACACATAGCCCCCCTCCGGGTAGGAGCAGACTGCCTCCACCGCGGCCTGACAGCCCTCCAGAGGCTCCATGGCCAGGGCGATCTGTTCCTCCGCCCCCTCCTGCCCCAGGGCTTTCTGCCAGAGAAGAACCTTTCCCTCTTCCTCCTGCCCAAGCAGGCACCAGGCTTTGTCCCCTGCCGGCGAAAAATTCAGCTCGCCCCCCTGCTCCGGGAGGGCGGCCGTCTGAAACTCCGGCACATACACGAAATCCTCCGATCCCTGCCCGCCAGCCTCCCCTGGGGCCTCCTTTTCCTCCCGGCCTGCTGCGCCGCCTCCGGCGTCCTCTCCGCCGCAGCCCGTCAGACACCCGGCCAGCACCGCCAGGGCCGCCACCGCCGCCAGGGCAGTCTTCCTCAAACAGATTCTTCTTCCCCCAAGAGCCGTTCTTCCCCCAAGGGCTGCCACCGCCCTCATTCCGATTCCCTGTTTTTCCATCTTCACGCATCCTCCTGTCGAATTCTCAATTTTCCTGCTGGTATCATCCTATCAGAGGAATGCGTTCTACTTTCGGAAAAGCTGTGTGATACTTGTAAAATCAGTCCCTCTCTGTCACGGACAGACAAAAGATAACCGTCTCATAGCTGGTGGGGGCGGCTTCTCCCACTGCCGCCTGGGCTGCGGCGGGGCTTCTTCTCTCCCCCTTCTCGTCGTAGACAACCGTGGAGGCGTAGGCACGGTCCGCCGCCACCATCACCTCCAGGGAGCACCCCGGAACCGGCGCGGAAAGCTGCCCGAAGGTGACCGGCCCGGGAAGCTGCCCGGAGGCGTCATCCTGCTGTACCATCCATACTGCCCTCTCCCAGTCAATCTCCAGCCCGGCCTCCCCGGCAAAGCTCTCCAGAATATTCTTCACATCCCACTCTGCCCGGGTATTGTACAGGGTCACATTCCCGCCCCACACATCCCCGGTCACCGCGTTCAGGGCCAGAGTCGCTTCCCAGCCGGAGGCGTAAATGCGGAGCGTCCAGAAGCTGTAGTAGGGCTCCGGCATGCGCCCGTCCTCCTCCGGCGGCTCTCCCACGCTGAGCATGGCGCTGGTCAAAAGCTTTTCTTCCTCCCATACATCCGCCAAGAGTCCCATGCGCTCCAGCCAGCTCCTGCCCGCCTCGATGGCTTCCTCCATGGAAAGCTGGCCCTCCACCGGATCGTGGAGGATCTCCGCCGGGGCCGTCTCCCAGTAGCGCACCGCATCCTCCATCTGGTTTAAGGTAAGGAGCGGCTCCGGCTCCTGAACCGTCTCCCGGGCCTTGCGGGCCTCTGCCTCCGTCTGCCACTCCCGCACCGGCGCGGGGACCTCTAGGATGCCGCTCTGCCCCAAAAGCCTGTCCACCCGGGCCTGCAGCAGCGCCCTCATGCCTGCCATGATCCCCGCAATCAGAGTCCCCGCCAGCGCCAGGGTGAACACAGTATATGCGATTCTCCCGCCCAAGGACGTTTTCCCCTTCACGAATCCTTCCCTCCCGGGTATGTACCCATTTCTTCCTCCAAGGATATCTCTTCCTCCAAGGATATTTTTTCTTCCAAGGACATTCCTTCCTCCAAGGATATTTTTTCATCCAAGGACATCTCTTCCTCCAAGGATATTCCTTCCTCCAAGGACATTTCTTCCTCCAACACTGCCGGGAACTGGAGCCACACGCAGGTTCCGGTCCTCCCGTCGCTCTCTATGTGCAGCTGGGCCCCGTGGATCCGGGCAATCCGCTCCACCAGCGCCAGCCCCAGTCCGGCTCCGTGGCGCTTCCTGGATCTGGACTTGTCCACCATGTAGAAGGCCTCCGTGATCCGGGAGAGCTCCGCCGGCGGGATTCCCCGGCCGTCGTCCTCCACACAGATCCGGCAGCCTTCCTCCTGCCAAAGGCCCCGGATCCAAATATGCTTCGCCTCCCCGTGGATGGCGTTGTCTGCCAGATTCAATATCATGGACTGGAACAGATCGTACTCCGCCTCCAGCCAGCCCTCCCCCGGGGATATTTCCAGGGCGACCCCGCTCTTTTCGCACAGGGGCGCGAGCACCGGCCGTAGATGCTCAAAAATTTCCTGCAGGGAAAACACCTCCAAAACAAAGTCCTGCTTCTCCATGACAAACAGATCCATCAGCTTCAGGGACAGGGCCTCCAGGCGCATGCCCTCCCGCACAATGTAGGAGGCGGCGCTTTTTACTTCCTCCGGGGGAAGATCCCTCTGGCAGAGCATATCCGCATAGCCGATCACAGAGGTCAGGGGCGTCTTCAGCTCATGGGCAAAATTGGCCGCAAATTCCTCCTTCTGCCTGGCGTTCTGGGACAGCTCCTCCACCTTCTCCTGGACCTTGCCCGCCATCCGGTTAAAGTCCGCGGCCAGCTCCCCCAGCTCGTCCCGGCCTCCCATGCGGATCCTCTCTCCGTAGTTCCCCTCCGCAATCCGTCTGGCCGCCCCGCTCACCTTTCTGACCGGGCGCACCAGCAGTCCTGTCAAAAAGAGGGTCAGCAGAAGCCCCGCTCCCATGGTCAGCAGAAAGATTCTCTGAAAATAGGCGATCAGGCTCTCCTGGGTCTGCACCGCCCCGGAGATATCCCGCTGGGTCACCAGGTAGGCTCCCTGCTCCCCCTGGGCCACCCGTCCCTGGACCACAATCCGGCCGCCCCGGGGGCCGGCCTCCAGCTGCCAGCGGGCCTGATCCTGCCCTGCGCTCTCCCGCCGCAGCTCCCAGCTCTCCGTCAGGCTGGAGGCGATCAGGGCTCCGTCCTCCCCGTACAGGGCGGCGGGCACGGAAAAATATCCCGTCAGGTCCCCTATCTGGTCCCCGGAGAGAAGATCCGGCTGCCAGTAAAACAGGGACTGGAGTATGTATTTGTTGTACTGGAATTCCTGGAGGGCCAGCTCCCGCTCCTTTTGGACGGCATTCTCATAGGCGTGGTTCAGCAGCAGATAGCCGGTGGCCTGGGAGGTGATGCCGAAGATCAGCACAAAGCAGAGGAAAAATTTATGGGCCAGTCTCATGGTTTATCTCCATTCCTATTTTTCAGTCTTTTCCTCCAGCCGGTAGCCGATGCGGAACACGGTCCTGATCCTGTCCTCCCAGCCCAGCTTCCTTCTCAGGCGCTGGATGTGGGAATCCAGGGTCCTGGTATCTCCCATATAGATCTCCCCCCACACCTTCTCGTAGAGCCGCTCCCGGGCAAGGGCCACGTTTTTGTTCCGGATCAGCTCCGCCAGCAGATCAAACTCCTTCACCGTCAGCTCCACCGGATTTCCCCCCTGGAGCACGGTCCGGGAATCCATATCCAGCACCACATCCTGGAAGCAGAGCCTTTGATTATTGCGGCCGGTCCTGCGCAGCACCGCCTCCACTCTGGCGGTGAGCTCCCCGATCTGGAAGGGCTTCACAATATAGTCGTCCGCCCCGGCCCGCAGGCCCCGGATCCGGTCCTCCGTGGCTCCCCTGGCCGTCAGGAAAATCACGGGGGTCCCATAGGGCCTGGCGTACTCCAAAAGCTCATAGCCGTCGATCCCGGGCAGCATAATGTCCAGGAGCAGCAGGTCGAAGACCTCCTGCTCCAGACAGTCCGCTCCCTCCCGGCCGTCGTAGGCGCATCTGCAGTGATAGCCCTCCGCGGTTAAATTGATCCGGATCAGGTTGGCAATGGACTCGTCGTCCTCTACGATCAGTATCTTTTGCATGTAAGGGGATCCTCCTGTGGGGTAGGGATGGTTTTTGGCTTTTGTTTTTGGTGATTGATATTGTTATTGTAGCATGGAGTTGTGGAAAAGTTGTGTATTTTTTTTGCACCGGCCTCAATGCTCGAGCATGTTTTCAATAAAAATCCCATACCCTTTCGTGCTGTCCTGGACCAGGACGTGGGTGACGGCGCCGATGAAGCGGTTGTTCTGGATGATGGGAGCGCCGCTCATGCCCTGGATGATGCCGCCGGTGAGAGACAGAAGGGTGTCGTCGGTGATCCTCAGCTCAATGCCGCGGTTCACATTGTCATGATCCAGGTGGATGTCGGTGATCTCCACATTGTAGTAGTCTGTCTCACCGTCTATGGTGCACAGGATCTGGGCCGGGCCCAGGGTGATCTCCTGTTTTAAGGCGATGGGCAGCGGATCCCGGGCCGCCAGCTCCAGGGCCTTTTCATTGCAGTCCCCGAAGATTCCCTGGACGCTGTTGTCGGTGATCTCTCCCAGCACCCGGTCGCTGTTGTAGACGATCATGCCCGTCATCTCCCCCGGATCCCCGTTCTCCCCCTTTTTGATGGAGATAATCTCCGTCTGGTAGAGTGTACCGTCCTCCATCTCCATGAGCGTGCTGGTATCCACGTCGTTGATGCCGTGGCCCAGGGCCCCGAAGTGGCCCTCCCGGTCGATGTAAGTCATGGTGCCGACCCCCTGGGCGTCGTCCCTGATCCAGATTCCCAGCTTGTAATCCCCCGCCTGATCCTTCTCGGGCCTCACCCTCACCTCCATCTGCTGATCCTGGCGCTTCACGGTCAGGAGCATCTCCCTGCCGCCGCTTTGATCCACAAGACGGATAAACTGCTCCCTGCTGGTGACGGTCACATGGTCCGCCTCAAGAATGTAATCACCCGACCTGAGCACATACTTTGCGGGGGAGTACTGGATACCGTCCTCCCCCACGAACTCCCCCGTCCCGATCACCAGCACCCCCTGGGCCTTCACATAGATACCCACCGGGACGCCCACCGGGATCAGCTCCTGGTCCTCCACCACCTTAATTCCCACCTGCTTAAAGGGCAGGAACCCAAAGAGCTTTACGCTCATCTGGTAGCCCTCCTGGCTGCCCGCCCTGAGGGTCACCTCCCTGGCCAGGTCGATGGTCACAGCCCCCTTGGGAATATTGGAGTCCCCCTGGCCGCTGACCGCCGCCACCTCGCCGGTCAGGGGCACCTTCAGGTCCAGCGTCTGGGCCGCTCCCGCCCGGATGCGCAGCACCGACGGCACCTGATCGTACAGATGCAGATATCCCATGGTGCCCAGCGTCATGCTTCCACAAAGCAAGGCCGCGCACAGACACCATCTGTAAATGCGCAGCCTTCTCCTTTTCTGCTTCCAGCGCTCCAGGAAAATGACCATCTCTCTCCCGGAGTCGCGCAGTATCCTGCTCTTTTCTTCGTTCTTCCTGCCCATGCCGCTCACACTCGCCTTCCCGCCCGTCTTTTTTCGCCTGCCGCGATACGACCGGTATTAGTATGTGTGGCTTTGCGGATCTTATACGCTGCCCTTATTTTCCAGAGCCTGGTTCCGCATCTGCCGGGCGTTGGTTAAAGCCGCCTCCGAGACGGAATCGCTCCCCAAAAGTCTGGCAAGCTCCTGCAGGGATTCCTCCGGCTCCAGCCTTCGGATGTCCGTCACCGCGCCGTCCTCCAGAGCGTTTTTTTCAATCAAAAAATGTTCGTCTGCCATGGCGGCGATCTGGGGCAGATGGGTGATACAGATTACCTGGTGGGCCCTGGCCGCCCTGCTGAGCTGCTCCGACACCTTCCAGGCCGTCCGGCCGCTGATCCCGGCGTCGATCTCGTCAAAAATCAGCGTGTCGATCTCATCCTTCCCCGCCAGCACGGTCTTGATGGCCAGCATGATCCGGGACAGCTCTCCCCCGCTGGCAATCTGGGAGAGGGGCTTTACATCCTCCCCAGGGTTTAATGCGATCAAAAACTCCACATCATCCCCGCCCCTCGGGCCGGGGTCCTCCAGGGGGCGGATGGCGATCTGGAACCGCACCGTGAGAAAATTCAGGTGCACCAGGGACTGGGTCAGCTCTTCCTCCAGCTTCGCCCCGCAGCGCCTCCGCACCTTTGTCAGCTCCCCGCATACCTCCGAGAGCTCCCGCTTTTTCCGGGCAAGCTCATCCCGAAGCCCCTCCATATACCGGTCATAATCCGCCAGCCGGTCCAGGCGCTCCTGCCGCGCCTTTCCGGCCTCCAGGATCTCTTCGATGCTGCCGCCGTACTTTTCCTTCAGGCGGTTGATCAGATTCAGCCGATCCTCCAGGTTCTGGAAATCCTCCCCGTCAAACTCCAGATCCGCCATATAATCCGACAGATCCCGGTTGAAATCAGAGAGCAGGGTCTCGATCTCGGAGAGCTGTTCCAGCAGCCCTCCCAGGGCGTCATCGTACTCCGCCACGGCGCCGATCCCGCGCACCGCACGGCCGATGGCGCTTCCCGCTCCCGCCTCCCCGTCATTGCCCGCATACCGGTGGCACTCTCCCAGGGCCTCCATGATACGCTGGCTGTTTGCCAGCTTCCGATAGCGCGCCTCCGCCTCCTGATCCTCCCCGGGCCTCAGCCGGGCGCCCTCAATCTCCTGACACTCAAACTCCGCCAGGGAACGCTCTCTGCCCAGGGCCGCCGGATCCAGCGTCTCTTCCCGGATCCGGCGCTCCAGCTCCCTGACCTGGCAAAAGAGAGCCTCCGCGCTCTCCCGCAGGCCCAGGCTCTCATCCCCGCAGTAGGCGTCCAGGATCTCCAGGTGCTTTTTTTTGTGCAGCAGGGACTGATGCTCATGCTGCCCGTGGACATCCAGCAGAAGCTCCGCCAGCTCCTTCACCTGCCTGACGTTTACGGGCTCCCCATTGATGCGCAGGACGCTCCTGCCCGCCTGCATCCGGCGGCTGATCCGCACGGTGTCCTCCAGGGGGATCTCCAGCTCCGCCAGCTTCTCCCTCACCCGGGCCTGGTCACAGTCAAACTCCAGCTCCACCAGGGCGCTTTCCGCCCCTCTGCGCAGCATTTCCTTCTCAAATCTTCCTCCCAGGGCCAAATTCACGGACCCGATCAGCACCGACTTGCCCGCCCCGGTTTCCCCGGTGAGGATATTCAGCCCCCTACCAAAGCTCAGCTCCGCCTCCCGGATCAGCGCCAGATTCTTCACATGTAAACTCAGCAGCATATTTTTTCTCCCTGCGGCCCTCTCCAAAGGCTCCCGAAGGTTCTCCCATCCTCCGGGCACTTCCAGCCGCCCTCTTAAGTCTCCAGCATTCCCCGTATCCTCTCCGTAAGAGTCTGGGTCTCCCCCACGGTGCGCACCGCCACAAAGATGGTGTCGTCCCCGGCGATACATCCCACCACCTGCTCAAAGCGGAGGGCGTCAATGGCCGCCGCCACCGCCATGGCCATGCCGGACACCGTCTTGATCACTAAAATGTTCTGGGCCATATCCATGGATACCAGCCCGTCCCTCAGCACCCGGATGAATTTATCCCCCATATGGGGATCCTCCCGGCGGGCCAGGGCGTACTTCTGCCGCCCGTCCGCCCCGGGCACCTTGGTCAGCTTCAGCTCCCGGATATCCCGGGACACGGTGGCCTGGGTCACAGGGAAGCCCGCCCGGCACAGACAGCCTGCCAGCTCCTCCTGGGTCCCCACCTCCTGATTTTCTATGATCTCCACAATCTTTGCCAGACGTCTCTTTTTCATTCTCACTCCCTGAAAGCCGCTCGCGCCTCCGCCGTCTATCTCTCGCTCATCTTCCTGCGAAGCACCTCTAAAAAGCTCACCCTGTTGATCTGTATGATCTCCGTCGTCTTCTCCGAGACCGCGATGCGGATCCTGTCCCCGGTCCGCATCTGCACAGTGTGGGCGCCGTCAAAATTGGCCTCCACAAGCTGCTCCCCGCCGTCCCGTCCGGGAGGCACCTCCACCTGAATCACATCCTGGGCGGAGAGCACAATGGAGCGGGCGTTCAGACTGTGGGGACAGATCGGCGTCAGCAAAATCAGCCGGGCCCTTGGCTCCACAATGGGCCCTCCCGCCGACAGATTGTACCCTGTGGAGCCGGTGGGGGTGGTCACGATCATGCCGTCCGCGCTGTAGTCGTAGAGGAACTGCCCGTTTACATAGATGTTCAGCTTGATAATCTGCAGAGGCCCGCTTCGGGAGATAACCACGTCATTTAAGGCCCAGTCCTCCTGAAAGCCCCCTTCCCGGCCGTAAATCCTGCCGTTGAGCATCATACGGCTCTCGGTCTCAAAGCTGCCCTCCATCAGCTTGTCCAGGGCATCCGTCAGCCCGTCAGCCTCAATCTCCGTCATATAGCCCAGGGTTCCCATATTGACCCCGATCAGAGGGATGTGGAGCTTTTTGGCGTCCCAGGCGGCCTGGAGCATGGTGCCGTCCCCGCCCAGCACGATCATGCAGTACGCGTCCTGAGGGATGGCATCCTCCAGCCCCTCGCCCTCCTCCTTGACTATGACCGTACAGCGCTGTCCTCTTTCCTCCAGGTACTGCCGGATCCGGCCGGTCATCGCCATACCCTTGTCCTTGTGCCGGTTGGTGTAGATCAAAAAGTGCTTCATGGGCCTTTACCCCTCCCTGTCAAGATTCTTGTGAGCCTCCTCCACCCGTTTCCGGATTTCCCTCTGCCAGCTCTCCTTCTGGGAGATTCCGCTCTTTTCCGCCAGGATCCGCTCCAGCGCCTCCCCGGCTTCTCTCTCGTCCAGCTTCCGGCCGTCGGCCTGCAGCTCCCGGGCCTCTCCGCCGGGCTGGGCGCCCTCATCCGCCTCCCCAAGGCCCCTTTTTCGGATATAGAGCAGATATTCGATATTCCCCTCCGGGCCCTTCACCGGGGAAAACTCCAGCGCCAGGGGCTCAAACCCGATCAAATCCGCAAAATCCAGGACCTTCCCGATCACCTCCCGGTGGACCTGCGGGTCTCTCACAACCCCCTTTTTCCCCACCTTCTCCCGGCCCGCCTCAAACTGGGGCTTGATCAGGCACACCATCCTTCCCCTCTCCCTGAGCAGGTTCCGGGCCGGAATCAATATCTTGGTCAGGGAGATAAAGGACACATCCGCGCTGGCAAAATCCAGGGGCTCTCCCACGTCCCCCGGCGTCATGTAGCGGAAGTTGGTCTTCTCCCGGCACACCACCCTCTCGTCCGTGCGCAGCTTCCAGGCCAGCTGTCCGTGCCCCACGTCCACGGCGTAGACCCTGGCAGCCCCCCTCTGGAGCATACAGTCCGTAAATCCCCCGGTGGAGGCCCCGATATCCATGCACACACAGCCCTCCAGGGAGATTCCCCAGCACTCCAGGGCCTTCTCCAGCTTCAGCCCGCCCCGGCTCACATACTTCTGCCCGGTTCCCCTGACCTCCAGGGAAATCTGAGACTCTTCAAAGAGCGCCCCCGCCTTCTCTTCCTTCTGTCCGTTCACATACACGCTGCCGGACATCAGGATCGCCTTGGCCTTCTCCCGGGAAGGGGCGTAGCCGCCCTTGACCAGGATCACATCCAATCGTTCCTTCATAGCCACCTCTTCCGCCCGGAGCGGCCTCACCCTTCTATCCGGGCCAGGATCCGGCTGACGATGCTGTCCGCATCCACGCCCGCCGCCTTTTTCAGGATCTCCACATTGCCGTGCTCCACATAGGTGTCCGGCAGGCTGATCCCCAAAAAGTCCGCCTTCAGTCCCCTTTCACTGATACACTCCAGGATCCTCTCCCCCATGCCTCCGCTGGCCACGTTTTCCTCCAGAGAGACAATGAGCCTGTGGGTCCGGCACGCTTCTTCCACCGCCTCCCCGTCCAGGGGCTTCACAAACCGGGCGTTGATCAGGCTCGCCTCATGCCCCGCCTCCTTCAGCTTCTCCCGCACGGAGACGGCGGTTTTCACCATGCTCCCCACCGCAAAGAGAGCAATCTCCTTCTCCCGAAAGATCCACTCTGCCTTTCCCAGCTCCACCCTCTGACGGTACTCTCCCAGCCCGTCGTAGGCCTCCCCCCTGGGATAGCGGACGGCGATGGGCCTCTCGTACTCCAGGGCAAATTTCAGCAGATCGGAGAGCTCCCACTTGTTCTTGGGGGCGCAGACACACAGATTGGGAATGCTGGAGAGATAGGACAGATCAAAGATACCCTGATGCGTCTCCCCGTCGCTCCCCACCAGGCCCGCCCTGTCGATCGCTATGATCACCGGCAGATTCTGAAGGCACACGTCGTGGAGGATCTGGTCATAGGCCCTCTGGAGAAAGGAAGAATAGATCGCCACAATCGGGCGCAGCCCTCCCGCCGCCAGCCCGGCCGCAAAGGTCACCGCATGTTCCTCCGCAATCCCCACGTCAAAGAAACGCTCCGGGTACATATTGCGGAAGCGCTTTAAGCCTGTGCCGTCGGGCATGGCCGCCGTGATGGCCACCACCCGCCCGTCCCTCTGGCCCAGCTTGCACATGACCGTAGAGAAAATATCTGTGTAGGAGACCTTCCGGGGATGAAGGGGAAGGCCGGTCTCCACATCAAAGGGCTCCGCCCCGTGGAACCGGGCCGGATGCCGCTCCGCCGGCCCATAGCCCCGCCCCTTTTGGGTGATGGCGTGGATGATCACCGGGCCGTCCACGCGCTTTGCCTCCCCGATCACCTGGATCAGCCCCTCGATGTCGTGCCCGTCCACAGGCCCCAGATAGGTCAGCCCCATATTCTCAAAGAGCATACCCGGAATCACCAGCTGTTTGAAGCTGCTTTTGGCCTTTCGGATGCGGGAGACCATATTGTCCCCCCGGGGGGTGCCGCTCAGTGCGTTCAAAATCCCCTTTTTCAGATCCAGATAGCCGGTGGCCGTGCGGATATTGTTCAGATATTTGGACATGCCCCCCACATTCTCGGCGATGGACATATTGTTGTCGTTCAGAATAATGATAAAATTGGTTTCCAGCTTGGCCGCGTTGTTCATAGCCTCGTAGGCCATGCCCCCGGTGAGGGCCCCGTCCCCGATGACGGAAACCACCGTGTATTTTTCCCCGCGGATGTCCCTGGCCTTCACCAGCCCCAGGCCTGCGGAAATAGAGGTGGAGCTGTGGCCGGTGTCGAAGGCGTCGCAGTCGCTCTCCTTCCTCTTGGGAAAGCCGCTCATCCCCCCGTACTGGCGCAGATTTTCAAAGCCCGCCCTGCGGCCCGTCAGGAGCTTGTGGGTGTAGGACTGGTGCCCCACATCCCATATGATCTTGTCCTCCGGGAGATTCAGGGCCAGATGCAGGGCCATGGTCAGCTCCACAGCCCCCAGATTGGAGCCCAGATGCCCTCCTGTGACACTGATCTTCTGAATCAGGAACTGCCGGATTTCCTCCGCCAGCGCCCCGTATTCCTCCTTGTCCAGCTTTTTGATATCGTTTACCTTTTTTATCCGGTCCAGCAACATGTATTTTCCCTCTGACTTACGTAGATTTCTATTTCCTCCGATGGATCAGGGACTCGATCAGGTTCCTCAAAAAACCGGTGTCGCCCTCAAAGGATTCTATGATTTCCATAGCCTGCCGGGAAAGGGATTCCACCTGGGCCTCTGCCTCCTGAAGCCCCTTCAGGGTCACATAGGTCTGCTTGGCGTTTTTCCGGTCGCTCCCGATGGGCTTTCCCAGTTCCTCCAGGCTGCCGGTCTCATCCAGGATATCGTCCTGGATCTGGAAGGCGAGCCCGATCAGGCGGGCGCACTCTCCCACCTGCCCGCAGGTCCCCTCGTCCGCTCCGGCCAGGATGGCTCCCACCAGCATGGATGCCTGAAGGAGGGCCGCGGTCTTGTTCTCATGGATGAAAAGCAGTCTCTCCATGGTCATCTCTCCGGCTGCGGATCCCTCCGCCTCCACATCCGCGGTCTGCCCGCCGATCATGCCCTGCACGCCGGCCTTGCGGGCCAGCACCTCCAGGGCGCGGGCCGTTCTCTCATACTCTTCCTGCCCCCGGGCCAGCCGGAAGGCGCCCACCGCCGTCTCGAAGGCCAGATTCAGCAGCCCGTCTCCCGCCAGGATGGCCATGCCCTCCCCATACACCGCGTGGGTGGTCTTCCGCCCCCGGCGGTACTCGTCGTTGTCCATGGCAGGCAGATCATCGTGGACCAGGGAGTAGGTGTGTATCATCTCCAGGGCTGCCATAAAGGGCTCCACCAGCTCTCCCCGGCCCCCCAGGAGCCAAAAGGTCTCCTGCATCAGCATGGGCCGCAGCCGCTTTCCGCCCGCCCGGACGGAATAGTTCATAGCCTCAAGCACTGTCTTTTGATACCCCTCCTCTTTGGGAAGGTATCTCTCCAGGAGTTTCTCAATATCCCGGAGCCGCTCCTTTTTCCTGCACTCAAACTCCTTCATAACTTCTCCTTACCGCCGGTCTCTTTAATCCAAAGGAACCAGCTCTCCCTCCTGGGAAAGCTTCAGCACCTGCTTTTCCACCCGGTCGATCTGTTCGCTGCAGTCCTTCAGGAGCTTCATCCCCTGGCTGTACACCTCAAAGGCTTCCTCCAGGGAAATATCCGGATCCTCCAGCTTTCCCACCGCCGCCTCCAGCTTGTCAAAATTTTCCTCTATGGTAATCTTGTGAGCGCTCATTTCGATCCTCCTTCTTCCCCAAAGTCCCTCAGGAAGCCCTCCCGGGTCTCCAGGACCCTGGCCAGAATGCTTCCGTCGGACACCTGGAGCACCAGCCTGTCCCCCGGCTCCACCCCCCGGACGGAGCGGATATTCCTTCCCGACAGATCCTCCGCATAGGAGTATCCCCCGGTAAGGCGCCCCAGAGGGGAAAGTCCCTTCATCTTTTCCGCGTACAGCACCAGGCGGCTGCGCCTCTGCTCCAGCTTCTCCCCCATGAGCTGCTGCAGACTCTCCTCCAGATTCAGAAGCCTCGTCCGCCTATCCCGGATCCGGCCGCCGGGGCTTAAGTACCTGAGATTCTTCTCATACTGCCCCGTCCTCTCCCTGGCGCGGGCCAGCCGCCGCCTCATAGCCTTAAGCAGCTGTCCCTCCACATCCTCCAGGGTTCCCGTCAGCTGCCAGACGTCGTACACCGCCAGCTCCGCCGCGGCCGAGGGAGTGGGAGCTCTCAGATCCGCCACAAAATCCGTGATGGTGGTGTCCGTCTCATGTCCCACTGCGGAGATGATGGGCACCGAGCAGTCAAAGACCGCCTGGGCCACCCTTCTGTCATTGAAGGCCCAAAGATCCTCCAGGGAGCCGCCTCCCCGGCCTACGATCATCACATCCACCCCCTGGCGCTCCAGGGCGCGTATCCCCGCCGCAATGCTCTCCGGGGCCTGCTCCCCCTGCACGATGGCCGGGTAGAGGATGATCTGCACGTAGGGATTGCGCCGGGCGGTAATCTGGATGATGTCCCGCACCGCCGCCCCCGTGTCCGCCGTCACCACCCCCAGGGTGCGGATATACCGGGGGATGGGGCGCTTGTACTGGGGGTCAAACATGCCCAGTTCCTCCAGCTCCCGCCGCAGCTGCTCGAAGCGCTCATAGAGAAGCCCCGCCCCGTCCAGGGTGATCCGCCTGGCGTAGAGCTGGTACCTGCCGTCCCGCTCATACACGTCCACGCTTCCCCCCACGATGACCTGCTGTCCCTCCGCCAGCCGGAAACCGAGGCCGCCGCGCTGCCCGGCGAACATGACACAGCTGATCACGCCCTTTTCGTCCTTTAACGTAAAATAAATATGTCCAGAGGAATGATACTTGCAGCCCCCCACCTCGCCCCGGACAAAGACGGTCTGCAGCATATAATCCTGCGTGAACATATTTTTGATATAGGCATTCACCTGACTCACTGTGTAAACATCCCGAGGCTCTCTCACGGCTCCTGTGCCTCCGCCTTTGGCATAAATTTAGCCAGCACGCCATTCACGAAGGCACCTGAATTCTCCTGGCCGTAGCGCTTGGCCAGCTCCACCGCCTCGTCCACCGCCACTCCCGGCGGCACATCCTGGTCAAACAGGATCTCATAGAGGGCCAGGCGCAGGATGGCGAGCTCCACCTTCCCCATGCGGGAGATATCCCACCCGGACGCCTTCCGGTTCAGCAGCTCGTCCAGCTCGGGAAGCCGCTCCTGGATTTTGGCATACTTCTCCCGTATATAGGTCTCGTCCTCCCGGCCCAGGGGCCTCTCAAAGGCCTCCGGATCCTCCCCCGTCCTCTCAAAAAACAGCTTCACCTGCTCGGGCATGTCCTCAGGCCCATTGAATTCCACGCGGAACAGCAGGTGGAAAAGCTGCTCTCTCAGCTTATGTCTGCTCATACTTAGCTCCCCTGTTTTCAGCTGAGCTTGACGCCCGCGATGCGGATATTTACATCTGAGCAGGTCAGCCCCGTCATATTCTCGATGGCGGCCTTCACCTTGCTCTGGACCTTGTTGCAGGTCTCCGGGATATTGTACCCGTACTCCATCGTCACCGCCAGATCCACCGTCACGCAGCCCTCCAGCACGTCCACCTTCACGCCCCGGGTGAGCTTTTTGACGCCCACGCGGCTCATGAGCTCGTTTGTGATATTTCCGGCCATGGCGCTGACGCCCTCCACCTCCGTGGCCGCCAGGCTGGCGATCATCGCCACCACGTCGTCCGCAATCTGCACCTGGCCCAGCCCCGAGGTCCCGCCCAAACTCATGGTTTTTTTCTCTGTCTTTTTCTCTGTCTCTTTTTCCATCTCACTGCCTCCTTGCCCGCTGCGGCGGGCACCTGTCCTGTTTATCATACCACACATCTCCTTAATTTGTCATCCAAAATGTCATGGAGAGCTGTTTTTCGTTCTCCGCGTAGGCCACCTGGCCGCTCTCCTGTCTGAAAAAGGTGAAAACCTCCTGCTCGTCTATGAGCTTCTGACGGAGCTGTCCGTACACCTCCCCGTCTGAGCACTTGACGGTCACATCCCGCCTTCCCTGCCCGATGGCCCTGTCAAAGACCCGGGCAAGCTGGTCCGTGTCGCAGGAGGAAAAAAAGCATCCCTCCCGGACATAGTAGTTGTCCTCTGTGGCGGTGCACTCCGGCAGGGGCACCGGATTTTCCAGCACATGGGTCCGAAGGAGCTGGTCCGTGGTAACGCACAGGTAGTCGTAGTTGATCTCCGGCGGCACATAGGCCGGGCTGACCTGGCCTCCGATCTGATAGGAGGCATCTCCCCAGGTGGCGTCCACATAATAATATTCCCCGTCCGCCTTCACCAGGTTCCAGGCATGTCCCTCCCCTCCGTCCACCTGCCCTAACACCAGAGTGCACTCCACCCCCAGGCCGTTCAGCAGATACTGCACCGCCTTGGCGTAGCCCTGGCAGACGGAGGCGCCCTCCGCCAGCACGGAGTAAATGTTCTGATTGTCCGGCGCGCTTTGGTCGTACTCCGTCCGCCGGATCACCGTCTCATAGATATACAGCACCTTCTCATAGTCACCGCTCTCCGGGGGCAGATCCGCCAAAAGCGCCTCCGCACCCTCCCGGATCTCCTGCTGCCTTTTCACGGCCTCCTCCAGGCTGATGTTATAGGTGCCGGAGAGCTCGATCTTCACGGTCCTGCCCAGGCTGATATACCGGGTATACTGATAGCCGTCCACATAGAAGTACTCCGGGTGGTCCGCCATCACGCACTGGAAGATCCTGTCTATGCTGCCCTCGTCCAGGCCGGCGGCCAGGCCCTCCCGGGAGAGCTCCTGGGCCCTCCCCATGTGGGAAAGAATGCGGTTGATGTCATCGTACCAGAGCTGCTCGGCCTCTCCCAGAGCCTCCCGGCAAAAACGGCCCGCGCTCTCATCCTCAAAGTTCCAGGAGAGCTCCTCCTCGCGGAGCACTCGCCCTTCGGACTCCCCGCCGGTCTCAGCGCCGATTTCCTGCCGGGAAGATTCCGCGAAATCCGGGGAGGATTCCCCCCCTTCCTCCCCGGCGGGGGGCCGGAAGCTGCATCCCCCCAGGGAAAGGGCCATATGGGTGCAGAGCGCCAGGGCCAGTCCCAGGGCACAGTATGATATCTTGTTTGGCAAGCCTCTCACAAATTTCCTTCTTTCCTTCCGCTCTAGTTCCGGCCAAACTCCGAGAGCACCAGCCCCTTGTTGCGCTCCAGAGTCATACCCACGCTCCAGGGATTCACAAACAAAAGCAGCGGATTGCCCTTTAAATCCCTTACCTTCTTCATATCGGAGGTGCCCGTCAGACGCTCCACATCCACCTGGTCCCAGTTTTCAATCCAGCGGATATGCTCGTAGGGCAGATTTTCCAGCCGGATCTCCACATTGTACTCCTTCTCCAGGCGGAAACGCAGCACGTCGAACTGCAGGACGCCCACCACGCCCACGATAATTTCCTCCATGCCGGTGTTGAACTCCTGGAAGATCTGGATGGCCCCCTCCTGGGCGATCTGCTCCACCCCCTTGATAAACTGCTTGCGCTTCATGGTGTCCACCTGCCTCACCCTGGCAAAATGCTCCGGGGCGAAGGTAGGGATCCCCTCATAGCAGAATTCCTCCTTGGGCATGCACAGGGTGTCCCCGATGGAAAAGATCCCCGGGTCAAAGACGCCGATAATATCGCCCGCGTATGCCTCGCTCAGGATCTTCCTCTCATCCGCCATGATCTGCTGGGGCTGGGAAAGACGCAGGATCCTGCCCCCCTGCACATGGCGCACCTCCATGCTGGCGTCAAACCTGCCGGAACAGATCCGCATGAAGGCCACCCTGTCACGATGCGCTCTGTTCATATTGGCCTGAATCTTGAAGACAAAGGCGGAAAACCCGGCGGCCGCGGGATCTACCGGCCCCTTGTCCGACTTTCTGGGCAGAGGCGGGGTGGCCATCTGCAGGAAATGCCGCAGGAAGATCTCAACGCCGAAATTGGTCAGGGCGGAGCCGAAGAACACGGGAGTCAGCTCCCCCCTGCGCACAGCCTCCAGGTCAAATCCGGCGCCGGCCCCGTCCAGCAGCTCCAGCTCTTCCAACAGCTTGTCCGCCGCCTCGTCCCCGATGCCGGCCCGAAGCTCTTCCTCCCGGGAAAGGGGCAGCACCTGGGAGAGGCCCTCCCGGGTCCCCTTCTCCGTGTCGGAGTAGGTGATCACCGCCTTCTGCTCTCTGTCGTATACCCCCTTAAACCCCTTGCCGGAGCCGATGGGCCAGTTGACGGGACAGGTGGCGATGCCCAGCTCCTTCTCGATCTCGTCCAGCAGGTCGAAGGAGTCGTTTGCGTCCCGGTCCATCTTGTTGATAAAGGTAAAAATCGGGATCCGGCGCATGACGCAGACCTTAAAGAGCTTGCGGGTCTGGGCCTCCACGCCCTTGGAGGCGTCGATGACCATTACCGCGGAGTCCGCCGCCATCAGGGTCCGGTAGGTGTCCTCCGAGAAATCCTGATGCCCCGGCGTGTCCAAAATATTGATGCAGTATCCCCCGTACTCAAACTGCAGGACAGATGAGGTCACCGAGATACCTCTCTGCTTCTCGATCTCCATCCAGTCGGAGACCGCGTGGCGGGCGGTCGCCTTGCCCTTTACGCTCCCCGCCAGGTTGATGGCCCCGCCGTAAAGCAGGAACTTCTCCGTGAGAGTCGTCTTGCCCGCGTCGGGGTGGGATATAATGGCGAAGGTACGCCTGCGCCTGATCTGATCTTCTATTTCACTCACCTTTGTATCCTCCCTGTAAAAGCCCGCTTCCCGAAAAGGCGGGCGTGATTCCAAAGTACTGCAGCACGGTGGCTCCGATGTCCGCAAAGGTTTCTCTGGTATGATAGTTGACGGGTTCCACCCCCGCCCCGTACATGAGAAGGGGGGTGTACTCCCGGGTGTGGTCCGTGGAGACGGTATATCCCGGGTCGCAGCCATGGTCCGCCGTGAGCATCAGGATATCCTCCCCCCGAAGCCCCGCCAGGATCCCGGGGAGCGCTCTGTCAAACTCTGAGAGCGCCTTGGCGTAGCCGTCCACGTCGTTGCGGTGGCCGTAGAGCATGTCGAAATCCACCAGATTGACAAAGCAGAGCCCCTCAAAATCCTCCTTCAGGCATTCCAGAGTCCTCTCGATGCCCTCCCGGTTGCCGGCGGCAGGCCGGTGGGAGGTGATCCCCCTCCCCGCGAAGATATCCCGGATCTTGCCCACGGCGATCACCTGATATCCCGCCTCCTTCAGCTGGTCCAGCATGGTGACGCCCGGCGGCTCCAGAGAATAATCGTGCCTTCCGCCGGTGCGCACAAAGGCTCCCTCCGCTCCCGCAAAGGGCCTGGCGATGACACGGCCCACCCCGTGCTTTCCCCGCAGGATCTCCCGGGCGGCCTCACAGTCCCGGTAGAGTTCCTCCAGGGGCACCACCTGTTCATGGGCCGCCACCTGAAACACGCTGTCGGCGGAGGTGTAGACAATCAGCTTCCCCGTCCTCATATGCTCCGCCCCGTATTCCCTGATCACCTCCGTGCCGGAACAGGGCCTGTTGCACAGCACCCCCCTGCCGGTGCGCCGGGAAAACTCATCCAGCACTTCCTCGGGAAACCCGTCCGGGTAGGTGGGCAGGGGCTCCCGGGAACAAATCCCCGCGATCTCCCAGTGCCCGATGGTGGTATCCTTCCCCCGGGATGCCTCCCGCATACGGGCCATGGCGGCCGTCGGAGAAGGCTCCGGCTCCCCCGCCGTCACCCCGTCCAGATTAAAAAGTCCCAGCTTTCTCATATTCGGCACATGAAAATAGGGGCTGGAGGCAGCGCTCCCCAGGGTATTCACATCCCCGTCCCCATACTGGGGCGCGTCCTCCATGGCTCCTATCCCAAAACTGTCCAAAACGATCAAAAAAACTCTTTTGCCCATGCCTCTTTCCCATCCCTCGGTATTTATGACGGTAAAAAGCCTCCGCTCCCCACTGTCCTCTCCAAGAAAAGTATAACATAAATTTATGTAATGTAAACGATTATTCTACAACCGTGCTGATAATAATGTTCTCCGCACCGACCTGTGTTTTTCTCTTGACAATGTCCTCAATCTGGGCCCTCTGGACATCCGTCAGCTCCAGGGCGTTCACCACCACGTCCACCGCCTGGTCGTTGATGCTCACCACCACATCCGAAAAGCCCTTGGCCTCCAGAAGGAGCTCCGCCTCCGTCTCCCTCTCCGCAATGCTGGTCATATTCACCATGCTGTCCACGGCTGCCTGCTTCTGCTCCTGGGTAAGCCCCTCGCTGTTGATGATCTCCAGCAGGGTCTCCTTATTCCGGGCCCGCACCTGTTCCTTGACCAGCTTTGCCTCGGACAGAAGGGTCACTCCGCCCGTAGAGGTAAAGACCGCTTCGCCCGGCACCTCGCCCTCCTGGGGCGCGGCGGCCTCATCCCCCGCATTTGCGAAGGCCTCTCCGGATACCGGATCCGCCCCCTCCGTCTCAGCCTGGGAGACAATCATATCCTCGTCCAGATAATTCTCAGTGATCACATCCAGATCCGTATCCAGGCTCTCGATATCCTCACTGCCAATATCCAGCTCCTCCTCAGTCAGCCCCAGCAGTTCATCCACATCGTTGACGGTGTAGGTCTCCCGTATCTCCCCGCTGCCTGCCACGTCCGCCGACAGGTATTCTTCGTCAAGGTTTTTCCCCGCAAACTGCAGATAGCCTGCAATCGCCAGCATGATCGCCAGTGCGGTTATCATTAGCTGATTCTTTTTTATTAGGTTTTTCACACTCTTTCTCCTTCTCCTTCGGTGGGCGGCTCCGCGGCGGATTCGCCTTTCCACACCTTATTTTACTAATTCATCTTATGTCCCACCCCCTCTATATATTCACTCAGCCTGTCATTTTTAAAACTTTGACTCTGTGGGCCGGGATCCCGAAAAGGGCCTGCACCGCCTCCGAAATGTTCCTGCTCACATCCCCCTCCCCGGCCCCCTGCGCCACCACCGCCACCCCCAGGATCTGGGGGGAGAGGGTCTTAACCACACATGGCTGGGATCCGCTCCCCTGGGTTTCAAATACGGTTTCCTCCTGCCTCCGATCCTGATCCACCTGGCGGGTGCCGCCCTCCGAGTCCTTTTCACGGGTGCTGTTGGTCTCGTAGGAGCTGTCCTTCTCCACTATGAGCTCCCGGGATGAGGCCAGGGTAATCATCACCCGCACCTTTCCCACGCCGCTCATCCCGGAGAGCAGTTCCTCCAGCCGTTCCTCCAGATAGGCCGCGTAGTCCTCCCCGCCGGCGGTGCCCTCCGTCCCGCCGGATGCGGCCTCCCAGAGCTTCTCCTGGGCCGCTGAGTCCTCTTCCGGGGAATCCTCAGCGCCGGCTTCCCGGGACTTTGTCCCTCCCCCCAGGGGAAGGGCCGCCAGCACCAGAAGAAGGCCTGAGAGCACCATCACAATCAGATTATCCCTGCGGAACCATTTTTTCAGCTTTGCACTCTCCATCCAATTCTTTAAGGCTGCTCCCATGCCGTTCCCTCCTGCCCCTCTATCTCTATCCTGGGGATGCGGATATGGCCGTCCCCAGTCTCCCGGCTGTTCTCCTGATCCTGGCCTTCCCCCGGAGTCTGGCCGCCCTCCGGATCCTGGCCGTCTCCCGGATCCTGGCTGTCCCCCGGAGCCTGGTCGTCCTCCGGAGCCTGGCCGTCTCCCGGATCCCGGCCGTCCTCCGGCTCCTGCGTCCCCCACTCCGCCAGAGCCTCCCCCTGGGCTCTCTGCACCTCCCGGCCCTCAATCCCCGTCAGCACATCCCCGGCGATCCCGGCCAGGATCCTCTCGATCTCAGAGTAGGAAAAATCCGTCTTGAAAAGGCCCTCCCCCAGCTGTTCCTCGTACCAGCGGATCCTATCCTCCAAAGACAGGCTCCCCTCCCTTCCCAGGAGCCTGGCAACAGGGGTAAAGAGCTGGGCCAGGATCATAACGCTGACCAGCAGCTTCATGTATTTTTCGTAGGATTCCTTTGGCCTGAAATGGATCAGCGCCTGAGCGCAGATCACAAAGATCCCCATCTGCCGGATGCCGGCCATCCACTCCTGACGCATCCCTCTCTCCCCCTTCCACCCTCATTTTCCCGGATCCCGGGCAGGCCGCCTCACCAAAGGCAGCAGGCCGCCTCCCAGGGGCGGATCCCCTTCCCTCTAAAAGCCCCGGTTTGTGCCAAGGGCCACCAGGGAGATCAGGATAAAAAACAGCAGCATGGCGGTGCCCGCCGTGCGAAAGAGCATGGCGGCGCCGTCCCCCGCCCTGTTCACGGCTGCGGTCATCCTGCGGTCTCCCACAATCCCCATCAGCGCCGCTGCCAGCTTCAAAAGGCAGGCGATACAGAAAATCTGCAGCAGAGGGGAAAGGCACAGGGCCAGCAGCACCAGCAGCAGGACCACGCCGATGGCGTTCTTAATCACCACTGCGGAGCCCATCACCAGCTGGGCGGCTCCCCCCGCCGCGTCCCCCAGCCCGGGGAGCGCGGTGAGGATTTTCTGCAGGGCCGAGGACTTCACCGAGTCGATCACAGGGGTCAGAAGGGTCTGGAAGACCCCAATCCCCGTCACAATCCAAACGGCCGCCTTCAGGGCCGCCCCCACCCCCTTCTCCAGGAACTCGATCAGAAGCCCCAGCTTTTCCTCCGTCCACACCCCGTTCAGAATGACCAGCATCATATAGGTGTAAATCAAAGGCACCAGACCCGAAACCAGGATCTTTTCCACCCCGTAAATCAGGAGCATCATCAGCTCTCCGGCAGCCCCGCTGGTGGCAGTGCCCGACGCCGCGCCCACCGCCAGCAGATAGGTGGGCACCAGCAGCCTGATGAACAGCACAATCTGCTCCATGGCGTCAACCGCGATATCCCCGGCCTGTCCAAAGCACTTAAGCAGCAGCGTCATCACCAGCAGATACATCATATAAAAGCTGATATCCGCGATCTGATGGCTGTCAAAGATCTCCACAAAATAGGTCACCAGGGCGGAGAGGATCCCAAGCACCACCAGCCAGAGCAGGACGCTCCTAAGGCTCCCCAGCCAGGCGCTCACACCCCCGCTGCAGCCGGAAAGGACCTCCCCCAGGGCGCCCAGCACATCCCCCTGGAGCACTCTGCCAAAAACATGGGACAGCGACAGCTCTGCTTCCGGGAACAGCTCCCTCAAACCGCTCTGCAGCTGCTCCATTCCATATTCCTGCCAAATGCTCTCCACATCCACCACGTCTCTTTCCCCGCCTTACCTCATCATATTCTGGATCTGTTCCATCACCCCAAAGAGAATGGGGAGTCCCGCCAGCATCACCGACAGCTTGCCCAATATCTCCACCTGGGCCGCGATGGCGCCGTAGCCCGCATCTTTGCAGATATCGGCGCAGAACTCGCAGATGTAGGTGATCCCCACCACCTTCAGCAGAATGGACAGATACCCCTCTCCCCCGCCCAGATATTCTCTGACGGCCTCCAGCTGCCGCACCACCCCGGAGAACTCTCCCAGGGCGTAGGAGAACAGCAGAATCCCCATTGCAATTCCTATGTATGTGGCATACTGCGGCTTTTCCGTCTTAAACTGCACCGCCAGGAGGACCCCCACGATTCCCAGGATCCCCACCTTGATCATCTCCGCCATCTTCACGCCTCCGATCCCCTCTTACAGGGAAAACAGGGTCTGCACCATTTCAAAGAGACTGTATATATAGGGGACGATCCAGCTCAGCACCAGGATCAGCGCCGCCAGGCTCAGAAGGTAGGAGTATTCCTCCCGCCCGCTGTGCCGCAGCACCTGGCACAGGATCGTCACCAGGATCCCCACCGCCGCTATCCGAAAGATCAGACTTATCTCCATATCTTCACTCCACACCTTTTTTCTAGTGGCCCGGGCCCGCTCACAAAAACAGGACAATCAAAAGCAGTCCGCACATGACTCCCAGGCCCATGGCCATCCGGCTCTTTTCCGCGCTCTCCCGCTCCAGCCTCTCAATTTTCTCCCCCAGTTCCTCCCGGTACTGCTCCAGGGACCTAACCTGCAGGGCCCCGTCCGGAGATGCCTCCTGGGCAAAAAGCCCGGCAAACAGCCGCTTTTCCTCCGGCCTGACCGCCAGCTCCCTCATGTGCCTCTCCATCACCTGACAGTACACCCGGCTGAAGCTCTCCCCCGTGTTCTCCCGCATGGTCTCATAGATCTCCTGAAAGGCGCCGCGGTAGGGCTCCCGGGTCCTGGCAGCCATACGCCAGCAGCACTCCGGCAGCGTACACCGCCCAAAGCGCACCTCGCTCATGAGCATCTCCAGAATCCGGTTCATGTACCGAAGCTGCGCCAGCCTCTCCTGAAACCGCAGGCCGTACCATACCCCCAGGCCGCTGCTGCCAAGCCCCATGAGCAGCAGCCCGATCCCCTTGATCCAAGCAGCCATCTGACCTCCTTTGGCTCCCACGGGCCTCTCACCCTTCCCACTCCCCCTGATGATAAAAGCGGCTTGTAAACCTTCCCTCCCGGTCCCGCCCAAGGACCACCACACAGTCAAAGAGCCCCTGCCACAGAGCCCTGTCCCGCGCCGCCCTGGAGGTGAGATCCTTCAGTCCGTCCCCGTGAAGAGTGGCCAGGATCCGCACGCCCCCGGCCGCAGCCTCATGGAGCGCCTCCAGCTCCTGACGGCTCCCCAGCTCGTCTATGGCGATCACCTGGGGGGACATGGACCGCAGGAGCATCCTCATGCCCAAAACCTTGGGGCAGGCGTCCAGCACGTCTGTCCGGGGCCCCACATCGTTCTGGGGCTGTCCCAAAAAACAGCCCGCGATCTCCGAGCGCTCATCCACCACACCCACCTTCTGCCCCCGGCCGTAGGCGTTTCCCCGGGAGATCTGGCGGATCAGGTCCCGCAGCAGCGTGGTCTTGCCACAGCCGGGCGGGGACAGGATCAGGGTGTTTTTCACCTGTCCCTGCCGGTAGAGCCAGGGCAGCACTCCGTCCGCCGCCCCCTTCACCTCATGGGCAATCCGGATATTCATGCCGCAGATATGCTTCAGGGTGCGCACCTCCCCGTCCTCCCCCAGCACCGCCTGTCCCACCAGCCCCACCCGGTGTCCCCCTGCCACCGTCACAAAGCCCTGCCGCAGCTCCTCCTCGAAGGCATAGAGCGAATAGTGGCAGAGGTGCTGAAGAATTTCCTCCAGCTGCTCCGGGCTGACCCTCTCGGCCAGCTCCGGCTTGTCCGTGATCCGGCCCCTCCCGTCCAGATACCATTCCCGCTCCCCCTCCAGCAGCATGACGGGCCGGCGGGCCCGCAGCCGTATCTCGCTGAGCGTTCCCTCCCTGGATGCCGCCTCCCGGAAAAATTCCCTCATTTCCATGGGGAACATATGCAGAATGCTCTCAAACATGTTGTCCACCTCTTATCTCAATATATGAAGGGGGGCAGGAAAAATGAACCTGAATCTTCCCTTTTCCCGCAAACTGTGCTATAATCCCAATGACGCCGGACAAAAGCTGTAAAACAGGACATAACCGGCTGTGATTTCAAACAAAATCAAAAGGAGAAACCTATGCAGATAATCATCGTGGGCTGCGGCAAGGTGGGCTATACGCTGGTGGAACAGCTGAGCGGCGAGGAGCACAATCTGGTGGTCATCGACGAGAAGGAGGACCGGGTCGCCTCCATCACCGACAATCTGGACGCCATGGGCATCGTGGGGAACGGGGTCAGCTATCAGACCCTGCAGGAGGCGGGCATCGCCCAGGCCGACCTGCTGATCGCCGTGACAGGCTCCGACGAGCAGAACCTCCTTTGCTGCGTCATCGCAAAAAAGGCAGGCAACTGCAAAACCATCGCCCGGGTACGCAACCCCATCTACAATTCAGAGCTGGAGTTTCTGCGCAAGGAGCTGGGGCTGGCCATGATTATCAACCCGGAGATGACCTGCGCCAACGAGATCGCCCGGATCTTCCAGTTCCCCTCCGCCATGAAAATAGACACCTTCTCCAAGGGGCGCATCGAGCTGCTCCACTTCAGGGTGACGAAGGAATGTCTTCTGAACAACTATCAGCTGCTCCACATCCGCACCGCCCTGAAATGCGACGTGCTGGTGTGTACGGTGGTGCGCAGGGAACAGGTCTTCATCCCCAGGGGCGATTTTGTGTTCCAGGCCGGGGATGTGGTCTCCGTGGTCTCCTCCCCGGCCCAGGCCAACGAATTTTTCCGGAAAATCGGCATCAATATCGGCCGGGTGCGCACGGTGATGATCGTGGGGGGCGGCAAGATCGCCTACTACCTGACCCGCCGTCTTCTGGCCGCCGGCATCGAGACCAAGATCATCGAGCAGGACAGGGAGCGCTGCGAACAGCTCAGCAGCCTGCTGCCCAAGGCCACCGTCATCTGCGGGGACGGGACGGATCAGAGCCTCCTTCTGGAGGAAGGGCTGGAGCAGGTCCAGGGCTTCGCCGCCCTGACCGGGCTGGACGAGGAAAACATCCTCCTGTCCCTGTACGCCAAAAAGATCTCCCCCCGCACCAAGGTGGTCACAAAGGTGAACCGGATCAGCTTCAACAGCGTGCTGAGCGACTTAAAGCTGGACAGCATCACCTACCCCAGGCTGATGACCGCGGACTCCATCATCAAGTACGCCCGCTCCATGAACGAGTCCTTAAACAGCAACGTGGAAAACCTCTACAAGCTGGAGGAAGGCAAGGTGGAAGCCCTGGAGTTTTACATTAAAGAAGAAAACCGGGTGACGGGGATCCCCCTGCAGAATATGCACATCAAGAAAAATATCCTGATCTGCTGCATCAACCGGGGGGGCCGCATCATCATCCCCGGCGGCCAGGATATGCTTGCGCCCGGGGATTTTGCGGTGGTGGTGACCATGAACACCGCCCGCCTGCACGACATCAAGGATATTATGGAGTAAAAGAGACCTATGAATTTTTCGATCGTTAGATTTATCCTGGGATGGATTTTGAAATTTGAGTCGGTCTTCCTGCTGCTGCCCGCCCTGGTGGGACTGTTCTACGGCGAACAGCGGGCCTCCGGCTCCTACCTGATCAGCGCGGCCCTATGCCTCCTGGTGGGCTTCCTGGTCAGCTTCAAGCCCCCTGTGAGCCGCCAGCTCTACATGCGGGAGGGCTTCGCCTGCGTGGCCTTGGGATGGCTGGTGATGAGTATCTTCGGGGCCGTCCCCTTTGTGCTGTGCGGGGATATCCCCAGCTGCACGGACGCCCTCTTTGAGACCGTGTCCGGCTTTACCACCACCGGCGCCAGCATCCTCACGGACGTGGAGGCGCTCACCCACGCCAGCCTCTTCTGGCGCAGCTTTACCCACTGGGTGGGAGGCATGGGGGTCTTTGTGTTTATCATGGCCATTCTCCCCCTCATGGGAGGCTCCACCATGAACCTGATGCGGGCGGAAAGCCCGGGCCCTTCCGTGGGAAAGCTGGTCCCCCGGGTGATGGACACCGCCAAGATCCTCTACGGGATCTATCTGGGCATCACCCTGCTCCAGAGCATCCTTCTGTGTATATGCGGCCTGGATCTGTTTGAGTCCCTGACCACCACCTTCGGCACCGTGGGCACCGGAGGCTTCGGCATCTACAACAGCAGTATCGGCGGCTTTTCCCCCGTGGTCCAGAATGTGATCACCGTGTTTATGATTCTGAGCGGCATCAACTATATGGCCTACTTTTATCTGCTGCGCCGGGAGCCCAGGAAGATCTTCGCCATCGAGGAAGTCCGCTGGTATCTGGCGGTGATCCTGGCCAGCGCCCTGGTGATCTGCGCCAACATCCGGCCCCTCTACGGCACCCTGGGGGAGGCTCTGCGCCACTCCTTCTTCCAGGTGGGCTCCATCATCACCACCACCGGCTACTCCACCGCGGACTTCGACGCCTGGCCCATGCTCTCCAAGACCATCCTGGTGCTCTTAATGTTCTGCGGCGCCTGCGCGGGCAGCACCGGCGGCGGCATCAAGGTCTCCCGCTTTGTGATCCTCTTTAAGACCATCGGCAGGGAGCTCTCCACCATGATCCACCCCAGGCTGGTGCGCAAAATTAAAATGGATGGACACAGCGTCCCCCAGGAGGTCGTCCGGTCCACCCATGTATATATCTCCGTGTACTTTATCCTGCTGCTGGCCTCCATGCTGCTGATCAGCGTGGACGGCCACAATTTCACCACCAACTTCACCGCAGTGGCCGCCACCTTAAACAACATCGGCCCCGGGCTGGACCTGGTGGGGCCCGCCCAGAACTTTGCCCTCTACTCCGCCTTCTCCAAGTATGTGCTCATATTTGACATGCTGGCGGGGCGTCTGGAGCTGTTCCCCATGCTGATCCTGCTGCTGCCCTCCTGCTGGAAGAAATACTAAAAGCAAAGCGCTTTTGCTACACCAGGATCCGATTCAGGATTTCATCCTCATGCAGCAGCCGCTTGGCCTCCTCCCGATATTTTTCCTCATGGAGATAGGTATGCCGGTGGGGCTTGATGGAGGGGGCCATATCGATGGCCTTCTCGAAATCTGCCTTCCGCAGCTTCAGTGTCTCCACATGATCCCAGAATCCGGTGTCCGTAAAGACCGTGTTGACCCTCACATACCGATGGTCCTGCACCTTGGCCATCAGATAGGTGGCTATGCCCACCTGAATCCCGTGAAGGGCCGGTTCCTCCATAAACTTGTCCAGGGCATGGGAAATCAGATGCTCGCTGCCGCTGGTGGGAGCGCTGCTGCCCGCGATCTCGTTGGCAATCCCGCTCATTGCCAGGGAATCCAGAAGCTCCCTCAAAAACAGATCCTCCTTGATGCTGGTAAAGGGGGTGCGCACAAAGCTGTTCACCGCCTTCTTGGCGATCATCACCGCAAAGTCGTTGATCTGGGAATAGCCCGCGGCGGCCTCAAACTGCCAGTCGTAGAGGGAAGTGATCTTGGAGACCATATCCCCGATCCCGGAATAGATAAAGCGCTCCGGAGCCGTGCGGATCACATTGATGTCCACAATGATCCCGTGGGCCAGCCTGGCGGGCACGGAGGTGCGCTTCCCGTTTACGATCAGGGAGGCGCTGGCGCTGGAAAAGCCGTCGCTGGAGCTGGAGGTGGGGACGCTGATAAAGGGCAGGTTGCGCAGGAAGGCTGCGTACTTGCCCGCGTCGATCACCTTGCCCCCTCCGATGGACAGAATCGTCTCCACCCTGGCGGGAAGGGTAAAGGCCATCTCCACAATGTCGTCCATGTCCACCGTGTCGATCTCCCGGTACTCCAGCACCTGGATTCCCTCCCGCTTCAGGGACTCCATCACCTGCTGGCCGAACAGCTCAATCAGCCCGTTTCCAAAATAGATCACCACGTTCTGAAAATTATCTTCCTTCATATACCGGCCGATGTTCTCCAGGGCCCCCGCCCCCACCTTCAGAATTGCCGGTATGGAAATATTCTTTGCCATGTCTCCTCCTCCTGTGATTTACGAATCCTGCTCCTGGGACGCCTCACCGCCCTCCGCCTGCTCCGGATGGTTCTTCTTCCAGGTCACCGTGTTGCCGTTTACAATCAGGCCCTTGATGGTGCGCAGGAAGCTGGAAATCCGGCTGTACCCGTAATCCTTCAGATCAAAGCTCTTGTACTTGCCGGTGAGCTCCGTGTAGATGGTGGAAAGGTTGTCCACCGTGCCGTGGTTGTTGTCCAGGATGGTCTTGATCTCCTTCTCGATCACACCCCGGTCCACCTGCTCCTCCTTCCTCACATAGTGGTGGTTGTGGTCCCGCACCACCGTGAAATGAGGCATTCCCTCGGACAAAAACACGCTGAGCTTGGAGTAGCCGTAATTTCTCACATCAAAATCCGGGAACCGGTCGCTTAGGCGGCTCCCCACTGTGCTCAGCTCCATGCCCGTATCCCCGGCCTCGTTCACCATGGCCATCACCGCGTTCTCGATGGTCTGAAGGCTGGTCACATTGTTGGAGCCGTTCTCCTCCCGGGCATGGGAGGAAGACCGGGAGCCGTTCTCCCCGCTGGCCTTGTTGGCCTCGTCGATCAGATTCAGGTGCACAAACTTGTTACAGGCCCTGGTGAGAGCCAGGGGCGCCTGGGATTCCCCCATGCCCAGCACGTACTTTTTTTCCTCCCGCAGCCGCATGGCCAGGCGGGTGAAATCACTGTCGCTGGTCACCAGGCAAAACCCGTCCATCTTGTTCTGATAGAGCAGGTCCATGGCGTCTATGACCATGGCCATATCCGTGCTGTTCTTGCCTGTGGTGTAGGAGAAGGACTGGATGGGGTGAATGGAGTACTCCAGCAAAGTGGATTCCCGCCAGCCGTTCACCCGGGACCAGTTTCCGTAGATCCTGCGGCAGGGCGCGGACCCGTATTTCTCCAGCTCGTCAAAGATCACGGACGCGTATTTGGAGCTGACGTTTTCCGCGTCGATCAGTACCGCAAATTGTATTTTCTCTTCCATTGCACTGCCTTTCCCTTCTTGACTTTCTCTACTCCAGATTCTGACACAGGCTGATGACCAGCACATCGTCCACGGAGGGGCTCTTCACAAAATAGTTGGTGGTTTCCACCTTCCGGTACACGCCGTCGTCCCCCAGCTGGCGGGTCACCAGGCGCACGAACTTGTCGCCCCGCTCATAGGCCGCCATCTGATTGGCGATGCTGAAGGTGGTCCGGAACGCCTCCTGGTCGTCCGGGTACATGGTGGCCGCCCCGTGCCCGATCAGTTCCTCGAAGATGCCGGTGGAGGGACAGGTGGTGGCGGAAAAGTTCTCATAGGCCATCATATAGTAGCTGTTCCGGGTCAGATTGGAGAAAATCACCAGCGGATAGCGGACAAATATGGCCTCCAGCAGAAGCTGGGTGGCGCTGGAGGGCGCCTGTATCACCAGGATATCCTCCCCCTCTTCCTTCCCGCCCTGGCTGCAGAGCAGGTCAAATTCCCCGGCCGGCATGGGCCTGGCAAACAGAAAGCCCTGGATTTTCTTACAGCTGCAGGTGCGCAGGAACCCCAGCTGCTCCCGGGTCTCCACCCCCTCCGCCACGGTGATGAGCCCCAGACGGTTGGCAAAGTTGAAGATACTCTCCAGCACAATGCGCTCCCTCTCGTCCTCACAGTTGCGGCTGATCAGGGACTTGTCGATCTTGAGCACATCGAAGGGGATATCCTTCACAAAGCTTAAGGAGGAAAGGCCGCTTCCAAAGTCGTCTATGGCCACGGTGAAGCCCTCTCCCCGCACACCCGTGACAAAGCTGCCGATCCTGGCGGAGTCGTCCACCAGGGCGGACTCCGTAACCTCCACCTCGATGAGCCGGTGAGGCACCTGACAGGCATCCACGACCCGGCAGAGGTTTTCGCAGAAATCCTCCTCCTTCACATGCGTCCGGGAAAAATTCACCGCGATGGGCACGCTGGGGACTCCCCTCTCCCGCTGATTCCTCAAAAATTCACATACCTCTCTGAGCATGTACCAGTCCAGTTCCATGATCTCGTCCCCCTGCTCCAGCAGCGGGATAAAATCCCCGGGCATGACCGTCTCCCCTCCCGGCCGCACCCAGCGCACCAGAGCCTCCGCACTGACCATCCGGTTGGTGATGGCATCGTACTGGGGCTGATAGTAAGCCTTCAGCTCACGCCTCCCCATGGCCTGCCTGATCTCTTCCACAGAGACCGGGCCCTTGTTCTCTGTACTCATATTCTCCCATCCCTTTCTCTTGCAGCTGCCCGGACATGCGGGCCAATCTCTTTACTTTCATTATAGCGGCAAAATCCGCTTCTGGCAACCAGAAAAAGGAATCCGCCGCGCCCCTCTCCCGGTTCCACGGAGGATCCGGGACAAAAAACGGGCGTCCCCTCCAGCCCTTCGGCTGAGGAAGAGCCCAAAACATACATGTCAATCTGTTTCCCCGGCCTCTCCCATCTCCAGCGCAAGATCTGTCAATTCACGGAGCTTTTCCTCCAGCAGCTTTTTATCCGGCAGATGCTCTGTATAACTCGATACCAGTGTCGGTGAAGTGCTGCGGCTAAGCGCGTACTCAACGACCGCATCGTCCTTAGCGGCGCACAAAATTACGCCTACGCTGGGATTCTCGTTGGGCTTCTTCACATCCCGGTCGAGCGCCTCCAGATAGAAGTTGATCTGACCGATATGCTCCGGCTTGAATTTGCCGATTTTCAGCTCCACAGGCACCAGACAGCTCAGCGCCCGATTGTAGAAAAGCAGGTCAATGTAAAAATCCTGCCCGCCGACTTGGATGCGGTATTCCTCACCGATAAAGGAGAAATCTCTGCCAAATTCCAAAATAAAGTCCTTTAAATTTGCAATAATTGCTTTTCGCAGATTGCGCTCGGAGTAATCCTTCGGCAAGTCAAGAAACTCCAGCACATAGGAATCCAGGATACTGCTTCGCACGTCCTTTGTTACGAGATTCGGAAGCGGCTTCTGGTTGGACAGCATATACCTCTCGTAGTAGGCGCTGTCCATCTGGCGCTCCAGCTCGCGCTTGGAATACCTCTCCTTGATGCAGATCGTCATGTAAAAATGCCGTTCTTCAGCGGACTTTGAGCCTGACATGATCAGCAGATGGTTCGTCCAGCTGATTTGTGTCACCAGTGGTGTCACAAATTCGTCGTCCTTGTAGGTTTCATAGAATTGCTTCATCCGATAAAGCCCGCGGCGGTTGAAGCCCTTGATGCCGGGGTTGTTCTCGGCAATGTATGCGGCCACTTCGTCGATCACCTTGTCGCCAAATCCTGACGCTGCACACAGACCCGATAGGTACTCTCCCACATCCCAATACATCCGGATAAGCTCAGCGTTGACTGCTTTCAACGCGCGATTGCGGGCCTGATCGATAATAGAAATAATCTTGTCAAACTGACTCATTTTGGGGGTCAATTCTTCGCTCATGCCTATACGCCTCCCTTCAAAGAGACCTCCTTTTCGAGTTAATCATAGTATACATAAAATCCGGGCTGTTATCAACCCGGATTTTGTTTTTTCGTAATAATTTTATTTCATTGTAGATAAAAAGGATCTGCTTTTTCTTCCTTGGCCCTCTCGGTTTGGACGTCGGCTGTTTTCTCACTCCGCTGCGGAAATGAGTTGCTTCGTATCGGTCAAGAAAAACAATAACCCGAACCCATCTCCCACGGGAAACAGGTTCGGATTATATTTGTCTAGTGCCGGCAGCGGGACTTGAACCCGCACGTGGTTGCCCACAACAGATTTTGAGTCTGCCTCGTCTGCCATTCCGACACGCCGGCCCCTGTCCTGACGACGGAAATTATTGTAACATACTCCCCCGGCCTTTGCAAGACTTTTTTCACAGACCCTCTCTCCGGCCCAGGCCCTCTCCGTCCCTCCCGGGCCGGTTTCCCGCGGGCCCTCTCTAGCCGAACATCCACTCCATAATCTTGGGAGTATACTCGCCCCAGAACACCCCGTCATGTCCGCCGGCGCTTTCCCGGTAGACGTGGGGCACCTCCCGGTCCGTCAAAAACCGGTGGAAGCGCCTGTTTTCCTCCAGCAGGAAATCCTCCGTCCCGCAGCACATATAAATCTTCGGAAGGGGGCGGCCTGCTGCCTTCAGCTTCTCCACCAGCACCTCCGGGTTGGCGTCGCTCTCCTCCACCCTGTCCAGATCCCCAAAGCATTCCCTGTAATATTCATAGTTGGCCACAGGGTTGGCGTCCCCGGGCTTCATGCAGGCGATGCCGTGGACGATCAGGGCCGAGGACATGGCCCCCGCCATGCCGAAATTCTCCGGGTAAGCCAGGGCTGTGTGCAGGGCTCCGAAGCCGCCCATGGACAGGCCGCAGATCCCCGTCTCTTCGGGGCCCATGGCCAGGCCGAAGGTCCGGCGCAGATATTCCACCAGCTCCCGGCCAAGGAAGGAAGCGTATTTGTGGCCTGTGGAGATTCCGTCCAGGTAAAAGGCGTTCTCCCCGCTCGGCATCACCAGGGCCACCCTGTACTTTTCCGCCAGGGCCTCATGCCCCCACAGACCCGCCGCCCCCGTATAGCCGTGGAGCAAAAACAGGGTCCGGATTTTTCCGGCCGCCTCCCCCTCCCTGGGATCGTTGGGAAGGAACATCTGAAAGGACACAGGCCGGATCAGAGACTGCGAATAAAATTCTACATGTAAAACAGCCATTTTTTTCTCCCTTTCCTCTAAACTTTTCCCTAAACCGCTCAGACCATCAGCCGGTAAATATTCTGGCAGTCCTCCTGGCTCAGCTTCACAAAGCCGTTCAGGCAGCCGCTTCTGCCGTTTCCAAAGCAGCACTGCCGGGCCAGCTGCGGGATATCTTCCTCTTTCGCCCCCAGCTCCCGGAAATTGGAGGGCATGCCGATGGAGCGCAGAAACCTTCCCAGGGCCCCGATGCCCGCCCTGGCCGTTTCCTCCGGATGGGCGAAATCCATGTGACAGCCCCAGACCCGGACGGCCGCCTGGGCAAAGCGCATCACATTGTGCTCCATCACATAGGTAAACACGGCGGGCATAACCACCGCCAGGCCGGCGCCGTGGGCGCAGTCGTACAGCGCGGAGAGCTCATGCTCCAGTTCATGGCTGTTCCAGTCCTGGCTCCGCCCCACTCCGCAGGAATTGTTGTGGGCCATCATGCCGGCCCACATAATGTTGGCCCTGGCCTCATAATTGTCCGGATCCTGTATGACCCGGGGGCCCTCATGGATCATGGTCAGCAGCAGGGCCTCAATGAGACGGTCCGTCACCTCCACCTCCTGGGTGTTGGTCAGATAGCGCTCATACAGATGGGCGATAATATCCGTGATTCCGCAGGCCGTCTGATAGGGGGACAGGGTCTGGGTCAGGGCGGGATTGAGAATGCTGAACTTCGGCCGCAGGGCGTCGCTCCCCGTGCCGCGCTTGAACATGCCTTCCTCCTTTGTGATCACGGAGTCCGGGCTTCCCTCGCTGCCCGCCGCCGCAATGGTGAGGATGGTTCCCACCGGCAGGGCCTTTTCAATGGGCTTCCCGCTGTAAAAGTCCCAGAAATCTCCCTGGTAGGGGACTCCCGCCGCTATGGCCTTGGCGGAATCAATGGTGCTGCCCCCGCCTACAGCCAAAAGGAAGTCCACTCCTTCCTCCCGGCACAGCTCGATCCCCCGGTAGACCAGGCCGCTTCTGGGATTGGGCTGAACGCCTCCCAGCTCTGCCCAGGGCAAAGATGCCTGCTCAAGAGAGTCCCTCACCCGGTCCAGCAGCCCGGAGCGGGCCGCGCTGCCTCCCCCGTAGTGGATCAGCACCTTGTGGGCCCCAAAGCGCCTGGCGTAGGCGCCGGCCTCCTTTTCCGTATCCTTCCCGAACGCAAAAAAGGTGGGAGAATAAAAGGTAAAATTGTTCATATAAAGACCTCCTTTCGATTTTACAGTCCTGTATTTCCCGCTTTGGGGAACTCCCCTCAGCAGTATTCCATCTCCACCCGGACCTCATTCCCCCGCAGGGTCACTGTGGCCAGGCTTCCTGTCACCAGGGGCATCATGGGCGGCAGATGCCCGATATCCAGATCCATCAGCACCGGCACCCCATGGCGCCCCGCCGTCTCCAGCACCGCCTGACAGGCGTCCAGATTGTCTATGGGGGCTCCGTTTAAGGCCCTGCCGAAGAGGAATCCCTTCACATGGGAGAACCACCCGGCGTGCTCCATCTGCCACATGGCCCTGCGGATCCCGTACACATTCAGATCGCATGCCTCCAAAAACCAGAGGATCCCGTCCTGCTTATACTGCCGGGCAAACTCCGCCGTCCTGTCATAGCCGGTCCCCAGGAGATTTACCAGGCAGTCCATACAGCCTCCCAGCAGCCGTCCCCTGACCTTACAGGAGACCTGATCCGCCTCCGGATCCTCCCACAGCCTTCCCTCCAGATAAACCTTGGTGCGCCTCTTCTCCGTCACATGATAGGGCTCTAAAGGATGCTCCGCATCCTTCCCCGGCTCCCTCTCCCACAGCCCGTACCCCCGGACCGTGCGCTCCCTGCCCCCCAGCAGCCGGAAGGCGTCCTCCAGAGAACGGTGCCAGGGCTCCATGCCGAAGGCCGCGGCACAGGGCCCGTACACGGAGGCCGTGTCACACAGGGTAGTCAGCAGATAGGTCAGGTTGGTGTTGTCCGAATAGCCCATAAACCACTTGGGAGGCAGCCTGCGCAGCCGGTCAAAATCCACATAGTCCAGGATTTCGCACATGAGCTCCCCGCCTCCGCAGGAGATCAGACAGCTGCTCTCCGGGTCGGCGAATGCCTCCATGACCTCATCCCCGCACAGCCTGGGCAGATTGCTGATGCCCACTCCCTCCTGGGCAAAGCAGTTAGGCCCCAGCCGGCACCGATACCCCATGCTCTTCCATTTTTTCAGGGCATTCTCAAAGGCGCTGCGGTATGGCTCGCCGGCGCACCCAAAGGAGGGGGCCAGAAAGCCGATACATCCTCCCTCCTGCAGATCCTTCGGATATCTCATCCTGCACCTCCTTCAAAAGGGAAGGCTACCCTTCGGGGAATAGCTTTCCGTAAATGTCAAAGCCGTCAAAGGTGGCAAAATAATCCCTGGGTGTCTCCGCCCGGCGGATCAGCTCCACCCTTCCGTCCTCCCGCAGCAAAAGCTCTGCGGAGCGGAGCTTCCCGTTGTAATTGTATCCCATGGAATAACCGTGGGCCCCGGTGTCGTGGATGGCCAGATAATCCCCCACGGCAATTTCGGGCAGCATCCTGTCCACGGCAAATTTGTCGTTGTTCTCACACAGGGAGCCGGTCACATCGTACTTATGGTCGCAGGGCTCCTGCTCCTTCCCCAGCACCGTAATGTGATGATAGGCCCCGTACATGGCGGGCCGCATCAGGTTCACCGCGCAGGCGTCCACCCCCACATACTCCTTGTAGGTGTGCTTCTGGTGGAGCACCCGGGTCACCAGATGCCCGTAGGGCCCCATCATGAACCGGCCGAGCTCCGTGTAGATGGCCACATCCCCCATACCCGCGGGAACCAGCACCTCCTCATAGACCTTCCGCACCTCCTCCCCGATGAGGCGGATATCGTTGGGCTCCTGGTCCGGCCTGTAAGGGATCCCGATCCCTCCGGAGAGATTGATAAAGGCAATATGGGCGCCGGTCTCCCTCTGGAGCCGCACCGCCACCTCAAACAGGGTTCTGGCCAGAGTGGGATAATACTCGTTGGTCACTGTGTTGCTGGCTAAGAAGGCGTGAAGGCCAAAGCGCTCCACCCCCTTCGCCTTCAGGATCCGAAAGCCCTCAAAGAGCTGGTCGGTGGTAAAGCCGTACTTGGCGTCTCCGGGATTGTCCATGATATTGTTGCTGATGGAGAAATAGCCTCCCGGATTGTAGCGGCAGCTCAGGGTCTTAGGCAGATATCCCAGGGTCTTTTCCAAAAATTCAATGTGAGTAAAATCGTCCAGATTGATGGTAGCTCCCAGCTTTGCGGCATACGCAAACTCATCCGCCGGGGTGTCGTTGGAGGAAAACATAATATCCTCCCCCTTAAGGCCCATGGCGCCGCTGAGCATCAGCTCCGTCAGGGACGAGCAGTCCGTGCCGCACCCGAAGTCTCTTAAGATGTCAATCAGAAAGGGGTTGGGCGTTGCCTTCACGGCAAAAAACTCCCTGTACCCCGGATTCCAGGCAAATGCCTCCTTCAGGGCCCTGGCATTCCTGCGGATCCCCTTTTCATCGTAGATGTGGAAGGGCGTGGGATATTTCTTTACAATCTCCTCCACCATCTGTTTGGTCACAAACGCATTTTTTTCCATTATTTCCTCCTCAGAACCTTTCCGTACCTTTTTCCGGCCCGTACCTTCGGTGCTCTCATATGTTTTCAATCTGCCAGTCGATGGGGGTCTCCCCGTGGGCCTCCAGGAAGGCGTTGGTCTTGCTGAAGGGCCTGCTGCCGAAAAATCCCCGGTAGGCGGACAGAGGGCTTGGATGGGGAGCCTCCAGGATCAGATGATTGGGATTGTTTAACATATTCTTTTTCAGCTGGGCGGGCCTCCCCCACAGCAAAAACACGATGGGCCTGTCCTCCTTGTTCAGAGCCCGGATGGCCGCATCCGTAAACTCTTCCCAGCCCCTGCCCCGATGGGAGTTGGCTATGTGGGCCCTCACCGTCAGCACCGTGTTGAGAAGAAGCACCCCCTGCTGGGCCCACTTCACCAGGTATCCGTTGTTTGGGATATAGCATCCCAGATCGTCGTGGAGCTCCTGATAGATATTGACCAGCGAGGGCGGGATCTCCACCTGGGGCTTCACGGAAAAGCACAGCCCGTGGGCCTGTCCCACATTGTGGTAGGGGTCCTGCCCCAGAATCACCACCTTCACCTTGTGGAGAGGGGTCAGGTGAAAGGCGTTGAAAATATCCTCCGCCGGGGGAAACACCTGAACCGTATTGTATTCCTGCCGCACAAACCGGTACAGAGAGGCGTAATAGGGCTTCTTAAACTCCGCCCCCAGTTCCTCCAGCCAGTCATTGGTAATCATTCCCATAGGGATTCCTCCTGTCTTCTTCCTTCCGTCACAGCCTCACGGGAACGCCCCGTTCCCGCAGATATTCCTTCACCTGGCAGATCTCCAGCTCCCTGTAGTGGAACAGGGAGGCGGCCAGGGCCGCCTGGGCGCCGCCCTCCGTCAGGATCCTCTCAAAATCCTCCACTGTCCCGGCCCCGCCGGAGGCGATCACAGGGATTCCCACCGCCTGGGTCACGGCCCGAGTCAGCTCCATGTCGTACCCCTCCCTGGTGCCGTCCCGGTCCATGCTGGTCAGCAGGATTTCCCCCGCCCCCAGCTTCTCGGCCTTAACCGCCCATTCCAGGGCGTCCCTCTCCATGTCCACCCGGCCTCCGTTCTTGTAGATGGTCCAGCCGGAGCCGTCCGGGCGGCGCTTGGCGTCGATGGCCACCACCACACACTGGCTTCCGAACTTATCCGCCGCCTGGGAGATCAGGGAGGGATTTAAAATGGCCGCCGTATTCACGGCAATCTTGTCCGCCCCCTCCCGCAGCAGGGCCTTAAAATCCTCCACCGTGCGGATGCCGCCCCCCACCGTAAAGGGGATAAAGACCTGGGAGGCCACCTCCCGCACCCATTCCAGACGGGTGGCGCGGGCGTCCGCAGAGGCGGTGATATCTAAAAATACCAGCTCGTCCGCCCCGGCCCTGTCGTAGACGGCGGCCGCCTGGGCCGGATCCCCGGCGTCCTTTAAATTGACGAAATTCACTCCCTTGACCACTCTGCCGTTCTTTACGTCCAGACAGGGAATGATCCTCTTGGTAAACATCAGCCTTCCTCCTTATGTGACCGAAATAAAATTGCGCAGGATCTGCAGCCCCACCCCGGAGCTCTTTTCGGGATGAAACTGACAGGCAAACAGATTGCCCTTCTCCACAGAGGCGTGGATTTCGGCCCCGTACCGGGCGGAGGCGGTGACAATCTCCCCCTGGCGGGCCTTCAGGTAATAGGAGTGCACAAAATACACATAGGACTGCTCCGGGATTCCCTGAAACAGCCGCCCGGCATGGGGATAGCTCAGGGAATTCCAGCCGATGTGCGGGATTTTAAGCCCCTCCTCCTCCGGGAGCCGGAGGATCTCGCCGGGCAAAAGGCCCAGCCCCGGGACCCCCGGACTCTCCTGGCTGCTCTCAAAGAGAAGCTGAAGCCCCAGGCAGATCCCCAAAAAGGGGATCCCCCTCTCCACACACTCCCGGATAGGCTCTATAAGGCCATAGCGGGAGAGCTTCCCCATGGCGTCCCCAAAGGCCCCCACCCCGGGCAGCACCACCCTCTGGGCCTGCAGAATCCGCCTGGGACTGCGGGTGACCTCCACCTCCTGCCCCAGGTAACAGAACGCCTTCTCCACGCTCTTTATATTGCCAGCATCATAGTCAATCACCGTAATACGCATTGTATCTTACCCTTCTTCCTCCTGCTGTCAATCTCTGCCCAGCATCCAGTCAACGGCATTCCTGCCGATCCCCCGGCCTCTGCCCTTCAGATTTTCCGGCAGCTGGTACAGCTTCTCATGGACCCGCACCAGAAATGCCTTTTGATTGTAAAAGGCCGCCGTCTCAAAGGGCCAGCGGATCACACCGGGGTATTCCATTCCCACCCCCAGTTCCAGAATGCAGAGCCTTTTGTTTAAGGTTCCCTTAAGCCAATTCGTGTACCGGGCCCAATCCTCCCGATAGCCTCTCTCGTCGTATTTTTCCTGAAAGATATTGTTCAGGACAAGCTCCCGGCCGCACTCCGGGCACAGGCCCAGGGAAATCTCCTTCCCGGCCATCAGAGCGGCCCTCTCCCGGCCGGATATCTCCCCCAGCCCTCCCGGGCAGCCCATGGGGCACTGCTTTTTCTCCAGGCTTCCGCAGGGCATCACCAGGCGGCCCCGGTCAAAGCCTGCCTCCTCCAGTATCCCCCCGGCGCAGGTGCCGATCACGAAATAATTCCTGCCCTGCACCAGCCCGGCGGCCTCCTTCAGGGCCTCCAGGGCCCTGCTGCCCGCCTGTTCCTGCATCCGGCGCAGCCGCAGCGGCAGACAAAAAAGGAGTCCCTTTTCCTCCAGCTCCTGCACCAGTCCCTCATAGGAGGGGTTTCCCTTAAGAAGGCGTCTGTCCTCAAACTCTCCGCCCACCCCGATCAGCACCATCTCGGCCTGAAGGATCCTGTCCTTTGTCTCCGCGTCCATCCGTTCCTCTCCATTCTGCGGCGCCCGCCCCGCGTCCTTTCTCTTCTCAGGCTTGACAAGCCCAGCCCTGTCATTTATACTAACCCTTGAGATACCACATTTTCTATTATACTAAAGAAACCGGAGAAAGGGAAACAAAAAATGCAAAAGATTGCCTTTTTTGATATAGACGGCACTCTGACCTCGGAGGTGGACGGCTCCGTCCCGAAAAGCGCGGCAGAGGCTATCCGCAGGGCCAGGGCCAACGGCCACCTGATGTTTCTCAACACGGGGAGATGCTGGCAGAACGTAGAGCCCCGCTTCCGGGAAATCGGCTTTGACGGGTATGTGTGCGGGTGCGGCACCCATATTAGCTGCGGCGGCCGGGACATCCTCTATGTGCCCCAGACCCATGAGACTGTCATGGAGATCCTCCTGGCCGCCCGCAAGACCGGGGTGGACATCCTGTTTGAATCCCGGGCCTATGTGTGCTTTGACGCCGCAAGGCCCCTCCGCCACCCGGGGGCGGTCCGGCAGTACGAAACCTTTCTCCGCAAGCATTACCGGATGCCCCCGGACCCGGAAAACCCCAATTTCTTCTGCGACAAGTTTGTGATCTGGTATGAGTCCCCAGAGCAGCTTTCCGCCTTCCGCCAGGTGAGCGACAGGCATTTTTCCTGCATCGACCAGGGCAAAGCGATGCGGGAGTTCGTGCCCCTCGGCTTTTCCAAGGCCACCGGGATCCGGGCGGTGCTGGACTACTATGGGCTGGATCCGGACGCCGCCTACGCCTTCGGGGACAGCAACAACGATCTGGACATGCTGACCTGCCTGAAAAACAGCGTAGCCATGGGGAACGCCGATCCGCCCCAGCTGAAGGAAAAGGTTTCCTATGTGACGGCAAAGGCCAGTCAGGACGGAATCCTGCTGGCCCTGGCACACTTTGGATTTCTGTAAATTTCCTCCGGTGTCATATATTCTCATTTTGAATGGTCTCCATCAGGCCGCGGCGGTTGATGCGCTTCAGGGAATAGCGCATAATGACCCAAAGCAGCACCCCCACCGCCAGGGACGAAATCAGGATCCCAAGGCCGGGGAACACCGGCTTCTCCCCTATGACCAGACAGAACAGGCAGGAGAGCCCCACCCCCAGGGGAATGCCGATCAGCAGGGCCTTGCCTCCGTAAAAGAGGGATTCCAGGCCGATCATCCTTCTAAACTCCCCCTTTGTCATGCCCACGGAGCGCAGCATGGCAAACTCCCTGGCCCGCAGCTCCATGTTGGTGGTCACGGTGTTGAAAATGTTGGTCACCCCGATGAGGGCCACCACCGTGATAAAGCCGTAGAGAAAGATCTCCAGCATCAGATAAAAGCTCAGGGAGGCCCTGTACTCCTGGTCGTAATTTTCCACATTGCTGACCAGGGCCGGCTCCCGCTCATAGAGGGTTTCCTCCAGGGCGTCCGGGTCCCTGCACTGAATGTAGCAGAGCACATTGGAGGCAGGAGCATGCTCATCCATCCAGCTGTCGCTGACAATCCAATATACCTCCCCCACATAGGCCTCCAGGCACAGAGGGTATTCCAGCACATTGGCCGCCACCTCCAGGCTCAGCTCCGCTTCCTGCTCCCCCTCCCCCGTCACAAAGGCCCCGGTGATCACATCCCCCGCCTCATAGTCCAGGATCCGGCCCCGAAAGGCGCCTCTCTCCTTCTGCGCCCTCTCGTCCAGGCGATAGCTCCCCACCAGAATCCCCTTGTCAGAGACCTGCCCCGGGTCAAGCCCCAGGCTTCTGCAGTAGCGCTCATAGCCCTCTTCCCCCAGGGAGAACAGCGTCATATACTGATGATGCTCCCTGAAAAATGCGGGGAACTCCGGATGATCCTCCAGACACTCAGGAGAGTAGCGCAGGCTCTCCCAGGGCACCTGAAAGGACTCAAAATTCCCTCTGCGCAGCTCCGCATACTCCACTTCCTCCAGGCCGGCAATCTCCTTAGCCGCCTCATAGGCTTCTCCCTGCTCCCCGGCGTCCCCCGCCAGATACACCCGCAGAGAAAAATTCTGCCTCTCCCGATCTCCCACAGCCTCCCGGAACACCAGCCGGGTAAAGGTAGTCATGGCGATAAACACCGCCACGCTGAGGACGATGGAGACCACTGTGGTCCGGTATTTGACTCTGGCCCTGCGCAGATTCTTGAAGGCGACCACGCCTCCTATGCCGAAGAGTCGGTGCACATATCCGGGAGTCCGCAGCTGCCTTTTGCGGATCCGGACCGCCTCGTTCCCGCGGATCGCCTGGATGGGGGAAACCCTTCCCGCCCGGCGGGCGGGCAGCGCCGCGGAGAGGAACAGCGTGACAGCGGAGAGAAGGGCTCCCACTCCCATGGCGGGCAGGGACGCGGCGTAAATCAGCTCCACCCCGGCGCCCACCAGGAGCATTTTCCCCGTGGCCTTCACCAGCAAAAAGGTGGCGGCGGTTCCGCAGACCAGTCCCAGAGGGATCCCCAAAAGCCCCAGCCAGAGAGCCTCCCGGTACACCATGCCTCTTCTCTGCTTCCCGGTGGCTCCCACGGAGGAAAGCATCCCGTAGAGCCGCATCTTTTCCGTCAGGGATATGACAAAGCTGTTGCGGATGCAGAAGACAGCGGTGACCAAAATGACCCCGATGGCGATCCCGCCCAGGGCGTAAACCACGTTCATCGTGCCGTTGGAGAAGTCCAGCAGCACCCACTTCAGCAGAGCAGAATGGGATGTCACATCCTGGGCCCTTCTGCGCTCCAGGAGCTCCTGTTCCTCCCGGGAAAGGCTGCTCTCCGGCTCTCCCCGCAGGAAGACTTTCTCAAAAAGCTCCCGGGGAATCCCCATAAGCCCCGCCGTGGCTTCCTCCTTTTTCTTCAGGACGCTGTCCGGATAGGTCACGTACAGATTCAGAAGAGAGGCATCCGGATCCGGCTCTACCTGGGACACTGACCTGACATCCGCCCCCGGCTCTGTCTGGGACACCGGCCCGGTATTCCGGGAAACCAGCCCTGTCTCAGCCTTCTGCTCCTGCCAGGTGAGCACCGTATAGCCCGGGGCCATCCGGCCCTCCACCCGGTAGGCCGGGCGCTCCAGGATCCCTACCACAGTATATTCCCTGGTCTCCCGGGCTGCAAAGCGCTCCCCGTCATACAGATAGGCGTCCTCCTGATCCAGGCTCTCACCCTCCAGGGACTCCCGCTCTCCCAGAGCCAGGGTCAGCACATCCCCCACCCGGATCCGGCCGCCCCCGTTGGTATTGATATGCAGGGAAACCGCCGCCTCCCCCTCCTTCTCGGGCAGACGCCCCTCCTTCAGGGTTATCCCGGAGAGATCCATCGCCTCCCCATCCATGCCGGTCACATAAAAATAGGGCTTATCCGGATTGCGGCTCTCCGAAAAGAGCGCGTATCCCACCGGCCGCTGGATTCCCAGCCGCCGGATGTTGCGGTTGTTGGCAAAAAAGCCCAGATCCTCCTCCTTCACCCCCTGGAAGCAGTAATGGTAGCCCCCGTTGCGGGCCTGCTCGCTTTTCACCATGCTGGCCCGAAAGCTGACCGCCAGATTGGCCACCGCAGTGATCAGGGCGGCGGCCATCACCACTCCCACCACGGTCACCGCCGTTCTCTTGGGATTCCTTTTCAGAGTTCGCAGAGTCAGTTTTCCTATCACATTCACAGCTGCTGCGCCCCCCTTCTGTCCCCGGTGAGTCTCCCGTCCTCCATGGTGATCACCCGGTCGGCGGTCTTGGCGATCTCCAGATTGTGGGTGATCATCACGATGGTCTGCCGGTAGCGCTGATTGGACAGACGAAGCAGCCCCATGATCTCGTCGCTGGTCCGGGTGTCCAGGTTCCCGGTGGGCTCATCCGCCAGCAGGATGGCTGGGCGGTTGATCAGAGCCCTGCCGATCGCCGCCCGCTGCTGCTGTCCTCCGGAGAGCTCGTTCGGCAGATGGCAAAGGCGCCCCTCCAGCCCCAAAGTCCTGCAAAGCTCCCGAAGAAGCTCCCGGTCCGGCGCCCTTCCGTCCAGCTCGCAGGGCAGGGTAATATTTTCCTCCACATTCAGAACCGGGATCAGATTGTAAAACTGATAGATCAGTCCCACCTGTCTGCGCCGGAAGATAGCCAGCCTGTCCGCGTCCAGCCGGTAAATGTCCTCCTTCTCAATCAGCACTCTTCCGGATGTGGGCCGGTCCACCCCTCCCAGCATATGCAGCAGGGTGGATTTGCCGCTGCCGGAGCTCCCCACAATGGCCACAAACTCTCCCTTTTCCACGGACAGATCCACATCCCTCACCGCCGTCACCTGGCTGTCCCCTGTGCCGTACACCCTGGTCAGATGCTCTGCTCTCAATATCTCCATACTGTCACCATGCCTTTCTCTGTTTTCTTTTGTCCTAACTGTAAGGGATCAAAATGACATTTCCGTGACATTTTGAGATTTTCTGCAGATTCTCTCCCTCCGGCCTATTTCAGGAATCTCATCTGAAACCGGGTGCCCTTCTCCGGGCCGGAATCCACCGTCAGATATCCTCCCTGCCTCTCCACCACCTCCTTGGCCAGGGACAGGCCGATGCCCGTGCTTCCCTCTCCCGCGTATTTCCCCCGATAAAACCGCTCGAAGATATGCTTTTGTTCCTCCGGATCCAAAATTTTCCCCCGGTTTGTCACCGTCAGGCTCACATACACCGGATTTTCCTCCAGGGAGAGAACCACCCGCTCCCCCTGGGGGCTGTGCTCAATGGCGTTTTTGACCAGGTTGGACAGGGCCTCCCCCATCCAGTACAAATCCCCGGTGAGAAGAATCCCCTGATCCCCCCTCCGCTCCAGAACCACCTGCCGCAGATCCGCCAGGATCTCCAGATTTTCCGTCACACGGTCCAGCAGCTCTCCGGCGGGGAAGCTCTTCCTCTCAAACTCCACCACCCCCGCATCCAGCCGGGAGAGCTTCAGCAGGGCGGCCACCAGCCAGCTGATGCCCGACAGCTGCCGGGTGATCTCCCCAAGAAACCGTCTCCGGGTGGTCTCATCCATATGTTCGCTCTCGGAGAGATTGTCCAGCAGCACCGTCACAGAGGTCAGCGGCGTTTTCAGCTGATGGGAAATGTCGGAGACCGAGTCGGAGAGGGCCTTCTTCTGGCGGCGGGAGAGCTCCGCCTGCTCCTTGAGCAGCACCGTCACCTTGTAGAGCTCATTCTGCAGAAGGCTCAGCTCCCCCTCCCTGTTTTCCCGCATTTTCAGGGAATATTCTCCCCTGGCCACCCGCTGCATATAGGCCGTCAGCTCATCCAGGGTCCTCCTGCGCCGCCGCAGAGAGGCGTACACCAGGGCAATGACCGCCGCCCCCAGCCCCAAAAGGGCCAGATTGGAGCCGGCGAGCAGCTCCCTCTCCCGCTTCTCCCAGAGCAGGGAGGCCGCCTCCCCGGAGAGCACCCCATAGGGGCCCAGGGCCGCCTCCCCCGGAAGCTCATCCTCTGACGCCTCCAGCAGGGCCATCCATTCCTCCAGCCGGATCCCGGGATACTGCTCCCTGGCATTTTCAAAGAGGCCGGCCAAAAGCTGATTGTTCTCCCGGCGCAGCTCTCCCAGCTTGGCCCCAAGGATCAGATTATATCCCAGAATTCCCAGAGCCAGCAGGACAAAAAGTCCCCCCAGCAGTCTCCCTGTGTCCCGATTCCAGACGCCTCTTTCGCCCATTTTATTCTCCCTTCCGCAGCGCCGCAACTCTCCCTTTCATCTCTCCAGGCGGTATCCGATGCCCCGCACCGTCCGGATGATCTGTCCGTCCCTGTCTCCCAGCTTTTCCCGGATCCGCTTCACGGTGACGGACAGGGTGTTGTCCTCCACAAAATTGCCGGAAATATCCCATATGCCCGCCAGAATCTCTTCCCGGGTAAAGAGCTTTCCCGGGGCGCTCATCATGGTGTGGAGAATCCGGTATTCCAGCTTGGTCAGCCCGATCTCCTGCCCGTCCCGGTAAACCCGGCCTGTGCCGGTATCCATGCGGATGTCCCCGCAGCAGATCACCGGGCTGCCCTTGCCCCGCCTGCGCAGCACCGCCTTGATGCGGGAAATCAGCTCCCGGTTGCGGAAGGGCTTGATGATATAGTCGTCCGCTCCCAGCTCAAAGCCCTGGACCACATCCCGCTCCTCCTCCCTGGCGGTGAGGAAGATCACGGGAATATCCGGATCCGACCGGCGAAGCTGCCGGCAGAGGCTCCAGCCGTCCCCGTCCGGCAGGGCGATATCCAGCAAAACCAGATCGAAGGCGCCGCGGCGCAGCTGCTCCCTGGCCTCTCCCCCGGTCCGGGCAAAGAGGCAGCCGAAGCCTTCCTCCTTCAGCAGATATTCCAGGCCCAGAATAATGGCCTCGTTGTCCTCCACCAGCAAAATGGTCATTCCTGTTCTCCTTCCGGCAAAAAACCTCTCTCTGCTGTTATTTTAGCAGAGAGAGGTCTGTTATGCAAAAGATATTATCAAAAGGTATTCTCCAGATTGTACCCTCAAAACCGAACAGTATACTCCTTAAAGCTCTCCTACAACCATCCTTCCCCAACCTCCTGGTTAAGCTCTCGACCGATTAGTAAATGTCAGCTGAACACATTGCTGTGCTTACACCTCATTCCTATCTACCTTGTACTCTTCAAGGGGTCTTTGAGCAAATGCTTCGCATTTGCTCTTAGTAAATGCTTCGCATTTACTGGAACTGATGCGAAACGGCTCCTAAGAACTCATGCAGAGCATTTGCTCACGGATATCTCATCTTGAGGGGGGCTTCACGCTTAGATGCCTTCAGCGTTTATCCCTTCCGGACTTGGCTACCC
>CANQOL010000025.1 GCA_947625475.1 uncultured Acetatifactor sp.
TATCTGGACAATGCGGCGAAACGCCCTGAACCAAATAGAGTGAAACAAATGCTGCCTGCTGGAACAGGCTGGGTGCATTTGTTTGGAATGTGGTAATCATACCACGGTTCTGCGGATTTGTAAACCGTAAATTTTTAAAAGAGCCTTCATACCGTCTGCCCGGCAGGGGCTTTTGGGGCCGATCCCAGCCCGGAGCGGATGGGAGAAATCCTGTCAGACCGGGAATTTAGCAAGAATTGGGCAGCAGTTGACAAGGTTTAGAGAGATTTTGCAGGACAAATACAATAAGATAAGGGGTATAAACACCGCCCTGCGGCCTGCGGGGCGGAAGAGAGGAACGAGACATGAGCCGAGAGGATTGGAAAAACAAAACATACCGGAATCTGTTTGCGGAGATAGGCATCCCCCAGAAGGAGATCTCCCGCAGATTGGAGGAAATCTGCCAGACCTACTTTTACGGGGGAGAGGACGAGAGGGTCTATTACCCCGTGGGGGAGGATATGGCCTACATCATGGACACGGGCAACAACGACGCCAGAACGGAGGGGATGTCCTACGGGATGATGCTCTGCGTCCAACTGGACAAAAAGGAGGAGTTTGACCGTCTTTGGAAATGGGCGAAGACCTATATGTGGATGGACAGTGGCTTTCATGAGGGCTACTTTGCCTGGTCCTGCGCCACGGACGGGACCAAGAATGCCAACAGCCCCGCTCCCGATGGGGAAGAGTTTTTCGCCATGGCCCTGTTTTTTGCCTCCCACCGGTGGGGGGACGGGGAGGGAATCTACGAGTATTCCCGGCAGGCCAGGGAAATCCTCCGGGCCTGTCTGCACAAGGGGGAGAAGGGCAGAGAGGGCTTCCCCATGTGGAACCGGGAAAATCATCAGATCCTGTTTGTGCCCGGCAGCAGCTTTACGGATCCCTCCTACCACCTGCCCCACTTTTACGAGCTCTTCGCCCTGTGGGCGGATGAGGAAGACCGGGTGTTCTGGGCAGAGGCCGCCAAGGCCAGCCGGGAGTATCTGGCGAGGGCCTGCCACCCGGTGACGGGCTTTTCCGCGGAGTATGCGGAGTTTGACGGAAGCCCCATGCGCAAAAAGCTACCCTGGACTGATGCCCGCCACGACTGGTTTTTCAGCGATTCCTACCGGACTGTGGCCAACATCGGGCTGGATTATGAGTGGTTCGGGAAGGACTGCGGCCAGAGGGCGGCGGCAGATCGGATCCAGAGCTTTTTGCTGGAGGCCCTGCGCAGGGACGAGTATCACATTTATGAGATAGACGGCACGGTAGCCATGCCCGAGGCGCTGCACCCGCTGGCCCTGCCTGCCACGGTGGCCCAGGCCAGCCTGGCGGCGGACAATCCTCACAGCAGGGAGTGGGTGGAGCGTTTCTATCATATGCCCATGCGGAAGGGCAGATGGCGCTATTATGACAACTGCCTGTATTTCTTCGCCTTTTTGGCCCTCAGCGGCAGCTACCGGATCTGGTAGACGGGGGAGAAAGGCTATGAGAAGGGATCAGAGAGAGAAGAGAAGGGGGGCTGGCCCGGCCCTTGCGGCCTTGGCGCTGGCCTTGGCACTAGCCTGTGCGCTGGGAGCCTGCGGCCCAGGGGCCGGGCAGACGGGGCCTGCCGCCGGGGAGGAAGGAGACCAGGAGAGCCGCCAGCCGGGGCCGGCCGGTGAGCCGGAAAAAGACTCCGGCGAGAAGGAAAATCCAGAGCAGACAGCGGGGGAGGAACCCGGAGAGGAAGGAAACGAGATGGAAGCTGGAAAGTATGAGACATTGTTTCAGGAGATGACAAGGGCCAGGGCCTACAAGGGGATCAACGACACCAACCCCATTATGGTCCAGAGCTTTGGGGCGGATCCCTACGCCATGGTCTACGGGGACCGGGTGTATTTCTACATGACCGGGGATCAGCTGATGTACGATCAGGAGGGCAATATTACGGAGAACACCTACGCCGAGATCGACACGATCCGGGTGGTGTCCACCGACGATATGGTAAACTTTACGGATCACGGCTGCGTGCGGGCCGCCGGAAGCGGGGGCAGCGCCAAATGGGCCCACAATTCCTGGGCCCCGGCTGCGGCCTGGAAGGAGATCGACGGAAAGCCCAAGTTCTTCCTGTATTTTGCGGACGCGGGGGGAGGCATCGGCGTGCTGACCGCGGACAGCCCGGTGGGCCCCTTTACGGATCCTCTGGGGCACGGGCTGATCACCCGTCAGACGCCGAACTGCAGCGATGTGGTGTGGCTCTTTGACCCGGCGGTGCTGGTGGATGAGGACGGCAGGGCCTACCTGTATTTCGGCGGCGGTGTGCCGGAGGGGAAGGTGGCAGAGCCCGGCACCGGCAGGGCGGTGGAGCTGGGAGAGGATATGATCAGTATCAAGGGGGAGCCGGTGACCCTGGATGTGCCCTATCTGTTCGAGGACTCCGGCATCCACAAGTTCGGGGGAAAGTATTACTATACCTACTGTACCAACTGGCAGGTGGACCAGGAGGGGACCGAGAAGTACGGGATCCACAATGCGGAAATCGCCTGCCTGGTGAGCGATAATCCCCTGGGGCCCTTTGCCTTCCAGGAGGTGATCCTGAAAAACCCCGGCCAGACCTTTGGCCTGTACGGGAATAACCACCACTGCGTCTTTCAGTTTCAGGATCAGTGGTATATTACCTATCACACCCGTCTGCTGGAGCAGGAAATGGGAATCGAGCACGGGTATCGCTGTACCCATATCGACGCCTTCTCCATGGGGGAGGACGGCACCATAGGGACGATCCTGCAGAATAAGGCGGGCAGGAAGCAGTTAAAGCAGGTGGATCCCTTCGGGGAGAACCGGGCGGTGAATGTGAGCATTATGGCGGGCTGCCAGCCTGTGGCGGCGGATGCGGAAAGCCTGGCCTGGGGGAGCGGCAATATGGCCCTGGGGGAGATCCGCACAGGAAACTATATCAAAATCAACGGGGTGGACTTCGGCAGCGGCAGGCCGGGAACCGTGAAGCTGACGGCCCGCAGCGTGGACGCATCTTCCGGGGAGGGCGTGGTGCAGGTCCGCCTGGACAATCTCTTCGGACCGGTGCTGGGCTATGTGCCGATGGATCAGGCCGGGGAGAGCTTTGATGAGATTGCATCCGGGCTTTTGACGGCTCCGGAGGGCGTGCACGATCTGATCTTCCTCTTTTACGGAGAGGGATACGAGATAGAGACCTGGCAGTTTTGCCAGTGAGGGTTTGACCGGAGGCAGGGTGTGCGGCTGCCGGCCGGCGCGGATGCGGGAAAGGAGAAAAATGGCTGAGATAACAGGACCTAAGGCCCCCAGGGACCCGGAGAAAAAACGGAAGAGCTTTTATATTATGAGGAACAAGGACATAGCGGGGTCTCCCCAGCCGGACGGCAGAGGGATCCAGTTCATCTACCAGAACGACGGCCGAATGATCGGCAGCGCCCGGCTGGTGGGCGGGATCCAGGACCGGGAGATGTTAAAGCTCCTGGAGACCACCGAGGGCCTGCGCAGGCTGGTGCACAGCATCGGGGTGTCGGTGGAGACACAGGACCCGGGGGAGACGGTGGAATTTGCCTTCCAGATGTACGGAAAGAGGGATCTGTACGGCTCCGGCACGACATTGCGTCTGCCGGTGCGGGGGGACGGCATGGAGGCCGTTCTGGAGCTGGACGCCTGCCAGTGGTCCGACGACGACGATATTCCGGGGCAGATGCGCTTTACCTTTGAGAAGGCGGGGACCCTGGGGGTGGCGTCGGTACGGTTTTACCTGCGGGACGGGTTTGACGCGCCGGAGCCCGAGGAGGAGGGGAAGGTGGATTTTTCCTCCCCCTGTTATCAGGAGATGCTGGAGAAATCTCTGATGCAGACCGGAAACAACGCCCGGCTGAAAAAGGCCCTTGCCAAGGCCAGGTGGGGAGAGGATGTGACCGTGGCCTTCATCGGGGGATCCATCACCCAGGGGGCGGGAGCCATCCCCATCCACACAAAGTGCTACGCCTATCTGACCTTCCAGGGCCTGTGCCGGATCACCGGCAGAGGGACGGAGGACAATCTGCACTACAGCAAGGCCGGCGTGGGGGGGACCCCCTCCGAGCTGGGGATGCTGCGATACGAGAGGGATGTGCTGAAGGACGGCGCGGCAGAGCCGGACATTGTGGTGGTGGAGTTTGCCGTCAACGACGAGGGGGACGAGACCAAGGGAGAGTGCTACGATTCCCTGGTGAGAAAGATCTTGAGCGCCCCCAACCGGCCGGCGGTGATTTTGGAGTTTGCGGTGTTTACCAACGACTGGAACCTGCAGGAGCGCCTCCGCTGCGTGGGGGAGGCATACGATCTTCCCATGGTGAGCACCCGGGATGCGGTGGTGGAGCAGTTTTATAAGAAGCCGGGACAGGGCAGGGTGGTCAGCAAGAATCAGTTTTTCTACGACACCTTTCACCCCACCAACATAGGGCACCGGGTCATGGCCGACTGCCTTCTGCATCTGATCGAGACGGTGGACGCCCAGCCCATCCAGGAGGACACTCTGGAGTTAGACAAAATACAGCCTCCCAAGGGCGGCGAGTTCGAGAAGGTGCGTCTGCTGGACCGCAGCCAGAACGGGGCGGGAGCAAAGATCGACTGCGGAGGCTTTTTTGGCACGGACGAAGAGCTCCAGGCGGTGGAGCGGGATCTGGATCTGACCCTCACCCCCCAGTTCCCTTACAACTGGATGCACCGGGGCGGGGAGGGGGACGGAAGGCCCTTCGCCATGGAGATCACCTGCACCGCGCTGCTGCTGATCTATAAGGATTCCGCCTCCAACCAGGTGGGCCAGGCGGAGGTATTCGTGGACGGAGAAAAGGTTCTGCTGGCGGATCCCCACCTGAACGGATGGACCCACTGCAATCCGCTGATCTGCTTTAGAGGCCGGGAGAGGCGCTCTTATCATGTGGAGGTGCGGATGGCTCCCGGACAGGAGGATAAGGACTTTACGATTTTGGGATTTGGATATGTGGAGTGAGCAAAGGAGGCAGAGGATGGAGATCGGCAGAAAAGGGAAACCGCTGGTATTTGCGGTGGAGAAGGAAGCCTTTGAGGGCGTGAGAAGAGTGGCGGGAAAGGTGGCCCTGGATGTGGAGAAGGTCACCGGCCTAAGGCCGGATGTGAGGACGCCCGGGGAGCTTCCCGGCGCCGGAGCGGGGGAAGGCTTTCAGGTGGTGCTCTGCGCCACGGTTGGGAAAAGCCCCCTGCTGGAGAAGCTCTCCGGCCAGGGCCTTGTGGATCTTAGCCAGGTGGAGGGCAGGAGAGAGGTGTTCGCCCTGCGCCTGCTGAAAAACGTGCCGGGCGTGGGGGAGGAAGTCCTGCTGATCTGCGGGAGCGATAAGAGAGGCACCATCTACGGCATGTTCACCTTCTCGGAGTACATAGGCGTCTCCCCCCTGTGCTTTTGGGGGGATGCGGAGCCTGCCAAAAGGGACCGGATCCTCATCGGCGGGGACATCGAGACCGTCTCCCGGGAGCCCAGCGTGCGCTACAGGGGCTTTTTCATCAACGACGAGTGGCCCTGCTTCGGAAACTGGACCAACTCCCATTTCGGGGGCTTCAACGCACAGGCATATGACCGCGTGTTTGAGCTGCTTCTGCGCCTGAAGGGCAACTACCTGTGGCCTGCCATGTGGAGCGCCTCCTTCCCTCTGGACGGCCCCGGAAGCCAGAACGAGGAGCTGGCGGATCTCTACGGGGTGGTCATGGGCTACTCCCATCACGAACCCTGCCTGCGCGCCAGCGAAGAGTGGGACAAGGTGAGAGGGCCCGAAAGCCCCTACGGGAATGAGTGGAACTTCTATACCAATGAAAAGGGCCTTCTGCGCTACTGGGAGGACGCCCTGAAGCGCAGCGGCAAATACGAAAACCTGATTACCATCGGCATGCGGGGGGAGAGAGACACCTCCATGCTGGGGGAGAAGGCCACCGTGGCGGAGAACGTGGCCCTGCTGAAGGATATCATCCGCAAACAGAGAGACCTGATCCGGCGCTGCGTGAACCCGGATCTGGAAAAGGTGCCACAGCTCCTGGCCCTGTACAAGGAGGTGGAGGCATACTTTTACGGGGATGACCAGGTGCCCGGGCTGAAGGACTGGGAGGAACTGGACGGAGTGATCTGCATGCTCTGCGAGGATAACTTCGGACATATGCGCACCCTGCCCACGGAGAAAATCCGATGCCGGAAGGGCGGCTTTGGCATGTACTACCATTTTGACTACCACGGAGGGCCCGTCTCCTACGAGTGGGTGGATTCCACGCCCCTGTCCCTGACCTGGGAGCAGATGTGCATGGCCTATGAGTACGGGATCCGGGACGCCTGGATCGTCAACGTGGGGGACCTGAAATTCCATGAGGTGCCCCTGAGCTACTTCTTGAACCTGGCCTATGACTATGACCGGTGGGGCGCCTCCAACAAGGACAGCTGCCGGGAGTATACCGCTTTTTGGGCGGCCCAGAACTTCCCCCTGGCGGACTCACGGCTCCAGGCGGATATCTGCCGGGTGCTCACAGACTATATAGACATCAACCACCAGCGCCGGCCCGAGTCCCTCCATGCGGAGGTCTACCACCCCTGCCACTACGAAGAGACCGAGAGGATGCTGCAGCGGGCCGGGGAACTGGAGGAACTCTCCTGCCAGGTGCTGGAGCGCCTGCCTGAGTCCGAAAAGGACGCCTACTACAGCATGGTCCACTTTTCCGCCATGGCCAGCATGAACCTTTTGAAAATGCACCTGTACGCCGGAAAGAACCACCACTATGCCGCCCAGGGCAGGACCGCCGCCAACCTCTGCGCCGCCGCGGCCAGAGACTGCATCCGCCGGGACAGAGAATACGCCAGAGAAATGGGAGAATTCCGCCAGGGCAAATGGAACGGGATGCAGATGGCCCAGCACATCGGCTTCACCAAATGGAATGAGGACGACTGCCGCTATCCCGTGCTCCATGAGATCGAGCCCGCCTATAAGCCCAGGATGAAGGTATCCCGCCGGGATTCCCGTTTCGTGGCCACCAAAAACTACGGCGCCCCCATGACCGTCCCCGTCCGCGACTTCCTCTATGAGGGAGTGGAAAAGGTGGTCCTGGAGATCGCCAACGACGGCGTGGGCAGGATCCGGTACAAAATCGAACCCGCCGACGGACAGCCCCTGCCTCCCTGGCTCCAAATCTCACCCTTATCGGGCGAGACCCAGTGCCTGGAGGAAGTGACCCTCACCTGCCGCAGAGACCTCCTTCCCGCTGAGCCACAGACCCTGACCCTTCACATCCGGGATGAGGAAACCTGCGTGGCCGTGGAGATCTGTGCCGCCAAAAACGACACCGACTCCCTCCCCCCCATGACCTTCCTGCCCCGGGACGGCGTCACCGTCATGGCCGCGGAACACTTCTGCCGCAAAAAAGACACCCCCAGGGGAACCTACACCCTCCTGCCCGGCTACGGCAAATACGGCAGCGCCCTCAAAGTCCTGCCCAGCACCGCCGCCTTCACCCCCAGGGAGGAAAAACCCTCCCTCACCTACGCCTTTTGCCTGGACCGGCCCGGAGACTACACCGTAGAACTCCGCACCGCTCCCACCAACACCGTGGCCAACAGACAGCCTGTGACCCTCCTGCTGGACAACCACTTAGGCCAGACCTGCCAGGCCCAGCTCATTCCCCCCGACTACCGCGCCGGAGAGAACTCCGATCCCCGCTGGACCGGCCCCGTCCTGGACCAGGAGCGCCGCACCCAGGTGACCCTCCCCTTCGCCCAGGGCCTCCAGCACTTGACCATAGAAGCCCAGGAGCCCGGCGTGGTCCTGGAGCGCATCCTCATCTACCGACCCGAGGACGCCCCCCTGCCCGCCTACCTCGGCCCCCAGGAAACCTACTACAAACCCCGCCCCTAACCCCCAAAACACCGGAAACAGCCCCTCTTCCCCAGCCGGGAACAGTTTTCCCCCCTTTCCCAGCCGGGGACGGGACACCCCTCTCCCTCAGGGTGTGAGAGGACGCCGGCACTTAGCGAGGTTTTTTCGAGCTTAGTGCCGCTGCGTCCGAACCCAAGCGAAAGCGCCCCTGAGAGAGAGGGGTGCCCCGCCCCCGGCCCCTAGCCGGAAACCCAATAAGCAAGGTTTTTCGATCATAGTGCCCCAGCGTCCGAACCCAAGCAAAAGCGCCCCTGAGAGAGAGGGGTGCCCCGCCCCCGGCCCCTAGCCGGAAACCCAATAAGCGAGCCCTTCTTCGATCTCAGTGCCCCAGCGTCCGAACCCAAGCGAAAGCACCCCTGAGAGAGAGGAATGCCCCGCCCCCGGCCCCTAGCCGGAACCCCAATAAAAAACGGAGCCCTCTCCGCAGAAAAGGAGCCCCACACCCCATGACCAACCCCCTCACCAACCTGGACTACCCCGACCCCGACGTCATCCGCGTAGACGACACCTACTACCTGGCCTCCACCACCATGCACTTCTTCCCCGGCTGCGCCATCCTCCGCTCCCGCGACCTGATCCACTGGGAGCACGCCGCCTACGTATACACCGCCCTGGACCACACCCCCGCCCAGCGCCTGACCGGCCCCCAAAACATCTACGGCCAGGGCATGTGGGCTCCCTGCCTGCGCTGGCATAAGGGCACCTTCTACCTCTGCTTTGCGGCCAACGACACCCGCCAGACCTACCTCTTCACTGCCCCCGGCATCCAGGGCCCCTGGACCAGACGCCCCATGGAGGGCTTTTACCACGACTCATCCCTCCTGTTCGACGACGACGGCCGCGTCTACATCGCCTACGGCAACAAACAGATCCACATCCGGGAGCTGAAGCCCGACCTGAGCGCCCCCCTGGAGGGGGGACTGGACCGGATTGCCATTGACGACGCGGGCCATCCGGGCCTGGGCTTTGAGGGCACCCACTTTTACAAAATAGGAGGCAGATATTACCTGTTCAATATCCACTCCCTTCGGGACCGCTGGCGGCGGGTGGAAAGCTGTCATACAGCCGATTCCCTGGAGGGAGAGTTCACAGGAGGAGATGTGCTCAACGACGACATGGGCTACTGCGGACAGGGGGTGGCCCAGGGCGGAATCGTGGATACGCCGGAGGGGAAATGGTACGCCGTCCTCTTCCAGGACCGGGGGGCCGTGGGACGGATCCCCGTGCTGGTGCCCGTGACCTGGCAGGAGGGCTTTCCCGTGCTGGGGGTGGACGGAAAAGTGCCCCTGACCCTTCCCCGGGGAGAAAACGGGGAGGGACTGATCCCCCTGACGGACAGCGATAACTTTACCGGCGGGGAGGGCCCCGCCTTCCAGAGCTATGGATTCAAAAGTTGCTGGCAGTTTAACCATGAGCCCGATCTGACCCTGGTGCGCCGGGATCCTGTGAGAGGCCGGGTGGAGATCACAACGGATAAGCTCTCTGCAAACCTTCCCCAGGCCAGAAACACCCTCACCCAGAGAATGCCTTACCCGGGCTGCCGGGCCAGCGTTCTGGTGGACGCCTCCGGGCTGAAGGAGGGGGACTATGCGGGCATCTGCGCCCTCCAGGGGTGCTACGGCCTGGCAGCCGTCACCCGGCGCCAGGGACGTTACCTGGCGGTGATGCTGAGCTTCCTGGATGAGGATCAGAGCCTGACTCCCCGGGAAAAGGCCCTGGCTCCCGGCAGGGAGCGGGCCTGTGCGGAGCTGCCCGGCCCCCTGGTGCGGCTGGAGCTGGAGGCGGATTTTACGGAGATGAAGGATACGGCCCGCTTCTACTGGTATCAGGGGAAGGAGAGAAGGGCCTTAGGAGAACCCCACCGGCTCTATTTCCGGCTGGATCACTTTACCGGCTGCCGGGTGGGCCTGTTTGTGTTTTCCACCGCCCAGACGGGCGGAAGGGCCGCCTTCTCGGATTTCCGCTTCCGAGGGGAGGCGCCCGGGACCGGAGAGGCCCAGGATTCCTGAAGAAGGAGCCAAGGGATCAGAGAGATCCAAAGATCCTGAAGGAGGAACCGAGAACCGGAGGCTCCCGGGCCGCCCTTTGGGAGAAGCAAGAGAGGAAGACGAGAAGATGAAGAGAGTCAACCCCATCACCAGAATGGATTATCCCGACCCGGATGTGATCCGGGTGGGAGATACCTACTATATGCTGAGCACCACCCTGCACTTTCACCCGGGGGCGGTGATCCTGCGCTCCTACGACCTCTGTCACTGGGAGATTGCGGACTATGTGTTTGAAAGCCTGGCGGGAAGCCGCAGGGAACGGCTCCAGGGGGAGCGCAGCAGCTACGGCCAGGGCATGTGGGCGGGATGCCTGCGCTTTCACGGGGGCACCTACTATGTGAGCTTCCGCACCCCAAGCTCGGAGGGCACCTATCTCTTTACCGCGTCCTCTATTCCGGGGAAGTGGGAGAAGCATGTGATAGAAGGGATCTACCACGACGGCTCCCTGCTCTTTGACCGGGACGGAGGGGTCTACATGGTCCACGGGAACCGGCAGATCTGGATCACCCAGCTGCGGCCGGATCTCACAGGCCCCCTGGAGGGAGGGCTCTCCCGGGTGCTGCTGGAGGATACGGGGGATGCCTACCTGGGCTACAGCGCTCCCCATATTTATCGGGTGAGGGACCGGTATTACCTTTTCGTGGCCCGCTGGCCCAAGGAGGGCAGCGCCAGGAGAATGCAGCTTTGCTTTGCCTCCTCCTCCCTGGAGGGGGAGTTTGCCGGGGGAGCGGTGCTGGACGACGACCGGGGCTACCACAACCAGGGCGTGGCCCAGGGCGGAATCGTGGACACCCCGGGGGGAAGATGGTATGCGGTGCTCTTTCAGGATCACGGGGCCGTGGGACGGATCCCCGTGCTGGTACCCGTGCACTGGGAGGGGGATTTCCCGGTCTTCGGGGCGGGAGGCCGGGTGCCGGAGAGCATAGAGCTGGTGAACAGCCGGCCCTATTACCGCTATGAACCTCTGTACACATCCGATGATTTCTGTTATACTGTACCTGAGAACGCCCTGCCCCAGGAAAGGCCCAGGCTGCGGCCCCAGTGGCAGTGGAACCATGAGCCGGACAATAGGCTGTGGAGCATCCGGGAGGGGGGCGGCCTGTGCATCCGCACCGGCAAAATCAGCGCCAATCTTCTCCAGGCAGTGAATACCCTGACCCAGAGAACGGTCTGGCCCGGCAGCACCGCCCAGGTGACGGTGGACGCCTCCCGCATGAAGGAGGGGGACTATGCCGGACTGTGCCTGCTCCAGGGGTGCTACGGCATGATAGGGATCACCCGGGAGACGGGAGGGTATTATCTGGTGGTGATCGCCAGACAGCTGGAGGACACCTCCCTGGGGGATCTGACGGCGGATTATCTGCCGGGGACCCTGCTGGAGAGAGTAAAGCTCTCCGGCCCTGCGGTCACCCTGCGGGCGGCGGCCAACTTTGAGGACATGCAGGATATAGGATATTTCTCCTACCGGGTGGGAAAGCGCTTTGTCCGGGTGGGAGGAAAGCACCGGCTGTACTTTAAGATGGATCATCTGGCGGGCTGCCGGTACGGCCTTTACCTGTACGCCACCCGGGAGACGGGGGGCGAGGCGGTGTTCACGGATTTTGTGTACCGCTGCGGCGGAGAGTGACAGAGAAACGGAATGGGGATTACCATGGCAGAACAGAAGGGAGATACCGGGCTTCCCGGAGAGATCTTGCGGCTCCTTGGAGAGGGGGGAGTGAGAGAGAGTGAGATCCTCCACAGCGCCCGGACGGATATGAATGCCGAAGGCGTGTACGCGGACGGCTGGCTGGTTCTGACCGGGGATCGGCTGTGCGCCTTTCAGGCGCCGCCGGATCCGGGAAAGATCCGGTATTATAAGGGCTACGGCACCCGCCGGGAGGAAAGCCTCCAGGCGGGGAAGGACTATAGCCCTGCTTTTTATGCCTTAAAAGACCTGGAAAATCTCCGGATCGAGACGGGAGTGGGCTGCAATCTCCTGTTGGCCGGGGAGGGGGAGGAAACCGGGCAGATCGCCATGTTCACCAACCTCCACCGGGGGGCCGTCTCCCGGCTGGTGCGCCACGCCCAGTGCCTTTTGGAGGGCAGGGAGTATGAGGCCGGACGCCAGGAGGAGGAGTACTGCCCCAAGTGCGGCCGCATGTACCCGGACAGCGCCAGGGGGGTCTGCCCCCACTGCATGAACAAGCGCCATGTGTTCGTCCGGGTGCTGGGCTATTTTAAGCCCTACCGGGTGCAGTTCGCCGTGATGATTCTGGCCACGGTGATGACGGCGCTTTTGAATCTGGTGTGGCCCTATTTAAACGGCACGGTCCTCTATGACCGGATCCTGGGCCGGGATGAGGGTATCCTGAGGGCCCTTGGCCTGAGGCAGGGGGAGTTTTTGACGGCCCTTCTGCTGCTGGTGCTGGCCATGGCCGCCACCAAGATCGTGCTGCTGCTGTTCCAGATCCTGCAGGGGGTGCTCACCGCCCAGATGGTTCCCCATGTGGTGCGGGATATGAAGAAGGATGTGTTTTCCCAGATGAGCCGCCTGTCCATCGGCTTTTACAAGAGCCGCCAGACCGGCAGCCTTATGACCCGTGTCATGAGCGACGCGGACCGGGTCACGGGATTTTTCGTGGACGGGGCGCCCTTTGTGCTGATCCACGGCTTTACCATCGCGGCCACCCTGGCGGTTATGGGGGCCATCAATCTGCCCATGACCCTGATCACCCTGCTGCTGTTCCCCGTTTTGGTGGCGGTGAGCGTCTATCTGCGGCCCAAGATCTGGATTATGTTCGGCAAGCGGCACAGGGCGGAGCGCTCCTTAAACAGCGGGGTCAACGACAACCTGACCGGGGCCCGGGTGGTCAAGAGCTTCGGCCAGGAGAAGCGGGAGACCGAGCGCTTCCGGGAGAACAACAAAAGGCTCCGGGATGCGGAGATCGCCATCAATTACCGGCAGAACTATTTCCGGATCGTCTATGAGGGGGCCCAGAGCATTGCCACCATGGGGGTGTGGGCCCTGGGGGTCTACTACCTGATGAAGGGGAGCGGCACCATGGATCTGGGCGTTTTGATCACCTTTGTGGGATATGTGGGACAGCTCCAGGGCCCCATGGGCTTTTTCTCCCGGGTGCACAACTGGTGGGCGGACAGCATGAACAGCGCCCAGCGCCTCTTTGAGATCATAGACTCGGTGCCCCAGGTCCAGGAGGCCGAAAATCCGGTGAGGCTGGAGCATCCCAAGGGGGAAATCGATCTGGAGGGCGTCACCTTCGGCTATGAGATCAACCGGCCGGTGCTGAAAAATGTCTCCGTGCACATTCCCGCCGGCAGTATGCTGGGGGTGGTGGGGCGCTCCGGCGCGGGCAAAACCACGCTGGTCAATCTGATCTCCCGTCTCTACGATGTGCAGGAGGGGAGCATTCGGCTGGACGGGGTGGATGTGAGGGATCTCTCCTTCCGGGACCTGCGCAGGAATGTGGCCATGGTTTCCCAGGAGACCTATATTTTCATGGGCACCGTGGCGGAAAATATTGCCTACGCGGACAAAAATGCCTCCCCGGCGGAGATTATGCGGGCGGCCAAGCTGGCGGGAGCCCACGATTTTATCATGCGGATGCCGGACGGGTATGACACCCGGATCGGGGCCTCCGGGCGGGAGCTCTCCGGGGGGGAGCGCCAGAGGATTTCCATTGCGAGGGCCATTCTGGCGGATCCCAGGATTTTGATCCTGGACGAGGCCACCGCCTCTGTGGATACGGAGACGGAGCGGCTGATTCAGAAGTCCCTGGGGTATCTGGTCCAGGGAAGGACTACGATTTCCATTGCCCATCGGCTGTCTACTTTGCGGGATGCGGATTATCTGATTGTGCTGGATGAGGGGGAGATCACGGAGAGGGGGACGCATGGGGAGCTGGAGGAGATGAGGGGGACATATTATAAGCTGATGGAGCTGCAGACGAAGGCGCTGGCTATGAGGGAGGAGTTTATATAGAGCGATTGGAAGGGAGGCGGACGATAGGGTGCTGATCGACTAAAAAGGGCGGCTGCGGGGACGGAGAAAGTCCGTTTAGACAAAAACGGGCTCTGATGCAGTGGCAAATCGCCCTTATTTTGTCTAAACAGCCTTTCTCCTGGTTGCGGGAAGAGTAGCGGACGGCAGGTGCTGATCGACTAAAAAGGGCGGCTGCGGGGGACGGAGAAAGTCCGTTTAGACAAAAACGGGCTCTGATGCAGTGGCAAATCGCCCTTATTTTGTCTAAACGGCCTTTCTCCTGGCTGCGGGAAGGGCTGCGGGCGGCAGGGATGCGGAAAGGAGTTATGATGGCAATGGATCATAATAAGGAGGGCGAGGGCAGGGAGTTTACGCTCTCGCAGATGGAGGAGGAGACGGAGGAAATGCTCCGGATCCGGTATCTGAATCGGGGGAATGCGGAGTTTCAGCGCACGGGCACGGGGTTTCTCTCTTTGAAGGTGGGGGAGGAGAGGTATCCCAGGGTGCAGGTGGTGCGGATGTTCCCTTTTACGGACAAGGACGGTTTTCTCTCGATCCGCACGCCGGACGAGCGCTCCCGGGAGATCGGGATCATAGAAAAGTGGGGGGATTTTGATGAGGAGACCTGTCAGATGCTCAGGGAGCAGCTGAGTCTCCGGTATTTTACGCCGGTGATTACGAAGGTGCTGAACATCAAGGATGAGTATGGGTATGCCTATTTTGATGTGGTGACGAATTTTGGGGCCTGCCGTTTTACCATTCAGATGGGAGGGAATGCGGTGGTGCATCTGACGGACACTCGGATTTTGATTTATGACATTGACGAAAACCGCTTTGAGATCCCGGATATCGGCGCTCTGACCCCTGGGGAGAGAAGGAAGCTGGATCTGTTCTTATAGGAAGCAGGAGAGGGATCGGAAAGGAATCGGCCCGGAAGTGATTTTACAGTATGAATTGACGGAAGAAAATCGAAGACTGTGCGCCCTGGCGCCGGGGGAAGAGATTTATTACTGTCTGCCTCTGGATCTGGACCTGGAGGGCCGTTACCGGAAGAATTCCTTTCTGGTGATGACGGACCGAAGGATTCTGGTGCTGGAGGAAGGGGTCCTCACAGGGGAGTATCTGATCGGGGACTGGGACGCCATCCGCAGCGAGCCTCAGATCGGCTGCGGCATCGTCTATCTGGAGGGGCAGGGGCGGCAGCTTCTGCTGGGCAGGTACTCCGCCAGGCATCTGACCCGGTTTTCCTATCTGCGCCGGGGGATGGAGATCTTAAAGCAGGGCAGAAGGGACCGGGTGGTCAGCGGCGAGTATGAGCGCAGCTGTCCCAAGTGCGGGCGGGCTCTGCCCGGGACCCGGGAGTGCCCCAGGTGCGCCGGGAAAAAGGAGGGGATCCTGCCCACCTTTCTGGGGATGCTGCGGCCTCACAGGGCCCGGCTGGCTGTGATCCTTCTTTTGATGCTGGCCGCCACCTTTGTGACCCTGGCAAACCCGGCCATTCAAAGGCATCTGGTGGACGATGTGCTCACCGCCCCCGAGAAGGACTACGGGAAGGCATATCTGTGCATCTTTTTCATGCTGGTGATGAGCGTGGGGATCACGGCGGTCAATGTGGGCAAGAGCTATCTGTGCGCCCGGCTGGGCTCCTACATCAGCCAGGATCAGAGACAGAAGCTCTTTGACCGGATCCAGCTTTTGTCCCTGTCCTTTATCAACGAGCGCAGCCCCGGGGAGCTGATGAACCGCATTGTCCAGGACACGGCCCGGATCAAGGATTTCATGGCGGACGTGTTCTGCAATATGTTTACCGTGGTGATTTTGTTTGTGTGCGTCACCGCCTACATGCTGGTGCTGGACTGGCAGCTGGCCCTGATTGCCCTGGCCTTTGCCCCCTTCTCCGTGTTTTTGTCCATCGCCTGGCGGAAAAATATCCGCAAGCGCTTTCACCTCCAGGGCATCAAGAGCGACAAGATGAACAGCAGTCTCCAGGATGTGATCTCGGGCATGGCGGTGGTGAAGACCTACGGGCAGGAGGGCCGGGAGGCGGCCCATTTTGACGGGACGGCGGAGGATTTCTCCCGGATCCAGCGGGGAAACGAGACCTTCTTTGCCCTGTTTTATCCCATTCTCACCTTCCTTCTGGGGACGGGCACCTATCTGGTGACCTTCTTCGGAGGGAGCAGGACTCTGGAGGGAGGCATGACCCCCGGGGAGCTGCTGCAGTTTGTCAGCTACGCCTCCCTGATGTACTCCTACGTGGGGTGGCTGAGCAATATGCCCAGGGCCCTGATGAACCTGGTGACCAGTCTGGAGAGGATCGGGGACGTGCTGACCCAGGAGCCCAGGATCCGGGACCTGCCGGGGGCAAAGCCCCACCCCATCCGGGGGGAGATCTGTTTCCGGCACGCCTCCTTTGGCTATAAATCCTATCAGCCCGTGCTGGAGGATATCAATCTCACCGTAAAGCCCGGGGAGATGATCGGCCTGGTGGGGGCCTCCGGCACCGGCAAATCCACCATGATCAACCTGATTATGCACCTGTACGAGGTGGACGACGGGGAGATCCTGGTGGACGGGGTGGATATCCGCCAGATCCGGCTGGAGGACTATCACCGGCAGATCGGAGTGGTGCTCCAGGAGAATTTCCTCTTTGCGGGAACCATTTTAAACAATATCCGGTTTGCCAGGCCCCAGGCATCCACGGAGGAAATTATCCGGGCGGCCAAAATGGCCAACGCCCACGACTTTATCTGCAGGACCCCCGACGGGTACAACACCTATGTGGGGGAGCACGGCTACAACCTCTCCGGCGGGGAACGCCAGAGAATCGCCATCGCCAGGGCCATTCTCCACGATCCCAGGCTGCTGATTTTGGACGAGGCCACCGCCAGCCTGGACACGGAGAGCGAGTTCCTGATCCAGAAGGCCCTGGGCCGCCTGACCGCAGGCCGGACCACCTTCGCCATCGCCCACAGGCTCTCCACCTTAAAGGATGCGGACCGGCTGGTGGTCATCGACGGCCACCGGATTGCCGAGGTGGGCACCCATGAGGAACTGCTGGCGAAAAAGGGGATTTACTACGGGCTGGTGCAGGCCCAGCTGCAGATGCAGGGGAAAAAGCAGGAGCAGTGAGAGGGCCCGCCCGGGAAGGCCGGGAGGGCAAGGGAGGATAATCATGTACAAGCTGTTCAATGACAATTGGGAGTTCGCGTTAAAGCCAGTGGGGGAGATCCCTGTCCGGGAGGATTTCCGCCCCGTCAATGTGCCCCACGACTGGCTGATTTACGATACGGGGGATTTGTACGCCTCCGGGGACGGCTATTACCGCAAGGTCTTTACCCTGGAGGATACGGGGCGGCGCCGGTCCCTGCGGTCGGACGGGATCTACATGGACGCCGAGATTTATCTGAACCGGAAGAAAATCTTCGAGTGGAAGTACGGCTACACCGCCTTTGAGACGCCCCTGGAGGGGGTGCGCCGGGGGGAGAACGAGCTGGTGGTGCGGGTCCGGTATCAGTGCCCCAATACCAGATGGTATTCCGGGGCGGGCCTGTACCGGAACCTGTGGCTGCGGGAGACGGGGGAGGACTATATCTGCCCCGACGGCACCTACGCGGTGAGCACTCCCCAGGGGAGCGGCTGGACAACCGAGGTGGACACGGAGCTCTGCTGCCCCTCCGGGGGGGAGCTGCGCCACACCCTCTATGACGGGGAGGGACGCCGGGCGGCCTCCTGCCGGATCCGGGTGGCGCCCGGAACCGAAAGGGTTTCCCAGAGCCTGCGGGTGGAAAATCCCCGCCTTTGGAGCACGGAGAGCCCCTGCCTGTACACCCTGGAGACGGAGCTTACAACCGGCGGGAAAACGGCGGACCTGCGCCGGGAGCGGATCGGATACCGGCAGATAGGCTTTGACCCTGAGAAGGGATTTTTCCTGAACGGAAAGAGCCTGAAGCTGAAGGGCGTGTGTATGCACCATGATCTGGGAGCTCTGGGAGCGGCCGTCAGCCGGGCGGCGATCCGGCGCCAGCTGGGCCTTCTGCAGGAGATGGGGGTCAATTCCGTGCGCACCTCCCACAACCCGCCCTCGGCGGAGTTTATGGACCTGTGCGACGAGATGGGGATTTTGGTGGACAGCGAAGGGTTCGACATGTGGGAGCTGAAAAAGAACGAGTTCGACTACCACCGGTTTTTCCCTGCCTGGCATGAGAGGGACACCCGCAGCTGGATCCGCCGGGACCGGAACCGCCCCAGCGTGATCCTCTGGAGCATCGGGAATGAAATCTACGACACCCACGCCTCCGCCCGGGGGCTGGAGATCACAAAGGAGCTGGTCCGCTGCGTGAGGCTGGAGGATTATAAGAAAACCCGCCCTGTGACCATCGGCTCCAACTACATGCGCTGGGAGCCGGCCCAGGCCTGCGCCCGGGAGCTGGATGTGATCGGCTATAATTATATGGAAGATATTTACGACGAGCACCACCGTCTGCACCCGGACTGGATTCTGTACGGCTCGGAGACCGGCTCCACCGTTCAGTCCCGGGGAGTCTACCATTTCCCCGCCCGGGTGTTCACCACCAATTACGACGACGGCCAGTGCTCCTGCCTGATGAACTGTGCCACGGGCTGGGGGGCGCCGAACCCGGAGTACAATATCACCATGGACCGTGACCGGAGCTACAGCCTGGGACAGTATGTGTGGACGGGGTTTGACTACATCGGGGAGCCCACCCCCTACCGCTCCAAGAATTCCTTCTTCGGCCATATAGACACGGCGGGCTTTGCCAAGGATACCTTCTATGCCTACCGGGCCGAGTGGAAGGAGGACGCGGCCCCCTTTGTGCACCTGTTCCCCTACTGGGATTTCAACGAGGGACAGCTGGTGGACGTGTTCGCCTTCTCCAACTGCGCCAGCACAGAGCTGTTTGTCAACGGCGTCTCGGCGGGGATTTTCCGGCATGACCACCAAAGGGGCCAGAGCCTTTCGGGGCGCTGGCAGGTGCCTTATCACAGGGGGGAGATCCGGGCCGTCGGGTACGACGGGGAGGGCAGGAAGCTCTGTGAGCATGTGCGCAGGAGCTTCGGGGATCCTGTCCGGATCTGCCTTAGGCCGGACAAAACAGAGCTTTTGGCCGACGGGGAGGACATGGCTTTTGTGGAGGTGTGGGCGGAGGACGCCCAGGGCAATCCGGTGGAGAACGCCAGGAACCGGGTGTGGGCGCAGCTGGAGGGCCCGGGCCGGCTGATGGGCATGGACAACGGGGATTCCACGGACTATGACCCCTACAAGGGGGTTTCCCGGAGGCTCTTTTCCGGAAAGCTTCTGATCATGGTGGGAGTCACACAAGAGCCGGGCGCCGTCACCTTAAAGGCTGCCTCACCCGGGCTGCCGGACGCCTCCCTTGTCCTGAAAGTCCTGCCCGGGCAGGCCAGGGAGGGAATTTCCTGCCGGCAGGAACCCCTCAGCCGGGAGGCCCCTCAGGAGATCTGCACAAGGAAGCTGGAGCTGACGGTCTCTGCCCAGAGGATCACCCCCAAGGAGGGCTTCGCACTGGCCAGGGCAGCTCTTTTGCCGGAGAATACCACCTTCCCGGCGCAGGAGGTGCACCTGAAGGCGGTCACCCAGTCCGGGGTGGAGACCAATCTGCTGGAGATTTCCCGGGAGGGAGAGAGCTTCCGGCTCACCCCCAGGGGGGACGGCGCCTACCGGCTGCGGGCCTACTGCAGGAACGGCAGGGCGGTGGAAGAGGTCCTCTCCGAGCTGGAGATGGAGAACCTGGGCTTCGGCCCGGCCGCCTTCGACCCCTACGGGGAAATCATCTGCGCCTCCACCGCCTCCAACGGCGGGGAGCTTCTGTGCAATATGGAGGGAGGCGTGCTCACGGACCCGGGGGAGACCCGGGTGGTGTTTGAGCGGGTGGAATTCGGGAAAATCGGCTCCGACGAGATTACCTTTGGAATCTATACCTACAATGAAGAAAAAATTCCGGTGGAGGTGCGATTGGACGGAGAGCTCCTTGGGGTTTTGGAGTTCCAGGCCAAAAACGAGTGGAATGTGTACAAGTACAACATCTTCCGGCTTCCCGGAAAGATCCGGGGGACCCGCAGGCTGGAGTTCGTCCTCCGGGAGCAGCTGCGGTTCAAGGGCTTTCGCTTTGCCTGCCCCAGAAGGCTGGGGGAGGAAATCCTGGCCGCGGAAAACGACGGCATCTACGGGGACGCCTTTGAAGAGACGGAAGGGCTCATCCGCCATATCGGCAACAATGTGAACATTCTCTTTAGAGGGATTGATCTGGGAGGGGGGGCCCGGGCGGTGGAGATCACCGGCAGGACCTACAATGACAACGATACCCTGCACCTGCGCTTTGCCGGGGGCGAGGCCGCGGCGGTGGAGTTCCCCGGCTCCCGGGAGATGGTGACCAGGCGGTTTGCCCTGCAGACCCCCGGGGGGAAGGCGGATCTGCAGCTGATCTTCCTGCCGGGCTGCGATTTTGATTTAAAATCACTCCGGTTCCTGGACGCATAGAGGGAGGGGCGAAGGCCCCTCCCCTGTCAGGCTCCGTGGCGGCGTATGCCCCGGCCGTTTTTGGTGCGGTATTCGCTGGGCGTGCAGGATTTCTGCTGCTTGAACAGCCGGTTGAAGGTGGAGATGCTGGGAAAGCCCGAGCGCAGGGCCACCTCCGTGACGGAAAGGTCCGGCTGGGATAAAAGCTCCTCCGCCTCCTTGATGCGCCGGTGGCACAGATAGTCGCAGAAGGTAAAGCCCGTGTACTGCTTGAACAGCCGGGAAAAGTGGAATTTGGAAAAGCCCGTGGCGTCCGCGATCTCCTCCAGGCTCAGCTCCTCCATAAAGTGGCTGTCGATATAGTCCAGCAGGTTGTTGAATTTCTGAATGTATTCTTTCTGTTTGTAGAGTCTTACGTTGGGGAAAATCATCCCCGTGTTGATCCGGTTGTAGCCGAATTTTACAAAAAGGGACAGAAGGAGGGAGTAGACCGTCAGCTCCGCGTACTCCTTCTGGCCGAAATACTCGTTGCGCATGGCCACCAGAAGCTGATAAATCTCGTCGTAGACCCCCGGGTAGCTCTCCTTGGTCACATACAGGGGGGAGACCAGCAGGGACTGGATCCCCGCAAAGCCCTTCAGGGAGGCCAGGCTGGAGAGGTCGAACAGGAAAATAAAGCGCTTCCCGGAGTCCGGGGCATAGAGGGTGTGGAGCTCTCCGGGGGGGATGAACAGGATCTCCCCGGGCAGAATGTGGTAGAGCTGGCTGCACACGTCCACCTCATAATAGTTTTCAACCGGCATAATGATTTCCAGGGCGCTGTGCCAGTGGGGATCGAAGCCCTCCGCCTGGGTGTTGTACCAGATGCGCATGGAGGAATCCGAGTAAAACTGCACGTCCTCCTGGGTATTCTTCACCTTCCTGGTGCCGCTGAAATCCTCGTTGACGGAATAATAATCCAGATAGTTGCCGTTAATCTTGGAATCTGACATATTCCCTTCCTTCATCTCTCCCTCCGGGCCTGGAGGGGGCTCTGCCAAATATTGCCCTGTTTCTCAAACCGCCCTCCGGCCGGGAGGGAGCATCTGCCAATCCTTGCCTTGTTTCTCAAATATTGCTGTTACGGGTTGCCGCGGAATTGGAAAAAGTGCTGACAAACGCCGTAAACGCGGGTCTTTTGTATAAATTTATCTTAGCACGAAATGAGCAGAAAGTAAATATTGCACAACAAAAAAATAGGATTTTCTCAAAAAATTAAGCAATGAGTGAAGAAAAGATAGCAAGATATAAGAAGATTTCCAGCCCGTGTTCAAGTATAATATTAGCACAAAGATACGGAACTCTTTATTTTTTTATGGTATGGAGGCATCTATGAAGAACTCTCTGAAGAAATGGCTGATAGGCATAGGCATTGTGGCGGCAGCCGCCGTGGCAGTTGTGATCATGACCATGGACAGGGTGGAGGATTTCCACTATAAATATGAGGGAGTTGACCTTACTGCGGATGTGGAGGGGGCAGTCCGTGAGGGCACCTACACCCGTTATCTGAATGCCCATCAGGGAGCCGCCCGTCCCGCCGGGGATGTGGAGGTGGATCTTTTTTCCTATGTGTCCGGGGAGGACATCGAGGTTTATACCGATTATGAAGGCGAGCAGCAGGCTCTCTACACCGGCGCGGATTCTTCCGTGACCTGGGAGGTGGAGGTGCCCGAGGCTGGCTTTTACAATATTTACCTGGAGTATCTGGCGCCCCAGTCCAGAGGCGTGGCGGTGGAGCGCAGCGTGCTGATCAACGGGGAGATGCCCTTTGACGATGCGGGCAATGTGACCTTCACCCGGATCTGGACCAACGGGGGCCCTGTGAAGGTGGATAACCAGGGCAATCAGATCCGCCCCACTCAGGTGGAGGTCTTTGACTGGCAGAGCGCGTACTGCCGGGACGATATGGGCTATATTACCGAGCCCTATGAATTTTATCTGGAGCAGGGGACCAACACCCTCACCCTCCAGGCTGTGAACGAGCCCATGGTGCTCAGAAAGCTCGCCGTGAAGGGCGTAAAGCCCGCCGTCACCTACGCCGATTATCTGGCGGCTCAGACAGGTAGTGACGCTTCCGCTGTGGGAGCTAGCTATATACAGGTTGTCCAAGGAGAAGACTCAACCATACGTTCCGAATCCTCCTTATACGCGAAGTACGATCGGTCTTCTCCTACGACACAACCTTACACCGTGATGAACACGGTTCTCAACTATGTGGGAGGCGAGGCCTGGAAGAGCTCCGGCCAGTGGATCCAGTGGGACGTGGAGGTGCCCGAGGACGGCTTCTACCACATCACGGTCAAGGGAAGGCAGAACTATTCCAGAGGAAGCGTCTCCAGCAGAAGCGTGTACATAGACGGGGAGATCCCCTTCGACGAGCTCAAGGAAATTTCCTTTGAGTACGGCAACGACTGGGACTGCATGACTCTGTCGGATGAAAACGGGGAGCCCTACCGGTTCTATCTGACCGCCGGGACCCACACTATCCGTCTGGAGGCCACCTTAGGAGGCGTGGGCGCCATCCTGGAGGAGCTGGAGGATTCCACCTTCCGCCTGAATCAGATTTACCGGAGAGTGCTGGTGTACACCGGCGCCACCCCTGACAAATACAGAGACTACAACCTGGATAAGGTTTACCCCGAGGTGATCGAGGCCATGTCCCTGGAGTCCAAGCGGCTTTTCAAGGTCGTGGACGACATGGTGGCCTACAGCGGCCAGAAGGCCGACCAGATCGCCACGGCCCAGACCCTGGCCCAGCAGCTGGAGAGATTTGTGAACCGCCCGGATAAGATCACCGTGGAGTTCACCACCTTCAAGGACAATATCACCGCCCTGGGCACCGCAGTGCTGAACATGGGCGAGAGCAAGCTGGATATCGACTACCTGGTGGTCAGCGGAACGGAGGCCCAGGTGGAGAAGGATAAGGCCAGCGTGTTCGCCTCCATCGCCCATGAGATCCGCTCCTTCGCCGCATCCTTCGTGGTGGACTACGACGCGGTGGGCGATGTGTACGACGACTCCGACGAGGGCATCGTAAAGGTCTGGATCCTCTCCGGACGTGACCAGGGCACCATCCTGAAGTCCATGGTGGACGATACCTTTACCCCCGCTACGGGCGTGAAGGTGAACGTGGAGATCGTGGCGGCGGACGCTCTGCTGAGCGCCGTGGTGGCGGGCAGAGGCCCCAACGTGGTGCTGTCCATCGGCGCTGACCAGCCCGTGAACTACGCGCTGCGAAACGCTGTGGAGGACCTGACCCAGTTCCCGGATTACAAGCAGGTGCTTGCTTCCTACACCCCCAGCTCCTACGAGCAGTACGGGCTGGACGGACATATATACGCGATCCCTGAGACCCAGACCTTCAATGTGATGTTCTACAGAGAGGACATCCTGGAGGAGCTGGAGCTGGAGGTGCCTCAGACCTGGCAGGATCTGATCGAGATGCTTCCCACCATCCAGGGCAACAACATGTCGGTGGCCATTCCCACCGCGGCAGGCAGCAGCGGAAGCGCCAGCGCCAGCACCGCAGTGGCCTCCACCGCCCCTGACCTGTCCATGTACTTCAGCCTTCTGTACCAGGAGGGCGGGGATATGTACAACCCGGCCGGCACGGCCACGGTGGTCAACGAGGAGGCGGGCGTGGAAGCCTTCGACGAGTACACCAGATACTTCACCGATTATGGGATTCCCGTCATATATGACTTTGTGAGCCGTTTCCGTTCCGGCGAGATGCCCATCGGCGTGGCGGCCTACTCCGTCTACAACACCCTGATGGTGTCCGCCCCCGAGATCAGAGGCCTGTGGGATTTCACCCTGATCCCCGGCACCGAGCGGACAGACGAGAACGGGAACACCTATATTGACCGGTCCGATTTCATCACCGGCAACGCCACCATGATGATCAAGACGGACAATGAAACCGTCCGGAACAATGCGTGGGAGTTCATGAAGTGGTGGGCAAGCGCGGACACCCAGGTGCGCTTCGGGCGCGAGATTGAGGCCCTGCTGGGATCCTCCGCCAGATACGCCACCGCCAACATCGACGCCTTCAGCCAGCTGGCCTGGAGCGCCAGAGACATCGACACCCTGACAGAGCAGTGGGCTCAGACAGTGGGAATCCGGGAGGTGCCCGGCGGTTACTACACCGGACGGCATATCACCAACGCCATCCGGAAGGTGATCAACGAAAAGACCGATCCCCGGGAGACCATCATAGACTACTCGATCACCATAGACGAAGAGATCACCAAGAAGCGAATTGAATTCGGTCTTGCGACGGAATAGGGGGCTGCGATGAAAGAATATTTCAAGAAGTATCTGACACTGCGAAAGCACAATTTCCAGGTGGCGGTGAAGAAGGCCAAGAGAAGCAAGATGTGTTACGCTTTCCTGGCGCCCTACGCGATTCTGTTCACCCTGTTTTACATACTGCCGGTGGGCACCTCCATCTTCTTCAGCTTCACCTACTACAACATACTGGAGTCGCCCCGGTTCATCGGGCTGCAGAACTACATCAGCCTGATCCTGCAGGATGACATTTTCCTTCAGGGCGTGAAGAACACCTTCATGATCGCCGTGATCACAGGCCCTCTGGGGTATATCGCATCCTTCCTCTTCGCCTGGCTGATCAACGAGCTGCCCCGGTGGCTGCGCTCCATAGCGGTGGTGGTTTTCTACGCACCCTCCATCGCGGGCAATGTGTTTGTGATCTTTTCCATCTTCTTCAGAGGCGACGCCTACGGGTATGTGAACGCCTTCCTGATGAACATCGGTATTATAGACGCCCCGATCCTTTGGCTGATCGATCCCAAGTACATGCTTTCCATCTGTATGATCGTCATACTGTGGATGAGCCTGGGAACCGGATTCCTCTCCTTTGTGGCAGGTCTCCAGGGCGTGGATAAGTCCCAGTACGAGGCGGGCTATATGGACGGCGTGAGAAACCGCTGGCAGGAGCTTTGGTTTATCACCCTCCCCAACATGAAGCCCATGCTGATGTTCGGCGCGGTGATGTCCATCACCCAGGCCTTCGGCGTCTGCGATGTGACCATGGCCCTGTGCGGATATCCCAGTACCGACTACGCGGCCCGGACCGTTGTGACCCATCTGTTTGACTACGGCTACTCCCGGTTTGAGATGGGCTACGCGTCCGCTATCGCCACCATGCTTTTCCTGGTGATGATCCTGTGTAACAAGGCAATTCAAAGTATCTTGAGAAGAGTAGGGACCTGATATGAGTAAGAAGAGAAAAGAAGAAAACGGGGCAATGCAGGCACAGCACAGAGCACTTAAACTGAAGAGAAGACAGCCGAACCGTTCCAGAGTGGGAGATTTCTTTATTTACTTTTTCCTGTTCCTGATGGCGCTGGTGATGGTGTTTCCTCTGGTATTTGCGGTCAACAGCGCGTTGAAGCCCTTGGATGAGCTGTTTATGTTCCCTCCCAAGATTTTCGCGCAGAACCCTACGCTGGACAATTTCTCGGATCTGTTCGTGACCATGGGCAAATCCTGGGTGACCTTTTCCAGATACATATTCAACACCGTGTTCATCACGGCGGTGGGTACGGCGGGCCATCTGATCATCTCGTCCATGGGAGCCTTCGTGCTTTCCAAGTACGACTTCCCCGGCGGCCAGACCTTCTTTAAGCTGGTCACCGTGGCCCTGATGTTCAGCGGCTATGTAACTGCCATCCCCAACTACCTGATCATCAACGCCCTGGGGTGGGTGGATACCTACTGGGCCATCATCGTTCCCGCCTTCGCGGCGCCCATCGGACTCTTCCTGATGAAGCAGTTCATGGAGGGGCTTCCCATGTCCCTGATCGAGGCGGCCAAGATCGACGGGGCCAACGAGTGGAAGGTGTTCATGAACATCGTGATGCCCAACGTAAAGCCCGCGTGGCTGACGCTGATCATCTTCTCCGTCCAGAGCCTTTGGAACAACAGAGCGGCCACCTTCATCTACTCCGAGGAAAAGAAGACTTTGGTGTACGCCCTGCAGCAGATCCAGAGCGGCGGTATCGCCAGAACCGGTCAGGCGGCGGCCGTCACGGTGATCGTGATGGTGGTTCCCATCGCCATATTCATTTTCTCAGAGAGCCAGATTCTGGAGACCATGGCAAGCTCCGGCTTGAAAGACTGATTTCGTGAATGAGGTAGCGTATGAAAAAGATGATGACAAGATTTGGCGCGCTGGCTGCCAGCGCACTGATCGCCTTCGGCTCCTGCCTGGCGGTGAACGCGGAAGAGGGCTACACCTACAATTACGATTACTGGGGAGACGTGCAGTATTCCCCTGACACCTACAAGGTGGTGGGTGTGTATACCTCCGTGGAGCTGGGGCTGGATACGCTGATGAACAATCCCACGGGACTGTTCATCCACGGCGATATGGTGTATATCTGCGATACCGGCAACAACCGCATCCTGGAGATCAGGAGGACGGACACGGAGAAGTTTGAGCTGGTGAGGATCATCGACAGCTTTAAGGGAAATGTGGAGGTCAATACCTTCGCCAGCCCCACCGATGTCTCCGTGACCGACGACGGCTATCTCTTTGTGGCGGATCAGAACAACCACAGGATCCTGAAGCTGGATATGGACTTAAACTACATTATGGAGTTCGATAAGCCCACGGACGCCACCTACAATCAGGACCTGTCCTTCCTGCCAAGTAAGATCGTCACCGACACGGCCGGCAGAGTCTACTGCGTGGCCACCAGCGTCAACAGCGGTCTGATCAAGTACGAGGAGGACGGCGTGTTCTCCGGGTTTGTGGGCGCCACCCCTGTCACCTATGACTTTGTGGACTTTATCTGGAAGAAACTCTCCACCAAGGAGCAGAGAGCTCAGCTGGAATCCTTCGTTCCTACGGAATATGACAATATCTATGTGGACCATGAGGGCTTCATTTACGCCTGCACCACCCATGTGGCGGAGCAGGATCTGGACACCGGGGCGGCGGATCCCATCCGCAGGCTGAACATGATGGGAAGCGACATCCTGGTGCGCAACGGCGAGTGGGAGATCATCGGCGATCTGTACTGGGGCGACGGCGGCGGCTACAAGGGGCCCTCCCTGATCACAGACATCACCGCATTCGACAACGATGTGTTTGTGGGGCTGGATAAGGTGAGAGGCAGGCTCTTCGCCTACGACGACCAGGGCAGAATGGTTTGTGCTTTCGGCGGCAACGGCAACCAGGACGGATATTTCAGGCGCCCGGAGGCCCTGGATCATATGGGCCATGACCTGTTCGTGCTGGACTCCCTGGACTGCAGTATGACCGTATTCACTCCCACGGAGTTCGGCAATGATATTTTCCAGGCCATCGAACAGTTCCAGAACGGAGAGTACACCGCCTCGGGAGAATCCTGGCAGAGGGTGCTGGAGTTAAACGGCAACTATGACCTGGGCTACATCGGCATCGGCCGTTCTCTTCTGCGTCAGAAGAGATACCGGGAGGCCATGGATTACTTCCGCTTAAAGTGGGACGACGACAATTACTCCAAGGCATTCAAGCAGTACCGCAAGGAGTGGGTGGAGGAACACATTGTGGTGATTTTCCTGGTCGTGTTCGCAGTGCTCTGCATCCCTCTCGCCATCGGGAAGATCAGGAATATCAAGGCTGAGATTGACAGGGCGGATATCTTTAGAGATTTTTCAGCATAACGGAAAGAACGGAGGCAGTCATGTTTGCTGCATTGAAAAAGAAAGAAACCTATAGCCATTATTTCGCGACACTGAAGTTTGCTCTGTACTGCATCACACACCCCCTGGACGGGTTCTGGGATCTGACCCATGAGAGGAGAGGCTCCATGGCGGCGGCCAACACGATCCTGATCCTGACGCTGTTAGCCCGGATCATGAAGCTGCAGTTCACCAGCTTTATCTTCAACAAGGTGTACTGGCCGGAGCTGAACATCTTCCTGTACCTGGCCAGCGTGCTCTTTCCCTTGGCCCTGTGGTGTGTGGGAAACTGGGGCCTGACGACTCTCTTTGACGGCAAGGGAAAGCTGGGCCAGATCTATATGGCTACCTGCTACGGCATGACGCCCTACCCCCTGATCCAGTTCCCCCTGATCCTCTTCAGCAATGTGGTGACCGTGGACGAGGCGGAGTTCTACAGTGTGATGAGCGCCATCTCCCTGGTCTGGGCGGCCCTGCTGATCCTGGCGGCCATGATGCAGATTCACGAATATAGCCTGAGCAAGACCGTGGGCTTCACTGTCGGGACGGGTCTCGCCATGCTGGTTATGGTGTTTATCCTGCTTCTGTTCTTCAGTATGATCAGCTCGGGCGTGGCCTACTTTGTATCCGTGGCAAGAGAGATCTTGTTCCGCATGTGATTAAACTTTCAAAGATGGAATGGGGTATAGAGACATGAAAAAGGACAAAGCGGTAAGAAAAGCGGAATTCAAGGCTGCCCTGATCAAACAGTTAAAGAGCATGATCGGGCCGGCGATCCTGCTGCTGATCATAGTGGCGGGCGTGCTCTTCATTATGTTTTATAAGGAAGAGGAGGAGCCGGAGGAGATCATCAAGGTAAATACCTATGAGGGCGGCGAGGAGATGCTTACCATGGAGAACGACAAGCTGGTCTTTGCCATGGATCCTCTCACTACCCAGTTTACCGTGACCATGAAGGAGACCGGGACAGTCTGGTATTCCAATCCTCCCGAGGCATCCAGCGATCCCCTGGCCATGGCCAACGAGAAGAATAAGCTGCAGTCCACCGTGCTTCTCACCTACAGCACCATCAACGGAGTGGATACCCTCCAGAATAACTATGCCTTCAGTATCGAGAAGGGCGTGTACGAGCTGGAGCAGGGAGCGGATTATATCAAGGTTAAGTATTCCATCGGCGATGTGGAGAAGGAGTACACCATTCCTCCCGTGATTTCCGAGGAGCGGATGACGGCCCTCCTGGACAAAATGGATAAGGGCGACCGGAACTACATCGGCAACTTCTATAAAAAGTACGATATCAACAATATGAAGAAGAGAGATGACCCCGAGGCCCTTCTGGCTCGGTATCCCATCCTGGCGGACACCGTGATTTACGCCCTGAGCGATAAGGCCGAGGACAACCACAAGTCCAAGATGGAGCCCTGCTTCCTGGAGGCCGGCTACACCTATGAGGACTATCTGGCGGACAGGGAGAACGACCTGGGCGAGTCAGGCACCGACAAGCCGGTGTTCAACATGACGATGACCTACCGGCTGGACGGGGACGATCTGGTTGTGGAGGTGCCCTACAGCGATCTGGAGTACAAGGAGGACAATCCCATCTACTACCTCTCTCTGCTGCCCTATTTCGGCGCGGCGGGGACACAGGACGAGGGCTTCCTGCTGGTGCCTGAGGGAGGCGGAGCCTTAATCAACTACAACAACGGCAAGACAGCCCAGAGCTTCTACTACGCCAATATGTACGGCTGGGATATGGCTCAGGACCGGGACGCTCTGGTGCATGAGACCAGGACCTATTTTAACGTGTTCGGCGCGGCCACAGGCGACGCCTCCTACATCTGCGTGATCGAGGAGGGCGCCCCCTACGCGGCCATCCAGGCGGACATCAGCGGCAGAGGCAACAGCTACAATTACGTGAACGCGGTGTACACGGTGGACCACAGAGAGCAGTACGATGTGTCCGACCGCTACAACGGTTCCATGTTCGTATATGAGCCGGATATCCCCCGGGATGAGAAACTGGTGCAGAGGTACTGCTTTGTCAATTCCGGCAGCTATGCGGATATGGCCGGCGCCTACCGGGATTACCTGACCGGAAAGTACGGCTCCTACCTGACCGAAAACGACGATGCCCAGACCCCCGTGGCGGTGGAGCTGCTGGGAGCGGTGGATAAGATCAAGCAGGTGGCGGGCATTCCCGTTTCCCGCCCTCTGGAGCTGACCACCTACCGGGAGGCCCAGGGCATCCTGGAGGATCTCACCGCCAGCGGCGTGGGGAACATCAGTGTGAAGCTCTCCGGCTGGATGAACGGCGGCGTACAGCAGAAGATCCTGAACAAGGTCAGGCTGGTGGGCGATCTGGGGAGCAGGAAGGATCTGAAGGCTCTCACGGATTACGCGTCCTCCCAGGGCATGGATTTTTACCTGGACGGAGTCACCAACTATGCCTATGACAGCAATATTTTAAACGGCTTCAACGTGTTTACGGACGCGGCCAGATTTATCAGCAAGGAGAAGGCGGAGCTGTTTGAGTACAATACCGTCAGTTATGTGAAGCGGGAGTCCAAGGATTCCTTCTACCTGCTGAGCGCCTCCCAGATTGATCAGATGATCGGCAATCTGGCTGATTACGCCGGAAAGATGGGAGTGGGCATCTCCTTCCAGGATATCGGAAAGGATCTCTCCTCCGACTACACCAGGGATGCGGTACAGACCAGGCAGAAGTCTCTGCAGGTCCAGGCCCGGGAGCTTAAGGAGCTGAAGGACTCCGGCATGAAGGTGATGGTGAACATGGGCAACGATTATGCGATGCCCTACGCGGACCTGATCACCAACATGGATCTGGCGGGCTCTGGCTACACCATTATTGACCGGGAGATCCCCTTCTACCAGATGGCCATCCACGGCCTGGTGAATTACACCGGGGAGCCCCTGAACCTGACCCAGAACTTCCAGCAGGAGCTGCTGAATTCCGCAGAGTACGGAGCGGGCCTTTCCTTTACTTTGATGGAGGACTCCGCCTTCACTCTTCAGAATACCCTCTACACCCAGTACTTCGGCGCGGAGTACGCCGCCTGGAAGAACAGGCTTCTGGAGATCTACAGCCGCTACAACACAGAGCTGGGTGGCGTGTTCCGCCAGAGAATGACAGGACATGAATATCTGAACGAAAAGCTCACCTGCACCGTCTATGAGGACGGCACCAGGGTGTACGTAAACTACAGCTTCGACGATATGGAGACAGAAGACGGTGTGACGGTTCCCGCAAGGGATTACAGGGTAGTACGTTGACCGCGCGGGAATATATAGGAAGGAAAGGGTTGAGAGCATGAAGAAACAAAAGAAATTAGCGGGTCTTCAAAAAAGAAAGGCAATCTCAGGGTATCTGTTCATCCTGCCTTTCATCATCGGCTTCCTGGCTTTTATGGTGACGCCTCTGTTCCAGTCGCTGTACATGAGCTTCTGCAATGTGGAGCTTGGGCCTGGCACCTTCGCCAACCAGTGGGTGGGCCTGGCCAACTACAGGAGAGCCCTCCTGCAGGATATCGAGTTCAACCGGTTCCTGACAGAGTCCCTGGGCAAGCTGGTGGTCAACTCCATAGCGGTCATGGTGTTCAGCTTCTTCGTGGCTCTGGTGCTGAATCAGAAGTTTAAGGGCCGGGCTTTGGTGAGAGCCATCTTCTTCCTGCCCGTGATCCTCTCATCGGGAGTGATTTTGGGAGTGGAGTACGACAACGCCCTTCTCTCCAGCATGCAGGATATGATCGCTGAGTCCAGCACGGGGGCCAGCATCACGGGAGCCATCAAGGATATTTTGGTCACCTCGGGCGTGGGCGTGAGGGCCTTTGAGAAGGTGTTCGAGGTGGTGGACGGGGTGTACGATATCGCCATTACCTCCGGTATCCAGATCATTATCTTCCTCTCCGGCCTCCAGACCATATCCGCCAGCATGTACGAGGCGGCCCAGATCGAGGGCTGTACCGCCTGGGAGAGTCTGTGGAAGATCACCTTCCCCATGATCAGCTCCCTGCTGCTGGTGAACTGGATTTATACCATCATCGACTTCTGTATGCGGTCCGACAGCGACCTGATGGAGAAGATCGACGACGAGATGGTGCTGCAGCTGAATTACGGTTTCTCATCGGCCATGGCCTGGATCTACTTTGCGGTGGTCATTGTGCTCATTGCCGTCAGTTCCCTGATTATTTCAAAGGTGGTGTACTACTATGACTAAGACTGCAACCAAGACAGCGGCCAGAACCAACACACTGGGGGCCAGAGCGGCCGCCTTCTGGGAGAGGAACAAAAAGTCCCAGAACTATCTGCTGAAAAAGACTGCCATGAACGTCTGCGTCAAGATCATCCGGGCGGTGCTGCTCTTCGGGCTCTGCTTTTTGATCCTGCAGCCCCTGCTGAACAAGATCTCCATCAGCTTCATGGCGGAGGAGGATCTGTACAACGCCATGGTAATCGCCATACCGGAGCATTTTACCACGGACAACTACAAGCTGGCGGCCTCCTTCATGAGCTACGGGGCGTCCCTGAGGAACACCATTATCGTGTCCCTGACCACCGCCGTGCTGCAGATTGCCATGTGTACCCTTGTGGGCTACGGCTTTGCCAGATTCGAGTTCCCCTTAAAGAAGTTTTGGTTTGCCTGCGTGATCCTGATGATCGTGATCCCGCCCCAGACCATATCCTCATCCCTGTACCTGCACTTCCGCTTCTTTGATATATTCGGCATCCTGGAGTCGACTACGGGGAGCACCATCAACCTGAGGGGCTCGGTGCTGCCCTACTACCTGATCTGCGCCGGGTGTATGGGACTGAAGAACGGGCTGTACATTTTCATGATCCGCCAGTTCTTCCGCAACATCCCCAAGGAGCTGGAGGAGGCGGCCTATGTGGACGGGTGCGGCACCTTAAAGACCTTTATCCGGATCATGCTTCCGGACGCCACCCCTATTTTGACCTCCTGCTTCCTGTTCTCCTTCGTGTGGACCTGGACGGACAATTTCTATACCAGACTGTTTATGGGGAAGGTGCCTCTTCTGGCCAAGCAGCTCCCGATCATTGCGGACCGGCTCAGCCAGTATCTGCAGAATGAGTTCAACATAGGCGGCGGCGCATCCCTGGGCTACACCAACTGTATTATCGCCACCGGCACCTTGATGGTGATTGTGCCCCTGCTGATGCTGTATCTGGTGGCACAGAAGGGATTTGTGGAGAGTTTGAGCAGTTCGGGGATCAAGATGTAGGTGCCAGTGCCAAAAAGCGGAGCTTTTTGGCTTCGAGAATCCGCCTGACGATTGGGGGCAAGGACGGACTTTGGGAGCGGATTCTCGCGGATTGCGGAGATCGCATCCTAGATAAATAAGTTTGAGCGGCGAAAAGGGAGCTCCCTTTTCGGGTGGAAGAATGCGAACATTCTTCCACCTATATAAAAAAGTTTCACTGTGATATATTTTCCTGCGGGGCCAACTCCCGGAAAAGAGTAAAAAGTGGGGCGGACGCGGGACGATATATAGATAAAAGGAGGATGAAAAATGAAAAGTAAAATTGTGAAGAAAGTGCTTGCTGCGTCTTTAGCGACCGCTATGACCGTAAGCATGGCTGGCTGCGGCAACAATGACGGAGCAAGCAGTGCTCCCGCTGACAGCAGCGCACCTGCTGACAGCAGCGCACCTGCTGAGAGCACCCCTGCCGAGAGCACTCCCGCTGAGGAGAGCACCCCTGCCGAGGAGAGCGGTTCTGAGGAAGAGCCCAGCCAGTACGAGGTTCTCAAGGATGCGGACGGCAATGTGTACGATCTGGGCGGCATGGAGATCACCATCGTTGACTGGTTCTCCGGCGACGGCACCAGAGCGGAACCTCAGAACGACTACGATGAGGACAGACTGGATTATCTGGATTTCATCGAGTCTACCTATAACTTCACCATCAAGGAGATGACCATTCCCGGATGGGGCGACGTGCCTCAGAACTTCTCTGAGTACGTGAACAACGGCACCGATCTGTACGGCAACAATGCGGCCGACACCAACTTTATCTTCTGCCTGAGAGGCGGCTCTGAGTTCGTGTCCGCTATGAACTCCAATCTGATGTATGATCTGTCCACCCTTGACTGCCTGGATTTCTCCGAGGATAAGTGGCAGTCCAGCAAGCTCCATGAGCTGCTGAAGGCTCCCAGCGGAGCAATCTACGGCATGAGAGGCCAGACCGCTGAGCCCCGTGACGGTATCTACTTCAACAAGAGACTGATGGAGGACGCCGGCGTGGATCCTGAGCAGATCTACGAGTGGCAGAGAAACGGCGAGTGGACCTGGGATAAGTTCGAAGAGGTCTGCGCGCAGGTGCAGCAGGACAAGGACAACGACGGAACCGTTGATGTGTACGCTATGGTGCAGCAGGGCTCTGAGTTCCTGAGAATGGCTGTGGCCTCCAACAACGGACACTTCATCAACAAGGACTCCAGCGGCAAGTATGTGAACGAGCTGGAGAGCGACGCTACCCTGGAGGCTCTGAACTGGGCTGTGGATATGAGAGCCAACTACGAGATGCCTCAGCCGGCGGATTCCGAGTGGAACTACTTCATCGCTGAGTACCAGAATGCCAGCGCAGTGTTCCTGGCAGGCCAGGCTTATCAGGCAGGACAGGACTTCAGCCGCGACAACATGGACGACGACTTCGGATTTGTCTGCTTCCCGATGGGACCCCGTGCGGATGCCTATGTGAGCTGGTTCCAGGACAACATTTATGCGATCCCTGCCAACTATGACGCCGACAAGGCATGGAAGCTGGCCTTCGCTTACAACCTGTACACCGATCCCGTGCCCGGCTATGAGGATGTGGAGACCTGGAAGAACCAGTACTACACCAACTTCCGTGACACCGAGTCCGTGGACGAGACCCTGGACTACATTGTAAAGAACGGTACTCTGGACTACGTGTTCGTCATCGCCGGCATCGATCTCGGTTCTGACATCCTGTGGAGCCTTGGTTCCGCCGATGAGGAAGGCGTTGTGAAGACCCCTGCCCAGAAGGCAGAAGAGCTGAGCAATCAGTGGGGTACCCGTGTAGACGAGGCAAATGCGCACTAATTCACAGGCATGCTTCGTGACACAAGGCGCTTTGCGCCGGTGAACTGTCAATAGAGAAAGGGGTGGTGTTTCCGGGCACCATCCCTTTTACAGCAGTCAGAAATGATCTGCCCAAAACGGTCGAAAAGGAGAATCTGTATGGCTGTCAAATTTCATCTGCCGGGACTGCGCTACAACTACCCCCTGAACATGCTGTTTTTAAGCCTGCTGAGAAAGCATCCCGAGTATTTCCGCGAGGGAGTGGAGATCGCTTCCTTTTTCGGGGAATTCCCCGTCTCCCTGTGGAACGGCGGCCGGTTCTCGGGGGGCGATCAGTGCGACGCCGGGTTTATCCGCTCGGTGATTAAGAGCATCAACGCCCAGGGGGTGCCCATCCGCTACACCTACACCAATCCCCTGCTGACCGAGGCGGAGCTGGAGGACCCCTACTGCAATTTCTGTATGCGGGAGGCGGACAACGGGATGAACCAGGTGCTGGTGTTTTCTCCCCTGCTGGAGCAGTATATCCGGGAAAAGTATCCCCGCTTCCCCATCTGCAGCTCTACCTGCAAGGAGATCAAGGATATCCGGGTGCTGCGCCGGGAGCTGGAGAAGGATTACGCTCTGGTGGTGCTGGACTACAATTTAAACGGCAGGCTGGATGTGCTGGAGAGCCTGGAGCACAAGGAGAAATGCGAGCTTTTGGTGAACGCGGTCTGCGTGCCAAACTGCCCCCGCCGGGGCGAGCACTACCGCAACATAGCCCAGAACCAGCGGATTGTGCTGCGGAATCGGAAGCTTCCGCCGGACAAGCAGGTCCCCATCATTCCCTGGAGCTGCGAGTGGGGAAACAACACCTGTGTGTACAAGGTCCAGGATTTTGAGACGGTGATTTCCCCGGACGATATCTGGAAGGTGTATGTGCCCATGGGCTTTGAAAATTTCAAGATTGAGGGGAGGACGGCCAATCTCTTCTCCCTGATCGAGACCTACTGCTTTTACATGATCAGGCCGGAGATGGCGGGGGAGGTGCGGATCCTGCTTTTGAACAATCTGGTGAACAGCAGGGTTCTGGTGGTCAACAAGCCCAAACCGGGCAAGTGGCCTTAAGGGCCGGGAAACATAAGGGGGCGGCAGTATGGCGGCCCGCACAGCGGATCGGGATGCGGCGGAGGCATGGCGGCCCGCACAGCGGACGGTGGGATGCCGACAGCATGGCTGCCCGCAAAAGCTGGACGGTGGAACACGGATGGCATGGCTGCCCGCAAAAGCGTCAGGGAGGCAGGGATATGGAGACGACGAGGAAAGAGGATATCATATACTGGCATCTGCCGGGGCTGTGCTACTTCAGGGCCCTGAACCAGGTGCTCATGAACCTGATGAAGGATTACCCGGAGCATTTCCGGGAGGGCTACCGGATCGGCTCCGTGTACGGCACCATACCCGGGGCCGTCTGGAACGGGGGCCGGGCGGTGTTCGGCTTCGTGGGCAAGGGGGACATTCAGCGGGTGCTGGATCTCTACAACAGCAGAGGGATCCCCGCCCGGTTTACCTGGACCAACTCCCTGCTGGAGGAAAAGCACCTTCAGGACACCTACTGCAACCTGATCATGCGGCTGGGGGACAATGGGCTGAACCAGGTGCTGGTGAACCGGGATGTGCTGGAGGACTATATCCGCAGAGAGTACCCCGGCTACCGGCTGATTTCCTCCACCACCAAGCGCGTGGCGGATGAGAAGGGCCTGCGCCGGGAGCTGGAGAAGGACTATTTTCTGGTGGTGCTGGACTATGACCTGAACAAGAACTGGGAGCTTTTGGAGAAGCTGGGGCCTGCGGCCGGGAAGGTGGAGATCCTGGTGAACGAGATCTGCGCTCCGGGCTGCGCCCTGCGCCGGGAGCATTACCGCCAGCAGTCCCAGGCCCAGCTGGAGTACGATCCCCGGATGACCTTCCAGTGCCCCCACCGGTCCGGGGAGCGGACCTTTGCCCAGTGCAGGGAGCGCCCCTCCTTTATCTCCAATCAGGAGATCGGCCGCTACATCCGGGCGGGTTACCGGAACTTTAAGATCGTGGGCCGGGGGCTGCCCGGGGACTTTGTGAAGGAGTCCTATCTGTACTTCCTGGCTAAGGAAGAGTCAGTCCCCTTCCTGCGGGAGAAAATGGAAAAGACCCTGGCGCAGCTTGCCAGGGCCGGACAGACGAAGACCAGATAAGAAGGAGGGAGAGCCCTGTCAGCCCTCCCCCGCGATAAACAAAACCCCCAGGGTTCCCGGGCCGCAGTGGCTGGAGATCACGCCTCCCGCCCGGGTTTCCAGGATTTCCTCAAAGATCCCTAAGGAGGCAAGATAGTCCCGGACCCTGTCTACAATGGCCCTCTCGCAGCCCGAATGTGTGATAAAGACACGTTCGGGCCTTGCTTTTTTCAGATCTTCCTCCAGATCCCTGGCGTAAGAGAGCACCACGCTCTCCATCCGTCCCCTGTATTTTTTGGCGGGGTGCATTTTCCCCTGGGACACCACGATCTGGGGGTGGAGCTTTAAGGTGCTGCCCAGCATGGCCGAGAGGCCGCTGCAGCGCCCGCCCCGGTGCAGATACACCAGAGTGTCCACCACAAAGCTGGCCCGCACCAGAGGCTTCAGCTTCTCCGTCTGTGCCAGGATGGCCTGGGCGTCCGCCCCCTGGGCGGCCAGCACCGCCGCCTCGATCACCAGCAGGCCGATGCCGGTGGAGAGGTTCTGGGAGTTTACCACGAACACCCGATCCCCCGCGTCCAGCTCCTGGGCGGCGAGGCGCATGACCGCGGCGGAGGAAGACATTTCCTCGGAGATGGCAAAGCAGATTACTGCATCCCCCTTCTCCGCATAGGGCCGCAGGAGCGAGACCGCCTCCGGGATGGAGGGAGCGGAGGTCTTGGGGGTGGTTTTGTGAGCGTCGGCCCACCGGTAGATTTCCGGGGGAGTGATGTCCGCCCCGTCCCGGTATTCCTCATCCCCCAGGCAGATGTGCAGGGGCAGGATATCGACCTGATAGCGTTTTAAAAGCTCCGGCGACAAATCGCAGGTGCTGTCCGAGACGATCTTGACCATGTTCAGCTTCCTCCTTGGCTTGATAAATGTACCGTTACTATGTATTATGGGGGCTTTTGCGCCCAAAGTCAAGGTGCCGGGGAAGCAGTTTTACTTGAAAAATCAAAACAGAATGGTAAAATAGAAGGGAAAAGACATTCAGCCGTCTGCCGCCGCCTGCGGCGGATGGGGAAAGAAGGATGGGAAGTTGATAGGAAAGAGAAAAATTGTATCCCTGTGCCTGTCTACCATGCAGGACGTGCCGTGCTATGAGCTGATCACCTCCCTGAATAAGAGCCTCACCGCCCGGGGGAACAGCCTTTTCGTGTACAGCACCAGCTCCGATATGTACTGGAACGAGGTGGAGGATGTAGGGGAGACGGCGGTCTTTGATCTGATCGACTACAATATCACCGACGCCGTGATAATCTTTGACAGGCGGATCCCCAATAAAAAGCTGGTGGCCACCATCATAGAGAGGGCCAGGGACCACCGCATCCCCGTGGTTTTGCTGGACGGGGCCGGCCAGGGCTGTATCAATGTAAACTTTGACTACGAGGGGGACTTTGAACAGGTGGTGCGCCATGTGGTGGAGCATCACAGGCCAAAGAGCTTCCACTTTATGGCCGGCATGCGGGACAACGAATTTTCCGACAGAAGGATCGCGGTCTTTCGCAGGGTCTTAGAGGAAGCCGGCTATCCCTTTGACGAGAGCATGGTGAGCTACGGGGATTTCTGGTATCTCCCGGCCCAGAGGGCCACCGAGGAACTGATCCGCCAGAAAAGAGTGCCCGGAGCCATTGTCTGCGCCAACGACGTGATGGCCCTGAGCGTCATCTCCACCCTGGAGCAGCACGGCTTCTCCGTGCCCGGAGATGTGATCGTCACCGGCTTCGACGGCATCGACGAGATCCGATACTCCACCCCTACCGTCACCTCCTGCCGCTGCGGCTACCGGGAGATGGGAGAGAGGACCATAGAGCTCTTAGAGGATTACTTCCAGGGCAGGATCCCCACGGAGGGCGACTACTTTGTGCCCTCATCCCCCATCCTGGCAGAGTCCTGCGGCTGCGGCAGCCGCAAGGATATCAATATCTCCGAATACCTGAACAAGACAACCACCCGCCTCCAGCGCGTGATCAACGACAACCTCCACCTGACCCAGATGGCGGCCAGGATCAATACCAGCCGCACCGCCGCCCAGATTGCCGCCGCCATGGAAAACCATGTGATTTACGATATGTGCTGCCTGGTGAAAAAAGAGTGCATCGACGAGACCGTGGATCCCCTGCTTCGCTGCCGCAGAGGCGAAGGAGAGGCAAAACTCTGCCTGCTCTTTGACTCCGACGCCCCCAAGCCCTTTCTCCCCCGGGATTTTGACGGAGACGACATCGCCCCGGACCTGGAGGCCATTTTGGAACAGAACGTCCCCCTGGCCTTTATGTCCCTGTGCTTTCATGAGATCCCCTTCGGCTACGTGTGCTTCCATTTCACCAAGGGAGAGCTGGACGACTACTGCGGCACCTCCCTCATTGTCAGCGCCCTCAACAACGGCATCGGCGGCTTCCGAAACCTGCGCTACCAAAACTACCTGACCCGCCAGATCGAGGAAATGTACAAACTCGATCCCCTGACCGGCCTCTACAACCGCACCGGCTTCATGAAGGTCTACCAGGAGCTGGTGGAGGAACTGAGAGACCAGGGCGGCTGCATCACCGTGGCCATGGCGGACCTGGACGGCCTGAAGGCCATCAACGACGGCTACGGCCACAACGAGGGTGACAACGCCATCCGCACCGTGGCCCAGGCCCTGCGCCAGGGCTGCCCCGAGGACGCCATCGCCACCCGCTTCGGAGGCGACGAAATGTTCGCCGTCATGAAAGGCATCCAGGACGGCGCTTCCATCCGCAGCCGCGTGGAATCCTTCCTCACCGCCTACAACACCTCCTCCGGCAAGCCCTACCGCGTCTCAGCCAGCATGGGCATCTGCCTTGCCACCCACCGTGACGACTTAGACCCCGAGCGCCTCATGAAAGAAGCCGACAAACAAATGTACCAAGAAAAATCCCAAAAAAAAGATAAATAACCTCACCCATATCCCCCATATCCAAGCGGGGACGGCATATCTGTCCGGAAGGGTGTGAGAGGACGCCGGCACTTAGCGAGGTATTTTCGAGCTTAGTGCCGCTGCGTCCGAACCCAAGCGAAAGCGCCCCTTCCGGACAGATATGCCGTCCCCGCACCCCCTGCGGTGTTAATCCCAAGCCAAATCCCCCCTTAAATCAGCAAAAACTGATAGATAAATAGCATGAACTGATAAGCAAATTCCCCCCACTTTACGCTATGATAAAGACAGTGGACCAGCTTCCCCCTTTTCCCAAACACCCCGGAAGCTCCCCCACTTAAAATGATCTACTCGGAGGACAAAAAAGGTGAGAGACAGACAAAACGCCCGAAAGAGAGCGCAGGAACTGGTAGCCCAGATGACCCTGGAGGAAAAAGCGTCCCAGCTTCGCTTTGATTCCCCTGCCATCCCGCGCCTGAACATACCCGCCTACAACTGGTGGAACGAGGGCCTGCACGGCGTAGCCAGAGCCGGCGTGGCCACCAGCTTCCCCCAGTCCATCGGCCTTGGCGCGGCCTTTGACAGAGAACTCATGCGCCAGATCGGCAGCGTGATCGCCGTGGAGGGCAGAGCCAAATACAACGCCAGCAGCGCCCAGGGCGACAGAGACATCTATAAGGGACTGACCTTCTGGTCCCCCAACGTGAATATTTTCCGGGATCCCAGATGGGGCCGGGGCCACGAAACCTACGGAGAAGACCCCTACCTGACCGGAGAACTGGGAAAACAGTTTGTGGAGGGCCTCCAGGGGGACGGCGAATACCTCCAGGCGGCAGCCTGCGCCAAACACTTTGCGGTCCATTCCGGCCCCGAGGCCCTGCGGCACCGCTTTGACGCCAAGGCTTCCGCCAAGGACATGAGAGAGACCTACCTTCCCGCCTTTGAAAAGCTGGTGAAGGAGGCCGGGGTGGAGGCGGTTATGGGCGCCTACAACCGCACCAACGGGGAGCCCTGCTGCGGCAGCAAGACCCTGATGCAGGACATCCTGCGGGGAGAGTGGGGCTTCGAGGGCCACTACGTGTCCGACTGCTGGGCCATCCGGGATTTCCATGAGAACCATCACGTCACCGACACCCCCGAGGAATCGGCGGCCATGGCTCTGAAGGCCGGGTGCGACGTGAACTGCGGCTCCACCTACCTGATGCTGCTGAAGGCATATGAGCAGGGCCTGGTGACGGAGGATGAGATCACCCAGGCGGCGGTGCGCCTCTTTACCACCCGCTTCCTGCTGGGCCTGTTTGACGAGACACCGTACGATCAGATCGGCTATGATCAGCTGGAGAGCAGAGAACACCTGGCTCTGGCGGACCGGGCCACCGCGGAGAGCGTGGTTTTGCTGAAGAATAACGGAATTCTCCCGCTGGATCAAAAGAAGCTGAAGGCCGTAGGCGTGGTGGGGCCCAACGCCAACAGCCGGGCTGTGCTGGTGGGCAACTACCACGGCACCTCATCCCGCTACATCACCGTGCTGGAGGGGATCCAGGACCTGCTGGGCGATGAGGTGAGAGTCTACTATTCCGAGGGATGCCATCTGTTTAAGGACAGAGTGGAGGGTCTTGGCCATAGACAGGACCGGATCAGCGAGGCGGTCAGCGTTGCACAAAACAGCGACGTGGTGATCCTCTGCGTGGGCCTGGACGAGACCCTGGAGGGCGAGGAGGGAGACACCGGCAACAGCTACGCCTCCGGCGACAAGCAGGATCTGCTCCTTCCCCAGTCCCAGAGAGAGCTGGCGGAGGCGGTCCTGGCCGTCGGCAAGCCGGTGGTGGTGCTGAACATGACCGGAAGCGCCATGGACCTTCGCCTGGAGCAGGAGAAGGCGGACGCCGTGGTGCAGACCTGGTATCCCGGCGCCAGGGGAGGCGCTGTGATCGCCAAGCTCCTGTTCGGTGAGATATCTCCCTCCGGGAAGCTGCCTGTGACCTTCTACGAGGACACGGAGGATCTGCCGGACTTTGAGGATTACTCCATGAAGGGAAGGACCTACCGCTATCTGGAAAAGGATCCCCTGTATCCCTTCGGCTACGGTCTCACCTACGGGGACGTGCAGGTGACGGAGCTGACCCTTCCGGAAAAGGCACAGGAGGGCGAGGGCCTGAAGGTGACCCTGCGGGCTGAAAACCGCTCCCAGACGGCTACCCAGGAGGTCCTCCAGGTGTACGTAAAGGCCCTGGAGTCGGAAAATGAGACCCCCAACGGCAAGCTGGCGGGCTTTGCCAGAGTGTACCTGGCAGGCGGCGAGAGCCGGGAGTTTGAGATTGACCTGGATCCCAACGCCCTGACGGTGGTGGATCAGACAGGAAAGCGGCTGGTGGAGGGAAGACGCTTCTCGGTGAGCGCAGGCACAGGGGCACCCGACCGCCGCACCGAAAGCCTCACCGGAAGGAAGAGCGTCACCAAGGTGCTGGAGCTGTAAGACAGTGGCCCTAGGTGACTGGTTAGCATACTTATAAAACATATGGGGAGTATCTGAACGGGTGGAATGCGACGCGCAATCTTCCTGATGGTTCGGTCTGTATAGAAGTGCATACAGCTTTCAGAGAAGTAGTAAAATGCACAAAGTGTGGTTATATTGCGTCGGATACTACGTATGATAGGATCACGTCTCACTCCAATCCTGCATGTCCTTATAAATAAAGAGTCCAGTACGATGCGCAGTTAATGTCACGTAAATGATAATGAGAGGTCCTGTAGCATATTGATGTTAGTGCAGGACCTCTAATTTTATTATTTCAGCCGAATCTTTCGAGCAAAAATTGACACAGACAAGGAGAAATCTGAAAATGTGTATCCACAGGAGAATCCCTCAATATGGAAGACTGATTTTGGCGCTGCTTTCCCTCTCTGTGATTCTTTGCTCCTGCTCCGGGAAAGAGCCGCCAAAGAGCGGGTCTGTGGGCGCTGACGCCGGCACTCCGAAGCAGGAGGCATCCCAAAGTCTGAACCGCGCTCCCGGAGGGTTCCTGGCAGATGCGGAGGTGAGCCTGGATTCCCCTCTCTACGCTTTAAGTTTCCAGCCCTGGGATACCTGCCGCTATGGGGAAGAGTGGCATTATGATATCTATCGGCCCTTTGGCGGCAGGCTGTATCAGATGGAACGGTATCCTGAGGTGGAACGGCCTGCCGTACTGATCACCGTCACTGACCGGGAGGGGGAGCCCGTGCACAGTCTGGAGCTCACCCCCGCGGATCTGGGAGCCCTGGAGGGAAGCATGATTGTGGATATGGATGTGCTGGGGGAAGACAGTTACGCCTTCCTGACGGCGCAGCTGGAGAGCCGGGAGAGGGCCCAGACGTCGGCATATGAGCTTTTCCTCACAGACGGGGAGGGCCGCGTAAAGGAACACAGAGATATGACGGACTTTTATCTGGAGGAGGGAGGCTTTACCCTCTGGGGCCAGGCTCAGTGTCTGGTGGACGGGGAAGGGTGCGTCTACGCATATTCCCAGGGCAGGATGCTGGTTGCGGATGAGACTGGCAAGATTCTTATGATCCGGGAGCTGGAGGGCGGCGACAGCTTTGGAAATCCCGTCCGGGACGGGGAGGGGGCCTTCTATTTCCCCATTCATGAGGAAAATCGAACCACCCAAATTGTCTGTTTTGACAGGCAGACCGGAGCCCTTCAGACCCTGGCACGCCTTCCGGAGTATGTGCCCCAGCTCTATGGCATACTGGGAAGCCAGATCTACTATCAGACGGATGAGGGTATCGTCTGCTGGGATACCGCCTCCGGCCGCCGGGACCTGATCCTTTCTCTGGAAGAGAACGGATTTGTTTTAAACAGCTGGTCTTATCTGCTTCTTTCCCCGGGACAGGAGCCCGTGGTTTTGATTTTTGACAGCTACGAGAGTCTCCGGATTACCTTGGGGAAGGAGCCGCCCCAGACGGGGACTGCCCTGCAGGTGGTCAGCCTTCTGGGGGCTTATGACCCCGGCCTGGAGGGAGCCGCTGTGGCCAGCCGCCGCAATGCTCTGTATGATTACACCTGGGAGAGCTATGAGGAAGAGAGCGATAGAAGCCGGATCCTGGCCCAGCTTACGGCGGGGGAGGGCCCGGACATTTTGTATCTCTCTCCGCAGGATATGGAGCTATTGGGCGAGAAGGGGGCCCTTGTGGATCTTCGCGGAGTGATCTCTCAGAAGACTTTGGATGCTCTGTTCCCGGTGGCGGTCGGGATCGGAACCAGAGGGGAAAATCTCTGGGGAATTCCGGACGAATTCTATGTGGAGAGCCTGGTTACCACCCGCGCCATCTGGCATGGGGATACCTGGACCCTTTCCGAGTTTCTGGATCTGGCGGACAATACGCCGGACCTGGTGGGGCTGGAATCTGCCCTGTCAGGAGAATCCGCCTTTTCCTTATTTATTTATCTGGCATGCCAGGATCTGACCCATTCCCCATTCATTGACTGGGAAAAGGGGGAGAGCCTGTTTGATTCGGAGGAATTTATCCGTCTGCTGCAGACGCTAAAGGAGAAGGGAGACGTTCCCAATCCCGGGGACCCATATCAGTATCAAAAATGGCTGGCAGAGGGGAAAATTTTGGCGGTACATACCTTCTTCAATCACCTGGGCGCACACAGTCTGATGCTGGAGCAGTATGGCGGCGACGCCTTTTTTGTGGGATATCCCACGGGGACAGGGAACGGAAATTTTGGAAAAGCCGACGGTGTGTTTGCGGTCAGCAGAAACTGCAGGGATCTGGAGGCGGCCTCGGTGTATCTGGAGACGCTCCTTGGTGAGAGCACCCAAAGCAAAAAAGAGCAGCGGGTCTTGAAATCAAAACTTGCCGTAAGGCGTCAAAGCTGGGAGACAGATGCAGATTGGCTGAATGAGGATCAAGAGGAGAAGGCAAGGAGAGAAAACCTGATGAAGGATCAGGCGTTTCTGGAGAACTGCGTCCCCCTTCAAAATCCTCCGAAGGAGCTGAAGGATATGCTTTTGCAGGAGGTATCAGATTATCTGGCGGGAGACTATCCGGCTAAAGAGGCCGCGCGGATTATCGACAGCCGGGTGCAGCTGTATTTGGACGAGCACAAATAATTTCAGCTTCTGTTATCTGACCGCTGCCGGAAATGAGGTTTTGATTTGTCAATACGCAAAGTGAAAATTCAGTGAATATTCACGTTTACACAGAACAAGTGAACTTTTCTTTGACAATTTTCTCTTACCTTTAATTTTGATGATTGTCAATAGGTTTACTCAATTCTTTTATCTGGCGCTCCAAATCCTGGATCCTGCCGTCGGAAACTCATTTCCGCCAGAATTGGCGGTGAGAAAATTTAGAAAATTTTATATTATACCTCCCTAGACAAGGGGGCCTGTATCTGTTATACTGTCATTGTCTTTGGAAAATCGAGAGCATTTCTATAATCCACGCGGTTCCGCGGCATTTTTCTGAGACTACACTTTCTTATACCAAACAACATAGGAGGAATCTGCTTATGACACAGAACGAAGCAAGAGAAGTATCCAACCGGGAGGTGAAATCCAGCGCTTTCACCGCCTACTTCAGCGAACCGAAAAATGCAGCCCAGCTGTATTCCGCGCTGGCCGGGGTGGAAACTGCCCCGGAGGACATCGTGATCCGCACCCTGGAGGGGGTGCTGTTCCTGGCCAGGAAAAACGATCTGGCTTTCACGGTGAAAAACAAGGCTTTGGTCATTGCCGAACACCAATCAACCGTGAGTGAGAACATGCCTCTGCGGAGCGTGATCTACTATGGCCGGACCGTGGAAAAGCTCCTGGAGCCCCGGGCGCTCTACCATCAGAAGAGGATCCCGATCCCAACCCCGGAATTTTACATGTTCTACAACGGGGGAACCGCCCAGCCTTTGGAAAGAGTCCTGAAATTATCGGAGGCATATCTTGAAAAAACAGAGCATCCTATGTTAGAATGTGTGGTGAAAATGATCAATATCAACCTTCCGGCGAAGCATGAAATCCTGGAGGAATGCCGGCCCTTGTACGAGTACGCCTGGTTTATCCAGCGGGTGAGGGAGTATCAGGAGGAAGAGCTGGGGCGCGACGAGTCGATCCGGAAAGCGATCCTGGACTGCCAGAAGGAGGGGATCTTTGCGGAGTTTGTGCGTGAGCACGGAACGGAGGCGGTGAATATGCTGTACACGCAGTTCAACATGGATGACGCCCTGGATGTAAGATACGAGGAAGGCGTGGAGGACGGATATGAAAAAGGCGTGTCCGCCGGAAGGGCCGAAGGAATCACTGCTGGGAGGGCCGAAGGAATAGCCGCCGGAAGGGCCGAAGGAATAGCCGCCGGAAGGGCCGAGGGAATTACCGAGGGCATAGCCGAAGGAGAGCTGCGGCTGCTGATCCGTCAGGTCTGCGCGAAGCTGCGAAAAGGAGACACGCCGGATAAAATCGCGGAGGATCTGCTGGCAGATCAGGAGAAGGTTGACCGGATCTGCTCCGCTGCCGAAGCCTGCAGCTTTGACGAAAATGCCGTCTACGAAAATCTTCGGACAGGAGAAATGAATAATGACTAGGCATAACGCCTGGTTTCCAGTTCTCCCCTATAATCATTTTACGCATTAGAAAATTTTGGCGTTAGAAAATTTTAATATTATAACATTTCGACGAGGGATGTCTTATCTGTTATATTAATCACTGTCTTTGGAAAATCGAAAAAAATCAAGAGCATTTCTATGATCCACGCGGTTCCGCGGCATTTTTCTGAGACTACAGCTTTATACATCAAACAATAGGAGGAATCTGCTTATGACACAAAACGAAGCAAGAGAAGTATCTAACCGGGAGGTGAAATCCAGCGCTTTCACCGCTTACTTCAGCGAACCGAAAAATGCAGCCCAGCTGTATTCCGCGCTGGCCGGGGTGGAAACTGCCCCGGAGGACATCGTGATCCGCACCCTGGAGGGGGTGCTGTTCCTGGCCAGGAAAAACGATCTGGCTTTCACAGTGAAAAACAAAGCCCTGGTGATTGCCGAGCATCAATCGACTGTGAGTGAGAACATGCCCCTGCGGAGCGTGATCTACTATGGCCGGACCGTGGAGAAGCTCCTGGAGCCCCGGGCTCTCTACCATCAGAAGAGGATCCCGCTCCCAACCCCAGAGTTTTACATGTTCTACAACGGGGGAACCGCCCAGCCCCTGGAAAGAGTTCTGAAATTATCGGAAGCATATCTTGAAAAAACGGAGCACCCTATGTTAGAATGTGTGGTGAAAATGATCAACATCAACCTTCCGGCGAAGCATGAGATCCTGGAGGAATGCCGGCCCTTGTACGAGTACGCCTGGTTCATCCAGCGGGTGCGGGAGTATCAGGAGGAAGAGCTGGGGCGCGACGAATCGATCCGGAAAGCGATTCTGGACTGCCAGAGGGAGGGAATCTTTGCGGAGTTTGTGCGGGAGCACGGAACGGAGGCGGTGAATATGCTGTACACGCAGTTCAACATGGATGACGCCCTGGATGT
>CANQOL010000026.1 GCA_947625475.1 uncultured Acetatifactor sp.
ATACTACTTTTGGTGAGAAAACTCAGTATTTTCAATGGATTTGAACTCATTTTTTGTTGTTGAGCAGGCATTAAATAATTATTGTTATATAACGATAGTTATATTATAGGACGCAATGCGGCATTTGTCAATCCTCATCCTTCCGAAAAGGCGGCGGTTTTCCTGCTCAGCTATAATGTCTGTTTTCGCCCGAATACATCCCACAGGCCGCCTGGCCCTCGGTCTTATGGCAGCCGCAGTGCAGCGCAAAAAATCAGCCAGGTACGATTTGGCAGATCGCACCTGACTAATTTTGATGCTTTGGAGCCTTCGCTCCCCTGTTATTTTTCCTACTGCTCCATCTGCCTTCCCAGGAAACCGGCGGCGGAGAGCATGAGCTTCTGCTCCACCTCGCCCATCTTGGCCTTGGGGTCGTTCTCCAGAAGGACCACCGCCCCGATCACATCCCCCTCGCAGAGAATGGGAGTCAGGGCCTCATGCTGGTATTCCTCCCCATACTCATCGCAGATGCTGACAAACTGCCTCTCCCCTCTGACCGCCATCAGGGTCTCCCGGTTGTTGATTTTCTCCTCCAGCTGACGGCTGATGGCCTTTCCCACATAGCCCTTGCCGCCCCCCGCCGCCGCGATGAACTGATCCCTGTCGGCGATCAGGGCCGTGTGGCCGGAAACCTGGGCCAGACTCTCCGCGTACTGCCTGGCGAAGGTGGTCATCTCCCCGATGGGAGAATATTTTTTCAGGATAACCTGGCCCTCCCGGTCGGTAAAAATTTCCAGCGGGTCGCTCTCCCGGATGTGCAGAGTCCTTCGGATCTCCTTGGGGATCACAATGCGTCCCAGGTCATCTATTCTGCGGACAATTCCTGTTGCCTTCATAATAAAAATTCCTCCGTTTACTTCCTGTATTTTCCGCCCGGATCCCTCCGGGCTCTCCCTGCGGGAGGGCCGCCGGGCTTTAAAACCTCTCCGGCTGCTCTCCCATTTCTGGAAAATAGTATCTGTAAACGGAAGAATTTTATGTAATTCCCGGGAAAAATATCGAATTTCCCAGCTTTTTCCTATCGGCTCATGGCAAGGAGCTTTTCCCGCATTTCGTTTTCGATCTTCTGGAGCTCGGCCTCGGCGCTCTTTCTCTTGGCCCTGCCCTCCTCCTGGATCTTCATCACCTCGTCCAGAGTGGAGATCAGGGTCTGGTTGGTGGCCTGCAGGGTTTCAATGTCCACAATGCCCCGCTCGGACTCCCTGGCCGTTTCCACAGTGGCAACCTTCAGGGCCTCCGCGTTCTTGCGCAGCAGGCTGTTGGTCATATCGGAGACCGCCCTCTGGGCCCTGGCCGCGTCCCCGGAGTGATCCAGACCGATGGCAATCACCATCTGGCTCTTCCACAGAGGGATGGTGTTCACCAGGGTAGACTGGATCTTCTCTGACATGGCCGTGTCATTGCTCTGGATCAGGCGGATCTGGGGCGCCATCTGCAGCGCCACGGTCCGGGTCAGCTCCAGATCGTGGATCTTTTTCTCAAAACGGTTGCACATGGCGGCGTAATCCTTGGCCGCCTGGGTGTCCTCCGGCAGGCCGCTGCGCTCCGCCTTTGCCACCAGTTCAGGCAGCTCCCTGGTCTGAGCTTCCTCCAGCTTTTTCTTGCCCGCCAGGATGTACATGGACAGCTCCTTAAAGTAGTTTAGGTTCAGCTCGTACATTTTATCCAGCATGGCCACGTCCTTGAGCAGGACGATCTGGTGCTCCTCCATGGCCTTGGTGATCTTGTTGATGTTCACCTCCGCCTTGTCGTACTTGGCCTTCATGTTGGTGAGCTTGTTCCCGCTCTTTTTAAAGATTCCCAGGAAGCCCTTCTCCTCCTCGTCCTCGTCAAAGCTCTTTAGCTCGCTGACCACGTCCGTGAGCATCTGGCCGATCTCCCCCAGATCCTTGGTGCGAACGCTGTTCAAGGCCGTCTCGCTGAAATCCGCAATCTTTTTCTGGCTCCCCGCCCCGTACTGCAGCACCTGCTGGGTGTTCTTTAAATCGATCTGGGACGCGAACTGATCCACCATCTGCTGCTCCTGGGGCGTGAGCACCACCGTAAGCTCCTCCTCAGGGGCCGGCTTCTCCGGCTCCGTCACCGCCGGCACCTCCTTTTCCTCCCCAAAGGGCTCGAAGGTCAGTGTGGGCGCTTCCTGCAGCAACTCATCCAAATCCTTGCTCATTTTCCTTTCCTCCTGCTTTTTATGATCCTGTGTCCTGGCTCTCCCCGTTCATAATTCTTCCAGCCCCCGGGCCTGCCGGGTCAGCCCCGGCCCCCACGGGCTCCGGCTGCAGCTCCATCTGCCGGGTCAGCCCCTCCCGGGCCAGCATGGTCTCCAGCACCTGGGCGTCCGTGGTCACATCAAAAACCTTCTCCTGGAAGAGATTGTTTAAAAGCTCCTTGAAGGCCTGATTGATGGTGTCCAGGGTGTTCTCAATCTGTTCCTTGGCCGAGAGGATATCCGGTCCCGGCGCGCTCACCGAATCAAACTCCTTATATGCCTCCACCAGCTTCAGGGTGGTGGGCAGATAGTAGTCCATCAGCTTGTGCATCTTGCCCATCTGCTCCGGATGCTCCTTCACCCGGGCAAAGATTTCCTTCAAAAGCCCCTCCAGCCGGTAGAGCTTGGCGGAGATCACCTCTCCCTCTATGGCGTCGTTCATATCCCGGAGCCTGCGGATGCAGTCCGCCCCCTCGCTCATCATCTGGTCCAGCTCGGAAGCCCTGGCCTGCTGCTCCCTGGCGATACTCTGGCTGGGCGTTTCCCCCGGCTCCTTTTCCTCCAGGAGCCTCTGGCCCTGCCCCTCCCGCTCCCTGCGGGCGTTCTCTGCATCCAGATAGTGCCGGTAGATCACATGGTTGAGCATAAAGCAGGTGCCCTGCCTGTCCAGATGCGCCTCGGGAAAGATACCCAGATTCAGCATTTTCCGGATGTCTCGGAGCACAAACCGGCGGCTTTTTCCCGTCTGAGCCGCAATCTCTTCAATATCCTCATACAGCTTGCTGCCGCAGATATCCATATACCGCTTGGCCCTGGCCAAAAGCCCCCTTCTGCGGCCGCCTATCAACAAAAGCCCGCCGCAGGCAGCCGCCAAAAGCCCCAGCACCGTAAGGGGGACCGCCACCTTCCCCACCCCCGTCAGGGCCAGAACCAGAAGGATACAAAAGGGGATCCCCACTCCCGCCAGCCCGATGCCTCCAAACACCGTGCAGAGAGTTCCCCACACCCTGCCCGCCGGCCGGGTGACTGCGAGAGAATTGCCGGATCCGGCGCCTCCCCTGGCAGCTGCTGCCGCGCTAAGGCCCGCCCCCGCAGGCGTCTGAGGGGGCGGTGTCTTCATCCGCCCTTCCATGGCCCTCTGGGATGCCTCCATTCTGGCCTTGGCCCGGGCAAAAGCCTGCTGCTGTTTCCAGATCTCCTGCTGCTCCCAGGCCCTGCGGCGGCGCTGGGCCTTCTCCTGGCTGGCGCTGCGGTATCCGCCCGGGCGAAAGACGCCGGACTGTCCCGGCTGGCCCTCCGCCCCCGGCTGGCCGCCTGCACCGCCCTGGCCGCCTGCTCCGCCTGCGCCTCCCTGGCCGCCTGCACCGCCCTGGCCGCCCTTGACCCAGAGCCCCGCGTCGCTCAGAGCATTGCTCAATGTCCCGGCCACCAGATCGTTAAGGCGCTTGAAATCGCCGGTCTCCAGCCCCTCCGCAAAAGCGGCCCGGAATTCTTCCTCCGCTGTATTTCCATTTCCACTGCTGCTCATCCAGACAACCTCTTTTTGCTGAACAGTTCCCATTTTTACGAGGGCCCGTCCGGGCCCTCCTTCCCTCTATTATCCCACACCCGTCAGTAAGGTGCAACCCTTAATTTCCCCCAGGAGCAGTTTTTCCCCCACAGACTGTCACTCCCCCAGCTCTGCCTCCATCACTCCCAGCAGTTCCTCGCAGTCCCGAAGCAGCGCCTCCGCATCCTTCTCGATGATCCCGCTCTTTTTATATTTATAGGTAAAAAACGGGTTCCCGTAGGCCGTAAAGGCCAGCCGGTCCCTGTATTTTTTCACAAGGCCGGGAATCCGCTCCACACGGATTTTGGCGTCGGGCCGGAAGGTAAAGAGGATCCTCTCGTTCTTCCCCCGCACCTCCGCCATGTAGAGCCTATGGGCCGCCACCCGGATCAGGGCGATCCGCAGGAGATTGTCCACGGACCTTGGCACCTCCCCGAACCGGTCCAGCAGTTCGTCCCGCATATCGTCCCGCTCCCGGACATTTTCAATCCCCGCGATCCTCTTATAGATATCCAGCTTCTGCACCTCGTTGACGATATACTCCGCCGGGATGAAGGCGTCCACATCCAGATCCACCACTGTGGCGAAATCCGAGACCGTCTCCCCGCCCTTCAGGCTCTGAACCGCCTCATCCAGCATCTTGCAGTACAGGTCGTAGCCCACCGCATCCATGTGGCCGCTCTGGCGGGTTCCCAGAAGATTCCCCGCCCCGCGGATCTCCAGATCCCGCATGGCGATCTTGAAGCCGCTTCCCAGCTCCGTGAACTCCCGGATGGCGGAGAGACGTTTTTCCGCTTCCTCCTTCAGCAGCTTATCCCTGCGGTACATCAAAAAGGCGTAGGCGGTCCGGCTGGAGCGCCCCACCCGCCCCCTGAGCTGGTAGAGCTGGGAGAGCCCCATCTGATCCGAGTCGTGGATGATCATGGTGTTCACGTTGGAGATATCCAGCCCCGTCTCTATGATGGTGGTGGAAACCAGCACGTCGATATCCCCGGCGATAAAGTCATACATGATCCGCTCCAGCTCATGCTCCTTCATCTGCCCGTGGGCGTAGGCCACCACGGCCTCCGGCACCAGCCTGGCAATCCCGGCCGCCACATCCGCAATATTGTTCACCCGGTTGTACACATAGTACACCTGTCCCTCACGGGCAAGCTCCCGGACGATGGCCTCCCGCACCATTTCCTCGTTGTACTCCATCACATAGGTCTGGATGGGCAGCCGGTCCTCCGGGGCTTCCTCCAGCACGCTCATATCCCGGATCCCTATCAGGCTCATGTGGAGGGTCCTGGGGATGGGGGTGGCCGTCAGGGTCATCACGTCCACATTCTCCTTCAGCTTCTTGATCTTCTCCTTGTGAGCCACTCCGAAGCGCTGTTCCTCATCGATGATCAAAAGCCCCAGATCCTTGTACTTTACATCGTCGGAGAGGACCCGGTGGGTGCCGATCACAATGTCCACAAAGCCCTTTTCCAGATCCGTCAGTGTCTTTTTGATTTCTCCGGCCGTGCGGAAGCGGGAGAGCAGATCCACCCGCACCGGGAAATCCTTCATCCTCTGCAGGAAGGTGTTGTAGTGCTGCTGGGCCAGTATGGTGGTGGGCACCAGGTACACCACCTGCTTTCCCTCCTGCACCGCCTTGAATGCCGCCCGGATGGCGATCTCCGTCTTGCCGTAGCCCACGTCCCCGCAGATCAGCCGGTCCATGATCTTATCGCTCTCCATGTCCGCCTTGGTGTCCGCGATGGCGGCCAGCTGGTCCTCCGTCTCCTCAAAGGGAAACATCTCTTCAAATTCCTTCTGCCAGATTGTGTCCCTGCCGAAGGCATATCCCCTGCTGTTCTGGCGGGCGGCGTAGAGCTCCACCAGATCCCGGGCCACCTCGCTTACGGCGCTGCGCACCTTTGTCTTGGTCTTCTCCCACTCCTTAGTGCCCAGTTTGTTGAGCTTGGGGGTCCTGGCCTCGGAGCCCGCGTACTTCTGGATCACGTCCAGGCCAGTGGCCAGCACATAGAGGATCCCTCCGTCCCGGTACTCGATCTTCATGTAGTCCTTGACCACCTTCTCCATCTCCACCTTCTCGATTCCCCGGTAGATTCCCAGTCCGTGGCTCTCATGGACCACATAGTCCCCCACCCTCAGCTCGTTAAAATCGTTGATCTTCTGGCCCTTGTAGAGCTTCTTCTTTTTCTTTTTCTTCTCCGCCCCGAAGATATCCGTCTCGGAGATGACCGCATACTTCAAAAGAGGGTACTCGAACCCCCTGTTCACATGGCCGTAGTAGGTGAGCACCTCCCCCGGCAGCACCTCCCGGAAGGGGTCCTCGGTGTAGACGGCGGAGAGCTCGTTGTCCCGCAGATCCTCCGCCAGGCGCCCGGCCCGGGTGCGGGAGCCGGAGAGAAGCAGCACCCGCCAGCCCTGTCTTTTATACTGCTTTAAGTCCTTCACCAGCGCCTCAAAGCTGTTGTTGTAGGAGGAAATGCTGCGGGCCTCTATGCCGTAGCGCACCTGAGGCCGCAGCCATGGATTTTTCCCCTCCATGGCCGAAAGCATCACCACCGGCGAGCGGGAAAGCCTGGCCGCCACCTGCTCCCCGCCATAGAGCAGATCCATCTGCCTCGGCAGAATATAGCCCTTCTGGGCTCTCTGGGTCATGCTCTCCCGAAACTCCAGCTCCACGGCCTGGGCATGCTCCCCGATGCGGGCGGGCTCATCCAGGAAAAAGACCAGCCTGCCTCCCGCCCCCACGGGGCTCTCCTGAAGGATCTGGGGCAGGGTCACCGTGTCCTCGTAGAAATACCGGACATAGCTTTCCACCCCGGAGAGATCCCCCAGCTCCAGGAGCTGTTCCCGCAGCTCCCTCACCTGGGACGCAATCCGATGGGCTTCCTCCGGCAGATGCTCCCTGCGGAAGGCTTCCTCCTGCTCCCTGGCTTCCTTCTCAATCCTGGCAAGGCCCGCCTCCCTCCGCTCTCTCCCCAGCACAAACTCCGAGGCGGGATAGATCCGGATCCCCTCCAGCTTCTCGATGGAGCGCTGGCTGAGCACGTCAAAGCTGCGGATGGAATCGATCTCATCCCCCCACAGCTCCACCCGGTAGGGATTTTCCTCCGTCAGGTCAAAAATGTCTATGATGCCGCCCCGGACGGAAAACTGTCCCCCCGCCTCCACCTGGCAGGTCTTCTCATAGCCCAAGTCCACCAGTCTTCTGGCCAGAGCCGCTCCGTCCAGGGTGCCGCCCCGCTCCAGGGACAGGATATCCTGCTCCCCCTCCCAGCGGATCTGGGGCGTCATCAGGGCCGCATAGGTGGTCACAAGGGTCAGGGGCTTTCCCTCCGCAATCCGGCGCAGCACCTTCACCCGCTCCCTGGTCAGACGGTTGCCGTGGATATCCGCCTGAAAGAAAATCACGTCCTTGGCCGGATACAGCAGCACATTTCTGTCGTAAAACCGGTACTCTTCACAGATCTCCCTGGCCTTCAGATCACTGTAGGTCACAATTACCCGGCAGGACAGCTCCTGGGAGAGTCCGTAGATCATGTGCAGCTTCTGGGAATCCACGCAGCCGGTGAGGGAGACGGGCCCCCTCCCCCTGCGGATATCCTCTTTTATTTTGTCAAACTCCGCCAGTTCTTTCAAAGGCGCCAACAAACTCTGCATATCTTCCTCCGCCCTCTTGTTCTACTCTCTCCCGCCGCTGCCGTCCGAAGGCCTGCCGCGGTTGTACTGATTCATAGCCGCCTCCACATTTTCCCGCAGGATCATGCGGACCGCCTCCGCTGCCGTGGATGCGGCTTCCTCCATGATCTTTTTTTCCTCCGGGGAAAAATGTCCCAGCACATAGTCCGCCAGATCATACCCCTGGGGCTTTTCCCCCACTCCGATGCGCACCCGGATAAAATCCTCATGCCCAAGATGGGCGATAATGTTCTTCAGCCCATTGTGCCCGCCTGCGCTGCCCCGCTTGCGGATGCGGATCCGGCCCGCATCCAGACTGATATCGTCGGAGATCACGATCAGCCGGCTGGTCTCGTCCACCCTGTAATAATCCCTCAGCTCCCGGACGCTCTCCCCGCTCAGGTTCATATAGGTCTGCGGCTTGGCGAGGATCACCTTCTCCCCCTCCCAAAGGCCCTTTCCGATGAGGGCTCTGTGTTTTTTCTCCGTCACGGGGATCCCCGCCTGCTCCGAGATCGCATCTATGACCGCAAAGCCGATATTGTGCCTGGTATTCTCATATTCCTTCCTGGGATTTCCCAGTCCGACAATCAGATACATGTCCCACTCCTTTGTCCCGCCCCTCCCTGGAGCCGCCGACGGTTCTATCTTATCACATTTTATCACAAAATCAAAGGATGGATTACACTGGGGGCGCGGAAGAAAAAAGACTGCCGTATCTTAAATACGGCAATCCGCATTCCGATACAGCAGTCCTTTCTTCATACCATGAGGTCACGTGCGCCTCTCTCCCCTACTCCCAGCTCTCGTCCGGCTCGCTTAAAGCCTTCTCATAGCTCTCCAGGATGATCTTCTGGATGCTGTCCCTGGTCGCAGAGTTGATCGGGTGTGCAATGTCCCGATGCTCTCCGTCAGCCGCCTTTTTGCTGGGCATGGCTATGAAAAGGCCCTTTTCGCCCTCGATTACCTTGATGTCATGAACAACAAAGACATTATCAATGGTAATCGATACGATTGCCTTCATCTTGCCCTCTTTGGATACTTTTCGCACACGAACGTCTGTAATCTGCATAAGCGGTCTCCTTTCGTAATATTTTGTCTTGCCTTTACATGGTACTTACATTGGATATCTTTCGTTGCTTTCCACCACGATCCGTACCCCGCCTTCTCCCACAAAACGGGAATTGGCCCTGATGGTGCCCCGACTCTCCACAATACAATTTTCGATATAGGTGTTGTCACCAATGTAAACATCATTTAAAATGATGGAATTCTTGATCACACAGTTGTTGCCGATATAGCTCTTCTTGAACACCACGGAGTTTTCCACCACCCCGTTGACGATACATCCGCTGGAGATTAAGCTGTTCCGGATGTCGGCCCCCACATTGTACTTGGCGGGGGGCAGGTCGTCCACCTTGGAGTAGATATCCGGATACTGCTTGAAGAAATAGTTTCTCACATCCTCCCGCAGAAAATCCATGTTGGTGCTGTAATAATCCTCCACGGATGCAATATTCTTCCAATAGGTGTCGATCTTGTAGCCGTAGATCCTCTTTACATCCTTGTAGCGGATCAGGATGTCACGCACAAAGTCATAGCGCTCCTCCTCCGCGCACTTTTCGATCATCTCGATGAGCTGGCGGCGGCGCAGCACATAGATACCGCAGGAGATGGTGTTGGTCTTGGCCTGGAGGGGCTTTTCCTCCATGTCCTCGATCCGGCAGTCCCCGTTCATCCGCACCGTGCCGAAGCGTTCAATGGGTGTCCCGGGATCCATGTCGTGGCAGACCACTGTGATGTCCGCCTTCTTTTCAATGTGATACTCCAGCACCTTGTTAAAATCCAGCTTATACACACAGTCCCCGGAGGCGATGACCACATAGGGCTCATGGCTGTCCCGCAGGAAGGTAAGGTTCTGGTACATGGCGTCCGCCGTGCCCCGATACCAATTGCTGTTTTCCGTGGTCACGGTAGGGGTCAGCACATACAGGCCCCCCTGCTTGCGCCCAAAATCCCACCACTTGGAGGAATTCAGGTGCTCGTTCAGGCTCCTGGCATTGTACTGAGTGAACACCGCCACCTTCTGAATATGGGAGTTGGACATATTGCTCAATGTAAAATCTATGCTGCGGTAGCTGCCCGCCACAGGCATGGCACAGACCGCCCTTCTCTGGGACAGGGCCTTCATCCTGTGATTATTTCCGCCCGCCAACACAATTCCTATCGCTCTCACGCTCACTCACCTGCCTTAATCAAAGATTTGCCGCTGGCCAAGCAGGAGTTCTCATAGTCCTCCCCTGTGGTCTCTCCAAATATCACCGTGTTCCTGCCTACGCTCACCCCGTCGGGGATCACGCTCTTCTCCCCGACCGTCACCAGGCCGTGATTGTATATATGGGGCGCCGTCTCATTCTCGGCCTCCTCCCCCACGCCCAGCTTCACATAGCTGCCGATCTCCACATTCTCCGCCACAATGGCCTTGTTCAGTTCACAGCCCTCCCCGATCCGGGTGTTGTTCATGATAATGGAGTCGCGTATCACGGTCCCCCGGCCCACGGTGACGCCCCGGCCCACGACGGAATTGTATACCCTGCCGTAAATATCGGATCCCTCGCCGATAATGCAGCGCTCCACCACGCTGTCCGCGGAAATGTACTGAGGCGGCAGGATATCGCTCTTGGTGTAGACCTTCCAGTATTCCTCGTACAAGTTGAACTCTGGCACAATATCGATGAGCTCCATATTGGCCTCCCAATAGGACTGCAGGGTTCCCACATCCTTCCAGTAGCCGTTGAACTCGTAGGCGTAGAGAGGCTTTCCCTGCTCATGGCAGTAGGGGATCACATGCTTGCCGAAATCCAGGGCCGGCTGATCGGCCTTGGCGATCAGCGCCTCCCTCAGGGTCTTCCAGTTAAAAATGTAAATACCCATGCTGGCCAGGTTGCTCCTGGGATGGGCCGGCTTTTCCTCAAAGTCCACGATCCTCCTGTTCTCGTCGGTGATCATGATACCGAAACGGCTGGCCTCCTCCATGGGCACCGGCATCACCGCGATGGTCACCTCCGCGTTGTTGGCCTTGTGGAAGTCCAGCATCACCTCATAGTCCATCTTGTAGATGTGGTCCCCGGACAGGATCAGCACGTAATCCGGGTTGTAGCTCTCCATGTAATCCAGGTTCTGGTAGATGGCGTTGGCCGTGCCGGTGTACCACTCGCTGTTGGTGCTCTTCTCGTAGGGGGGAAGCACCGTCACGCCGCCGATATTCCGATCCAGATCCCAGGCAATGCCGATCCCGATATGTGTGTTCAGCCGCAGGGGCTGATACTGGGTCAGCACACCCACCGTGTCCACCCCGGAGTTGATGCAGTTGCTCAAAGGGAAATCGATTATCCGATACTTCCCGCCGAAAGCCACCGCCGGCTTGGCCACCTTGGCGGTCAGCACACCCAGACGGCTTCCCTGCCCGCCGGCCAGCAGCATGGCTATCATTTCTTTCTTGATCATATCCTCACCTCTGTCCTGCCTTTTTCATAACAAAACGCCCTTTTGAATAAAAAGGGATTCTCATTTATAAACAGTATAACACAGCATATTTGAAAAGGGAATATTTTTTACCAAAAAAAACATGTCTTTTTCCATTTTTCTATCCAAATTTTACATAGTTTTTTCTCATTCGATTAAAAATCCCATTTCTCCCTATTCATTTTGCCCAAATTCAAAAACGGCACAAGCTCTCACGCCCCCGTTTTTGATGAATTTAATTGCCTTTTTTAGGGAATGTGTATATAATAGGTAATGATATCTGAGTATAATCCTTTGGAGGCTTTTATGTATAAAATTGATTTTCAGCACCCTGGGCGGATTTACTTTGTGGGCATCGGAGGCATCAGCATGAGCGGACTGGCCGAGCTTTTGCACCAGAGGGGGTTTGTGGTGTCCGGCTCCGACTGGCACCGCTCCCCCATCACCGAAGCTCTGGAGGCCAAGGGGATCCCGGTCCTGTACGGGGAGAGCAGGGCCCATGTGTCCCCCGATACGGACTGTGCGGTGCTGACAAGCGCCGTCCGGGAGGAAAATCTGGAGTTTACGGCCATCCGGGAGCTTGGCATCCCCTATCTGACCCGGGCCCAGCTCCTGGGGCAGATCATGCGCTGCTACCGGATCCCCATCGCCGTCAGCGGCACCCACGGCAAAACCACCACTACCTCCATGCTCTCCAAGATCCTGCTGGAGGCCGGCACGGACCCCACCCTCTCCATCGGAGGGATCTTAAAGGACATCGGCGGCAACATGCGGGTGGGCGGATCCGAGTATTTCCTGGCGGAAGCCTGCGAGTACACCAACAGCTTTTTGAGCTTCTTCCCCAGGTACGCCCTGATTCTGAACGTGGCGGAGGACCATCTGGATTTCTTTAAGGATCTGGCCGACATCCGCAGCTCCTTTGCCCGCTTCGCCGGACTGCTGCCGGCAGACGGCGCCCTGGTCATAAACGGCGACATCGAAAACTATGAGGAACTCACCCGGGGGCTGGCCTGTCCCGTGACCACCTTCGGCAGCACGCCCCGGAGCGATTACTATCCCTCCCAGATTACCCGCGATGAGTGGGGGCATCCCAGCTTTCTGCTGAACAGCCCCGGCCGGGAGCCCATGCGCCTTACCCTGCGGGTCCCCGGCGGGCACAATGTGAGCAATGCGGTGGCTGCGGCGGCCATGGCGGACATCCTGGGCATCGACCGGCAGGTCACCGCAGGGGCGCTTTCCGGGTTCGGCGGCACCAGCAGGCGCTTCGAGTATAAGGGCTCCGTGGGAGGCGTGACCGTCATAGACGATTATGCGCACCATCCCGATGAGATCACCGCTACCCTGAAGGCGGCGGCCGACTGCCCCCATAAGACCCTCTGGTGCGTGTTCCAGCCCCACACCTACACCCGCACCAAGGCCCTGATGGAGGACTTCGCCAAGGCCCTGTGTCTGGCGGACAGGGTGGTGCTGGCAGACATTTACGCGGCCAGGGAGAAGGACACTCTCGGCATCAGCTCCCGGGATCTGCAGCAGCGGGTTCAGGCGCTGGGGGGAGACTGCAGCTACTTTCCCTCCTTCGATGAAATTGAAAATTATCTGCTGGAAAATTGCATAAACGGCGACCTGTTGATAACTATGGGCGCCGGGGACGTGCATAAAATCGGGGAAAATCTCCTGGGACTTTAGTTATCCACAATATCCACATTTTTTCGGCCGCGGGAAGCCGGAAAAGATGTGGATATTTTTTCCCGGATCCGTGGAAAAGTCTTCCCGCCCCGCGAAGCCGGCTCCCCCGGCTGATTTTCCCTCCCGGCAAAACGCCCCCGCCGGGATTCGTCCACCGTTTCCACAGTCCGGGACAATTATCCACAGTCCTGCGGCGCCGGCGCATTCCGTCAAAATGCCTATATCATTTTTTATGCCTCTGTGCTATAATTTCCCTTGTCCTCGGGCATCGGCTTAGGATGCGCGGACATATGCTTTGGAGGGGATGAAAGGCATGACACCGATCCGGATCTACAAGGATAACTACGCAGATTCCACCGTGATATCCAACCGTTTTATAGATGAATATATGAAAGGGGCCAACGACGCCCAGCTGAAGGTCTATCTGTACCTTCTGCGCATCATGGGCGGCGGACGGCCCACCAGCATCTCCGACATCGCGGATCAGTTTAACCACACGGAGAAGGACGTCCTGCGCGCCCTGCGGTACTGGGAGAAGCAAAAGCTCCTGACCCTGGATTTCGACGGGGAGAAGAATCTGGTGGGGATCCATCTGCGGGATCTGACTCGCCCGGATGCCCCCGAGCAGACTTCTCTGCCCATTCTGCCAGGGAAACGGCCCGAGAGCCCTGCAAATGAGGACTCCCAGGGCTTTGATCCCTCCGGCCGGGCTTCCTGCAGGGGGACTGGCCCTGCGGCGCCCTCCCTTCAGAGGGAGGCCGTCTCCTACGAAAAGCCCTCCTACAGCGCCGATCAGCTCCGCCAGTTCAAGGAGCAGGACAATATCGCCCAGCTTCTCTACGTGGCCCAGATGTATGTGGGCCGGCCCCTGACAGCCGGAGATATGAAGACCATCCTGTACTTCTCGGATGTGCTGCATTTTTCGGACGACCTGGTCGATTATCTGATCCAGTACTGTGTGGAGCGGGGCAAGCGGGATTTCCGCTACATGGAAAAGGTAGCCGTCAACTGGGCCCAGATGGGCATCACCACCCCCCGGCAGGCTCAGAGAGCCGCCGCAAAATACGACAAGTCCGTCTACTCCATCATGAACGGGCTGGGCCGGGAGGGCGCGCCCACCGCCAAGGAGCTGGAGTACATAAACCGCTGGACCAGGGAGTACGGATTTTCCCTGGATATCATACTGGAGGCCTGCGAGCGCACTGTCATGGCCACGGACAAGCACCGTTTTGAGTATGCGGAGGGGATCCTCGGCAGCTGGAGCCAAAAGGGCGTGCACCACAGGGCGGACATCCGCAGGATCGATCAGATCCACCAGCAGCAGAAGAATACCCAGAAGACCTCCCCCAACCGTTTCAACCAGTTCAAACAAAACAGCTATGATTTCGAGGAGCTGGAAAAGCAGCTGCTTGAAAACTGACCCTAAAGGAGAGACACTGTGGCACTTACCAAGATGCAGTATGACACCATAGAGCGGGAGTACCAGGAACGGCAGCTGCTCAGCCAGCGCCTGCGCCAGGAGCGCAGGGCCCAGGTCCGCTCCCGCATCCCCGGCTTCGCCCAGGTGGAGGATGCCATCGCCTCCCTGGCGGTCTCCCAGGGAAAGCTCTATCTGAGCGGGGAGGGGGACGCCCTGGAGGCCCTGAAGGAACAGCTTGCGGACCTTTCCTCCCAGAAGCGCCGGCTTCTGACACAGGCGGGCTTTCCCGCAGACTATCTGGAGCCGGTCTATCAATGTGCCGACTGCCGGGATACCGGCTACATCGGCCGGGAAAAGTGTCACTGCCTGCGCCAGCGGGAGATCGCCCTCCTTTATCAGCAGTCCCACATTCAGGACATGATCGAGCGGGAAAACTTCCGCACCCTCTCCTACGAATATTACCAGGGAGAGGATCTGACCCGCTTTGAGAAGGCGGTCTGTGTCAGCAAAAATTTTGTCCGCGATTTCGGCGAAAACTACCAGAACCTGTTCTTCTACGGCACGGTGGGAACGGGGAAGAGCTTTCTGTCCGGCTGTATCGCCGCCGAGCTGCTCTCCCGGGGATACTCGGTCATCTATTTCAGCTCCAACGGTCTCTTTGAGACTCTGGCCCGCTATTCCTTCGACAATAAATCCAAAGAACCCCTTTACAATTTATACAAAGACATTTACAATTGTGACCTGGTGATTATTGACGACCTGGGCACGGAGGTGACCAACGCCTTCGTGACATCCCAGCTCTTTTCCCTGCTGAATGAACGGCATCTGGGAAGACGTCCCACCGTCATCTCCACCAATTTAAGCCTGGAGGAACTGCGGGACCGATATTCCGACCGCATCTTCTCCCGGATCACCAGCAGCTACTCCGTCTGCAAACTGACCGGCCGGGATATCCGCATCCAGAAAAAGCTGGGGGATCCGGCCCGCGCAGTGATATAGGCATCATTACAAGCAATTTGGAAAGAGAGGATTTTGTATGGCAAACCGCGAGGAAAAGCGCAACCTGGAGACCATACCCGTCGGCTCACTGGGCATCATCGCCCTGGAGGGCTGCAGCTCCCTGGGGGAGCGGATCGACCAGTATCTGGTCAAATGGAGAACCGAACGGGAGAGTGAGCACAAGGACTCCCTGGCCTTCTCCGGCTACCAGCGCAGCTCCTATCTGCTGAGCGCAAAGGTGCCCCGGTTCGGCTCCGGGGAGGCAAAGGGAATGATCCTGGAATCCGTCCGGGGAACGGACCTGTATCTGCTGGTGGATGTGTGCAACTACAGCTTAACCTACCGGCTGTGCGGCCAGGAAAACCACATGTCCCCCGACGACCATTATCAGGATTTAAAGCGCATTATCGCGGCGGTGGGAGGCAAGGCCCGCCGGATCACGGTGATCATGCCCTATCTTTATGAGAGCCGCCAGCACAAGAGAAGCGCCCGGGAGTCCCTGGACTGCGCCCTGGCCCTCCAGGAGCTGGCCCGCATGGGAGTGGACAACATTATCACCTTCGACGCCCACGACCCCAGAGTCCAGAACGCCATCCCCCTCAACGGCTTTGAGACCGTCCAGCCCGCCTATCAGTTCATCAAGGGCCTGCTGCGGCATGTGAAGGGCCTGCAGATTGACGCCGGCCATATGATGGTCATCAGCCCGGACGAGGGCGGCATGAAGCGGGCCATCTATATCGCCAACGTGCTGGGACTGGACATGGGCATGTTCTACAAGCGCCGGGACTACACCCGGGTGGTGGACGGGCGCAATCCCATTGTGGCCCATGAATTCCTGGGCACCAGCGTGGAAGGCAAGGACATGATCATCATAGACGATATGATTTCCTCCGGCGACAGCATCCTGGAGACCGCCGCCGCCCTGAAGGCCCGCAAGGCCCGCAAAATCTTTGTCTTTGCCACCTTCGGCCTGTTCACCAACGGCCTGGAGAAGCTGGATCGGGCCTATGAGCAGGGCATTATCGACAAGATCCTCACTACCAACCTGATCTATCAGACCCCGGAGCTGTTAAAACGGGAGTGGTACATCAATTGTGACATGAGCAAATATATCGCGTACATCATCGACACCCTGAACCATGATTCCTCCATCAGCGATCTGCTCAATCCAAACGAAAGGATCCAGAGCATTGTGGCCCGCTACAAAAGCGGAGAGCTGGAGGGCTGAGTTTTAAAGCGGTCTTTTCAAGCGGTTGTTCTGATGCGCCTTTGAAATGTCAACCGGATATTATTTTCCGGTTGACATTTTTGTGCCCTGATTGTATACTTATTTTTAAATTTGGTTTACAATTTGTCAGACCAAAATCAAACAACACGGAGGAAATCCCCTATGAAAACCAAACAACTGGCCCTGGTGGGCCTGACCTGCGCCGTCACCTGCATCCTGGGACCCCTCTCCCTGTCCATTCCCGTCAGCCCTGTGCCCATCTCCCTGGGTATTCTCGGCATTCTGCTGGCCGTATATCTGCTGGGGGCAAAATACGGGACCTTAAGCTGCCTGGTCTATCTGCTGTTGGGCCTGGCAGGGCTTCCGGTATTTACAGGCTTTACGGGAGGGGCCGGCAAGCTCCTTGGCCCCACCGGCGGATACATGATCGGATATCTCTTTCTTTCCCTGACCGCCGGCTTCTTCATTGACAAATGGGGCAGGAACCTGTCAGGCCAAAGGCGCGGCATCGCCCTGTCCGGTCTGGGCATGGTGCTGGGCGTGGCGGTGTGCTATCTGTTCGGCACCCTCTGGCTGGCCCATCAGGCAAATCTGTCCTTCGGCGCCGCCCTGGCCGCCGGGGTGCTCCCCTTTATCCCCGCCGATCTGTGCAAGATCCTCGTCACACTCTCTGTGGGCACTCCCATCCGTCTGAGGCTTCGCCGGGCCGGGCTTCTATAGAGGTTTCCGCCGGCACCCCGCAGCCGCTCCCTTCACGTATCCTCTCCTTCACATATCCGCCCTCTCTCTCATATATTGACAATAAAGAACAGCTATCTTTGTCGAAAGAAGGAATGGATATGAGAAACACGGTATCCCTGCTCAAAAGGATATTCCCCGTCATGGCCCTGCTCCTGCTTTTCCAGGGCCATGACCGGCAGCTGAGGGAAAACCGGGAGAGACTAAAGACCGTCAGCTATCTCTATGATGTGGAAAAGCTCCTATTCGTCGCCCATCAGAAGGAGGAAAACATCACCCTGGCCTTAAGGCGGGTCGCCCTCACGACGAGGGCCCAGGCCGCTTTCTTCTGCACTCTTGATCCCTCCTTCTACCTCTGGTGCAGGAACGAGCACCTCTCCCGGGAGCTGGGCGCGCTGCTGAACAAGCCCGCCTTTTACCGCGCTTACTTTGAAAACAGCAAAAGGCCGCTCTTATCCTATCACCCGGCGGAACGCCCGGACTCCGCTTTTGCCGGCAAAAAACGGCCCTCTCTCACCCCTCTGCGCGGCCTGACGGCGGTGCCTATCAGGGACACCTCCGGCCGCTTTGTGGGAGTGCTGGGTGCGGCTAACCCAAACCGGCATGTCAGGACCTCCGAACTCCTGGAGAATGTGGCGCCCAGTTTCGCCATGCTCTGCCACAATATCCGGTCCCACCATCTGATCCGGAAGCTGGGCGAAACGGATGCCCTGACAGGTCTTAAGAACCGCAACTGCTTTGAGAAGGAGCTGGCCGCCTACCCTTCCCGGTGCCGCGGCACCGTCACATGCCTCTACATGGATGTGAACGGGCTCCATGAGCTGAACAACACCCAGGGACACGCCGCCGGGGACAGGCTGCTGCAGCTTGCGGCGAGGGCTCTCCAGAAAGGCTTTGGGGCCCAGAACAGCTATCGAATCGGAGGGGACGAATTTGTGGCCTTCGCCCTGGATATGCCAGAGGAAGCCCTCTCCGAGAGAACCCGTCAGATCCTGAGGGACATAGAGCAGTCCCGCTGCTTTGCCGCCGTGGGCGTCTGCACCCGGCATTTCCCCTGCGCCTCCCCCGGTCCGCGGAGCGTTATGGAAGAGCTGCTCAAGGCCGCCGAGCAGGATATGTACCGGGAAAAGGCCGCCTTCTATGCGGCGCGGGAAGGCCGCGCACCCAGAAGGAATGGCGGCGCTTCCTACAGTGAAACAGCCCTGTGATGGAATGCGGCGGGAGGCCGGACAGATACACCGCCCCTGAGAGGGCCTCGGCCCGGCTGACGCCTGGGGGGGCTGCGGCACCGGCCGACGCCGGGCTTGACATTTGAGCAGAATCGTTTTACAATCACCTGAGCGGGCGGATACCAAAAAGGCACAGCCTTGGCATCCGCCCCTCCTACGGTCAGTTCGAGACCTTCCTGACCCAGCCGCCCCCAGGCGGTCAAAAAACAAAACTAAAGGAGAAAAAAATGAAAAACACACATGTACTCTTTACCGTCCAGGCGGCTCTGATCGCCGCCCTCTACGTTGTGCTGACTCTGATCGCCAACTCTCTTGGCCTGGCCAATTACCCTGTCCAGATCCGATTTTCCGAAGCCCTCACCGTCCTGCCCTTTTTCACGCCGGCGGCCATACCGGGGCTTTTTGCGGGCTGCCTTCTGAGCAATCTGCTGACCGGCTGCATGCTCTGGGACGTGGTATTCGGCAGCATCGCCACCCTGCTGGGCGCCCTGGGGACCTATCTCATGCGGAAAAACAAGTGGCTCGCCCCTCTGCCCCCCATCGCGGCCAACACCCTGATCGTCCCCTTCGTGCTGACCTATGTGTACCGGTTCGAGGGCTCCGTCCCCTACTTTATGCTCACCGTAGGGGCCGGCGAGGTGATCTCCTGCGGGATCCTGGGCATGCTGCTGTTGCTTGTCCTGCAGAAATACGCCCGGCATATCTTTTAACGGGCCGGTTTTTATAAAAGGTCTTACTGCCCCTTTCTCACATAGGTGAGGAAGGGGTTTCCGTTCTCCTCAAACCACTGGGCGGAATCGTTCATCCCCTTCTTGTAGAGCCTGCCCGTGGACGGCTCCAGGATCACCGTGTTAAACTGGTTGAAGCCCACCACCAGCACGGCCTCCCCGTCCCGCAGCTTTGCCAGCACCGGGATATCCTGATTCACATAGTACAGGACCGCGTCCAGAGGACATCCTTCCAGATCCAGAATCCTCACATCCTCCATGTTCTCCTGCAGGATCTCCATTGGGCTCTCCCCCTGTGACAGAAGCGCCCCGCAATCCCGGGAAATCCCCTCAAAATTCAGAATGGTCTCCAGGCAGAGGGCCATACTGGTATGTTCCTCATCCGCCTGAACCTCCCCGATGGCCATAATCTGGTTGCGCGTCAAACGGTTGCCCTTGATCCACACCGTATGTCCCCCCTCATCCTCCACCAGGCCGGAGGTCTCATAGGCCCGCCGCACCGCCAGGGCAGGGCTGTAGTAGCTGCCCTCCATCCCCTCTCCGGCGTACACACGGTATTCCTCGACGGTCTCGGAGGCGGGAAGGTAAATCGCCCTCTCCCCCTCAAAGCTGACCTCCTTGGGAGTCAGCACCTGGAGCGTTTTACTGTCGATCTGGCTGCGCACCTGGAGCTGCACGATCTTCTCATAGACATCCACCGCCGCCACCGCCAGTTTGTTTTTGCTCTCCTCCTGCCGCTCGTTGTTCATAATGTGCTCCGGTACGATATCCACCAGCTCACCGTTCTGATCCCGCTGCACTCTCTCCAGCGTAATCTGGTTTTCCTCTGTGGTGCAGGAGAGCACATAAATGTCCTCCTGCTGATACTCCTTCAGCAGCTTCCCCTCCTGATCCCGAATGCACACCAGGTACATGGGTATCAGATGCCGGCCCGACTGATCCATCTGGATATCCTCTCTCCTGGCCAGGCCGTAGATCAGATCCTCCCCCATGAACCCCAGGGGAACGATCCTCTGCTCCCGGCCGGCGGGAATCTCCACCCGGCTGCCCTCTCCAAAATTCATCAGCACCAGGCCGCTCTCCTGCTGCCAGGCGCCCATCCTGTGGCTCTCGGAAATCTGCATCCCCTCGTCGTCGGTGATCTGCGCCACCAGGGCGCTTGTCTTCTCCGACAGATCCACCTGGCAGATCCTGTGGTCCAGATAAAAATACAGGATACCCTCCCGGTTCAGATACAGCAGTTTCTCCAAATCACAGGCCAGGGCCCGGTAGGTCTTGTTGACGGGCAGATAGACGGACTCCTCCACTGTGTTGCGGGCGCTGTCATAGCGGTTGATCAGAAGGCCCACCTCCCCCTCATGCCGGCCCCTGTTCATGTAGCCGTACACGGCGAAGATCACATTGCCCCCCTCGTCCACCTCCAGGATCTTGATCTCATGCTCCCGCCAAATGCTCCGGGCGTCTTGATTTTTCTCATCCCAGAAGCTGAAAAGCAGGGCGATCCGGTTGGTGGCGCTGTTGTAGCTGCACAGCCTTCCCGCCACCTGAAAAGCCACCACGTTCCCGTCCGCGCTCTCCATAAGGGGCGTGTCCTCCCCGGCTATGCCCAGCGCAATCTTATCGTTGCCGTAGATATCCCCCTTCACATCCAGCAGCCGGGTCATCTCTCTCTCGTAGTCCAGAAGGTATACCCGATCCGGCGTGTACCGGATCCGGAAAAACTCCTTTGCCTGACAGAGATCCCTGTTCTTCCCGCTGCCGGTCTCCACAAAGAAGAGCACCTCCAGGGAGGCTGTCTGGGGCGCCAGCTGGGTGAGCTGGATCACGGGCTCCCCCACCTCTCTGACCTCCAGATCCCCCCATGTGATCTGCTGGAAGCTGCTGTGGATATCCACTTTGTGGAAGGTGGTATTGTCCCCCTGGGCGCTGCTCTCCAGATATTTTGTCAGATCCAGGGCCGCCTCCTTGTCAAAGGTCTTCTCATGGAAATCCTGCACAAACCGTATTTTTTCCAGGGCAAAGGTCTGATCGCTCCACACCACCCGGGTGTAATACCGGATCTGCCTGCCCTCCCCGGTGGTCAGGATCAGAGTCAGGGCATACTCCGTGTCCTTCTCCAGCAGATCCTTCAGGGCAGTCTGCACATGCAGCCCTTCCCCCCGGGTCTCATACTCCGTGATCCGGGTATTCTCCACCAGCCTCTCCCCGTCGCAGCTTCGGACCTCCATGGTGATATCCGTCAGGGTCTGGCCATAGGTGTCGATCCGGAAAGCAAGCTCCCTGTTCTCCCCCAGCTCCGCCACGGTATCTCTCAGACAGGCGGGCTCCATAGCCTGTCCGTAACCGTGGAGCTCATCATAATAGACCCCCTCCTTCTCCAGCACCACCACGGGAAAGGTGGGGGCAGACATCTCCACGGTCATATTGTTGTTGTCCCGGTTCATAATCCTTCCCGCCACATACAGAGAGATCAGGAAGGTAAGCGCCGTCAGTGTCAGCTTGATCAGTGTCCTTCTCATTCCCATATCCTTCATCCGCCTCCGCGGACCCTCTTCGTCTATCCCTCCTGCCGGCCCTCCCGCAGGATGTGCTGTTTCTCCCGGTCACGGAAGATGACCCTTCCCTCAGAGTCTTTCCCGGGGAGCCCGGCCCCATACTCCGCTCTTTCCGTCCGCACGGTCATCTTAATCTCCATTCCGGAGCGCTTTGCGCGACGGGGCAGACGCGGAGCCCCCTCTTTCCCCATCATGAAAAATGTAGCCATGGAAAGCTCCCATGACTACATTCTACCTATTTTCTCTGCAGATTTCAACTGAAGCTGATAAATCCTCTTCTCCCGCCGTGGCGGCGCTTATAAACTTCATCGTGCAGCAGTACGACCACCAGGCCGTAGACCCACTCCCATTTTTCCTCCGGTTCCTCCCGGTCCGGCTCACGCTCGCTCTCCTCGCGGCGAAGCACCGTCAGGATACTTCTCGCCAGGCGCTCCAGACTGTATCTGTCCGGATACTCGTCATATATCATACTGCCCTCATAGTCCATTTTGTCCAGGATCTGAGAAATTCTGCTCTGATAGCGTTTCACCTCCCCGGGATAGCACTGCTGCAGATACTCCAGATCCCTGAGGACCTCCCTGTCGCTCTGCAGTCCGTACTGGCCCGGATATGTCATATAAAACGGTAACACTCTATGCCTGAAATCCATACGCTGTTTTCCTGCGATGTCTTACTTACAGATATTGTATGCGGCGCAAAGTGCCATGTTGCCGGCTGGGGCAGTCCCCAAAAAAGTTTCCCTGCCTCCGGCGGCGGGTTTTGGGCAATGCCGCCCTATCTGAGCACCTGAATCCGGGCCATGGCTCTCATGAGCGCGGTCTGGGCCCTGGCCAGATCCGTCTCCGGAGCCCGCTTGGTCAGCCGCTCCCTGGCCCTGTCAAGGGCCGCCTGGGCCCTGGCCTTATCGATCTCCTGGGGCCACTCCGCGATCTCGGCCAGGATCGTCACCCGGTCCGGCAGGATCTCCACAAAGCCCGCATGGAGGGCGGCCTCCTTTTCCCCGGCTTCCTCATGGATGGTCAGGATCCCCGGGCTCACAATTACCGTCATGGGAATATGCCCCGGCAGCACGCCGATCTCGCCCTCGGTGGTGTTAAACTCCACCATCCGGGCCTCTCCCTCGTAAAACACTCCCTCCGGCTCAATAATGCGCAGGGTAAAGCTGGTGTCTGTCGCCATAACAGCCTCCCTCCTACTTCACCTTGGCCAGCACGTCGTCGATGCTTCCGGCGTTGAGGAAATAGCTCTCCGGCACGGAGTCGTGCTTGCCCGCCAGGATCTCCTGGAAGCCCCGGATGGTCTCCTGGATGGGCACATACTTTCCGGGCAGGCCGGTGAACTGTCCTGCCACAAAGAAGGGCTGAGACAGGAATCTCTGGACCTTCCTGGCCCTGGATACCACCAGACGGTCTTCCTCCGAGAGCTCATCCATGCCCAGGATGGCGATAATATCCTGAAGCTCCTTGTATCTCTGCAGGATTTCCTGCACGCCCCGGGCGGTGGCGTAATGCTCCTCCCCCAGGATCCGGGGATCCAGGATGCGGGAGGTGGACTCCAGCGGATCCACCGCCGGGTAGATTCCCAGTTCCACAATGGAGCGGGACAGCACGGTGGTGGCGTCCAGATGGGCAAAGGTGGTGGCGGGAGCCGGGTCCGTCAAATCGTCCGCAGGCACATACACCGCCTGGACAGAGGTGATAGATCCGTTCCGGGTGGAGGTAATGCGCTCCTGAAGGGCGCCCATCTCCGTCTGCAGGGTGGGCTGATAGCCCACTGCGGAGGGCATGCGTCCCAGCAGGGCGGACACCTCGCTGCCCGCCTGGGTAAACCGGAAGATATTGTCTATGAACAGCAGCACATCCTTGCCGCCCTTGTCCCGGAAATACTCCGCCATGGTCAGGCCCGTAAGGCCCACCCGCATTCTGGCTCCGGGGGGCTCGTTCATCTGGCCGAAGACCATGGTGGTCTTGTCTATGACGCCGGACTCCTTCATCTCATGGTAGAGATCGTTTCCCTCACGGGTCCGCTCTCCCACTCCCGTGAACACAGAGTAGCCTCCGTGCTCCGTGGCAATATTGCGGATCAGCTCCTGGATCAGCACGGTCTTGCCCACGCCAGCGCCGCCGAAGAGGCCGATCTTTCCGCCCTTCTGGTAGGGGCAGAGCAGATCCACCACCTTAATGCCCGTCTCCAGCAGCTCCTTCTCCGTGGACTGCTCTTCAAACTTGGGGGCGGGCCTGTGAATGGGCTCATAGCTGACGCCCTCCGGTGCGGGGAGATTGTCTATGGGCTCCCCCAGCACATTGAAAATCCGCCCCAGGGTGTTCTCTCCCACCGGCACGGAGATGGGGGCTCCTGTGGCCACTGCCTCCATTCCTCTGGTAAGCCCGTCGGTGGTGCCCATGGCAATGCACCGGACCGTATCGTCCCCCAAATGCTGGGATACCTCCACCGTCAGGGTCTGGCCGTTCCCCCGGGGAATCCGCACCGCCTCATTGATCTGGGGAAGCGCTCCCTCCGGGAAACGGATATCCAGCACCGCGCCGATTACCTGGGATATCCTTCCTGTGTTCTCTCCTGTCATGTCTGCCTCTTTCCGCCGGCCTCCTACGAAATTGCCTCGGCCCCGGCTATAATCTCTGTTAATTCCTGGGTGATGGAGCTCTGTCTGGCCCGGTTGTACATCAGGGTCAGGTCATCGATCATTTCCTCCGCATTGCTGGTGGCGTTGTCCATGGCCTGCATCCTGGCGCCGTTCTCACTGGCAAGGGACTCGATGAGCCCCCCGTAAATCAGGCTGTCCACATACTTGGGAATGATCCGGTCCAGGGCTTCCTCATCCTCCGGCTCAAAATTCATGGGGGCCGCATCCTTCCCGCCATCCCCCTCCTGGGCCAGAATCTCTTCCCGGTCCAGGGGCAGGAGCTTTAAGAGGGTAGGCACATGGCTCACCGTGTTTTTGAAGGCCGTGTAGGCCAGGTACACCTCGCCCACCTCCCCCGCCTCATAGGCGGCCAGCACGCTCTCACCCAGCTTCATGGCGTCCCGAAAGGAAGGTTCCTCCATCGCCTCGGAGAGATCCGCCTCTATGCGCAGCCCTCCCCGCTGGAATGCCTCCTTCCCCTTTCGTCCCACAGCATAAATGCGCAGGTCTTCCTTCTTCCAGCCCTCATGGCGGGCTACCAGCTTTACAATATTGGAGTTGTAGCCTCCCGCCAGCCCCCGGTTGGAGGTGATGGCGATCACCGCCTTGGCGGAGGTGTCCCCCTGCCGCAGGTATCTGTGTTCCATCCCCTGGCAGCGCCCCAGAATATTCCGCACGGTCTCATACATACAGTGGAAATACTCCCGGGAGCGCTCCGCATTGGCCCTGGCCCGCTGGAGCTTTACCGTGGAAACCAGCTTCATGGCCTTGGTAATCTGCTGTGTGCTCTGAATACTCCCCTTGCGGCGCTTAATGTCGCGCATTGACGCCATACTCTACTCCATTCCGCCGCCCCGGCTGGGGCGGCCTGTCATCTATTGGTTCCCGCCCGGGTGAAACTGAGACTTGAACTCCCCGATGGCCTTCACCAAAAGGGCCTCCGTCTCCTGGGAAATCACCTTCTCCTGGGCAATGGCCCTGGGCACCTCCGCATACTTGGTGTCCAGGAACTCAAACAGCTCCTTCTCAAAACGGCCGATATCGGCCAGCTCCACATCCAGCAGATACTTCTGGGTCACCGCGTAAATGATAATGACCTGGTACTGCACCGGCATGGGCTGATACTGGGGCTGCTTTAAGACCTCCTTGATCCGCTCGCCCTGGGCCAGCTTCTCCTTGGTGTCCGCATCCAGCTCGGATCCAAACTGGGAGAAGGCCGCCAGCTCCCTGTACTGGGCCAGCTCCACACGGATGGGGGCCGCGATCTTTTTCATGGCCTTGATCTGGGCCGCGCCGCCCACACGGGACACGGAAAGGCCCGCGTTCACGGCAGGCCGGAAGCCCGCGTTGAACATCTCCGTCTCCAGATAAATCTGGCCGTCGGTGATGGAAATCACATTGGTGGGAATATAGGCCGACACATCCCCCGCCTGGGTCTCGATGATGGGCAGGGCTGTCAGGGAGCCTCCCCCGTATTCCTCGCTCATCCGGGCCGCTCTCTCCAGCAGCCGGGAGTGGAGATAGAACACATCCCCGGGGTAAGCCTCACGCCCGGGCGGACGGCGAAGGAGCAGGGAGAGTGTCCGGTAAGCGGCGGCATGCTTGCTCAGGTCGTCGTAGACCACCAGCACGTCCTCCCCGTTTTCCATCCATTCCTCCCCGATGGCGCAGCCGCTGTAGGGTGCGATATACTGCAGGGGAGCCAGATCGCTGGCAGTGGATACCACCACCGTGGTGTAGCTGAAGGCTCCGAATTCCTCCAGGGTCTTTACAATATTGGCCACTGTGGAGGCCTTCTGGCCGATGGCCACATAGATACACTTTACGTTCTGGCCCTTCTGGTTGATGATGGTGTCCAGAGCGATGGCGGTCTTGCCCGTCTGCCGGTCCCCGATGATCAGCTCTCTCTGGCCCCTGCCGATGGGGACCATGGAGTCGATGGCCTTGATGCCGGTCTGCAGAGGGGTATCCACGGATTTCCTGGTGATGACCCCGCTGGCCACTCTCTCAATCTGACGGTACTTGGAGGTCTGCACGGGGCCCCTGCCGTCGATGGGCTGGCCCAGGGCGTTTACCACTCTGCCCAGCAGAGCGTCCCCCACAGGCACCTCCACCACCCGGCCAGTGGTTTTGACCAGGTCGCCCTCGTTGATATTCCTCTCGCTCCCTAAGAGCACCGCGCCTACATTGTCCTCCTCCAGGTTCATCACCATGCCGTAGACGCCGCCGGGGAATTCCAGCAGTTCTCCCTGCATTGCCTTCTCCAGACCGTGTACGCGGGCGATCCCGTCCGCCACCTGGATCACCGTGCCCACATCGGACACATCCAGCTGACCGGCGTAGCGTCTGATCTGTTCCTTGATCACGGAACTTATTTCTTCTGGTCTCAAATTCATGGATTGGTTCTTGCCTTTCTTCCAGGCCGGGCCCTAACCCAGCTGGATTTGTAGTAGTTCACTCTTCATATTGGCGAGCTTCGTGCGGATGCTGCTGTCCACCACCCGGTCCTTCACCCGGATCACCATGCCGCCGATCAGGGAGGAATCCACCTGAAAGTGCATCTCCATGCGGCGGTAGGAGGTGGTGTCCAGAAGACGCCTCTCCACAGCATCCTTCTTCGCCGGGGAAAGCTCGGCCGCCGTGGTCACAAAGGCCACGCCCACGCCCTGCTCTTCCCTGACGCGCTCCGCAAAATAGTCCCAAATGGCCGGCAGCTCTCCCCAGCGGCCCTTCTCCAGCACCAGCTCCAGGAAGCCCAAAAGCTCCTGGCTGATGCAGCCGCCGAACACTTTCCGGAGTATCTGCGCCTTCTCCGGCCTGGAAATCCTGGGGTGGCGCAGCAGCCTGTCCAGCTCCGGATTTTCCTCCAGGACCCTTCGCACGCCCTCCGTTTCCTCCGCAAGCGCGTCCATGCACTTTCCCTCCAGGGCCGTCTCAAACAACGCCTCCCCGTAGGTCTTTGCCGCTAGCTTAGCCATGTGTCGTCACCTATCTCTTTTAAAGTCTCGTCCACCAGCTTCTCCTGGACCTTCTCATCCAGGGAAACCGACACCATTTTGCCGGCCATGGCGGACGCCAGGGTGATCATCTCCTTCTTCACCTCGTCTGCCATCTTCCGGCGCTCCAGCTCCGCCTCCGTGCGGGCTCTCTCCAAAATCCGGCGGGCTTCCTCCTTGGCGCCCGCCACGATCTCGGCCTCATTCTCCAGGGCCTTCCTGCGGCTTTCGCTCAGGATCGCCTCCGCCTCCTTGTCCAGGCCGCGGAGCTTTTCCTCATACTCCTGTTTCAGCTTTGCCGCCTGTTCCTTGTCGTCCCTGGCGGAATCCAGCTGGCCCTTTATTTTTTCCCGGCGCTCCCGCAGCATCTTCCTGGCGGGATTGAACAGGAAATAGCTCATGGCCAGGAACAGGACAAAGACGGCGATCAGCGTCAGAACCGCGTCCGCCAGAAGCTGCCAGTCCAGGCCAAAGAGCCTGCTCAGGGTATCCCCCTGCGTCAATACTATCATCCTCCGCCTCCTTTCCTCTGCTTGGATTCTTTATCCTGACAGAAGGGAGGGTCAGATCAAGGGCTTTACGAACAGCAGCAGGAACGCAATCAAAAGGCCGTACAGACCTGTGGTCTCAGCCACCGCCTGGCCTAAGAGCATGGTGGTGGTGATGTCGGACTTGGCGCCGGGGTTGCGTCCCACAGCGGATGCCGCATGGCCCGCCGCGATTCCCTGGCCGATGCCGGGGCCGATACCCGCGATGACTGCCAGGCCCGCGCCGATGGCAGAACAGCCTAAGATAAAGTTGGTATTGAATTCCATTTTTCTTTCCTCCTTGGGTTTATATGAAAATTTAGTTGTCTTCTCCTATGGCATTCTTGATATAGGTCATGGTCAGCATACAGAACACATAGGTCTGGATGGCCCCAGAGAACAGGTCGAAATACACATGGAGCGCCGCCGGCCACACGGTGGCGATCTTTCCCAGCAGCCCGTACACCAAAGCCATCATCACCGTGCCCGAGAGAATGTTGGCAAACAGACGCAGGGACAGGGAGACAGGCACCGCCAGCTTGCTGATCAGGTTGATGGGGAACCAGATGGGCAGCCAGGGGGGCAGGGGAGAACACATATCCTTCCAGATGACTCCCGGCTTCTGGAACCGGAACTGGTTCACATGGATCAGGGTGAAGGTCAGAAGGCCCAGGGGAAGGGTCACCCCGTAATCCGCCGTGGGAGGGCGCAGCCCCAAAAGTCCCGATATATTGGAAAACAGGATAAAGATGAATATGGTGCCCACATAATTGTAAAACCCGGGAGCGCTCCTGCCCATGGAATTGTCCACCATACCGTCCAGCTTCTCCACGATCAGCTCCACCACATTCTGGAAGCCGTCCGGCACCTCCGCCGCCCTCTTCATGACGCGGCCCGCAGCTATGGAAAAGCCGATGAGCACCAGCATCACAATGAGCAGGCACACATGGGTGGTGGTGATCCAGACCTCATGTCCGAAAAAGCTATACTTCACAATGCCGTGGATCATAAAATCCACGTCCGCGCTTCCCGACAAAAGGATTCCAGCTCTCATACTCTCACCTCCTCACTCTTCTTTTTGAACAATATCTGATGCCGCCTCCGGGTCCTCGGGCATCGCCTGGGGCACCGGATCCGTCTCATGAAACAGCCAGTTATAGCACTTGTGGGTCAACGGCTGAAGATAAGCCCCCGCCTTCAGGCCCATCAGTCCCAAAAAGGCGATCAGGGGATTGAAAACCTTTGTGAGAGCGAGGGCCGTCAGGATCAGCAGGATGCAGCCGTACCGGGCAAGGCTTCCCAGGGCCACAATCCTCTGGGCCCGGTCTCCCAAGTCCAGCGCCCTGTCCAGGGTGCGGTACATATGCAGGGCGGCCGCCGCAGCCATTCCAGCTCCCAGCCAGAGGGCACCACTGTAAGCGGCCTTGTCCCCGGCCAGCCAGACCCCTGTCAGCTGGCAGAGCGCCCCCCAGGCCAAAATCCCCGTCTCCAGCTCCAGCAGGCCCCTGTTAATCCGTCTTATCCTCTCTCTCATCCCCGTCCCTGCTCTCCGGCCTCTCCCCGTCCTCCAGGATCCCCTTCACCGTGCGGTACACATTCTGAGCCCCCGCGGCAGCGCCCACAAAAAACAGAAGGATCATGAGAAAGGACGTGCCAAACCGCCTGTCCAGCATATACCCCAGCCACGACAGAGCGCCCACAGGCACCAGCATGTCGATCCCGAATTGAGTGATCAGGGCCAGAGTCCGGTACACTTTTTTGTCATAGGAAACCTTCCGCCTCATCCCGCCTCCGAAATCATTTCTTATCAATTATACTGAATACCCGTCAAAATGTCCAGACAAGACTCACTGAAATTGATTACTTTTTCATAAAATCTTCCTAAAAAATATCGCATTGACTTCTCCCGCCGCAGCCTGTAAAATTTATCCTAAAGACAGGCTGATTGCCGCCCGAAAGGAGCCCTTATGAATCTCGTCCCGAACGAAACCTTCAAGCTCTACCGCAGACGCCTGATCCCCCAGGAGTACAGGCTCCTGAAGGACGATGTGATCGTGCGTCTGGATGAAAACCACCTGATCACCACCTGGAACACCTTAAATCCCAAGACTGCCTTCTGCCGGGGCAGCTCCTGCTACTTTCTGAAGGAGGGCTTCAAGGTCAGCAAAATCTACCGCCAGGACGGTTCTCTTCTCTACTGGTACTGCGATATTGTGGAGTACACCCAGGACCCGGGGAACAACGCGCTGACCGTCACGGATCTGCTGGCCGACGTGACCGTATCGCCGGAGGGCCTCTATCAGGTGGTGGATCTGGATGAGCTGGCGGAAGCCTACGAGACGGGCCTTCTGACCGGAGCCCAGCTGTCCGCCTCCCTGCGGCAGCTGAACAGTCTGCTGTCCGACTACCTCTACAAGGGCCGCTTTGACCGGCTCACCAGTGTCCTGGAGGACCTGGGGCTGTAGCCCAGGGGCCTCTTTACCGGCCGTCCCAGATCTTATTATGTCTCCCGCAGGTTATTTCTAATAAAAGATATGTCCCCCGATGGGGATCCCGGTCAAACCCGGTATGGGGGTTCTGAAATACACACAGCCCCCCACATTGGTAACCCCCGACATGGCCTCGTCCGCCGCCCGGTAGCAGCTCTCCGTAGCCCGGTTGTTGGCCAGGGCCAAGTCCAGCCTGCCGCTCCTGACAGGGGAAAACTGATTTCTCTGGTAAATGACCCCCACCACCGTATCCGGATAGACGCTGCTGAGCAGCCGGTTGATGACCACGGCTCCCACCGCCAGCTTGCCCTCATAGGGTTCTCCGCCCGCCTCGCAGTAGATCAGGTTCGCCAGCAGATACCGGTCCCCCTCCTCGAAGACCACCTCCGAGATATCCCTCTTGGCGGCGGCCGCCGCCCTCTGCGCCATGGCGATTTCCTCGGCCAGCTTTTTCTTGAGGGTCTCCAGATCTTCATCCAGCCTCTGCAGCTCCCGCTCATAGGCGGCAGCCGCCTCCTCCGCTTCGGAGATCTGCCCGGCATATTCCGACATCTTCCTGCTGGTCTCCTCGATCAGCCCGTCGATCCGCTCCTTCTCCAAACGGGCCTGCTGCTGCAGGTCCTTCAGCTGGGCGTCCTCCTCCTCCAGCCGCGCCTGCTCCGACTCGATAAACTCCCTGTTCTCGATAAAGTCGTCCAGCATCCTGTCATTGTACTCCAGGATCCCCTGGATGTAGGTGGCTGCGTTCAGAAGCGCGGAAAAGCTCCCGGAGCTGACCAGCACATCCAGAATGTTCGGCTCCCCCCGCTCATACATGTACCGCAGGCTCTTCTCCATACTGTCATGCTGGGATGCCTCCTTCTCCCGGGCCAGCCGCAGGGCCTCCCGGGTATCTGCGATCTCCTGCTCCTTGTCCGAGATCTGTCTCTCCAGGCTGGCCAGATTGTCGCTGACCTGGGTCAGCTGGGCGTTGAGCTCATCCAGGGTCTTTTTCAGACTGCTCCGCTGCCACTTTAGGCTGTTTATGTTCTCCTGGTTGGCGTCCCTCTCATCTTCAATGGCCTGCTGCTGCTGCTCGTTCTCCTGGATCTGCTGCCGGGTGGAGCTGCTGGCACAGGAAACAGACGGCAGGCCCAGCCACAGCGCCGCCGCCATCAGCAAAAAGAGATTCCGCTTTATTGCCCTTTCCCTAAAACCCATAACAGCCCATCTCCCGGACTTTCTACAATTCTATCTCCACACGCCTGCCGGTCCTGCGGTAGGGGATATACTTCACCTTCGCGGCGTCGAACATCCGCTTGGACGCCACATTGGCGTCCGTCCCCTCGTACTTGTCGCTGTCATAGACCACCGTTTTGATTCCCGCCTGTATAATCGCCTTGGCGCACTCGTTGCAGGGGAAAAGGGATACATACAGCTTCGTCCCCTCCAGGGAACCTCCCCTGTAATTCAGAATGGCGTTCAGCTCGCTGTGTGTCACAAAGGGATACTTGGTCTCCAGGGAGCTCCCCTCCCTGGCCCAAGGGAAATCCTCGTCCGAGCAGCCCATGGGAAAGCCGTTGTAGCCCATGGACAGGATCTTGTTATCCCTGCTCACAATGCAGGAACCCACCTGGCTGCTGGGATCCTTGGAGCGCATCCCTGACAGCTGCGCCACCCCCATAAAATATTCGTCCCAGCTGATATAATCCTCTCTCTTGCCGCTCATGCCCTATCCTCTTTTCCCGCTCCCAGACCCTTACTTGGTGCCGAAAATGCGGTCTCCCGCGTCTCCCAGGCCCGGAACAATGTAGCCGTGGTCGTTGAGATGCCCGTCCAGCGCCCCGATATAAAGATCCACATCCGGATGAGCCTCCTGCATCGCCTTCACACCCTCCGGGGCCGCAATGATACACATAAAATGAATATTCTTACAGCCCTTGTCCTTGAGCATCTGAATGGCCGCCGAGGAGGAGCCTCCCGTGGCCAGCATGGGATCCACCACAAAAACCTCCCGCTCCGCACAGTCCGCCGGGAGCTTACAGTAATACTCCACCGGCTTTAACGTCTCGGGATCCCGGTACAGCCCGATATGTCCCACCTTGGCCGTGGGGATCAGATTCAGCATACCGTCCACCATGCCCAGGCCGGCCCGCAGAATAGGCACAACCGCCAGTTTTTTGCCCTTGAGCTCTCGCGCCTTTGTTTTGCAGATGGGCGTCTCAATCTCCACCTCATCCAGAGGCAGATCCCGGGTTGCCTCATAGCAGATCAGCATGGCTATCTCGCCGATGGTCTGCCGGAAATCCTTGGTTCCCGTCTCCTTTCTGCGGATCAGTCCGATCTTGTGCTCGATCAGCGGGTGATCCATTACCACTACCTTTGACATAGTATTTCCTCCTTTGCCTGCGCCTGTTTCCGGCGCCTTATGCTCTAATCCTCGATCTGCCCCACTCTTCTGCAGTGCTTCTCCTCGCCGGAAAAGGGGGTGTCCAAAAAGGTATCCACGATCTCCAGGGCCAGGTTGTCTCCCAAAATGCCTCCCCCCATGGCAAGCACGTTGGCGTCGTTGTGGAGCCTGGTCATCCTGGCAGAGAACGTGTCCGCGCACAGAGCGCAGCGGATCCCCTTCACCTTGTTGGCCGTGATGCTGATGCCGATACCGGTGGTGCAGATGACAATCCCCCTGTCGCAGGCTCCCTCCGCCACAGCATGGGCCACCTTTTTCCCATAGACAGGATAATCGCAGGATGCCTTGCTGTCACATCCCATATCCACGCAGGGGATCTTTCTCTCCTCCAGATGCTTTTTTACCTTTTCCTTCAGGTCATAACCGCCGTGGTCGCTTCCGATCGCCACTGTCATATCGCGTTCCTCCCTCTTCCGATTGATTTTAACTCTTTCCTGCTCACACCGTGACAACACGGTGCCCCGCCGCCTTCAGCAGACGGTTCATGATGGCCTGTCCGAATCCGCCGCCCTCAAAGAATTCGGAGAAGATGATCTCCACATTTTCCTCGTCGAATTCCCGCAGGATCCGGTACAGGTTTCTAGCAATGGATGCCTCCTCCCCACGGCTGCCGGCGCACTTTACCGCGTCCGCCCGATAGCGCTCCCGGCTCTCCCTGGCGGCGATCACTCCCACCTTCTTCCCTCTGGCCGCCCATTCGGCGGACCGGGCATTGATGTAGGCCGCGACCTTTTCCGCCTCCCCGGCAACCACGGTGAGCTCCCCCCTGGGGGCATAATGCCGGTACTTCATTCCCGGCGCCCGTGGCGCCAGCGCCTGTGGCTCCAATTCCTGAAAAGCACGCTTCTGCCGCGCTGCGCTCTCCGATGCCAGGATCCCAGGATCCGGGCCCTCCGGCATGCCGCCGGACGCCGGGATGCCTCCCCCCGGGCTGTCCTCTTCCGGAAGCGCTTCTGCCGTCGCCAGGGCAGCGGCAGGATCCACCTCCACCTGCCCCAGCACACTCTCCAGCATCTCCCGGGTGATATAGCCGGGCCGCAGGATCTGGGGAGGATCCACCGTCAGATCCACGATGGTGGACTCCAGACCGATCCCCACCGGCCCCCCGTCGATGATCATATCGATCCGCCCCCCCAGGTCCTCCGCCACATGCTTTGCCAGGGTAGGGCTCGGTCTGCCGGACTGATTGGCGCTGGGCGCCGCCACATAGCCGCCCCCGTACCTGATCAGCCCCAGGGCCGCCGGGTGCGAGGGCATGCGCACCGCCACCGTGTCAAGGCCGCCGGTCGTCTCATAGGGAACCAGAGGGGACTTTGGCAGAATCATGGTGAGCGGCCCCGGCCAAAAGTTTTCCGCCAGCTTAAGGGCCTGGGAGGGGACCCGGGTCACCAGCCTGTCCAAATCCTGAAGCCCTGCAATGTGGACGATCAGGGGGTTGTCCGAGGGCCTCCCCTTCGCCGCATATATTTTGCGGGAGGATTCCCTGTTCAGGGCATCCCCCCCCAGGCCGTAGACCGTCTCGGTAGGGAATGCCACCAATCCGCCGGATTTCAGGATCTCCCCCGCCTCCCGCAGCAGCTCCTCCTCCCCCTCCCGATAGGTAATGATCTTCGTCTCCATGCCGTCTCCATTCCTGTCCGTCTTTCAGTATGATAGTATATCACACTTTTTCCCCTCTGAAAAGGGAAAAGTACGGCCCCATCCCCCTGCCCCCGAAAGCCGGCAGAGGGCGGGACGCGGCGGCGCCCTTCAGCGGGCGGCGCTGCTCTCCCCATTCAGATACTGCAGGACTCCCATATGTATGGCCCAGGCCAGCCGGTCCTGGTACTCCTGTGAGCAGAGCTTTTCGGCTTCCTCCCGGTTGGAGAGGAACCCGCACTCCACGATCACAATGGGGGTGGAGGTCTTCTTTAGCAGATAATAGCTGGAATTTTCCTTGATCTGCCTCTTGTTGCCCGGATCCGTCCTCTCCACCAGCTGCTCCTGAAGCCGGGCGGCCAGCTTTTTGCCCTCTGTGCTTCCCGTGTAGTAAAACACCTGGGCCCCATGAACATATTCCTCCGGATAGCTGTTCTGATGAATGCTCACCGTCACCAGGGGGGCCGACTCCTGGATCAGGGCCACCCGGCGCTTCATATCCTGAACCTTCTTGTTGGATGAGGATGCGTCGTAAAGGCCGTCATCCTCCTGCCGGGTCATCACCACCCGGACATCGCTGGCCTCCAGATAGTATTTCACCCGCTGGGCGATGGCGAGATTCAGATCCTTCTCCAGGGTTCCCTGGACCCCCACCTTGCCCGGGTCAATCCCGCCATGGCCCGCGTCAATCACCACACAGGGGCCGCCTCCCTCCGCTTTGGAGCCCGCGCCCAAGGCAGGAAAAGAGGCGGTCACATACGCTGCCGCCTCTCCCGCTACATACAGCATGGCACATATGAGCAGTACTCCCAGGGTCAGGGAGACCGCATGCTGACGTCTCTCACTCATATCCGTTCTCCCGGAGAGCGCTCTCAGAAGGCCCTCTCCGCTTCCGGTTTCTTACTCTAATATATGGCGGGCTCTCCCCCTTCATTCATCCCTTTGAAAAGGCGCCTGCTTTCACCCTCCAAAGCTCTTTACGAATTCACATAGGCGCTTATCAGTTCCCAGGCAGCCGGAGTGCCGAAACTGATCTGCCACACCGCCACTCCCGCGATCTCCTTCGCCCGCATCACGTTCAGCTTCACCGCAATGGACTCCTCCGTCTCCGCCCAGAGCTGATAGTGTACGCTCCCGTCCTGCCAGTCCACATAGCTTTGAGCCGTCTCCTCGTCCCAAACTGCCTCCGCGCCGATCCGCTCCAGGAATCCGGCCGTGTTTGCCAGAGTCAGATATTCATCCGTCACATTGGCTCCCTCCGTCTTCCACACAATGCTGTAGAAGGGGATCGCATTGATCACCTTCTCCTTCGGCACCTGCTCCAGCGTCTTATCAATCCCGCTGCTCACATAGCCGATGCTGGCGACGCTCCCCGGGCTGCCGCTGCCGTGCCAGTGCTCGTCATAGCCCATGATAATCACATAATCCGCCACCTTCCCCTGCACATCCCGGCGGTAATATTCGTTGTAGCCAAAGGGGACATAGTTGTCTATAGAGAGCACCAGCCCGTTCTTTCTGCAGGCGACGGACAGCTCCCGGATAAACTGAGCGAAATGCTCCCCGCTGTCCACGCTCACATGTTCAAAGTCCACGTTGATCCCATCCAGTCCCAGGCCCAGAGCCTCCTGGGTCAGCCCCTCCACCAGGCGGGTACGCCGGGCGGTAGAGGAAAGCACCCGATAGACATCCACAGCCTGGGTATTGTGATTCAGGCTGTAGTTGAAATCGTCCACCACACCCCAGACCTCCAATCCCAGCCCGTGGGCTCTCTCCACATAGGAGACCGCGCCAAAGCTCTCAAAGTCCCCCTCATCATCGCTCAGGCTGAACCAAGTGGGCGCAATCACATTCATCCCCATCGTTCCCGCCGCCATGGCATCCAGGGTATCATTCCCTGCTATGCCGGCAATGGAGTGAAAGCCCAGGCTGACCTTCCCCTCCCGGGGGACAGTCGTATACTCCGGCTCCGCATAGGAGGTCACCGGCGTCTCCTCCACCCTGGTCTCCTCCGTCAACAGCTTGTTCTCCACATAGCCGATATAAGCGTCCTCGGTCTTCACCTTGCTCCAGGTCTCCATCCGCTCCAGGATCTCCACCCTGTCTCCCCGGGCCACATCGCAGAGAATGGGGCTCTTGATCCCTCCCCGCTCCCGAACGGCGCTGTCCTTGGTCAAAGCGGCCTCCTGCCGGCTGCCCCACTGGTTGTACACCTGCACATGGAGCGGAAAATATTCCAGGGACAGATTGGTGTATCGGCTCACATAGTCCGCCGCCACATAAATCTGCTCCCCCTGGGAAAAGGCGGCCACATAGCCCAGCTCTCCGGAAACGCCGTCCACCTCCTCTGCGGTGGAGCCCAATGCGGTCTTCCTGATCTGCGTGGGAGTCGTATACAAGAGCAGCCCCTCCGATACGTCCGCATAGAAGACGTCGTTGAAATATTTGTGCACCGTATCCAGATCAAAATATACTCTTTCATCCCTCAACAGCGCCTTTTCCGGGAGCATCTCATCCTGAAGGATAATCGCCAGCTCATCTCCCTGCACCTGAAAGTATGCCTCCAGGTCCGCCCTCTCCTTGGAATAGGAATATTTTTCCTGCAGATACTTGCCTACGGTGACTCCCCCTATCAGAAGAATCAAAAACAGCGCCACCAAAAAGGGAATCAATTTTTTCATGCTCAGTTCCTCACTCTTTCTGCTGATCGTACGAAAGGCGCCGCGGCCAAAGCGGACGGCGCGTACAGGCGGGAGGGAGAACCGGCGCCGCGCGAAGCGGTTCCCGGTTCTCCGGCTTCCTCCTTCTGATTATAACAAACTATTCCATGACAGTCATTAAGAATTTGACAAAATGAAGCAGATTATTCTCAGCATGTCAACATGAGAGGCATTCCTGTCTGCTGTTTCCGATCCGCTTCACTCCAGGGGACATTGACCAATGGCTTATCACAGGTAGATCCTGTCAAATCTGACTTCCTTTAAGCCCCCTTTTTCGTTCAGTACATAATCCGGCATGTAGACTGTCTGTTCCTGCACACAGCGCAGGGCAACCTCCTCAGGCGAGGCCGGTTCGTCATCCACGAATATCAGCACACCCTTTTCCTGCACCTGCTCCATCTGCAGCCTGACGCTGTCTCGGATCTGCTGTATATCTTGTTCTTCGTTCATGTCATCCTCCTTCCGACATGCCGCGCGACCAAAAGTATATGTGATATATTATCGTCTGGCATATCTTTTGTATTTTTGGATATGAATGGAATAGAATGTGAGAGAGCCTCCGACAGTACAATAAAAAAATGAATTGTAATGTGATTTTTTCAATAATTGGGGAAAAATATTTTACCGAGCAAGCCCATACCAATAGCTTGTAAGACATCCCATCTATAGCAAAAAGATAAAACCATCATACTATAAATAAAAAGGATGAAGGGAACGAAACGTTCCGAGTTCTTCAGAATAAACAGCCTCCCGCCCTGCGGCAGGCAGCTGTCAGAGAAGATATTTTGACTGTCAGCCTCCTTCCTGTACGGATTATCGGAGGCACCTCTTAGGAAATATTATATACGATATGGGTTGATTTGGCAAGTAAAAGAATGGAAAAATTATAAAATTTCTTTAAATTTGCTCATCGCTATTGACGTAAAACCCTTTGAAGTATATGATAACTAAGCAGAAAAGGCTTAATCCCGCAGGTACGGCAGGGTTTCACTGCCCGGGACAGCAAAATACAGCGGCTGCATATGCAGTTACGGAAAGGACAGGAAAATGAAGATAGAAAAAGTAAATGAAAATCAAATTCGTTGTACCCTCACCAAAGACGACCTGGCCAGCCGCGAACTCAAGATCAGTGAATTGGCTTACGGAACGGAAAAGGCGAAAAGCCTCTTCCGGGACATGATGCAGCAGGCCAACTATGAATTCGGCTTTGAGGCGGAGGATATTCCCCTTATGATAGAAGCGATTCCCATGAACGCGGAGTGCATTGTCCTCATTATCACCAAGGTAGAGGATCCGGAGGAGCTGGACACCCGCTTTTCCCGTTTTGCCCCCTCGGTTCATGAGGATGAGGAATACGAGGATGATGACCCTTTGGATGACGATGACCCAGAGGTGCTGGATCTGTTCCGCCAGCTGGACAGCAGCGCGGACGCTCAGACGGCTTCCCCGTCCGTTCCCCAGCCCTTCTCCGCCCTGCCCGCCTCTCAGGTTCCCCTGGCGGCAAAGGGGGAACGGGCGCAGCCTCTCCTGCGGCTGTTCTTCTTTGACTCCATGCGGCCTCTGCTCACTCTCTCGGCCTTCATCGGGGACGCCTTTGAGGGGGAGAGCAGTCTTTACAAGGACGCCGCCGAAAACCGCTATTACCTGCTGCTGACCCAGCGGGACGGGGACGCCGCCGGCTTTAACCGGATCTGCAACACAATCTCCGAGTACGGCGCCTTCCGAAAAGTTCTTCCCACCACTCCCTCCTACCTGGAGGAACACTACGAGAAGATCCTGCCCGGCAGCGCACTGGGGATTCTCTCCCGGATCAACCGCGAAAAATAAGATCCGCTCACGGATCTTTCAGCTTTGCAGAAATAATGCCCGTATTGGCCGCTCTGTCAATACGGGCATCTCCATTATGAGGGACAGCAAGACATCTGTCATCTATGATACATCCGGCCCATCCTCACATGGCCTCAATCTGAGCCATCAGGCTGTCCACATCGATGCCGTGCACCAGAGCCGCCTCCTCAAGAGTCTCCCCCTGGGCGGAAGGGCATCCCAGGCAGTGCATGCCTGCATTCAGAAGAACGGGCACGATATCGGGATTTGCGCGAAGCGCCTCGCCGATGGTCATATCCTTAGTGATCCCACTCATGGTCTCTATACCTCCTTTGCTTTCCTGTCTAACAGTATAATACTTTCTCCGAAATCTGACAAGGTATTCTTTTTCCCTAACCCCGGGGAAAGATCCTTCCCGCCGGGCTTAATACAGGGCTGATGCCCTGGGCGAAAGGAAAGCGCCTGAGGATACCCCCAGGCGCCTTCCGCCACATGTTTGTTTAAATACTAATTAATCATGCATGACAAATTATTACTTACTACATGTTTGTTGGTAAAACTAAAAGTTACGCTCTTGCCTTCCTGCCAAACACAACGGCACCTGCCAGGCAAACAACTGCCAGTCCGGCAACCATCAGGATGATATCCTGGGTCTTAGGAGCGGTAGCGTTCACAATAACAGCAACCGGAGAGTAAGAGGTCATGGTAAAGGTAACAGATCCATTGTCCACGGAAACGGGCTTAATGGACTCCCAGCTCAGATCAGACTTCATGTGAACAATGGTCACATCCTGACCGGCCAGTACAGGGCATGCCAGCGTAAAGGTGGCAGCACCGGTTCCAGCAGGAACCACCAGGTCAACTACAGTTGCAACAGAAATGTTGCTGTTTCCTGCAACGGACTCAGCGTAAACAACAGCTGCCTCTGCTACATCAATGTTCACAGGAGCAACCGTAGCGCCGGGAACCTCAGCAGAAGTCACAGTGGTGGTAGCAGCATAAGCGGCCACATCCGTAGCTGTGATCGTCTGAGCAGCGGTGGTAACAGTCTTTGTGCTCTGCTCCGCAACATTGGTAGCGGTATTGCTCTCAGCGGCAAATGCGCTAAGGCTCATAGCACAGGTCAGCACCACAGCGCCAACGAAAGCTAAAACTCTCTTTTTCATGATAGTATCCTCCTTTCCTCATAATACATGTGGCTTTTATATTAACCGGGATTCGGTTAATATCAACTTTTATCGATCCTGCGGATCTACCTCCCGGTAGAACAGCCGGATCATCAGCTTGCGGAGCTCCCCGTAATCGGGATAAAACTCCTCATGACCGTCCCCCATTTCGGTGGTGCCTGTCAGCGAGTAAATCTCATCTGTCTCAAAAGAGTAATTCAGCAGCTCGCTTACCAGGTAGGTCATCTCATCTATGGAAACATCCGTCACCATATAGCTGCTCAGCTTTTTGTAGAGCGTAATGGGAAGGGTGATATCCTTCTTGGCGGCCTCAAGGGCCTTGTAAAGGAACAGCGTCAAATACTGCTTCTGCCGCTCCAGGCGGACACGGTTGCTCTCAAAGGCTGTCACATCCCGCCACTCTACATAGTAGAAGGCATCCTCCCCCTTGAGCGTAATCTGAGTCCCCTGCTTCCAGGTATCCCGAAACTTTGTCATATCGTCAGGGATCACAACCTCGATCCCCCCCAGCGCATCGTTGAGCTGGGGAATCGCACCCATGTTGACGGAAATATATCCCGCGATGGGCAGATCATACAGCAGGGCTGAAACAGCATCCCTGGTGAGCTCACAGCTCTGTTCCCTTCCGTCCCCGAATCCGTGCTGGGTGGCAATCTGGGCGGTCACCGTCTGATCATACCCGTCGGAATACACTCCGTAGATCTTTACATCTACCATTGTGTCCCGATTGACGGTCAGAAAACGTACCTTTTTCTGGAATGTATCCATTATGGCAAGGATCAGGGCATCCGACTGACCGCCGCTGACGCCGTCCGGATTCCCGTCCACTTCGTCCAGCTTGTCTATGCCCATCACCAAAAATGTCATGATATCTGTATTGTACTCGTAAATTTTACCTTCGGAGCGGACCCAGCCTTCCTGCCAGATCTCACCCTCCTCCGTCTCCTGGGGAGGGATCTCCTCTTCCTCCGTCTCCTGCAGCTGCAGGTTGGGAAGTTTGCTCACGGCGGCATTCTTCAGACGATTGCGGCCCACGGCCCGCACTGCGAACACCGCCCCCGCCAGGATCGCGAAAATCCCCAGCAGGATCAGGAGCCAGGCCAGAACCACATTGCGGATCCGCCTGCGTTTTCTGCTTTCCCGAGCTTTGCCCATCAGTCAGCGGCTCCCTCGGCCACCAGAACGGCCTGCACAACGTAGCGCTCATCCGGCTTGCTGCCGATGCAGGTCGACAGGGTGATAATCCGGTCCTGCCACGTGAGCTCTATGTCATCGTTATAGTTGTTGCGGATTCCCTCCTCCTCGCGGATGCCGTCCAGGTATTCCTGATAGCTGTCCGGATCGTTCATATTGCAGCGGAGCAGCATATGCACGTTGGAGGTCTCATAAGCGGCAAACACCTGGTACACCCGGGTCATATCCGGAGAGTAGATGTATACATAGGGATGCTTCTCAAAGAAGTCCTCATCCTCATAATAATGAAGATTGGCGAACATAGAGCCGTTCTTCATATTGTGGCCGTAGATTACAGTGATCGGGTCATCCCAATCCTTGGAATTGGCCAGCTCGGTGTAAATGCAGCCCGGATAGCCCTTGGAACCGTTCAGATTATGATTCAGGTAATAGTTGGGATCCTCCGGGTGCTGCACAATGGGATAATCCACTTTCGTGCCCGGGATCTTGATCCAGGCGTAGATATCCGCATTCTGCGTGCTGGTCAGCCCCGCAAAATCAATCTTGGTATCAGGGACCGAATAGTTTTCCACTCCGGGATACACCTTCGGAGCGACAGTGGGCTCCGGGGTCTGAAGCGGCTCCGTCTCCGCGGTCCCGCCGGGGGCCGGCGTCTGACTGGGAACAGCCGCCGCAGGCTGAGGCTTCGGCGCCGCTGTGGGAGCCACCGGCGCCGGGGCTACCACTCCGCCGGGCTCCTGCACATAAGAGCTCATCACCTCTTCCATCTTCTCCTCGGCGCTGCGCACATCCTTCCAATATTTCAGAAGCCATACGCTGCATCCCAGGAAGCCGGCCGCGCACGCCGCGGCACATATGATACAAATCCATTTCTTCAATTTCATATGCTCATTCCTTTTCGGCTGTCATTCATTCATGCCTTAAAACTTAATTTAGTGTACAACGAAAATGCACTCATGTCAACATAATCTTGCGACAAATCTCCACCCTTATTTATGGTAAAACTCAACATTTTACACAGGTTTTGCCCCATATTAAGGAAAAATTAAGAATCATTCTGTGCAAGTTCCATAAATCCAATTCCAAACTGCCCGGTGGAGGGCCGCCCGCTCCGCCAGCTCCTCCGGCACGATCTCCTCCAGCACCTCCGACGAGCCCATTTCCAGCGCCTGCAGGCATTCCTTTCTGAAATCTTCCGTCTGACGCTCCGAGACAGTGATCCCCTCCCGGCCGGCAATCTGCTCCAGGATCCCCTCCGTCACTGCAGCCTGCCGCGCCTGCTCCGAAAGCAGCGCCTCATACTCCTCCTGACTGCCCGCCTGGTAAACCCGCTCCAGATATGCGCTCCACTCCTCCCCGCCGTTTCCGGCGCGGCGCTCGTCCACCTTCCGCGCCAGCTCCCGATAAAATGCCACGCGCTCCAGATCCGGCTCCCAGCCCACGCTGTTCTCCACGACCTGCCTGCGGATCCCCCTCTGCCAGGCAGCCAGAGCACGCTCTCTCCTTTGGCTCTCCAGACGCGCTCTCACCGCCTCCCGGTATTCCTCCACACTCCAGTACTCCGTGTGGCTGCGGACAAATTCCTCATCCAGCTGGGGCAGGACGGCCTCCACCACAGCCTCCAGGCTTACGCGGTACTCCAGCTCCTGCCCCCTTAAGGACGCCTGGGGATAATCCTCGCCGCAGCGCACCCCCACCAGGACAGTGCTCTTTACCGGGCAGCCCGCCAGAGCCCCCCGATAATCCCCGGAGCCGGCGCTCACCGTCAGATACTGTTCCTCCAGTGTGCGCAGCAAAGTCCCGTCCTTCCAGATTTCCACCCTGGCCAGGACCGTATCCCCCTCCTGAACCGTCTCCTGATCCGTGGGTTCATACTCCGCATAGGCCTCCAGCTCCCGCCGGACTGCCAGATCCCACTCCTCCTGAGTCACCTCCGCAGACTCCATGGGAACCTGAAACCCCTTGTAGATCCCCAGCTCCCGGACGGGCTCCGGCGAAGGGGACGCCTCCACGATCGGTTCCGGCGAAGGGGACGGCTGGGATGCCTCTCCCATCCCCCCGCATGCGGAAAGCAGCGCCGTCAAACTCAGTCCCAGCAAAAGGGCCGCACCTCTTCTTCCCCTCATGCGCCTGCACCTCCCTCCGTCGCCGCCGGATCCCCTCCGGAGACAGAAGGCTGCAGCGGCGGCAGCTCCGGCATCTGGGGAACAGGCGGCAGAAGGGATCCGCCCTCCTGGGGCTGTCCTCCCCAAGAAGGATTCTCCCCGTTTGTTTCCTGTTCTCCGGGATTCTGTGAGGGCTGAACTTGGTCAGACTGAACTTGGTCTGGCTGAACTTGATCCGGCTGATCTTGTGCCGGCTGACCTTGGTCAGGCTGACCTTGGTCGGTCTGAACTTGGTCTGGCTGAACTTGATCTGGCTGAACTTGATCCGGCTGATTTTGGTCAGGCTGACCCTGATCCGGCTGTTCCTGCGCGGGCCGGGCAGGTCTTGCGGAGGCCGGCCTGGCCGTAGGCTGGGGATCCTGAACCGTCACATATAAAATCTGGGTTCCAGCCTGGGAGAATATCTCTTCCCCCTCCGGCGCGGGATCCGCCTCCTCTCCCATCATCAGTCCCAAAAAAGCTGTCCCCGACAGGCCCTGGTCCAAGCCTCCGGCACCCGCCGTGATACAGATACAGGCCGCCCCCGCCAGCAGCGGCAGCCACATCCATCTTTTTTTCTTCATACCGCTCTCACTCTCCCTGCGTATGAGTGGTATATGCCTTGCACACCTCCGCAGGCGCTCCCACCTTCATCAGCTTTCCCTTTTCAATCCAGATGGCCCGGTTACAGTTTTGAGTCACCACGCCCGTGGAATGCGTCACGATCAGGACAGTAGACCCGCCGTGTATCATCTCCTTGATACGCTTCTGACTCTTTTTCTGGAAAAACATATCTCCCACGCTCAGCACCTCATCCAAGATCAAAATCTCAGGGGTATCCCGCATGGTGGCGATGGCAAAGCCAAGCCGGGACACCATACCGGAGGAATAGTTCTTCACCCTCTCCTCCATAAAGCCCTCCAGCTCCGCAAACTTTACAATACTGTCATATTTCTGGTCAATATATTCCTTGGTGTAGCCTATAATGGCGCCGTTGAGATACACATTCTCCCTGCCGGTGAGCTCAGCGTCGAAGCCCGTCCCCAGGGTCAAAAGCTGGATCTTTCTTGTATCCGTAACCACCCTTCCCTCAGAGGGCTGCAGCACGCCGGATATAATCTTCAGAATCGTACTCTTGCCGGAGCCGTTGCTTCCAATGATTCCGATGACCTCTCCCTTTTTGATATCGAAGGAGATATGCTCCAGTGCGGTGAACTCCTCATAGGTATTCTGCCGTTTGACAGTCCGGATAAAGAATTCCTTCAGGCTGGCGGACTCCTCCTGAGCCCGCCTGAACCGCATGGTCACATCCTGTACAGAGATGACCACCTCATCCTGAGGGGCAGGGACAGACTCAGGGGCCGATGCCGCCGGTTTGGGAACAGGTACCGGTGCCGCTGGGGCAGGGGTTCCCGCCGGCTTGGCCGCTGGTACCGGTGCCGCTGGAGCGGGGGTTCCCGCCGGCTTGGCCGCTGGTGCCGGAGCTGCCGCCACAGGGGCAGGAGTTTCCACTGGCTTGGCCGCAGATGCCGTTGCCGCCGGGTCAGGGGCTGGCACCGCTTTAGCTGCAGGGGCTGTCACCGCCGGAACTGCCGCCACAGAGGCAGGAATTTCCGCTGGCTTGGACACAGCCGCCGCCACAGGTACAGGGGTTCCCGCCGGTTTACCCGCAGATACTGCCGCCGCTAAGGCAGGGGAGGCAGCAGGCTTAACCGCAGCTGCCGCCGCAGCTCTCTTCTCCTCCCGGAGAGAGAGATCCTCCACGTCCTCCCTGCCGGTTTCAATCCGCTCCGCATCCTCCAGAGACTCCCAGTCCTCGCCGGAATCGTACAGCTCCTCCCGGTCCAGCTGCCGGATGCGCTCCAGCACCTCGCGGCCTCTTTTCAGCTTGCGCTTTCGGTTCAGAGACCGCAGGATGTACATCCCGATCCCCAGCAGGAGGGTGATAATTACTGCCGTCAAAATAGCAATTCCAATATATCTGAGCAGCTTCAGAAACCCGCCGCCCTCTTCCCCATGCTTCTGCTCGGCGATCACCTGCCCGCTCTGGGCCTCCTGTAAGGTCTCCTGCAGGCTCTCCGGTCCCGCAGGCTGGGATGCTGCAGCCTCCGTCCCCTGAGCAGGAACACTCTCCGGAAGCAAGGCATCCCGATAAATGCTCAGATGATAGAAGGCTGCCTTCCCCGCTGCAGACGTCACCCGCAGATACACGTCATTATATCCATCCCGAATACCCTGACTGTCAATCTCCACAGACGAATCTCCCGTCACAGGCAGGGCGGCAATCTCCAGACTGTCCGTTCCGCCGGGCACCTCGATCTCATACTCAAACCGCTCCGGCAGAAATCCCTCCACTGTCTGACCTGCCACCTGCAGATCCGACAGATAGACCTCGTCGCTCCCGGAGATCTCTACAGCAGCCCCGGCGAGGGTTCCCACCGTCATATCGCTCTGATCCGGCCCTCCGGCCGCCTGGACACGTGCAAAATCCACCCGGGTGTTCCCGGCTGCCAGCGGGCGGAAGGTGAGCATCTGCTGAAACCGGGTCCGCGTCCCGTCCCCTCCCTGGATCAAAGCCTGTCCCGCCTCTGATACCTGGGCGCCGTCCACCAACTCTAAGCGGTTCGGATCGTAGGATACCACAATCTCAAAACCGTCCACCACCTGATCCGACTCCAAATATACAGCAATCTTGCTGTCCTGTCCCAGCGCCCAGTCATACTCCTGAGAACCGAAATAACACTCCGTCCCGGCCGCCAGGGCCTGCATATTCAGGGCCGCGCCGAAGGCCAGCCCGCCCATCATCCAAAGGAGAGCTCTCTTTATCCTGCTCTTCACGATTTTCATCATCTCTTTCCTTATCCCAAAATCGGTCCTGCCTGTCCCTACAGTTTCTGCATAACCTTGTTTTTGTTGCGGTTGAATACCCACTGCCCCAGGGCAAAAACTACAACTCCCCAGATCACCATGTACCAAAATTCAAAGGCGGTGGGCATTTTCCCCTGCATCACACACTTCCGGGCACAGGCAATATAATTGTACATGGGGTTATACATCACGACCGTCCGCATCTGATCCGGCAGTCCCTCCACCGGATAAAACAGCGCGCACATATACATCCAGAGGGTCAGCAGAATCCCATACAGGTGCTTGATATCTCCAAAGAAGGCATACGCCACCGACAGAATATTTCCAATGCCAATACAGAAAAGAAGCTCCAGCCCCACGACCACCGGGAAAAAGAGCATCGCCCAATGCACGCCGTTTCGGAACACAATCAGCATGCAGACATAGGCTACCAGAGAATATCCCAGATTCACCAGCGCCGAATACACCCTGGCCAGCGGGAAAATCATCATAGGCAGCTTCACCTTGATCAGCAGGTTCTTGTTGTCCACCAACGCCGTCATGGCAGAGTTGGTGGCGCCGGTAAACAAAGACCACAGAATGTTGCCGGTCAAAAAATAGATGGGAAAATTCTCCACATTCCGCTTAAACATTGTGGAAAAGATCATGGACATAACCGCCATATGCAGCAGCGGCTGCAGAACACTCCAGAAAATTCCCAGATAAGACCTGACATACCGCCTCTTGATCTCACGGGACACCAGCTCCCGTATGACAAAAAAGTACTGCTGTATCCGCTCAATTTTTTCTTTATACATATTGTATCTATCTCCAAATTATCTCCGCAGAGCGGAGCAAAAAACCTCAGTGATTTTTCTCATTATACAGTTTCAGCCCCGACTCGTCAATCACAAATCGTTTTTCCTGTGTCCTCCCTTTGTCCTTACACCAGGTTTCTGAAGAATTTTCCCCGGTTGGAGACATGCCAGGCCCAACGGGACAGCGAAATACGCCACGATACATAATACAGCGCCGGAAATGCCTGTTTTGTCAGCATTTCCGGCGCTTCCTCCTCTATTTTGGCTGGCGTATCCTTCAATGTTACCAATAATCCTATTCATGTTATTGCGCCTGCAGGATACCCCCTCTAAGCTGCGCTATTTTTTCATAGTATATGACGATCCGGCGATACACGGCGTCCTCTGCCTGTCTAAATTCAAATTCTCTGCTTCCCTTTATGAGCGCATCTATCGGAAGGCAGAACAGCTCGCTTAAAGCATATAGATTGTCCAGCGTTGGCAGACTCCGCCCGGCAAACCAATGATAGACGCCCTGGGGAGTACTCATCCCCAAAAACGCCTGAATATCCTTTACTGTCATCCCCTTCATCCTCATGATATGTTTTATATTCTGACCGGTCTTTTCTATGTCAATCACAGGATACCGCTTTCTCATTACGGTCACGCTCCCTATTCAGTCAAGTCTTTTTTCCTTTTTATCAAGGAATTTTTCAATTCATATCTCAGATAAATGAGCCAGGAT
>CANQOL010000027.1 GCA_947625475.1 uncultured Acetatifactor sp.
AGGATACAGGAGGCTCTCCGAAAATGGAAGGTTGACCTGCTTCCCGGGGACCTGTACCGGTTCATGGACGTGGATGACCCGGATCTGAAACTGATCCTGGATTCCTTTGGTGTGAAGATTCCGGCAAAACTATACCGAAGGGCGGAACTAAAGAGCATCAAAACGGGGATAGAGATTTTCATGTAGGGCCATAAATGTAGGTACATTTTCTCAAAATCCTACAAGCCGCATAAACACTGGAAAAACCGCATAAACAAAAGGAAAGGGGGGCCAGAAACAGGCCCCTTTTCGCATCTGCAAGTGGCAAACTCGGGTTTTACCACAGAACACATGGTTTCTCAACTAACTATCTCTCGAAGTTACTGCCCCGGAGATTTTCCTCCCCTCACCCAATTGACATATGCGGCAGAGTCCCGGAGCCGTGCCGGGACGGACTTCGGCCGGCCCCTCTCCCGTAACCGGGGGAGGGCCGGCCGAAGCGCCCTCTTTTTATTCTCTCCCTCTTCTCCTGCGCCAAATCAGCCACAGGCACAAAATCACCAGGCACACCGCGGCCCCCAGCACGCCATAGCGCAGGGGCCGGTTGGCCCAGAAAATCTGAAAATCGCTGGATGAGACTGTGATGTCCCGGTAGAGCTTCTCATATTCGTTGGGGTGCCCCTGAGCGTCCCGGGCCCTGTCACGGCATCGGATCAGCACCTGCTGGTACATTCCCTCCCCCATGGAAAAATGCAGAAAGCCGCCCTCCTTCTCCAGGGCTTCCCGCAGGGCCTCCCCCTCCAGCAGAATGGGGGTCTCTGCCAGCTCTCCCGCCCGGTTCAAAATCTGCACCTCCAAATAGGCAGGCTCACCGCCGTCGTCCGTAGGGCGCACTGCCGCCTGCAGGCTTCCGGCCCGGTAACGGCCCCCCTCCCGCAGGCCCGAGAGCACCACATCCGGGGCCACGGTATCCACCACAAAATGTATCCGGCAGCCCTTCCTGTCGCTGTAGGCCCTGTTGTCGGCCCGATCTCTGGACTGCACCAGAATGCGGTATTCCCCGTCTGCCGGCTCTCCGTCCCTGTAGAACAGATCCCTGCGGATGCGGTAGACATAGTGATACCACCCGTCCTCCCGCAGAAGCTCCCGCTCATAGTCCGATCCCGCGGACAGCTCCCTGTCGTTTAACAGCACGGCGGCGCTCACCAGCGGGTCCGGATTGATCTCATGAAGGATCAGATCCCCCGGCAGCTCCCTTATGTACGGGATGCCCTCCCCCGCCAGCAGTTCTCCCGTCTTCTCCCCCAGGGCAAAGACGGAGCCCTCCCGATTGACGGAAAAGGTCAGGACAGGCTCCCCCAGGCACACATTCCCGGCCCGGTCCTGGGCCCGGCACCGCACTGTGTAGATGCCGTCCCGGGGAAGGTTTTCCACAGTAAAGATTTCCCCGTCCCGGGTCTTTGTCTGTTCTCCCGTCAGGATCTGCCGGGCCGCAAAGCCCTCCTTCTCCCGAAAAACCGCGTCAACCCAAACCTGCAGGCTCTCGAAATTCTCGTCCCAGGCCCGGATAGAAAAGCCGATGGGATCCTCCTTCCCGCCCCGGTTGGCGGAACGGTCCTCTACTCCTGTCACCTCCAGGCGGGGCGGAGTCTTGTCCACCCGGAAGGTTTCCCGGGTTCCCTGGGTCTCGTTTCCCGCCTTATCCCGGCAGGATATCTGAAAGCTGTAGCGTCCGTCCTCGGAGAGCTCCAGCCGGGCGCTGTACACATCTCCCCGCCGGCTCCAGCCGCTCAGCTTTGGAGTTTCTATGGGCCCTCCCTCCTGCCGGGCCTCCAGCAGAACCTGAACCTGCTCCGGATCAAAATTGTGCTCCCGGATTTCCACCAGGGCGGTGAGCCCCTTGGGGTAATACTTCTCCGAAGAGCCTTCTTGGGAGGATGAGGCGGCCGCCTCCCTGGGAGCCTCCGGCGCCTCCCAGACAACGGAGATAACCGGAGGGGTCTCATCCACCGTAAAGGCTTCGGGAGCCAGGGAAGTGCCGTAATCCGCCCCCTCGGACACATTCCCGGCCAGATCCGTGCAGGACAGGGTAAATCGGTAATCCCCGTCCCCGGGGAAGAGCACTTCGGCCCTGTGAATTTCCCCCTGCGTATCCCAGCCGGTCAGGACCGGCGCCGCTCCGTCCCCTCCCTGGACCTCCAGCCACACCAGATCCGGGTCAAAATTTCTCTCCCGGATCTGAATGCGGGCCCTTCTTTTCTCCTGAAAATACACGCTCTCCGGGTAGGAGGCGTTTCCCCGGTTGTTGTCGTAGGTTACGGTGATCTGCGGTTTTGTCACATCGATCTGCAGATATTTCTCTATGCTGGAGACATTGCCCGCGTTGTCCCGGGCCGTCACCTGCACGGTCACGTCGCTGCTGTCGTTCCGGGCCCCTTCCACCCGGATCTCCCCCTGCCAGGAGCCCACAAGCTGCCCTAAGGAGGGACGGGCATTGTCAAACCGGTACAGACAGCCCTGCTGGGTTACCTCCCCCTGGCAGAGCACCCGGTAATCAATCTGCGCCAGACCGGAATAAACGCCTCCCGGGGCCGGTTCCGTCACGGCAGCCGTAAGGAGGACGTCCCCTCCGTAAACGCTCCCGGGCTCCCCGGGGGCCTCCAGGGTGATTCTGGGCTCCAGCTTCTCCTGGGGGGCCATACTGTCCACAATCACACCGTCCGTTCCCACATAGGCCGTGTTTCCGGCGTAATCCCGCAGTCTCAGATACACGGCGGCGCGCTGCTGGGCCTCGAGCGTCAGCCGTCCCAGGGGCCGCCAGCCGCCGGTCTGCTCCAGCTCCCCCCAGGTCCTGGCCCGGCCGTCGGCAATGCAAAGATATTGGATTCCCTCCAGAGGGCTGACCGCGTCCCTTCCCCCTCCCAGCACCCGCACGGGCTTTTGGGACCACAGCCCGAAGACCAGCGTCTGCAGCAGCCCATCCCAGGTTCCCATATCCTCCAGAATCACATAGCCCGAGGGCGGAGCCGTGTCCACCGTAAAGGCCCAGGGACAGGATGAGCTCCCGGTTTGGACTTCCCCGCTTACATTGCCCGCCAGATCCCGGCAGGAGATCTCCAGGGTATAGTTGGCGTCCTCCTGAAAGGTGAGGATGGCTTCGTGCTTCGTCTCGTCCGGGGTTTCTCCCTCTATCTGCCGGAAACCGCTGAAAAGCCGGGAGATCTCCTGGGCCGAAGGGATGCTCCTTCCCCCGGCGTCCACCGCCCGGATTTGGATCCCCCGGAGCGCCTCCTTCTCCTGAAAGTGGTGGCTCCGCTCCGTAACGGTGACCACCGCCCTTCTGGTCCCGGGGAAATATCCGCGCCCTGCCTCCACCCGGAAGGGTTCCTCCGAAAAGGCAATCTCCACCTTAGGACAGGTCACATCTATATCCAGATTCAGGGAGGCAAGCGTCTCATTGCCCGCCAGATCCCGGGCCCGGGCATACAAAATCACATGACAGCTGTTGTTCTCCCGGGCGTTCACCGTCACCTCCCTCTCCAGCTCCTTCAGCGGGCTCTCCCCAAAGGCCCCTTCCTCATCCTCTCTCGGATCGCGGTACAGTACCTCCCTTTCGGTCTCCGTCCCGTCGCAGGTCACCCAGTATTCCAGCCTGGCAATGCCGGCGGCAGGCTCCGGGTCCCGGACCTGCAGAAGGACTTTGGCGTCCTCCCGGTAAATGCCGCTCTCCGGCGGATTCTGGGGCAGAAGGTTCAGGGCGCACTCCCCCCTGTCCAGCACATATCCCTGGCTGGAAAGATACCGGCAATTGCCCGCATAGTCCTGAAGCCGCAGATAGACCGCCGCCTGCTGATCCTCTTCCAGCACAAAGGGGGAAAAGCTCTGCCACTGGGCTGTTTCCTCCAGCTCCTTTGCCGTCCTGGGCCCCACATCGGAGGTCACAAAGAAGGAAACCTCCCAGGGGCTCACCGTATCCTGTACCCGGGCGTCCACTGCCAGGGGCTCCCTCCCCCAGCGGCACAGCCGGGGGGATTCCAAAAGCTCTCCGTAGGAGTCCTCCCCCACCGTGAGGATTCCCTCCGGGGCAGTATAATCCACGGTAAAGGCAAAGGGCGTCTCCCCCCGGGCGGCCGCCTCCCCGGAGAGGTTGCCTGCCAGATCCTCACAGGAGACGGACCAGGTATAATTGCCTTCCTCCTGAAAGCTGATATAAGCGGTGTGGACGTCCCGGTCCGGCGTCTCTCCCCTGCGGGTGCTCCAGGAGCTCAGCAAAGAGGCGGCGTCCAGCTCCCGCTCCTTCCCTTCGGCGTCCCAAATCCTCACCCGGATCCCCTGGGCCGCCCTCTCGGAGTCAAAGTGCTCCGTCCGCTCCGTGATATCGATCCTGGCCATTCTTCCCTGGGAAAAATAGCCTCTCTCCCCCTGGATCCGGCTGGGCGTATCCTCAAATCTCACCTGAATCGCCGGGGCCGCCGCGTCCACGGTAAACCCGCAGCTCTCCCTTGTCTCGTTGCCGGCGTTGTCCCTGGCCAGAACGCTGAGGATTACCTGCCCGCTGTTTTTTTCTCTGTCAAGGAAAATCTCTCCCTCATAGTCCCTGACCAGTTCCTCCCAGGCAGGATCCCGGGTCTGGTCCGCCTGAAAGAGGATCTCCCGCTGGGTCTGTGTCCCGTCGCAGGTCACCCAGTATTCCACCGACTGAATCCCGGAATAAGCCGCCGGCAGCTCCCCCAGGGCCTCCCGCACCGCCACCCGCACAGAGACAGTCTCCCCGGAGCCGTTGTAGCCGCCCTCCCAGTCCGGCTCCTGAGGCGTGAGGCTTACACATACAGGGCTCCGATCCAGGATCACGCCGCCGCTGCCCAGATAGGAACGGTTTCCGGCCAGATCCATCACTCTGGCGTACACGGAAAAAAGTTCCTCCCTATCCACGGTCAGTCCCTGGAAGGGCTCCCAGCCGGAAGCGCTCTCCAGCTCCGCCAGGCTCATGCTCTCTGTCCCGTGAACCTTCAAAAACTCTGTCCGGCATGGGCTGATCCCGTCCCAGGCCCGGATCTCCACCTGCACGGTCTCCCGGCTCCAGATTCCAAAGCAGAGCCGATCGATGAGCCCCTCCCACAGCCGGTCCCCTATGCGGACCTGCCCCTGGGGCGCTCCCCGGTCCACCGTCAGGCAAAAGGGCGGCTCCCCCAGGCTCTGAACCTCCCCGCTTTCATTTCCCGCCGCGTCGGTATAGGTGATCTCCCACTGATAATTGGCATCCTCGGAGAAGGTCAGATAGGCCGTGTGCACCGCCTGATCCGACGTCTCCCCTTCCAGAGTGGTCCATGGGCTGAGCATGGCCTCCCTCTCCAGGGGAATCTCCTGCCCCTGGGCATCCAGGGCCGCAATTTGTATTCCCCGGAGGGCCTCCTGAGGATCAAAATGGCTGCTCCGCTCCGTGACGGAGATCCGGGCCCTGGGAGGATCGCAGAAATACCCTCTTTCCCCCTGCCGGCAGACCGGATCCCCCTCCAGGGCCACCTGGATCTGTGGGGGCGTAATGTCAATGGAAAAGGGCAGGCTTTCCTCACGGCTCTCCAGTCCCTGCCGGTCCCTGGCCTGCACATGGAGCACCACCCCGTCGCCGTTGTTCTTCTCTGCCAGAACCGTCACCGGGATTGTGAGGCGCCTATCCTCCGCCCCCGGAAAGTACACGCATCTTTGGGTGGCCGCCGAATCCTCCCCGCAGGTCACCCAGTATTCCGCCAGAGCCAGGGGCGAGTCCGGATCCGTCACCTCCACCTCAAAGCTCACATCCCGATTGGCGGGCGACTCTCCGGCAGTCTCCGGCCGGATTACGATTCTGGGCGGAAGATTCTCATCCCGGCCCTCTCCGCCGGACACATCCCCCTCGCTGCCGGACACGTCCCCCTCGCTGCCGGACACGCTTCCACTGCCTCCGGGGATGCCTCCCTCGCTGCCGGACACGCTTCCTCCGCCCCCGGGAATGCCTCCCTCACTGCCGGACACATCCCCTCCGCCCCCGGGGCCGTCCCCTTCATCTCCGGAGACGTCCTTTCCGCTTCCTGGTGCTTCTCCGTTTCCTGACACAAATCCTTCATTTTTGGATGTGTCTCCCTCGTTTTCTGACACAAATCCTTCATTTTCTGAAGTTCCTCCCACATTTCCGGATACAGTCCCACTTCCTCCCCGGGCTGCTGCCACAGGGGAAAAGCAGGACTGTGCCAGAACTGCCCAAAGGCAGAGCACCGCGCAGAATCCTGCCAAAAACTGCTTCATCCATTCCTTCATACCCATTTTGATTTCTTCCCTTCTCTTATTTTTTTAATTATTTTCTTGAATCTCTTTCCGGCCGGGAGTTCTCCCGACCCAGGTATACGGTCTCATCCTGTTTTGCATCCGGGTTCTCTCTTCCCAGATACACGGTTTCTTCCTGGCCCTCGGCGGAAATCCCTCCCCCAAAATACACGGTTTCCTCCTGCCCCGCACCTGGGCGCTCTCTTCCCAGATACACGGTCTCTTCCTGGCCCTCGGCGGAAACCTCTCCCCCAAAATACACGGTTTCCTCCTGCTCTGCACCCGGGCCCGCCTCCGCAGCCCTCTGAGTCCTCTCCCGGCCGGTTTTCTTCCGTCCTCCCCCGGCCTTTCTCCCCTCCGGTCTTTCCCTGGGGCCCCTTCTTCTTTCCCTTCGCGGGCTGTCCTCTCTCCCCCGCCGGGCCCGCCTGAGGGCGCGCCGGGCCGTCAGTCCCGTAAGCTCTCCCAGTACCCGCGGAATATGCAGTCCCCAGAACAGTCCCACAGACACAGCCAGCAGGATTCCCCCAAAAACTGCCGCCCCCACAGATATCATTTGAAATATTTCATATGTCATCCCGTCCTCCCCGCCTCCGATCCTCTGTTCACTGCGCCTCCAATCCCCCGGCCCACCGCAGCTTCTCCCTCACATCCTCCAGCCTCTCTCCCAGCGCCTCCAGGTCCGGGGCCAGCACCCGTTCCTCCACCCCTGCCATCCCATCCTGAATCCCATCCAGCACATGCTCCAGCCGGGCTTCCCCTGCCACCTCGGCGAACTCTCCCCCATAGTCCGCCAGCATCCTCACAGTCAGGCTCCAGACCTGCAGCCGGCAGTCCAGATCCCCGCTCCGCTCCGTCTCCCTCTGCAGCGCCTCGACCCGCTCCCACAGCTCCCCGTAGGCTTCATAGAGCTTGGCCGTCTGCTTTACCCTGGCATTGCCGTACTGATACAGCCTCTCCAGCAGTTCCGCCATATCACAGTAGATCCCGGCCGCCGGGTAGCGGTCCCTGACCCGGCCAAACCACTCCGACGCGGCCAGATACCTGTCCCGCTCCAGGGCCACGTCATAATAAAACAGACAAGCCTCCCCAAACCGGAGACAGACCTCCCCGTACCCCTCCGGATCTTCCTCCGAAAGCCGCGCCAGCACATCCGTCTGACGCAGATATCCCCTGGCGTCCCTCTCCTCCAACCCTGCCTGAAGCCCCCGCAGGATCCCCATTTCCTCATAGGTCAGCCGGAAATCCTCCGTCAGCAGCTCTGCCAGCTTCAGATATGCCTCTCTCCGGCCCGGGCGGATGAGAACGGTCTCCAGACAGCTCTCCGGATCGGCGCATAGCCGCAGCCGATAAACATAATCCTCCTGCAGCCTCCGCAGGGCTCCCATGTGCCCCCAGAGAGAGACTCCCCAGGCCAGCACCGTCAAAGTCAGAGCCCCCAAAAAGACCGCCAGCCGCCGCTTCTGCCTCATCCGATACCGGTCCTCCATCTCCCGGTAATGCTCCAGATCATACATCAGCTCCGCCGCAGACTGGTATCGCTCCCGGGGATCCAGCCGGGTACATTTCCGGATGATCTTCTCCAGCCCTCCCGAGAGACCCGGATTGATCTCCCGCAGGGGCCGCATCTCCCGGCGGGACTGGGCAGGATTTTCCCCGGTGACCAGGTGGTAGAGGGTGGCCCCCAGGCAGTAAATGTCCGTCCGCTCGTCCGTCTGTCCCAGCCCTCCGAACTGCTCCGGGGCTGCGTACCCGGGCGTTCCCAGCCAGGCCGTATCCCCCAGGCCCGTCTCCTTAAACTCCCTGGCAGTGCCGAAATCAATGAGGGTCACCTTCCCCTCCGGCCCCAGCATAATGTTGGCCGGCTTCAAGTCCCGGTAAATGATGGGAGGTCTGCGGGTGTGCAGATACCCCAGCACGTCGCAGAGCTGCCTGGCCCAGGAAACCACGCTCTCCTGTGGCTGGGCACCCGACTCTTCCACCACCCGGCTTAAGGGGTTCCCCTGGATATAGTCCATGACAATCAAAAGGGTTTCCTCTTCCTCAATCACATCCACAATGCTGGGCAGGTTGGGGTGGGACAGGCGCTTGAGCATATCCGTCTCCACCGCCAGCCTCTGACGCACCCTCTGAAAATCCGTCACCCCCTCCCTGGTCACCTCCTTCACGGCCCACTGCTTGTTGGCCCGCTCATTCATGGCCAGGTAAACCACGCTCATACCGCCCCTGCCCACCACATTCAGGATCTTATATTTGCCGCCCACCAGCGACCCAATCTCCAGCATCCGACACCGCCCTTCCCCGCCCTGCGGCAGAGCAAAACAACATACACCCGTCCAAAAGCCAAAGCACTTCTGCCTCACCGGCAATTTCACCGAGGGAATCCTAAACAGAACATGCACCGAGTCAAATCAAAAAAGAGAAACACAAAGAAAATATAAAACCAAGAAAATCATTTCAAACCTGGGATACCGCGCAGCACTCTGCGCATGAAAAAACAGAACAATCGAACAATCTAAGCAATCAGAATATATATAAAATCAAGAAATCCGCAGAACGCAGGTTCCTCCGGCGGAAGCCCCAAAAGGGGCTTCCGCCAGGGAAAACCGTCCGCCGGATGCGGCCGCCTATTTCACCGGCCCGCCGCACTCCGGCTCTTTTCCTTATTTTGCGGCAAGCTCCGCCTTCAGCTTCTCGGTCAGGGCAGGCACGATCTTGTTCAGGTCGCCCACAATGCCATAGTCCGCCACATCGAAAATAGGGGCGGTCTCGTCCTTGTTGATGGCGATGATCAGATCGGACTCTTCCATGCCGGCCAGATGCTGGATGGCCCCGGAGATACCGATGGCGAAATACACATTGGGACGGACCGTCTTGCCGGTCTGGCCCACCTGGAGAGCCTTGGGCTTCCAGCCCGCATCCACAACGGCACGGGAGCAGCTCACGGTTCCGCCCAGGACGGCTGCCAGGTCGTCCAGGATCTTAAAGTTCTCAGGGCTTCCCACGCCGCGGCCGCCGGACACCAGGATCTTGGCGTCCATGATATCCACCGTGTCGGACACCGCCTTCACCACTTCCATGATCTCCACATACTTGTTGTCAGGCGTAAAGCCGGGATTGAACTCGATCACCTCTGCCTTGGCGCCGGCCACTCTGGGGCGCTTCTGCATCACGCCGGGACGGACGGTGGCCATCTGAGGGCGGAAGTCCGGGCAGGCGATGGTGGCGATAGTGTTGCCGCCGAACGCGGGACGGGTCATCAGCAGCTGATTGTGCTTCTGCTCCTTGCCGGGAACCGGGGTCAGGGGGAAGTCGCCGATATCCAGCTGGGTGCAGTCTGCGGTCAGTCCCGTGTGAATCCTGGCAGATACCCGGGGGCCAAGGTCACGTCCGATGGCGGTAGCGCCCACCAGGAAAATCTCGGGCTTAAACTTCTGGATCACACTGGCCAGCGCATGGGCATAGGGCTCGGTGCGGTACTCCTTACACTCGGGATCGTCCACCACGATCACTCTGTCGGCGCCGTACTCTGCCAGCTGGTCCGCCAGATCCTTAATGCCGCTTCCCACCAGCACAGCAGTCACATCCGTTCCAAGGTCGTCCGCCAGATCCTTTCCCTTGCCCACCAGCTCAAAGGCAATACTGTTGATCTCATTGTCAACCTGCTGGGCGAAGACATATACGCCCTTATATTCCTCTAAATTCATTGTTTCCTCCATTCTGCCACGCACTCAGGAGAAGGCATGGCACCTTCCTATGATTATTTTCAGATAACATGCTTCTCCTTGAGCTTGCCCACGATGTAGGTGACGGACTCGGCGGGATCTAAGGTAACCTTCTCGCCCGCTCCCTTTCTCACCTTGTCGGAAGCCTTTGCAATCTGAGTGGGAGAGCCCTTCAGGCCCAGGTTGGAATCCTCCACGTCCACCAGATTGGCTCTGCCCCAGACGGTAACCTCGGCCTTGCAGGCATCGAAGATTCCGCCGGGCGTCATATATCTGGGCTCGTTGAGCTCTGCCAGAGCGGTGATCAGGCAGGGCATCTTTGCCTTCAGCACATGGTATCTGTCGTCGTACTGGCGCTCCACGATAACGCTGTCGCCGTCGATCTTGATATTCTGTGCGTAGGAGATCACGGGAATATTCAGGTGCTCGGAGATCTGGGGGCCCACCTGGGCGGTATCGCCGTCGATGGCCTGACGTCCGGTGATGATCAGATCATAGTCCAGGTTGCGGATGGCTCCCGCCAGGGTCTGGGAGGTAGCCCAGGTGTCCGCGCCGCCCAGCACTCTGTCGGTCACCAGGATCGCCTTGTCGGCGCCCATGGCCATGGCCTCGCGCAGCACATCCTCCGCCTTGGGAAGGCCCATGGTGATCACGGTCACCTCGGCTCCGTACTGGTCCTTTAATCTCAGGGCCGCCTCCAGGCCCGCCTTGTCGTCCGGGTTCATGATGGTCAGCATAGCTGCTCTGTCGAGAGTTCCGTCTGGCTTAAACTTGACGCCGCCCTTGGTATCGGGAACCTGCTTGATGCAAACAACGATTTTCATTGTATTTTCACTCCTTATTCTTTTTCTATTACTTCAGCAGTGCGGCGCTGATGACCATGCGCTGTACCTCGCTGGTGCCCTCGTAGATCTCGGTGATCTTGGCATCGCGCATCATGCGCTCCACCTCATACTCTCTGGTGTAGCCGTAGCCGCCGTGGAGCTGTACAGCCTTGGTGGTAATCTCCATAGCCACTTCTGCGGCGCAGAGCTTTGCCTGAGCGGCCTCAAACCCGTACTCCGCCTTTGTAGCCTTGGCCATGGCTGCCTTGTAGACCAGGAGCTTGGCCGCCTCCACCTTGGTAGCCATGTCAGCCAGCTGGAACTGGGTGTTCTGGAACTGGGAGATAGAACGTCCGAACTGCTTCCTCTCCTTCACGTAGGCAATGGTGGACTCCAGAGCGCCCTCCGCCAGGCCCAGAGCCTGAGAGGCGATGCCGATCCGGCCGCCGTCCAGAGTGTGCATGGCAATCTTGAAGCCCTGTCCCGGCTTGCCCAGCATGTTTGCGGCAGGCACGCGGCAGTCCGTAAAGATCAGCTCATAGGTGGAGGATCCGCGGATCCCCATCTTCTTCTCCTTGGTGCCGAAGGTAAATCCGGGGGTTCCCTTCTCCACGATGAAGGCGGTGATCTCCTTCATCATCTTGCCCCTCTTCTCGATCATGCCGGTCACGGCGAAGATAACATATACGTCTGCCTCCTTGCCGTTGGTGATGAAGATCTTGGAGCCGTTGAGCACATACTCATCCCCGTCCAGGACAGCCTTGGTCTGCTGGCCCTGGGCGTCGGTGCCGGCGCCGGGCTCGGTCAGTCCGAAGGCGCCCAGCTTCTCGCCCTTTGCCAGGGGAACCAGATACTTCTGCTTCTGTTCCTCCGTGCCGAAGGTCATAATGGGATCGCAGCACAGAGAGGTGTGGGCGGACACGATAACGCCTGTGGTGCCGCACACCTTGGACAGTTCCTCCACACACATCACATATGTCAGGGGATCACAGCCCTGTCCGCCGTACTCCTTGGGAACAGGGATTCCCAGAAAGCCGTACTTTGCCATCTTCTCCACGGTGGCTCTGGGGAACTCCTCGGTCTCGTCCACCTCCTTGGCCAGAGGCTTTACTTCCTTTTCAGCGAACTCCTTGAAAAGGGCACGCGCCATTTCATGCTCTTTGCTTAAAGTAAAATCCATGATATCTTTCCTCCAAATCCATATTGATTATTTGCTGTAATCGTAAAAGCCCTTGCCGGTCTTGCGGCCCAGCTTGCCGGCGCGCACCATCTTCCGGAGCAGGGGATGAGGACGGTACTTGGGATCGCCGGTCTCGTTCTGAAGCACCTCCATGATGGCCAGCACGATATCCAGGCCCACCAGATCGCCCAGGGCCAGAGGCCCCATGGGATGGGAGGCGCCCAGCTTCATGGCCTCGTCGATATCCGCCACGCTGGCAATGCCGTCCGCGTAAATGCCGATGGCCTCGTTGATCATAGGGATCAGGATGCGGTTCACCACAAATCCGGGAGCCTCCTTCACCTCAACGGGGGTCTTGCCGATGTCCGACGCAATCTTCTTGATGGTCTCCACCAGCTCGGCAGGGGTATTCTCGCCTGCGATCACCTCCACCAGCTTCATCCTGTCGGCGGGGTTAAAGAAGTGCATACCGATCATGGGCCTGTCCAGGCCCGCCCCGATCTCCGTGATGGAGAGGGATGAGGTGTTGGTGGCAAACATGCACCCGGGCTTTACGATCTCCTGCAGCTCCTTAAAGGTGGTCTTCTTGATCTGCATATTCTCAGGGGCAACCTCCACCACCAGATCGCAGTCGGTGCAGATGTCCTTTAAGCCGGTCACAATCTTGGCGGCTATCTCATCCGCCTTGGCCTGGGTGATCTTCTCCTTGCCCACCAGGAAATTCAGATTCTTCAGGATCCTGGCCTTTCCGCCGTCAGCGAACTCCTGCTTGATGTCGCACAGACATACCTCATACCCGTCTGTCATGGCAAAAGCCTGCGCGATGCCTGCGCCCATTGTACCGGCGCCGATAATACCTACTTTCATGGATTATTCCTCCTTGTCTGTTGATATGGTAACTGTTGATTAACGGTTTTGAAAGGGCTCCTTGACCTTCTCCTTGTTCTTGTCCAGGAAAAAGGCCATGCCGTACTTCTGATCCTCGGTCTCAAAGCAGCCGCCGAAGAGCTTTTCCTCCAGAACCAGCGCCTCGTCCATGGAGAGATCCAGGCCGCCGTTGATGGCCTTCTTGCAGCTGCGCACGGCGATAGGGGCGTTCTTTGCGATGCCGGCCGCCATCTTCTCTGCGGCGGGAAGCAGTTCCTCCTGAGGGTAAACCGCGTTCACCAGGCCGATCCTGTATGCTTCCTGCGCCTTGATATTGCGGGCGGTGTAAATCATCTGCTTGGCCATGCCGGGTCCCACCAGGCGGGCCAGCCGCTGGGTGCCTCCGAAGCCCGGGGTGATGCCCAGGCCCGTCTCAGGCTGTCCGAACACCGCGTTCTCGGAGCAGATCCGGATATCGCAGCTCATGGCCAGCTCACAGCCGCCTCCCAGGGCGAAGCCGTTCACCGCGGCAATCACAGGGATGGGGAAGGTCTCCAGCCTGCGGAACACGTCGTTCCCCTTCTTGCCGAAGGCTTCTCCCTCCGCCTTGGTCAGCGTGCTCATCTCTCCGATATCGGCTCCCGCCACAAAGGATTTGGGGCCGGCGCCGGTGACGATCAGGCATCTGACCTCATCTAAGTCCACCCCGTCCAGAGCCGCATTCAGTTCCTCCAGCACGGCGGAATTCAGGGCGTTTAATGCCTTCTCGCGGCTGACCGTGAGGATGGCGTACTGTCCCTTTTGCTCATATACAATGTATTCCATAGCGATCCTTTCCACACAGCAAGGCGGGAGAGTCCCGCCCGGCTGTATTCTTTCAGGTTGCCCTGACTTTGTTTTAATCCTCAATCTTGACGATGGTGGCGCAGCCCATGCCGCCGCCGATACACAGGGTGGCCAGGCCGGTCTTGGCGCCTCTTGCCTGCATCTCATAGAGCAGGGTTACCAGGATACGGCAGCCGGAGGCTCCCACGGGATGTCCCAGGGCGATGGCGCCGCCGTTGGGATTGAGCTGCTTGTCCACATCGATGCCCAGCTCCTTGCCCACTGCCACGGACTGGGCCGCAAAGGCCTCGTTGGCCTCGATGATATCGAAGTCCTCGATCTTCATGCCGGTCTTGGCCATCACCTTCCTGGTGGCGGCCACGGGGCCGATGCCCATGATGTCGGGGCGCACCCCTGCCAGAGCGCCTGCCACATAGGTGGCCATGGGCTTCACGCCCAGCTCCTTGGCCTTTTCCTCGCTCATCACCACGATGGCTGCGGCGCCGTCGTTGATGCCGGAGGCGTTGCCGGCGGTCACAAAGCCGTCCTTATTGATGGGACGCAGCTTTGCCAGGCCCTCCATGGTGGAGCCGGGGCGGGGGCCCTCATCCGTATCAAAGATCACGGTCTCCTTCTTTTTCTTTACCTCCACGGGAACGATCTCCGCCTTGAAGGCGCCCGTCTCCTGGGCTACCTGGGTCTTCTGCTGGCTCTTTAATGCGAACTCATCCAGCTCCTGGCGGGTCAGGCCCCACTCCTCGCAGATATTGTCCGCGGTCTTAATCATATGATAATCGTTGAAGGCATCCCAGAGAGCGTCCTTGATCATGGTGTCCACCAGCGTGCCGTTGTTCATGCGGTAGCCGAAGCGGGCCTGGGGAACCGCATAGGGGGCCATGGACATATTCTCCATGCCGCCTGCCACTACGATGTCGGCCTCTCCGGCCAGGATCATCTGTGCCGCCTGGTTCACACAGTTGAGGCCGGAGCCGCACACCACGTTCATGGTGACAGCGGGCACCTCCACGGGAAGCCCCGCCTTGATGGAAGCCTGGCGGGCCACGTTCTGGCCAAGCCCGGCCTGGATCACACAGCCCATGTACACCTGGTCAACCGCATCGGGCGCCACGCCGGCTCTCTTTAAAGCCTCGCGGATCACAATGGCTCCCAGGTCCACAGCGGGGGTAGTGCTCAGGGACCCGCCCATAGTACCGATGGCGGTACGACAGGCGCCTGCTAATACAACTTTCTTTGCCATTTCTCTTACCTCCAGATTCGTGTCATATCGATGATAATGAACTTTGCCGCAATGATTGTTATTTTTTTGTCATTGCTGATAGAACCTATTTTATCATAGCCCCAAGCTTATTGCAATGCCTTTTCAAAAAAATCACCGGGCCGCCTCCACCGCAGGATCCAGAATCTGCGTGGACCGCACCCACTCCCGGGTCCCCTCCACCTTCTCGGCCGGCTGGGTATGGCGGGCCAGGAAGCAGGTGAGAGGATACAGGTCGATCCAGATCTCGCTGTCGCTCTCCTTCTGGGATTCGTCAAAAATCAGCTGCATCCCCCAGTGCAGATGGGTTACTTCTATATTATTGACATTTTCCTTGGCGCTGTAGCCCGTGTGTCCCATGTATCCGATCACGTCCCCGGCGGTCACCAGGTCCCCCTCCTTGAGCCCCTCCGCATAGGGGTAATTCTGGCGCAGGTGGGCGTAATAATAGTACCTCTTCCCGTCCAGGCTCCGGATCCCGATCCGCCAGCCCCCGTACTGGTTCCAGCCGAGAGCCTCCACACGTCCCGACTCCACGGCCATAATGGGAGTTCCCACCTGGCCCATCATATCATGGCCCAGATGCTTCCTCTGATATCCGTAGCTGCGCCCCGCCCCGAAATCGTCATAGTGAGTGTAGGTAAAGCCCCTGGCCAGGGGAAAATAGGCCTTCAGGCCGTACACCGGCTGATACAGCAGGTTTCCGGCCTCATCGGGCTGGCGGACCTGATACTCCCCCACCATGCCCCCCAGCACGGCCCCGTAGGCCTCTTCATAATAATCGTAATATTTCAGATTCTCCGTCAGATCCCCCAGACTGGTATCCCCGGCCGCCAGCTCCCCGGCAGCCTTCTCCAGGATCTGCAGGGCCTTTTCGTCAAATTTCCCGCCGCATCTGGCCGCGGTGTAGGCCAGCAGCTCCACCCAGCCCACATGATGCTCCTTTTTGTAGGTGTTCACGTCCCACTGATAGGCGCTGCACAGGGCCTCGTAGGACACATCGAAATCCACCCATTTTATGTACCCTTCCGGGGAACGGGTGGAGGCGTCCAGCAGGCTTCCCTGCTGCTTTTTCCAGTTCCCCGCCAGAATGAGCGCCGCCGCAGCGACCAGATAGAGCTCCGCCAGCACTGCCTTTCTGATAAATGTTCCGTAGCCGCGCCCCCTGCCGGCGCACGTCCCATGATTTCCCTTCCCTCTCAAAGCCTCCCCCTTGCGTCTCCCTCTCCTTCCCTCCAATATATGAAGCGCCCCGGCAGGGTATGCCCGCGCCGCGTCCCTTCCGCATGCGATGTGTCCGGCAGGGTACGCCTGTGCCCTTCCCGCATGCGATATGTCCGGCAGGGTACGCCTGCGCCCTTCCCGCGCAAAAGGGCCGCGCGGCTTTCGCCCGCGCGGCCCGCTGTTCCCTCTGTTTTCTGTCCCTGCGTCCGGAGACCCGCCGAAACCTCCGGCCCGGACTGGTTCTCCGGCCAAGACTGCTCTTCCAGCCCGGACTAGTCCTCCGGCCTCCCGGACTACTCTTCCGGCTCGATCAGGCCGTAGGTGCCTCCCTTCCTGCGGTAGACCACATTCACCTGCCCGGTCTCCGCATTGGCAAATACATAGAAGCTGTGCCCCAGCAGCTCCATCTGGACGCAGGCATCCTCCGGATACATGGGCTTGATATCAAACTTCTTGGTGCGCTCGATCCGGATTTCCTCCCCCCCGTCCTCCGGGCTCTGAGCGTAAAGCTGGCTGAAATCCCCTCCGCTCTGCTGCTTGTCCACCAGCTTGCTCTTATACTTTTTCAGCTGCCTCTCAATGATTTCCTCCACCAGGTCGATGGACACATACATATCGCTGCTGACCTGCTCGGAGCGGATGATCTTCCCCCGCACCGGAATGGTGACCTCTATCTTCTGCCTGTCCTTTTCCACGCTCAAGGTGACATGTACTTCCGTATCAGGCTGGAAATACCTTCCCAGCTTGCCGATCTTGTCCTCCACAGCGCTCTTCAGCGCAGATGTCACCTCCATGTTCCTGCCCACGATCACAAACTTCATACCGTCTCATTCCTTTCTGTGGTTTATTGTATGGTAATTATACCATTTCCTTCCTTATTTTGCAACAATTTCGTCTTATTTTTACATAAATTTGAAATCAAAATTGTCAATACTTTTTTCGGCAAAATCCCACTGTTTTTGTTTTTTTATGAGAACTTCACAAAACAGACGTTCCCAAAGTTTCCATAATATTTCACCCAAATTGACATAAAAAACTGTGGATAAGGTGTATAACTTAGTGTATAAGTTACTTTTTTCCCATTTTGCGCGTTTTTGGATGTGGATATCTTTTTACTTATTCACAGGTATAAATGTAACGAAATGTCGAGAAATGTAGATTCTTTGTACAAAATAGACAAATCCGTCGATGAGGGACAGATTCCCTCCCCCCGGAAAATGTGAGACAATAACGGTTTTTCGAAACAAATCAAACTGCCGCCCTCGTTTCCGAACAAAAAAAGCCGCTGTGGAAGGACTCAGCCCTTCCTGCAGCGGCTCTGCTCACTGTGTTGTCAGAAAATCCTGCGGATGGCGAGGATCTTTTTGTAATCCGCCTTGGAGGTAATGATCCCCGTCTTGGAGTTGGAGGCGTGAACAATCTGACCGTCCCCTATGTAGAGGGCCACATGGCCGGAGTAGCAGATCAGATCCCCGGGCTGGGCGTTTTCCAGCCCGTCCACCGCATACCCCTGCTTGCGGTCGGCGCCGGAGGAATGAGGCAGGCTCACCCCGAAGTTGGCATACACACTCATCACAAAGCCGGAGCAGTCCGTCCCGTTGGTCAGGCTGCAGCCTCCGTATTTATAGGGATTGCCCACAAACTGCAGCGCGTACTGGGCAACCGCCGCTCCCATCTCATTGTCCCCTGAGGCCGTTACCACGGGCACCGGCACCGGATTCTGCTCCGCCGCTGCCTGGGCTGCCTGTGCCTGAGCCGCTGCCGCCTGGGCCGCCGCCCTGGCTGCCGCCGCCGCTGCCTGTTCCTCCGCCTTTCTCCGGTCGGCCTCCTCCTTGGACTCGGCGGTCACGAACTCGGTCCTCAGATCCACATAGTCCATGGATACCCAGCCCATGCCATCTTCCGTGTCCACTCTGGCCCAGCCGTTCTGTTCCTCGTACACCACCAGGTCATCCCCGTTTGCCACCATCCCCAGGATGGAAGCGTCGAGAGAGGCCTCGCTTCTCACATAAAGGCCGTCGGCCGTCACGGTGGCGATCCGGGTTCCCACCTGCTTTGCCAGCTCCACGGCGGCATCGCCTGTCACACAGTACTCGCCGCTCACAAAGCCGGTCACATCTCCGGACTGGATCTCGTACCAGCCGTTCTGCTCGGCCAGGAACGTTCCCACGGAATTGTTGTACAAATATCCCACGATCTGTCCGTCCTCGCTGGGCATGTTTCTCACATTTACATAGCTGCGCACCTGCGCGATCACAAGGCTGCTGAATGACTCCTCCTCCGACGGTTCCTCGGCCGCGGGCACCGGATCGTCCTCAATCCGGGTCAGCTCCACCAAAGTCTCCAGGCTGGCACTGTCATTCCCGGTTATGGCCTGGAGATCCTCCATGGTAGTGCCCTTCGCCAGAGTGATGTTGATGCCGGCGGTGGGCAGTACGGTGGAAACATTGGACGCCTGAGCCTTCAGGCCGCATCCGGCAAAAAGGAAGGCGGCGGAGAGTGCATATGTAGTTATCCGAAAGGAGAGGCTGTGCATGGGATTTATCTCCTGATCTGTTCTTATGTCTGGGTCTGTTTGTTACAAATTTGTTAAATCTGATTACAAATATATCACCGCGCGGCCCGATTGTCAACAGATATGTAAAAGAAATTTGTCATAATTTTTTAACAAAAAATGGGAAAAAGGCATTCCCCGAATGCACCGGGAACGCCCCCAGGGCCCTTTTCTATTGACTAAGCCGCCCGGCAGGTGTACACTGAAAAAAATTCAGGAAGGCGGGAAGGGAAGCGCATGTTAGATCAGTTTTCCAGGACACAATTATTATTTGGGAAACCGGCCATGGAAAGGCTGGCCCGGGCGAGAGTGGCCGTTTTCGGCATCGGCGGCGTGGGCGGCTACGCGGTGGAGGCGCTGGCCAGAAGCGGCATCGGCACACTGGACCTGATCGATGACGACAGGATCTGTCTGACCAATCTCAACCGGCAGATATACGCCACCAGAAAGACCGTGGGGAAATATAAGGTCGACGTGGCCAGGGACAGGGTGCTGGAGATCAATCCCGGCGCGGCGGTCAACACTTACAAAACCTTTTATCTGCCGGAGAGCTCGGATTCGTTTGATTTTTCTCAATATGACTATGTGGTGGATGCCATCGATACGGTGACAGGGAAGATCGAGCTGATCCTTCAGGCCAGGGCGGCGGGAGTGCCGATCATCAGCAGCATGGGCGCGGGGAACAAACTGGATCCCACCCTGTTCAGGGTGGCCGATATCTACGAGACAAGAGTCTGCCCTCTCGCAAAGGTCATGAGAAGAGAGCTGAAAAAGAGAAATGTGGATCACCTCAAGGTCGTATATTCCGAGGAAAAGCCCGTAAGGCCTGCGGATGACCTGGAGATCAGCTGCCGGACAAACTGTATCTGTCCTCCCGGGACGGCGCGGAAATGTTCCGTCCGGAGAGACATTCCGGGAAGCAATGCCTTCGTGCCCCCGGTGGTGGGCCTGATCCTGGCGGGGGAAGTGATAAAGGATATCGCCAAAGCCCAGGGGGAGCCAGGTGCCCTCCGGGAAGAAAGGAGCTGAAAAACCGTGGAGAATACTGCAAGACCGACTGCCGTGGTTACGGGAGCCTCCCGGGGGATCGGGCGGGCCATCGCCCAGGCCCTGGCGGGGGAGGGCTATGACCTGGTGCTGGCATGCCGGGAATCCGTGGGGCTTTTGGAGCAGCTGACGGCAGAGCTGGAGCAAAGCTCCAGGATCCGCTGCCGGGCCCTCCGGGCCGATGTGGGGGATCCTGTCCAGGCCGCCCGGCTCTTTGAGGGTCTCACCCGTCTGGACGTGCTGGTGAACAATGCGGGCGTCTCCCACATAGGGCTGCTCAGCGACATGACGCCCCAGCAGTGGCGGCAGCTGATGGCGGTCAACTTAGACGCCTGCTTTTACACCTGCCGGCTGGCCATTCCCCTGATGCTGCGCCGCCACAGCGGCCGGATCATCAACATTTCCTCCGTCTGGGGCAATGTGGGGGCCTCCATGGAGGCGGCCTATTCAGCCTCCAAGGGGGGTGTGAACGCTCTCACCCGGGCCCTGGCCAAGGAGCTGGCCCCCAGCAATATCCAGGTCAACGCCCTGGCCCTGGGACTGATCGACACGGATATGAACCGGTGCCTGTCCCAGGAGGAGCTTCAGGAGCTGCAGCGGGAGATCCCGGCGGACCGGATGGGCACGCCGGCGGAGGCCGCCGCCATGGTCCTGCAGCTGGTCAGGGCTCCCGGCTATCTCACCGGCCAGGTGATCACCATGGACGGGGGCTGGTGCTAGATAGAGACCTCGCCGGGCAGCGTCCAAGGCGCACCAAACGAACAGGCACCGGGCCAAAACCCGGTGCCCATTTTTCACTTAGCCTCCCTGGCGAGCCCTTCCTCCGCCTCCTGCAGGCTCTCGTAGCCGTACATGAGGACGGAGTGCTCCATAATCTCTTCCGCCAGATTGCGGGCATGGGGCCCCTGGGCGTGGGCCACAATGTACCTGCCGTAGAGCTCCAGCATTTTGTCCGAGTAGGTGAGCAGCTCTCCCCTCAGATAGGTCTCATAGGAGGTATTGTAGGCGTCATCCTCCCAGGTGTGGATGCGCCGGGCGTTGCCCGCCAGCATCGGATAGCGCCGGGCAAAGTCCTCCATCCAGGCTACCTGCAGGCCCGCGATTTTCTCCACAATCCCCCTCTTTTCCTGACTCACGGCAGGGAAATTGTCCTTGATTTTTTCGTACTCTTCGGGAGCGATGCTCTCCATCATCCTTCCGTACTTTTCCTCAATCAGATTGTGGCCTCTCTCATACTCCCGGCAGAAATCATAATAATACTGTCTGAGCATTGTCTCATCCCAGGTCAGATACTGGCTCTTGCGCATGATCGAGAAGGTGAACCAGTCGTCCTGGCAGTCCGCCCTTCCCCCCTCGTTCTTCACCTTGTCAAAGGCTTCAAACTCCTTCCGGGCAATGCGCTCCGACAGCTCCCCCACGGAAAGCTCCGTCAAGGATGCCTTGAACAGCAGTTCCTCCACATGTCCCTCCAGGTAAGGATCGATATCGCTGATCTGCCCTGTCTGATAAAATCTGGCGCTGAGAATCCCCGCCGCCTCCTCCAGGGCTCTCCCTGTACGCTCCGCCCGGGCCGCCAAATCCCGGCCGGAGGTATCCTCTCCCCTGCCGTCCTCCAAAAGGGCCCTCTCCAAAGCCTCCAGAAGGGGCTCATATCCTCCCCGCAGCCGCAGGCCCTGGGCCAGCCATTTGTCATGGGGCGGATAGACTCCCTCCCCGTAGTAAGCCAGCTTCAGAGCCTCCCTGACCCCGTCAGAGAGCATGAGCCTGGCCCCCATGGAATCCCCTCTCTTTAAAAGCCTCTCATAGTTGTACTGGGCGGCCTGAGAGAACCGGGCGGCGGCCTGGGCGATCTTCAGGAACCAGATTCTCTCCGGGCACCCCTCCTGCAGAAGGCTTCGGATGGCGGTAAAACAGCCCTCCCCGTCCCGGAACACCTGGCCGTTCACAGCGGCAGAGAGCGCGGCATCCGGGATCTGGCTCCACTTGACCTGCCCCGCCTCCCAGCGCTCCCCGGCCGGGCAGTTTTCCTCCCCCAGAAGAGAGGTATAAAACTCCCGGATTTTTCTGACGCCCCGGCGCCTGCCGGCCTGGGGGGACGCCTGAAAGGTAAAGCCCTCAAAGCTCTTTGGCAATTCCTCATATGCCTGCTGGAGGGCCTCCCCGATCTGGCCGTACACTTCCTCGGTGACCCACATGCAGAAGCCGGGACCCCAGTCGTGATCCCGGGAGAGGGCGTCGTCATAGCCGTAGCAGTCAGACCCTTCCCCCGCCAGCCCCACGGCAATCCTGTCCTCATAGGCCGGGAACAGCCGGTGGATCATGGGCCGCCCCCAGGCCTCGTAGTAACGCCGGCACAGCTCCATCCCCCGGAGCTCTTCCCGGGGAGAGAGGGCCTGCCCGCCAGCGCCCGCCTGCTGGGCCGCAGCCGCCTCCCGGCATACCCTGGCGTTCTCCATCAGCTGCCGGTAAGCCTGATTCTGACCCAGCTGCGCCTCAATGCCCCGGGCCGCCTTTCCAAAGAGTTCCTCTCCCAGAGCGTACTCCCCTTTCTGATAGTGATAGGTTCCCAGAGCGGAGAGGGCGGCGCAGTAATGGGAGTCCCTGACCTCCCGCTCCTCAAAGATTCCGATGGCCTCCCTCAGATACCCTGCCGCCTCATCCCCAAGGCCCAGCTGCAGGCAGGAGGAAGCCAGATTGGTGAGAATCACTCCATGCTCATAGCCTCTGGGGCTGTTCTTCTCCACTACCTCCAGGGCCATCCTCTGGCTCTCCGCCGCCTTTTCATACTCCCCCATCTCCTGATACAGAAGGGAAAGATTGTTGTACAGGCCGGAGTAGAGCATATGGCCCTTCTCCAGCTGCGCCTCATAGACCGCCCGGGCCTGCCGGTAGAGCTCCAGCGCTTCCTCATATCTCCCCCCAGCCCGATAGGCAGTGGCCAGATTCAAAAGAGTCGTCCCCACAGAGACCGCATTCTCCGGGGAGCCGCCCTCCTTCTCCAAAGCCTCCAGGGCCATCCTCCCGCAGTCATATGCCTTCTCATACTGCTCCGTCTGGCGGTAATACCCCACCAGCTCGTTTAAGAGGGCCGCCTGATCCCCCGGGCGTCCCTGCTCCTTCGCCTTCTGAAGCCCCTCCAGCAGCAGCGCCTCCGCCTCCCGGGCCCGGTTCTGTTCCAGAAGCGCGTCCGCCTCTTCTATATAATCTCTCATATGCTTCTCCCTCCGTCCTTCCCGCAGGGCCTGTTCCGGGGCCCCGGGATTCCCCGCGGCCGCCTGCCCTTTTCAAAAGGATCCGTCCCTTTATTATAAAATAGGCCGCCGCCCGCGTCAACTGCCGCGCATCCCCAGAAACCAGGCTGTAAACGACGGCGTGGCTTTATTCCTTCAGACATCTAACATATCATCCATCCATTTCACAACCGTATCACACACATCCTCAAAAGCAATATCTGCCGCATATTCAAAGTCCTTTCGATAATTATCCCACTGTTTCCGCATAATCCCGCTGTTCTTGACAGTATCAATTATTGCACGATAATTCTTCAGAACGGTTTTCGAGCCACGTTTCTCCATGGTTGCTCCTAATGCTGTCTTTAAAGTGGCAATATCTATATTTGAATAATATAATTCTGCATTACAAGCTGCGCTGATATATGTTTTTCCCTGGCAATATTTTTCATAACTGCTTTTAGCTGCATTGCATTTTTCACAACAATACCTCCAGATAGGCTCTGAGCCTTGTCTCAACCCTTACTATTTTTGCATACTCTGACAGCATTGGAATGTTTTTATCCATTCTGGCCGCATAACGCTTAAATGCTTCCGTTACCACTTGAATATCCACACAGCTATGCGTCCTTAAAATATCGCAGAGTGTGCGCTCTGCACTATACGCTCTCACTGTATGGCCGCCTGACGTAACTGTTTCCGCAACCCCCAGACCGTATAACTCCTTTTTGCACTGTATACACCGAACATTTCCCTGCTTCGGTTTTGTCAGATTGTAACTCATTGGAAATGTCATACAATATCGGTTCGGCGTTCTGTCTGTTAAATCCCACAAAAACAATGCCGTTTCATGAGAATAAATTCCTCTTTTAAACCGGTTCTGTAAATTAAATATTTCATCGTCCCAGATTCCCGGCAAAACATAAACACCTCTGGCAGATTTTTCAAGGATCCCCCTCTCAACGAGATATTTGATATTCCCCCGGGAGAAGCCTGCGGCCGCCACCATTGCGGAGGTAACCGTGCCATTATTTTCTTTTGCCATCTTGATAATTGCTTCCTTTGCTCCCATAATAACATCTGCCCCTTATTGACTTTTATGCTTAACATTATATGTTCTAAAAGCGCATAAGTCAATACATCTTTTATTCCCATCCACACCTGCCGAGGTGCACCGGGAATCAATCATACCGGCCTCTCTCAAATATTTTCCCCGATTTCTGTCCATACTATCTTCCAGAGGGCAGCCACAGGGGAGACCCATCTTCCCAAAAATCCGCGCCCGTTCAAAGGAGTCCGCCATGGAACTGTCTCCCCATCTGGAAGAAAACATCCGCACCGCCGAGAGCCTGCTGCCCATCGGCCGCAGCTTTGACCTGATCAGCCGCCAGATGCTTCTGGGCCGGACCCGGGCCTATTTCCTGGGTATCAACGGCTTCTGCCAGACAGACCTTCTCCAGCAGATCTTCTCGGACCTGCAGAATCCCCTGTATATGACCGACGATGCGGTGCGGGACATCCAGGCTTACTTAAGCGCCCGCATAGGCTATGTCCAGGTCCGGCTGGTCTCCTCCTGGGAGGAAATCCTCCGGCAGGTGCTCAGCGGCCCCTCCGTACTCCTGATCGACGGGTTCGAGCGGGCCATTCTCCTGGACGTGCGCAGTTATCCCGCCCGGGGCATTTCAGAGCCGGACAGCGAACAGGTCACCCGGGGGCCGCGGGACGGCTTTGTAGAGACACTGCTTTTCAACACCAACCTGATCCGCCGGCGCATCCGCTCTCCAAAGCTCACCTTCTCCCTTCACACTCTGGGGACAGACAGTCAGACCGATGTGGCCCTGGCCTATATGGAGGGGCTGGCGGACGAAATCCTGCTCCAAAAGCTCCGGGACACCCTTGCCTCCCTGAAGGTCTCATCCCTGACCATGGGAGCCAAAAGCCTGGAGGAACTGCTGGTACAGAAAAGATGGTTCAATCCCCTGCCCAGTCTCCACAAAACCGAGCGGCCGGACGTGGCCTGCAGCTGCCTGATGGAGGGACATATCCTGATTTTGGTGGATAACACCCCTGTGGTCCTTCTGCTGCCCAGCACCGTCTTTCAGTTCACCCAGAGCCCGGACGACTATTATTTCAGCCCCGTGGTAGGGAGCTATTTCCGGCTGGTACGCTTCGGCTGCATCCTGGTGAGCCTCCTGCTGCTCCCCATCTTTCTGCTGCTGACCGCCTACTATCCCGCCTTCACGGAAAAATACGGGCTGCTGACCTCCGGCCCCATGCCCAAAGGGCAGCTTCTCTTTTATGTGCTGGCGGTGGAATTTCTGCTGGATCTGTTCAAATACTCCGCCGCCCACAGCTCCAGCCGCTTCTCCGGCTCTCTTTCCATCATCGGAGGCCTGATCATCGGGGACATTGCCATTCAGCTTCGGTGGGCCTCCCTAGAGGTGCTCTTTTACGCCGCCGTGACCCTGCTGACCACTCTGACCCTCTCCAGCGTGGAGTTTGGGGACGGCCTGCGGATCTATCGGATTTTTCTCATCCTGACCACCGCTCTCCTGGGACTGCCGGGCTTTCTGGGAGGGCTGTGCCTGATCCTGCTCTCTGTGTGCACCACGCCCACCTTCGGAGGGATGAGCTACCTGTGGCCCCTGTTCCCCTTCAACAAAAAAGCCCTGGGACGGCTCCTGCTGCGCTGCCCTACCCCGGAGGCACAGCCCAGCAGCGTCTGGAACCGGGAGCCCAAAAAGCCGGATCCCTAGGCCCCTCCGGGCCCGGATCACACATCTGCCCCGCCCCACCGGCGGGACGCTCAGCGGATTTGCCCTCCCGGGAGGAATCTCCCCTGCCGCCTGCCACATATAATGCAGTAAGCGCTCCGGAATGGAGATTTTTATGGAGCTTTTATCTTTGGCCAACCGCTTTCTCTGGAGCGGCCCCCTGCTGATCCTGCTGATGGGCGTCCACCTGTACTACACGGCGCATCTGCGCATTCCCCAAAGGAAAATCCTTCGGGCCATCCGCCTGTCCGTATCCCCCGGGCCGGATCCCGCCGGCGGGGAGGGCCCTATCTCCGCCTTCGCCGCCCTCTCCACCACTCTGGCCGCCACACTGGGCACCGGCAATATTATCGGCGTCTCCACCGCCGTCTTTCTGGGAGGGCCCGGGGCCGTGTTCTGGTGCTGGCTCACAGGGGTTCTGGGCATGGCCACCGCCTACGGGGAATGTTATCTGGGAGTCCTGTACCGGGAACGAAACCGGCAGGGCCAGCCTGTGGGCGGCCCCATGTACGTGCTGCAAAACGGTTTACATAAAAAAAGGCTGGCCGCCTTCTACGCTGCCTGCACGGTTGCGGCGGCCTTCGGAGTGGGCTGTACCACCCAGGCCAACTCCCTGACCCGGAGCACCTCCCTCACCTTCGGCCTCTCTCCCCATCTGGTGGGGCTTGCCGCCGCCGTGGCGGCCGGGCTGGTGCTGATCGGAGGGATCCGGAGCATCAGCCGGGTCTGTATGCGGATTGTGCCCCTGCTGGGCTTTCTCTACATCGGCAGCTGTCTGATCCTGCTTTTCATAAACCGGGACTGCCTTCTCCCGGCCCTGTCCCTGATTCTGAAAAGCGCCCTCTCCCCCAGGGCGGCGGCAGGAGGCGCTCTGGGGGGCTCCCTTCTGGCGGCCGCCCGTTACGGTATTGCAAGGGGACTGTACACCAACGAGGCCGGCATCGGCACCGCCGCCATCTCCGCCGCTGCCTCCAAAGCCTCCCCGCGCCGTCAGGCCTATGTATCCATGACCGCCGTATTCTGGGACACGGTGGTCATGTGCCTTCTCTCCGGCCTGGTGATCACCGTCAACCTGCTGGCAAGGCCCGAATCCCTGGCCGGCGTCCGGGAGACGGATCTGGCCGCAGCCGCCTTTCAGGTACTTCCCCTGGGGGGCAGCGCCTTCCTCTCCCTGGCTCTGGCGGCCTTCGCCCTTACCACCCTGATCGGCTGGTCCTACCTGGGAGAGAGGGCGGTGGAATACCTCTTTGGAGAAAAGCTGATCCCCCTGTACAAGGTGGGTTATATCGTCATGATCTACGTGGGCGCCGTGATTCCCATGGGGCTGGTCTGGGAGTGCACCGATCTGGTGAACGCGGTGATGGTGTTCCCCAACCTGTACGCCCTGTGGAAGCTCCGGGGGCAGGTGCGGCCCTGAGAGCCCGGCCTTACTCTCCCCCGCCGTCCTCATCGCACAGGAAGGTGGCCGGGCCCATCGGGTAGGCCAGGATCCGCTGCCCGAACATTTCTTCCGCCTGGCCCCGGGCCTTCCCCGCCAGGATCTGCTCCGCCGCGTCGATCAGCCGGGGGATGATCTCAGGCCCTACCGGGCAGCTGCCGTGGGACGGGTAGATTTCGTCAAACTGGCCAGCCATAGAGAGCAGACGCCGCAGGCTGTGGACATAGGCATTCATCTGCCGCATCTCCCCAAACATGAAAATGCGGCCGTCCTGCACCGGATCCCCCGAAAACAGACGGCGGTTCTTCTCATCCAGCACCGCAATGCTGCCGGGCGTATGTCCCGGCAGGGCCACAATCCGCAGACTGCGCCCGCCCAGCTCCAGCACACTGCCGTCCCAGACGGGCACTGGCACAGCGGATATGCCTTCCCCGCCCTTCTTATAAAAGTTAATATACTCGGAGGGGTGCATATAAAACTCCGGGAACTCCCCGTTGCTGCCCATGTGGTCCCGATCCGCATGGGTGTTCAGCAGCTCCAGCGGCAAATCCGTCAGCTCCCTGGCCAATTCCCTGGCGTTGCGGGCAGCCATGCCGCTGTCAATCAAAAGCGCCCGCTCGCTTCCCGTCAGCAAAAAGAACCTGACGCCTCCCTCCTCAAAGATCCATGTCTGTCCGTCCAGCTGTTTCCTTTCCATCTGTACATACCTCCCTGGCAAAAATTAAAAGGTAAATCCCACCACAGCAAAGCGCCGCCCCTATGAGAAGGATTCCAATGATCCTGCTTTTTCTGCCCTTCAAAATCTGCCCTCCTTATCGTAAGCCTCCGCTATCCTGCACGGTTACGCCTCCGCACCCAACCGTCCGGCAGGGAAATCTCCGTCTCCTAATCAGTAGAATACCACTTTCCGTCGCCTTCCTCAAGCAAAAACATAATGCCATCGCTCCGCGAACAGGTATTTTGCACAACTGTCAGTTGAAATTATGCAAAAACGCCTCTATTGAATGCAACCTATGTTCGTGCTACAATGCAACCATCAAGGGGAAAGGACGGTGTTTGGAATGCCGAATCTATTAAGTGAACGGATTGCAGCTTTGCGAAAGGAGAGGGGGCTTACCCAGGAACAGCTGGGCAGGCTGGTGGGAGTGTCCTATCAGGCGGTTGGCAAATGGGAAAAGGGCGGTGCGCCGGATGTAGAGCTCCTGCCTGTCCTGTCCAGGCAGCTTGGGGTGACTATCGACGCCCTCTTTGGCATGGAGGGCAGGGAGCAGGAGGACCCGGCGGAAGCGGTGGGCCGGTGGCTGCGGGGCTTTCCCTCAAAGGAGCGGCTGGATCAATTCTGCCGGCTGGTTTGGGCGTCTAAGAAATATTTCATACCGGACGAAGAGGGCGAGATTTCTCTGCCGGTGACTGACTATCCAGAAACGTGCAAATTTGCCTATGGGGATGGCAGCGAGCTCCTGCAGCTTTCGCAGATTGTGACAGAGGGCGGCATCCTTTTTGATGTTCACGCCGAGGATCTGTCCTTTGCGACGCTGTGGTCAAAGCCAAAGGGCGGCTGGGCCCAGTGGCTGGCGCCAAAGGAAGAATACCGGAAGCTCTTTTCGGTTTTGGCAAGGCCGGGGTGTCTGGAACTGATGGAATACATCTATAACCGAAAAATAGGCTGGTTCTCTACAAGCGTTGTGACAAAACACCTGAACATGGCGCGGGAGGCGGTGGAGGAACTGCTGGAGGCGCTGACGGAGCTGAAGCTGGTATCCTCCATGGAGCTTGAGCTGGAGGAAGGCGAGACCAAGGTCTATGAGGTTACGGAGCCCTGGAAGCTGATCCCCTTCCTGGTGCTGGCCCGGACGCTCATGCAGTGCGAGTCCAACTATCTGCGGCTGTACTGCGCGGTGCCGCTCTTTGGGCCGGATGAAATCTGGGAAGAGGCAAAAAAAGGATGTGCCGGGCAGACAGCAGCGAAAATCTCCCCGGAGACAAAATAAAAGCATTATAGGAAGGAGCGCTCTTATCATGGGTTACTATTTAAAAAAATATTGGCTGATCAATCTCGCGGCGATTTTGCTGCTGCTTATCGTGTGCGCCCTGCAAACGGGAAACAGTCTTCTCATGATGCAGACCTTTCAGAGCATCATTGCGCTTGATCTGCGGGGATTTTTCTTTTGGGAGCTGATGCTGGTGGGCTCCTGGTTTATTCTCCTGTGGGCCGACAGCCTCTATGAGTTTCTCCAGGGACGGGCCATTCGGGACATGAACAACGCGGTACGGCGGGACATGACGGCGACCCTGCTACGCAAGTCCCATGCGGAATTCCACGGGAAGGACACAGGAGAATACCTATCCTGGTTCACCAATGATGTGAACCAAATCGAGGAGCTTGCCTGGCAGCCCTTTTATCGCTGTGTCGCCTGCGCGGCCAACGTTATATTCAGCGCCATCGCTCTGCTGACGCTCCACTGGTCCCTTCTTGCGGCGGCCCTGGTCAATGTGGCCGTGATGATGCTGGTTCCCCAGCTCTTCTCGAAGCGCATGGAGAAGCTGGGAAAAGCCTGTGAAGCAGGACAGGCCAAGGCCACCGGCAGGCTGAAGGATCTTTTGTCGGGCTATGACGTCCTGCGCTCCTTTGGCCGGGAACAGCGTTTCCGTCAGGGGGCGGCTGAGGCCAGCGGGCAGATTGAAAATCCCAAATATAAACTCACCTATGTGAAGGCGTTTATCGGCGCGGGATTTGAGTGCGTAAACATCACCATGCAGATGCTGACAAATATTCTGATCGGTGTGCTTTCCATCCGGGGCGTGATTCTCCAGGGGGCCCTGATGGGCGGCGGCAACCTGTGCGGCAGTCTCTCCAACGGCATCGGCAACGCGGCCCAGCTCCTGCTGTCCTTTTCCTCCACGAAGCCCTATTTTGATAAAATTACCGTTCACAGCGACAGGATTCCGGACGAAGCGGGCGGCGGCCTCAAGCCGCTTGACAGCGCCATCACCGTAAAGGGCCTCACCTTCCAATACGACGAAAAGCCCCTCCTGCGGGATCTGTCCCTCACCTTCCGAAAGGGCGACAAGTACGCTCTCACCGGTCCCTCCGGGTGCGGAAAGTCCACGCTCCTAAAGCTCCTGCTGGGCTGGCTGCCGGACTATAGCGGCGCCATCCGCTTTGACGGCGCGGACGCCCGCGGCTTCACACCGGAACAGCTTCAGCGGCAGATGAGCTACATTGAGCAGAATGTGTTCCTTTTCAACTCCACCATCCGGGACAACATCACTCTGGGCGAGGACTTTTCCGACGCACAGGTGGAGAAGGCCCTGCGGGACAGCGCCCTCATGGGAGATCTGGCCGCCATGCCGGAGGGCCTGGATACCCCGGTGGGTGAGGACGGCAGCAATCTCTCCGGCGGGCAGAAGCAGCGGGTGGCCATCGCCCGGGCGCTGATCCACCGCCGCTCCATCCTCCTGGTGGACGAAGGCACCAGCGCTCTGGACCAGAAAAACGCGGGTATCGTGGAAGAGAGCCTGCTTGCCAACCCGGAGCTGACTCTGATCCTGGTCAGCCACCATCTGACCCCGGAGCGGAAGGGACAGTTTACCCAGGTGTACGACCTGCAGGCCGCAACTCCCTGCCTGAAATCGGCCTAAGCTGCGGGCGGTATTCCAAAAAACCGGGACTGTGTGCTAATTCCTTAGTGCGCAGCCCCGTTTTGATACGCAGGATGGCTCAGCTCACAGCTTCCCCTCTTTCAGCGGCGTGTCCCACGCCATATGATAGATCCAGCTTTTTCTCGGCTTTTTGTAATATTTCAGGCGGTCTTTTGCCCCAGGCAGATCAGCCTTGCGTATTTGTTTTCAGAATCCTCTGCAATCATAATATTTCCCTGCTGTATGTGATAGTCAATTCTCCTTGCATACCACCAGTCTCCCACACCCAATTGGCAGCTGCCTAAGATGTCGCCGATGATTCTTGCCTCTTTGATTGGTTTGCGGGTCATCTTTTTCCACAGCAGAAAATCATAAAAATCCTCCGGGACCCCGACAACTCTCCCATTGAGGACTGTCCGGAGCGGGCTGTTTTCCTCAGTCAGCTCACTCCACAGCATGGCATACCTGCGCACTTCTTCTTTGGTCAGCGCCTTTTCACAGGGCAGGAAACCCGCAAATTCTTCCGCCGAAATTTCTCCCCAATTGCTGTAAGACAGAATGCCTTTCTCCCATACGGCATACTCCGGCAGCTTCACCGCATAAATCTCCGTTTCATATTTCAGCAGCATCCGGCACAGGCTGTAAAAGCCGCATCGAGAATAGGGCGCGTCGCTGTACCAGATCCGAATCGCTTCGCCATCCTCCAAAAACTGAATCAGCCGCTGCAGTTCATTTACATAGACATCTCCCGCTTGTCTCAGTTCCTCTTTCAATGCAAGGGATCTTCCGCATCGGTTCTGCGAAAGCAGGGAACAGATCAGTTCTTTCCGATAAGGGCTGTCTACAGGCTCTTTCACATCACCGATATCCAACATAAAACCCAGGCATACCACTTCCCGCGACGTTCCTTCTACCCATCCGGCAAAAGGCCTTTCCGGCGGCTTCTTTTTCCCCGCCGCTAAGACAGCGGTCGGTCCGTCGACTCTGCCCGCCGCAACCTTATTTTTAGCGGCTTTCATGGCGGCCGCTTCACTGTCGCCGAACAATACCTCGATCATGCCTTTTCCCTCCCGGAAATTCCAACTTCCTGCTCTCAACATTTCCCCGCCGGACGGCGGCTTGTTTCTCTAAATATAATACTACAATCACCCTCATTTTCCCAGCCTATTTTTAACATATTGCCAGCCGGCCCTGATTCCTATCTACAGTCTCCGCATTTTTCGCCGTTTCCATATTGACATCCGCCGGCGTAACAACTACCATTTAAATAGGCTTTCTCAAGCTGCCGCATATGATTTAGAAGGAGAAAGAAAAATATGAAATACAGACTTGACCGATATGGCAATCAGATCTCTCAGCTGGGTTATGGCTGTATGAGATTCAGCAGGAAGGGGAACAGTATCGACTACGAAAAGGCCGAGCGGGAAGTCCTGCTCGCCATCAGCCAGGGTGTCAACTATTTTGACACCGCCTACATCTATCCCGGCAGTGAGGAATGTCTCGGCCGGATTCTGGATGCCAATCAATGCCGTGACAAGGTTTATATTGCGACCAAGCTTCCCCAATATATCATGCGCTCCGCGGCGGCCATCGACAGAACCTTCCGCGAAGAGCTCTCCCGTCTGCGCACAGACCACATTGATTATTATCTCATGCACATGTTTACCGATTATGCCGAGTGGGAGCATTTGCAGGCCCTGAATATCGAGGACTGGATCCTCCGGCAGAAAAAAGAGGGACGGATCCGCAGCGTCGGCTTTTCCTACCACGGCGATACGGAAATGTTCCTGAAGATTCTGAATGCCTACGATTGGGATTTCTGCCAGATTCAGTACAACTATTTGGATGAGCATACCCAGGCGGGGAGAAGGGGCCTCCAGGCAGCGGCAAAGAAGGGGATCCCTGTCATCATTATGGAGCCTCTCCGGGGCGGCAAGCTGGTCAACCTGCCGGACCAGGCAAGGAAGGTGCTTGCCTCCGGCCGCCCAGGCTGTACGCCCGCCGAGCTCGGTCTCCGCTGGCTTTGGGATCAGCCGGAGGTCACCTGCGTGCTTTCCGGCATGAATTCCGAAGAGATGGTGCGGGAAAACATCCGCATCGCCTCCGAGGCTGAGCCCGGACATCTGACAAAGGAGGATCTGCAGATTGTGGAGCAGATCAAACGCATCCTCCGCGAGCGGGAAAAGGTCGGCTGCACAGGCTGCCGGTACTGCATGCCCTGTCCCAAGGGAGTGGATATCCCGGGCAATTTTTACTATTATAACCTGATGTATATGGAGAAAAAGTCCTCCGCCCGCTTTGAGTTTGCTCGGAACATGGGGCTTCGCAAGGAACCCGGTTTCGCCTCTCAGTGCGTCGGCTGCGGCAAGTGCGAAAAGCACTGCCCTCAGCACATCAGCATCCGGGAAAAGCTGAAGGAGGCCGATCAGGCCCTCAGGCCCCTGCCCTATAAGATCGGGATCCAGGCGGCACGCAGATTCCTGGTCCGGTAAAGCATACCGTCCCTGCTATTTTCTCAACAGGGCTTCCGTCTAAGACGAAATCAGCGATAATTCCAGGATAGATATCTTCCTTAAAAACGGACAGAGGATGCGGTAAATGCCTCTGCCCGTTTTTTGATGCGGCTGCATATATTTTCCTGCTCTTCCGAAAAAATATAGGTGCAATCGAACATATTTTCTGGTATACTATATTCATACGGGCCCTTGGATGCGGCGTTCTGCCCATTTTTCCCGCCGGGCAGGGCTTTTGCGCACTCCTGGTCCCGCCCGCAGAAAGGAGGCTCCATGGAAGAGCAGCGCAGCTATATTGCCATCGATCTGAAATCCTTTTACGCCTCCGTGGAGTGCGTGGAGCGGGGGCTGGATCCTCTCGCCACCCACCTGGTGGTAGCGGACCCGTCCCGGACTGAAAAAACCATCTGTCTGGCTGTCTCCCCCTCCCTGAAAGCCTACGGCATCCCGGGCCGGGCCCGGCTCTTCGAGGTGGTGGAGCGGGTAAAGCAGGTCAACCGGGAGCGAAGGGGAAAGGCCCCGGGCGGGGTGCTCACGGGCTCCTCCTGGTCCGCCCCGGAGCTGGCAGGGCACCCGGAGCTTTCCCTCTCCTATATCACCGCTCCCCCCCGGATGGCCTTCTACCTGGAATACAGCACCCGGGTGTACCGGGTGTACCTCAAATACATCGCCCCCGAGGACATTCACGTCTATTCCATCGACGAGGTGTTCCTGGACGCAACCCATTATCTGGACACCTACCGTCTCACGGCCAGAGAGCTGGCCTCCCGGATCCTGCGGGATATCCTTTCCTCCACGGGCATCACCGCCACCGCAGGCATCGGCACCAATCTGTACCTGTGTAAGATTGCCATGGATATCGTGGCCAAGCATGTGACCCCGGACGAGAACGGGGCCCGCATCGCCTGTCTGGACGAGGAAAGCTATCGGCGCCTGCTCTGGAGCCACAGGCCTCTCACGGATTTCTGGCGCGTGGGTCCCGGCTACCGAAAAAAACTGGAAGAAAACGGCCTCTACACCATGGGAGACATCGCCAGATGCTCCCTGGGGGGGCCGGGAGAATACCACAACGAGGAACTCCTGTATCGGCTCTTCGGGGTGAACGCAGAGCTTTTGATCGATCACGCCTGGGGCTGGGAGCCCGTCACCATAGACCTGATCAAGGCTTACCGGCCCGAGACCAACAGTATCTGCTCCGGCCAGGTGCTCCAGCGGCCCTATGATTTTGCGCAGGCCCGCATCGTCGTCCGGGAGATGGCCGACTCCCTGGCCTTGGATCTGGTGGAGAAAAAGCTGATAACCGACCAGCTTACCCTCACCGTCGGCTTCGACGTTGAAAATCTGAAGGGCCGCGGAAGCCGGGGCACCTACGCCGGAGAGGTCACGGTGGACCACTATGGGCGCAGAATTCCCAAGCACGCCCACGGCACGGCCAACCTGAAGCGTCAAACCTCTTCCGCCAGCCTGATCACGGAGGCCGTTCTGGGTCTCTACGACCGGATCACGGACCCCGGGCTTCTCATCCGCCGCCTTACCCTGACGGCCAACCGTCTGGCCCAGGAGAGCTCTCTGGAGGGGACCGTCTCCTACGAGCAGCTGGAGCTGTTTGCAGACCCTGCGGCGGAGAGCGCCCGGGAGGCGGAGAGGGAACGCCTGGCTAAGGAGCGCAGCCTACAGGAGGCCATGCTCTCCATCAAAAAAAGATACGGGAAAAACGCCCTCCTGAAGGGAACCGATTTCCAGGAGGGAGCCACCGCCAGGGCGCGGAATGATCAGATCGGAGGACACAAGGCATGAGAGAGGATCACAGCTACGACGACATCATCCATCTGCCCCATCCCGACTCCGCCGTCCACCCCCGGATGCCTCTGGCGGACCGGGCGGCCCAGTTTTCCCCCTTTGCCGCCCTCACCGGCCACGACGCCGCCATCCGGGAGACAGAGCGGCTCACCCAGAGCCGGCGGGAGCCCACGGAGGATCAAAAGGAGCTGCTGGATCAGCGGCTGCAGATGATCCGGGAGATTCTTGCCCGTCAGAAAGGGGAGCCGATTTCCCCTGAAATCAACAGCTCCCCCAAAATTACCTTTACCTATTTTGAGCCGGACGGGAAAAAGGAGGGGGGCTCCTACCTGACCGTCACAGACAGGGTGCGCAGGATCGATCCTCTGGCCCGCCAGGTGGTTCTGGCCGGAGGCACGGTCCTGGACATCGGACGCCTGTGGGCCATCGAGGGGGCAATGTTTACTTCCTAAGCCCCCTTGGATAATGATTTTTCATCACCCCGCCAGCCAGCTTTCCCCAGCCCATGCTGTAGCCGTCCAGCGTCATCAGATACCACCCCTTCTCCCCCGCCGCGGGGAAGGTCTCCCCGTGCAGGAACGCCTGGGCGGAGCCGTCCTCCAGATGCAGCTGCCAGATACGGGGCGCCTCCCGGGCGGACAGCGCCAGGGCCAGAGCGTGGGAGGGCTCGAAGCGGTTTTTTTTGAGTGTCCCCAGGTGCAGCCCCGGCCGCAGGACCTTCAGTCCCTCCAGGCAGGGCATTCCCTCCGGCCCCAGATAAATCTGATCCCCGAATTTCAGATACACTCCCCTCAGATCCTCCCGCAGATACTCTGTCCGAAAATCCGGATACTCTCCGAGCTCCTTCTCCGGCAGAGTCCTCTGCAGGCCGTGCAGGCTCCGCACATCCCCTGTCCGGGCCGGATCTCCCTCCCTGCGCAGGACCGCCGTGAAATGGCCTTCCCCTCCGGCCAGATGGGGCCAGATCCGCAGGGTTCCCCTCATATCCCGCCCGCCTGGCTCCCCGCACCAGTCCCTCCAGCCCCTTTCGCTCTCCCGGATCTCTCCCCAGGGGAAACCCGGCAGCTCCCAGACCGGCACCAGGGAAAACTCCGGATGCCTGTCCAAAAACCGCGCCACGCTCCCCTCGTTCTCCTGGGGGGCAAAGGTGCAGGTGGAGTACACCAGCCGTCCGCCGGGCCGGAGCATCCTGGCCCCGCAGTCCAATATCTCATCCTGCCGTCCGGCGCACAGCTCCACATTCTCCGGGCTCCACTCCCCCACCGCCTCCGGGCTTTTTCTAAACATCCCCTCCCCGGAGCAGGGGGCGTCCGCCAGGACTGCGTCAAAGTACCCCTCAAACACCTGGGCCAGCCGCCCCGGCGTCTCGTTCAGCACTAAAGCGTTGCGGATCCCCATGCGCTCTATGTTCTCCGACAGGATCCTGGCTCTGGCGGGATGGATCTCGCTGCTCACCAGCAGGCCTCTCCCTGCCAGGGCCGCGCCGATCTGGGTGCTTTTTCCCCCGGGCGCCGCGCACAGATCCAGCACCCGCTCCCCAGGCTGCGCCTGCAGGCAGGCCGCAGGCGCCATGGCGCTGGGCTCCTGGATATAGTACACCCCCGCCTCATGCCAGGGATGCCTGCCCGGAGCGTCCCCCGGCCCGTAGTATAGCCCGTATTTCTCCCAGGGAACGGGGCTCACCTGAAAGGGGCATTTCCCCAGGAATTCCTCCAGGCTCCCTTTCAGAGGATTCACCCGCAGGGCCCGGCAGGGCTCCCTCTCATAGCTCTCAAAAAAAGCGGCCGCCTCCTTCCCCAGCATCTGTTCCATTCTCTCCGCAAACTCTCTCGGCAGCATCTCACGCCTCCTTTGCATTTCACCAGGGCCTTCGCCGGCCGCGCATCAGCGCTCCCCCGCGCCCCTTCCCTCTCCCGATCCTGTTAAGGCCAGTTTAGCACATCCCTCTCCGGCAGGCAACCGCCTTTGGCGGGACGGGTGCGGCCCTCCCCGGCAGACCTGGGCCGGCGCTCCCCGGCAGAGCGGGAAAAGCGCCTGGCAATCCAGGATAAGCACACCGACAGCTCATGGGCCGCCAGCGGGAAGGCCGCCAGACCTGTCAGCAGGGCCCACTGGGACAAGGGGAGAGGCACCGTGCCGAAGGCGCCGATCAGAAGGGGCACCTCCGTCACCGAAATCTGCAGGGCAAATCCCACCGCCAGGGCCGCCAGCATGGCTTTGTTTTCCAGATGACGCATGCGGAACACAGACCGGTTCACATCCCGCATCCCCACTGCGTGAAACAGCTGGCTGATCCCCAGCACCGTAAAGGCGTAGGTCTGGGCCCGAGCCAGCAGCCCCGGGTCCGAAAGGGCCAGCTTCAGGCTCTCCGGGGAGAGGGCCATCCGGTTCCGCTGCAAAAATGCGTAGGGAGCCAGGAAAAATGCGGCAAGGCTCACGGCGGCGATGAGGCACCCGTAAAAGCAGGTACAGGCCAGGCCCCCTCTGGAAAAAAGGCTCTCCCCGGGCCTTCTGGGCTTTTCTCTCATCAGGCTGTCCGTGTCGTTTTTGTCCACCCCAAGGGCCAGGGCGGGCAGGGAGTCGGTAATCAGGTTAATCCACAGGATATGGCTGGATCTCAGGGGGGAGGCCAGCCCCCAGACCACCGCCAAAAACATGGTCAGGATCTCTCCCAGGTTGGATGAGAGAAGAAAAATCACCGACTTGCGGATATTCTCGTAGACGCCCCTTCCCTCCTCGATGGCCTTCTCGATGGTGGCAAAATTGTCGTCCGTCAGGATCATGTCCGACGCCTGCCTGGCCACGTCCGTGCCGCCCTTGCCCATGGCGATACCGATATCCGCCGCTTTCAGGGAGGGCGCGTCGTTGACCCCGTCCCCGGTCATGGCCACAATATGCCCCAGGGCCTTAAAGCCTGCCACAATCTTCACCTTCTGCTCCGGGGCCACTCTGGCAAACACCCTGGTGTCCTTCAGTCTCCGGGTAAATTCCTCCTGGGGAAGCCGCCCCAGCTCTTCCCCGGTCATACACTGGGAACGTCTCCCGGCGATCCCCAGCTGACGTCCTATGGCAAAGGCGGTGTCCACATGGTCCCCGGTGATCATCACCGTCTCCACACCGGCCTCCCGAAAGCGCGCCACCGCTCCCGCCGCCTCCGGCCTGGCCGGATCCCGCATGCCTGCCATGCCCACAAAAATCAGATCCTTCTCCCGAGGGCCGTCGCCTCCCTCCCCCATAGCCAGGGCCAGGACCCGCAGGGCGTCGGAGGACATTTTGGCCGCGCCCCCCCGAATCTGTGCCAGGCGGCCGGGAGTCATGGGCACCGCCGCTCCATGCCAGAGGACCCGGCTGCAGCGCCCCAGGATCTCGTCCGGCGCCCCCTTGGTGTAGGTGAGCCCCCGGCCGCCCCGGCGGTGGAAGGTGGACATCATCTTCCGGTCCGAATCGAAGGGGAGCTCTCCGATCCTGGGCAGCTCCCTCTCCAGGGCAGGACGCTCCAGACCGCAGTCCCGGCCAAGCTCCAGCAGGGCCAGCTCCGTGGGATCTCCCACGTCTTCCTCCCCCTCCCGGCCCAGCACGGCGTCGTTGCACAAGGCCATGCCCTCCAGCAGTACCCCCTGATCCCGGGCGCACACCGCCTCCCTGGGCACCAGGCACTGGTCATAAAAGCAGCTCTCCACCCGCATCCTGTTCTGTGTCAATGTGCCGGTCTTGTCGGAGCAGACCAGGCTGACCGCCCCCAGGGTTTCCACACAGGGAAGCCGGCGCACGATTGTGCCCACCCTGACCATCCGGGTCACGCTCAGGGCCAGGCAGATGGTCACCACCGCCGGGAGCCCCTCCGGCACCGCCGCCACCGCCAGGGAGATGGCCGTCAGCAGCATTTCAAACACGTCCCTCTTCTGCACAATAGCGATGCCAAACAGCAGGGCGCACAAAAGGAGTGATAAGAGGCTCAGCACCGTTCCCAGCTCCCCCAGGCGCTTCTGCAGGGGCGTGGGTTCCTCCCGGCTCTCGCTGATCAGCGCCGCAATGCGGCCGATCTGAGTGTCCATGCCCGTGGCCGTGACAATCCCCATCCCCCGGCCGCAGGTGACCACCGTAGACATATAGGCCATATTTTTCCGGTCCCCCAGGGGCAGCTCACACCGGGCCAAAAAGGAGGCGTCCTTCTCCGAGGGCACCGACTCCCCCGTCAGGGCGGATTCCTCCACCTTCAGACTGGCGGCCTGGATCAGCCGCAGATCCGCAGGCACCTGGCAGCCCGCCTCCAGGCACACCAGATCCCCCGCCGCAAGCTCACTGGCCTCCACCTCCTGGAGTACCCCCTCCCGGATTACGCGGGCCCTTGGGCTCACCAGCTTTTTCAGGGAATCCAAAGCCTTCTGGGCCTTTCCCTCCTGGATCACCCCCACCAGGGCATTCATGGTCACCACCGCCCCGATGATTACCGCGTCGCTGATCTCCCCCAGGAAGACGGAGATCCCCGCCGCCGCCAGGAGCACATAGATCAGCGGATCATTCAGCTGGAGGAAGAAGGCCTCCACTGCCGTCCGGCGGCGCTTCTCCTTCAGCTCGTTTTTCCCGTTTTCCCGGCAGCGCCTGGCCGCTTCCTCCCGGGTAAGGCCCTCCCGCAGGTCGCCCTGCAGCCGGCTGCAGACCTCCTGGGGACTCAATGTCTCATACATATCTCTTCCTCCTGGATCCCTTTTCGCCTGTTCCTGTACAACCTATGACAAGCCCGGTGAAAATATGACCCGGGGAGGCCGGCCCCAAAATCCCTCTACCCTTTTTCCCCGACAGGTGCTATGATAATCTTATCTGATAGTCTTATCTGATAATCTTACCTGATAAAAGGAGGAACCTTCCATGAGCATCATCCAATGCGCCGCCGTCTTTACCGACCACTGCGTCCTGCAGCGGAGAAAACCCATCCGCATCTGGGGCGTGGCCCCGGAAAACACCCAGGTGCAAATCTCCCTGAACGGCTTTGAGACAGCCGTCAAATCCCGGGGCCACGATTGGCTGGCCACCCTCCCTCCCATGGAGGCGGGAGGCCCCTACACCCTGACCGTCCGCGGGGAGGAGCAGGCCGTCCAGGAGATCCGGGACGTGATGATCGGGGAGGTGTGGCTGGCGGGAGGCCAGTCCAACATGGAGTATCCCCTGGGAAACGACGCCCAGGCCGGGGAAGCCCTGCAGCGGGCGGCCCGCTCCGGGGTCCGCTTTTACCAGGTAAACCGGGAACCCTACCTGGACGACTATTTTTATGCGGCGGAGCGCCAGAGCCGCTGGATGTGTCCCGGCGATCCCCAGACAGACTCCTGGTCCGCCGTGGGCTACTACTTTGCGGAGGCGCTGGCCGAAAGGCTGGGCGTCACCGTGGGCGTCATCGGCTGCAACCTGGGCGGCACCTCGGCCAGCGCCTGGATGGACCGGGAGAGTCTCTGCGCCCGGGAGGACACAGCCGTCTATTGGAAGGAATATGAGGAAATTGTAAGGGCTCAGGATCCTGAGCAGTATGAAAAGGAACGGCTGGAATATCTGGACTGGCACGCCGATTGGCAGCCCCGGATGGATGCCTACTATCAGGCCCACCCTCAGGCATCCTGGGAGGAAGCCCAGGCGGCGGTGGGCGTCAGCAAATGGCCCGGCCCCATGGGGCCCCGGCATGAGTTCCGCCCCTGCGGGCTCTATGAAACCATGCTCCGCCGGGTGAGCCCCTACACCCTGGCAGGCTTTCTCTTCTATCAGGGGGAGGCGGACGAGATCCATCCCCACAGCTACTACCATCTTCTGGAAAGCCTGATCCGGGTCTGGCGCAGGGATTTTCAGGAGGCGGAGCTTCCCTTTTTAAACGTACAGCTCCCCATGCACCGCTATGCGGGGGATGCTCCCAGCGACAGGTGGTGCGTCATCCGCCAGGCCCAGCTGCAGATCTACCGGGACGTGCCCCGCACCGGCCTGGCAGTGGCCATCGACTGCGGAGAGTACAACAATATCCACCCCACCCACAAGTACCAGGTGGGCAGGCGACTGGCCCTGCAGGCCCTGGCCCATGTGTACGGCCTGCTGCCCCTCTCGGAGGCATTCGGCCCTCTCTTTCGGCAGGCCAGGCGGCAGGGGGAGAGCCTCATCCTCTCCTTCGACTACGCCCAGGATGGCCTTGTGTCCTCACTGGATGAGATACCCGGCTTTGAGCTGGCCGGCCCGGAGGGTATCTACCGTCCCGCCAGGGCCCGGATTCAGGGCAGCGAAATCTGCCTGACCAGCCCGGCAGTGCCGGCTCCGGAAAAGGCCCGCTACCTGTGGACCGACTACGGCCCTGTGGCCCTCTTTGGCAGGAACGGGCTCCCCGCGGCCCCCTTCTGCACTCCCTAGGGACAGGGCCTCATAGACCTGCCGGGTCTGTTCATCGTCAAAACCGCTCATATAGTACACCGTGCCCTGGACCTGCAGCCGGAGGAACAGATGGTTCCGGGGATTGCAGAACATCTCGAATTTTCCCTCCTCACTGTTGTGGAAGGTCCCCTTCAGGAGATTGTCCATGCCCGTTCCGCTCACCTTGGAGCAATGGGGCAGCTCCTCTGTCAGGGTCACATCCTCCACCTGGCTTACCTCCAGCACATAGGTATCCTTCAGGTGGCGGGCCACCAGCTGCCCCTGGCGCACCTGGAGGGAGATGGGGACAAATTCCTCCAGGATCAGCCACCCGCACATAATGGGCACCACGGTCAGCAGAATCCCAAAGGTCAGCAGAACACTCACCTTCCCCAGAGGCGTGGCCAGGTTGCAGGTGGTTCCCAGGCCCGTCCTCTTGGGCACCATCACATGGGCATCCCTGGGATTGTAATAGAAAATTCCCCAGATCCAGCAGCTCTCCTCCTGGGAATCCGGCAGATCCCGGAGGGCCTCATAGTGTCCGTTCACCTCCCGGAGCCGTCTCCAGAGCATCCAGCACGCCCAGAGAAGCAAAAGGGAATACGCCAGGGACGCCGCCAGCAGCAGCCCGGTGAGGCTCCCCGCCCGCCCTATCTCCCTCCAGGCGGCCCACAGGCAGGCGCCTGTAAAGAGGGTGTTCAGCCAGGCCGCCCCCACCCAGAATTTCTTCCACAGTCTCCGGCAGGCCCTGGTGTAGTTGAGATTGACCTGGCTGTCCCGGCTGATGACAGATGCCTTCATCCGGTCCGTCCAGAGCGCGCACAGACAGATCAAGACCGTACACAGGGCAGCTGCCGTCACCAGCCCGCCCAGCACGGCCATGTCCCGGCCCGCCCTGATCCAGCCTGCCGCCGCCAGCAGGCCGCTGACCAGCACAGGCCCCGCCAGATCCGGGAGACGTACCTGGCCTGGCCCTCCCGCGGCGAGGGTCTCCGTATAGCGCAACTCCTCCTGGGAAAAGCCCCTTTGCCTCTTTTTCTCTCCCAGCTCCCGATTGCCCATCACCTGCGGCAGGGCACACAGAAAGCAGGCAGCCAGGAGCCAGAGGGTCCAGAGCGTCAGGCTGATGGAGGTATAGGGAACCAGAAAGAACAGGGCGGGCATCAGGGCCATGACCAGAATCATCCGCTTCATCCGCCGGCGGTAGCCCGCCTCCAGAGCCTGGATCTCTTCCCGGGAAATCCAATCCTCCGAAATCCGGATTCCAAAGAGCATGTCCCCCCTGCGCTTTCCCTCTCCCCACATCACCAGAAAAACAATCACACCGGCCGGATATAAAAACAACAGCATCATTCCGTTGATCAGCATGTGTCTCCCTCCCTTTCCTTCTCCGGTACAGGCCGCCTTTGGGGCTCCTGCCCGCTTTGCTCTCCGCCGCTTCGCTCTTCCCCGCTGCGCTCTCCGCCGCTTTGCTTATCCCTGTTCCGCCCTTCCCCGCTGCGCTCGTCCCCGCCGTAAAATTGCCGGCAGGCGGCGGTGATCTCCGAAAGGGGCACTCCCCGGAGCCTGGCCTCCGAGATCAGCTGCTCCAGCGTCTCCCGCTCCGGCGCGGAGAGCCGGGGCGGGCCCGAAAAGCTCTCCCTCACCCGGGCGCCGTTTCTCCGGTCCGCCAGAATATATCCCTCCTGGCGCAGCATCTGATAGGCCCGGCTCACCGTCATCACATTGATTCCCATCTCCAGGGCCAGGGCCCGCACGGTGGGAAGCTGCTCCCCGGGCTTAAGCTGCCCCTCGGAGATCCCCTTGACGATCTGGTTGCGGATCTGCTGATAGATGGGGATCTGGCTGTCCTCCCGAATCCACAGAACCATCCCTCTTCCTCCCTGTCCTTTTTGTATTGTTTATCTTAATACAAATAATACAAAATGTCAAGGTCTTTTTCCGATATGCCTCTTACCGGTCATGGGCGCTCATCCACAGGACCCACAAAAACCCGGAAAGCGCCCCTCCTGCGCTTAAAATCAGATCCGTCCCCCGGGGCAGTCCCGGGCACAGCTCTCCCAGGGCCGTCAGCACAAAGCCCAGAATCATCAGATAGACCTGCCTGGGATATCTCTCCAGAGCCCTTCCCAGCAGTCCCGTCACCAGGAGTGTGCAGATTCCCGTTCCCGCCAGAAAAGGCAGGAGCTGCGCCACATCCCCTCTTCTGACCGCATCCATCACCCTCTCATACATTCCCAGAGTGAGCAGCATCTGGGACACGCTGATTCCCGGCAGCACCAGCGCTGCCGCCGTCACCGCTCCCGCCGCCAGCACAGGCCAGAGGGTTCCCCCGCCGTCTCCCGCCCCCAGGGTTTCTTCCACGGGCAGGCCCGCCAAAATCAGGGCGGCCGCAAGCCCCAGCCCCGGATACAGGATCAGCCCCGGGGAAAAACGCACCGCCCCCGCCTTCCGCAAAATCAGCGGCACACTGCCGGCCACTGCCCCCATAAAAAAGTATCCCGCCGGCATGGGATACCGCTCCATCAGGGCCAGAACTCCCCGGGCAAACAGCGCCGCCCCGAGAGCGCCCCCCGCCCCAAAGACGGCCAGGAAGGCAAGGCTCCGCCCGGGCCGCCGCACCAGGGAACACACCGCCCCGATCAGCCGGTCATAGATCCCCAGAATCATGGCCATAGTGCCTCCGCTGACCCCCGGCACCGTCATGGACGCCCCCACAATCAGCCCCTTGCCAAAGATTTCCCCATACCTCCGCGCGCCTTCTCCCACATGCCTTTTTTCTGTCACAAATCTTCCCTCCCTCACAGCGCCCCTTCCACAGGGGCTTCCCTATGCGCCTTCCCTCCCAACGCCTTCCTCCCTCATGGATCCCTCCCCGGGGGCCTTAAAAAAGCGCGCAAAAAGGCCCCATAGGATGCCGCGTTCCTTTCGCACACAACATCTTATGAGGCCTGCCGGCGGGAGAGAACCCTTGCTGCCGCTTTACTCTTCCACCGCCCCGCTGCTCTTTAACATGGCGTCCAGCAGATCCGGGTAGGGGAACTCCAGCTTCCGCCGGTCAAAAATTCCAAAATTCTCCCCGTCTCCCGTAAAGGCCCCGTTGTCCCACCAGATGCAGGGGACTCCGATCTCCCGGGCCTTGGTCAGATAATACTGCACCCACTTTACCCGCTCCGCCTCGTTGTCCTTGTTCATGGCGCCGAACTCCCCGATGATCACCGGCACCCCCTTGTCGATAAACAGCTCCTTCAGGAGCCCCATCAGATGGTCAATGTCCCGGGTATCGTTGTTCCACTGGGAGGTGCCCGCCGTATTCAGGGCAAAATCATAGGGGGTGTACGCGTGGACGGAGACAATCAGCTTCTCATCATCCGGAAGCTGAAGGGCCTTCAGCGCCGCATCGCTGGAGGAAGCTCCATAGCTGGGCACCATCAGATGCCGCAGGGTGTTGTTGCCCCCGGTGGCTCTCACCGCGTCCACAAAGACCTGGCAGAGGTGGTTGACCACTCTCTGGCCCTCCTCGTCCCCGCCGTTCCACTCCACGCTGGTGCCGATCTTCCTGGGCTCATTCATCCCCTCGAAGATCAGGTGCTCGTCGTAATCCTTAAAGCGCTCCGCAATCTGGGTCCAAAGGGCCGCCAGCTGCTCGCTGGCCGCCGCCTCATTTTCCTCGGAGGGGAAATGCCAGTCCTCATGGTGAATATTCAAAATCACATAGGCGCCCCGCCCGTAGGCGTAGTCCACCACCTCCTGAACCCGGTCCATCCAGGCCGGAAGCACATTGTAGGTGGGGGCCCCCGCCATCTGATTTCCCCAGGAAACCGGAATGCGGATCACATTAAAGCCCTTGTCCAGGATGGCGTCGATCATCTCCTGCTTGGTGGTAGGGTTCCCCCAGGCCCGCTCCGCAGCCTCCCCCACCTTGCCGGTGGAGTCCAAAGTGTTGCCCAGATTCCACCCCAGCTTCATCCGGCTTACCAGCTCCATAGAGGAAATGTCCGCAATGGTCAGCTCCCCCGGGTCGGAAGCCGCCTCTGACTCCCCCTGGGCGGCCTGGCTCTCCCCGCCTTCGGTCTCCGGTGTGCTCACGGATTCCGACACATTCACAGAGTCTGTCCCTTCCTTTTCCTCCGCTCCCTGGCCGCAGCCGGTGAAAACACCGGCCAGCAGAGCCCCGCACAAAAGGAGCGCCGTTATCTTTTTCTTCATATCCGATCCTCCCTTGTCATTCTTCCCGGCCCTCCCGGCGCAGGCGCCCGGAGAGCCCGGCTCTTCCTCTCTATTTTACAGGGAAGAGCGCCTTTTGTCACGCACATTTTTTAAACCCTGCGGGGCCCCATTCCCCGGCCCCCGATCCTCCCGTTTCCCAGACCCGAGCGCAGCCGTTCCCTCTTTCTATTTCCACTTCCCTTTTGGGGATGGGCTATGGTACAATTCTTTAGGAAAGTATCAGATTCAGGGCAGACAAAAAGAGCAGCCTGTATAGAAACTGAAGCTGCCCTGAAT
>CANQOL010000028.1 GCA_947625475.1 uncultured Acetatifactor sp.
TCTCCTTCAGGCTGCGGGAAACCTTCACCATGCCGTCATCCCGCAGATACCGCTTGATCTCCCCTGTGATCATGGGCACGGCGTAGGTGGAAAACTTTACGTCAAAGCCCAGGTCAAATTTGTCCACCGCCTTCATCAGCCCGATGGCCCCTATTTGGAACAGATCCTCCGGCTCCACTCCCCGCCCCAGGAAGCGGCGGACAATGGTGTGCACCAGTCCCAGATTTCTCTCGATCAGTATCTCCCGGGCCTCCCTGTCCCCCGCCTGCGCTCTCGTAATCAGTTCCGTCAGCTCTTCCATCCTGCCCTCCGCAGATTACGCATCGATCCACGGGCCCACCCCGATCCTCTTGTGCATGCGCACCAGGGTCCCTTCCCCGGGACGGCTCTCCACCTCCAGATCGTCCATAAATGCCTCCATAAAGGAAAAGCCCATGCCGGAGCGGTTTTCCTCCGGCCGGGTGGTAAAAAGAGGCTCCATGGCCCGTTCCACATCCTCTATCCCCTTCCCCTTATCCTCCACACAGATATGCAGCAGGTCTCCCTCCGTGCGGCAGGTGAGCCGCACCCTGCCCGGATGGATCTCCTGGGAGGCAGGCGGCATATCCCCATGCTTCCCGCAGCCCCAGAAATTATCATAGCCGTGGATGATGGCGTTGGTCACGGCCTCGGACACGGCGGTCTTTACGTCCGCCAGTTCCTCCAGGGTGGGATTTAAGGGCGTGATAAAGGATGCCACCGCCATCCTGGCAAAGCTCTCATTGACGGACAGAGCGTCGAACTCCAACAGCATCTCATTTCTCATAGGATCATCCTTCCTTTCTCATTGCACATTGTTCTTTTCCTCCTGGGATCGGGATTTCAGGTCCCGATCCTGCCTATCAGTCCACAATCTCGACCAGCCTGCCGAGACCCGATATATTGAGAATTCTCCTGATCTGCCTGTCCGGATGGAGGACAAAGACCTTCCCGCCGAAGCAGGATATCTTTTTGTAGCGTCCCATCAGGATCCCAATCCCCGAGGAATCCATGAACCTTGTGTCCTCAAAGTCAAAGACCACGTGCTCCACTCTCTGCTGTACAATATACCGGTCCGCCATCTCGCATATATACCCGCAGCGGTGGTGGTCGATTTCCTCCGGCATCCGGATCATCAGACAATTATCGATCACTGCAAACTCATCCATAGACTGTCGCCTCCTGTCTCAAACATGTCCCAAATCTGCACAAAAAGAGCATGCGGCTCATATGGCTGCATGCTCTTCTCTTTCGTATCTTCGTTCCCCTTCGGGGTCTATTCCTCGCTCAGGTCCTTTATATACTTTTGGGCTCTGGAGGCCCTGTCCGTGCCGGGAAGAAGCTCTATCACCTGCTGATACCGGGCAATCGCCTCCTGGGCATTCCCGCTCAGGCGGTAGGACTGCGCCAGATAGTACAAAGCGTCCCCGTTGTCCTCCTGATAATCCAGGGTCTTTAAAAAGCCCGGGATCGCCTCGTGGTAGTTTTCATCCCGATATGCCTGATATGCCTGATTATAGCTCTCTGCCGCCACCTGGGGCGCCACAGCCGCCCGCAGGGCGTCATAAAGCCCCCGGAAGCTCTCCGCGCTTTCCTCCCGGACCTCCGCCTCCTCCAGCTTCTCCAGAAGGTCCGCCGTCTGAGCCGCATCCTGAGAGGACAGATAAACCTCCGCCGCCTGGATCAGCAGCTCCATGTTCGCCAGAGTGCTGTCCGTGCCCTCGTAGGCGCTGACCTCCTTCTCCAGGGCGTCGCTCTTGGCCTGAAGATCCTGAAGGCTGCTCTCCAGCTCCGTGATGGTGCTGTTCTTGGCGTCGATCTGGTTGGCGATATCCGCAATCTTGGCCTGGGCCTCATTGTTCACATTGGTGCGCACGCCGGGCACCACCAGAAAATACATAGCCGCGGCGCCGATCACCAGGCCGATCCCAATGTTGAGCAGCGTCCCCGCACCGCTCCTTTTGGGCTCCTTAAAGCCGGCGGGCTGTATGATAATCTCGTTGTCGCTCTGGTAGCGGACCGCCTCCTCCGTCTTCTTGCGGACTGCCCGGCCGGACTCGTCGGGAGCCAGCATCCGGTCCACCTCCTGCATGTAGCGCAGGGTCAGAGTGTTGTTCCGGTCGATCTCCATGCACTTTGAGAGCTCCCGCCCGGCCTTCTCCCACTGTTCGCCGTCAATATACAAAAGCGCCAGCAGCTGATGGGCCTTCACGAATTTGGAATTCATGGAAAGGACCTTGCGAAGCTGGATCACGGCCAGATCCTTGCTGTCCTGACGGCAGTAGGCAAGGGCCTGATTGTACTTCTTGATGGTCTGGTTGATGGAATCCAGCCGGGAGGCATTGGACTGGACCATATTGATGTAATCGTCCGCAATGTTCTTCTCCGGCCGGGTATTCTTGCTGATCACCCACTCGCAGAGGGCGGCCACCACCTCGCCCAGCTCAAAATAGACCAGCCCCAGAAGGTTCCTGGCCTCGATATGGTTTTTGTTGAATTTAAGACACTGCCTTAGGCTCACCACCGCACCGGACAGATCCCGGACGCCGGCCTTCTCCAACCCGTCGTTGTAGCAGCGGTTGGCGGCGTACATAATCTTTTTGTACTGGGACACATCCGCCCCGCAGGCCGTACAGAAATCGTGCTCCGAGAGGCGGCAGCCGCACTGATAACAAAACATGGCACCCCTCCTAGCCGCGCGTCTGCCCCGCTGGCTCCTCCGTCTCCTGCTCTTCCTTCACAATCTTTACCACCAGGTCCGTCAGATCCGTCAGATCCTGGTTGTAAATCGCATCCTCCACATCCTCAACCTCCAGGCTGGGATGAAATTTTTTCAATTCCTCTTCAAAATGAATCATATCCGCAACACTCCTTTGACTTCCCCCGCCAGATACAGGGAACCGGCAATATAGAGCCGTCCCCCTGCGCCTGCCAGAGGCAGAAGCGCATCCAGCGCCTCCCTGACCGTATCAAAGCTCAGGGGCCGCTCCCCCGAAACGTCCTCCAGCACCTTTCCCATAGCCTCCGGGGACGCCGCGCGGCCGTTTGCCATCCGCACCAGGGCGATCCTCCCGAAAAGGCCCGAGGCCTGGATCCGGGCCAGCATCTTTCCGTACTCCTTATCCGCCGCAGCGGCAAACAAAAGGCTCCGCTCTCCCGCAAAGCCGTCTCCCGCCACAGTCTCCAAAAACGCCCGGACGCCGTCCTCATTGTGTGCCCCGTCCACATAGACACCCGGCAGGATTTCCTCCATCCGCCCGGCCCAGCGGCACTCCCGGACGCCCCGGCGCAGCTCCTTCAAGGGGATCCGGGGGCCCAGTCCCAGGGCATCCAGAGTTCTCACCGCCAGCGTGCAGTTTTCCATCTGATAGCGAGCGGAGGTGCCAAGGCACAGCCTGATATTTCCATAATACCTAGAAACACAAGAAAAATCAATGTTTTTATTCTGAATTTTTGAGAACCGGTAGTCAGCTTTCGACACCGGGAACACAGGGCAGCCAAGCTGCGCGGCCCTCGCCCGCAGCACCGACGCGGCCGGCTCCTCCTCCAAAAACACCGCCGGCACTCCCGCCGCCAATATCCCCGCCTTCTCCCCGGCGATGGCCTCCACCGTATCTCCCAGGTATTCCATGTGGTCCCGGCTGATGCGGGTAATCACGCTCACCAGCTTGCTCTCCACCGCATTGGTGGCATCCAGCCTCCCCCCCAGCCCCGTCTCCAGGATACAGCAGTCGGGGCGGGCCCTGTGAAACAAAAGCATGGCCATGAAAAATAAATACTCAAAAAAGGTGGGGTGATATCCCCGATCCTCCCTGAGAGCCTCCCAGTCCAGGGCCTCGTACACCTCCAGGAAGGCGCCAAGGAAATCCTCCTTCGAGACCGTCTCCCCGCCTATCACAAAGCGCTCCCGGATATCCGTCAGGTGAGGGGAGGTAAAAACAGCCGTCCTCATCCCGGATGCCTCCAGAATGCTGCGCAGATAGGCGCAGACGGAGCCCTTCCCATTGGTGCCCGCCACATGGATCACAGGAAGCCCCCGATCCGGCCTTCCCAGCCGGATCAGGAAGTTTCCCGTCTCCCCTATGGAGTGTTTTTCCGTAAATTTCGGCACGGCAGTCAGGTAGGCCGCCGCCTGTTCAAAGCTTCGGATCTCTCTTTTCTGCAAGATATCCTCTCCCCTTAAGACTGTCTCTGTTCCAGCTGGGCCAGGCGGAGCCTCACCTGCTCCATCATCTGTGCGTATTTCGCCTGCTTTTCCTTCTCCTGATCCACCTTGGCCTGGGGCGCCTTGGCAAGGAACCTCTCGTTGGCAAGCATACCGTTCACCCGCTCCAGCTCTCCCTCCAGGCGCTTTTCCTCCTTCTGCAGACGCTGGATCTCCTGGGAAATATCCACCAGCTCTTCAAAGGGGATATACAGGGTGGCCCCGGGAATCACCACGGACACCGCGTCCTGTGCAATTCCCTCCTTGTCGGCAGAGACCGTCACCTGGCTGGCTCCCGCCAGGGAGGCAAAGAACAGGCTCCCCTCCGTGAAGGCTCTGCGCACGTCCTCCCTGTCGCTGACCACATGGCACTGGGTTTTGCGGCTGGGGGGCACATTTCTCTCCGTGCGGATGCCTCGGATCCCCCGGACCGCCTCCTTCAAGGTCTCGATATCCCGCTCCTCCTTCTCAAAATGCCTCTCCTGCCGGTACACGGGCCAGGAGCTGATCATAATGGACTCCTCCCTGTTCTGGAGGCTGCAGAAAATTTCCTCCGTGATAAAGGGCATATAGGGGTGCAGGAGCTTTAATGCCTCCAGCAGCACCGTGCGCAGAGTCCACAGGGCCGCATTCTGGCTGGGGGCGTCGTCCGTACTGTAAAGCCTGGGCTTCACCATCTCAATATACCAGTCGCAGAATTCATCCCAGATAAAATCATAGACCTTCTGCACGGCGATTCCCAGCTCGAAGCTCTCCATATTGTCGGTCACATCCCTCACCAGGGTGTTGAGCCTGGAGAGGATCCAACGGTCCACCGGCTGCAGCTCTCCCTGGGCGGGCTCCGTGATCTCCCGGCCCGCGGCGGCGGCCGTCTCCATGTTCATCAAAATAAAACGGGAGGCGTTCCACACCTTGTTGGCAAAGTTGCGGCTGGATTCCACTCTCTCATAGTAAAAGCGCATATCATTGCCCGGCGCGTTCCCCGTGATCAGGGTCAGCCGCAGAGCGTCCGCCCCGTACCGGTCGATGATCTCCAGGGGATCGATCCCGTTGCCCAGGGACTTGGACATCTTCCGGCCCAGGCTGTCCCGCACCAGCCCGTGGAAGAGCACGGTGGAGAAGGGCTTTTTCCCGGTGTGCTCATAGCCCGAGAAGATCATGCGGATCACCCAGAAGAAAATAATATCGTAGCCCGTCACCAGCACGTCCGTGGGGTAGAAATAATCCAGATCCTCCGTCTGATCCGGCCAGCCCAGGGTCTCAAAGGGCCACAGCGCCGAGGAAAACCAGGTGTCCAGGGTGTCCGGATCCTGGGTCAGATGGTTGTGTCCGCACTTGGGGCAGACTTCCGGCTTTTGGGCGGCCACCACCATCTCCCCGCACTTGTCGCAGTAGTAGGCGGGGATCCTGTGGCCCCACCAGAGCTGACGGCTGATGCACCAGTCCCGGATATTGTCGGTCCAGTTAAAGTAGGTCTTCTCCATCCGCTCCGGGATCAGACGGATCTCCCCGGATTTAACTGCCTCCACAGCGGGCTTAATCAGCTCATCCATCTTCACGAACCACTGCTCCTTCACCAGGGGCTCCACGGTGGTCTTGCACCGGTCATGGGTTCCCACGTTGTGGACATGATCCTCGATCTTCACCAGAAGGCCCAGCTCATCCAGCTCTTTTACGATGGCTGCCCTAGCCTCGTACCGGTCCATACCCTGATACCTGCCGCCGTTTTCGTTGATGGTGGCGTCGTCGTTCATCACATTGATCACCGGCAGATTGTGCCGTTTCCCCACCTCAAAGTCGTTGGGGTCATGGGCGGGGGTAATCTTCACCACGCCCGTCCCGAACTCCCGGTCCACATAGGAATCCGCCACAATGGGGATCACCCGGTTCACAATGGGAAGCAGCACCTTTTTGCCGATCAGGTGGGTGTAGCGTTCATCCTCCGGGTGCACGGCCACAGCCGTATCGCCCAGCATGGTCTCCGGCCGGGTGGTGGCAAAGGTCAAAAACTGGGTGGTGCTGGGGGTGCCGTCCTCCTGCAGGATCGGGTACTTGATATGCCAGAAATGTCCCGCCTGTTCCTCATAAACCACCTCCGCGTCGGAGATGGAGGTGTTGCACACAGGGCACCAGTTGATGATCCGGGAGCCCTTGTAGATATAGCCCTTCCGATGCATCTTCACGAAGACCTCCGTCACCGCCCGGTTGCAGCCCTCGTCCATGGTAAAACGCTCTCTGTCCCAGTCGCAGGATGAGCCCAGCTTCTTTAGCTGGGAGATAATGCGTCCCCCATATTCCCGCTTCCAGTCCCAGGCCCTCTCCAGGAACTTTTCCCGGCCCAGGTCATGCTTGTCGATCCCTTCCTCCTTCAGCTTCTCGATGATCTTCACCTCGGTGGCAATGCTGGCGTGGTCCGTGCCGGGCTGCCAGAGGGCGTTGTAGCCCTGCATCCTCTTAAAGCGGATCAAAATATCCTGCATGGTGTTGTCCAGGGCGTGGCCCATATGGAGCTGCCCGGTGATATTTGGGGGCGGAATCACAATGGTGAAGGGCTTTCTGCTCCGGTCCACCTCAGCATGAAAATACTTTTTGTCCAGCCATTTCTGATAGATCCTGTCCTCTATGCCCTTGGGGTCATAGGTTTTTGCCAATTCTGCGCACATAGGGTTCTCCTTTCCATTGCCGTGAAATCAAAACGCCCTCTGCCGGTCTTCACCGGCAAAGGGCGTCATTTAACGCGGTACCACCTTTGTTTACAGCCAGAGGGCTGCCTCACGGGCTCCTGCCCCGGCCAAACCGGGTGCGAAGCTCCTGTCCTGTAACGGGGACCTCCCGGGCAGCCCTACTTAGACAAAATCCTTTCAGCCTGCCGGCCTTGGGAGCCACCTTCCGGATCCCTTCCTTTGAGCATGCCTTTCAGCCTGGGGCCGCTCTCTCTGTCAAGGGGATGATCCGTACTCTTCTCCCGCACTGCCGTTTTTTCTTTATAGGTTGAATGATAGTAAAAGTTTCCCCTTTTGTCAAGTCCAAACTGACCTTTTCAAGCTGGACTGGTCAAAAAAATCTATTCTGGCACTTTTCAATAGGCCACTTCTGTGCAAAAATCAGGAAAAGCTTACAGGAGGTGTTATCATGAATCAGAGAAAAAGAAGCTTTGGAATGTTGTGGATCGGACTGATCCTTCTGGCGGCAGGCATTGCCCTGGCGCTGTATACTTATCACACCAGCTACGCCGCGTCCGTGGCCACCGGGGAAGAAATCAGCCAGTTAAAGGCCCAGATCACCCAGCTGAAGGAGAGCGGGCAGGAAACCGAAACTGCCGGAGAGCTGGCCGCCCTGCAGGATCAGCAGGATTCCTTGAGCCGGGAGAAGCTTTCCCAGGAGCGCCCCTACTCCTACAGCCTGATCCTGGTGTTTTTCGCCCTGCTGCTGTCTCTGAGAGGACTGTGGCGGGCCCTCAGGGGCCCCGCCCATACTGCCTCTAAGACGGATGTGAAAAAGCTCGCCCAGGCAGGACTTCTGGCGGCCCTGTGCTATATCGGCTTTGCCTTCTTCAAGATCGATATCCCGGTGGGAACGGAGAAGACCTCCTTCCACTTCGGCAACGTGTTCTGTGTGCTGGCCTCCCTCCTGCTGGGCGGCTTCTGGGGAGGGCTTTCCGGCGCAGTGGGCATGACCATCGGGGATCTGACCACCTCCTATGTGACCAGCGCGCCCAAAACATTCCTGTTAAAGCTCTGCATCGGCCTGATCGTTGGCGGTGTGGCCCACGGGATCTTCAAGCTGGACCGCTCCCACAGCAGAAAATACGTGGTCTTAGTCACTCTGCTGTCCAGCGTCTGCGGCATGGGCTTCAACATTATAGCCGACCCTGTGGCGGGATATTTCTACAAGACCTACCTGCTTGGAATTCCCCAGGATCTGGCGGCAGCTCTGGCGAAGGTCAGCGCCGTAACCACATCTGTCAATGCGCTGGTGGCAGTGATTGCCTCCCTGATCTTCTATCTGGCCCTGCGCCCCGCCCTGAAAAAATCCGGTCTTCTTGTGGAGGTGACGCCTGAGAAGTAACGGCATGAGCAAATCCCTTCCTCCGCCGGATCAGATCAGAAATCCCAGGGGAAGAAGCCGTCGTAGTCGTCACGGTCATCGTGGTCGTCATCGTGATCGTCGTGGTCGTCATAATCGTCATCATGATCGTCGTGATCGTCATAGTCATCGTCGTGATCGTCATAGCCGTCACGGTCGTCAAAAAGGTTCCCGTAGGAATCACCGGCACCCTCGAAGGTCACCCGGATATTCCCCATGGCGCAGGTCAGGTTCATCATCCGGCCTGCGCCATTGTCCACGATTTTGGCACTGTTTAAACCGGTGTAGGTTTCCCCGTCCACCGTCACCCTGCCGGCCACGCACTGCACCTCATAGTCGTACTCCCTCTCTGCAGCCTCCAGCTCCAGATCCAGATTACCCATCCCGCACTCGGCCTGAATGTCCCCTGCCACGCTCCCCTCCAGCCTGCAGTTCCCGGCTCCGATCTCCAGCTGAACCAGCTCTCCCAGACGCACATCCTCCAGCTCCAGCTGTCCGGCTCCCACACTGGCGGAAAGAGAATCGGCCGTCAGATGCTCTATATCGGCCGCCCCCGCTCCGAGTTCAATCACTACCGTGTCCGCTCTCAACCCGTCCGTTTTCAGTTCCCCGGCGCCAAAGCTGATCCGCACCTCTTCGTAGACCGCACCCGCCGGTACATACAGAACAATCCTGCTGCCGCGGATTTCGCTGGCAATCTTGGCGGGGCGCACGGACTTCACATACAGAATGCCGTCCTCCAGATATGCCTGTACCTTCCCCGCATTTTGAGCCTCCAGATAGTAGGCGTCATCCGGAGATTTTTCCAGCTCCAGAACCGAACCCGCCGCCTCTAAAGAGAGCTGCTTCACCTCTCCCTGGGCGATCTGCCTTTTATCCAGATTTCCTTCCCAGATCTCCCGATCCCTGTCAAAGGTGCTGGCGTCCTCTATGTCAAAAAACCCCTCCTGGGGAAGCTCCAGCTCCAGACTGTCCTTCACCGTCACGCCCCACTCCTCCAGCCCGCTCAGATCCAGATTCACCTTCCCGTGGGTGACTTCCTCCACCGCCTGGCTCATACCCTCGTTTCCCACCGTAAGCCTGGCAGCCAGCGACAGGGAAAAGCCCGCAACGATCAGCACTGCCGCCAGTATCAAAAAGATTTTAATAAATTTTTTCATCGTTTCACCCTTTCCTCAGATCCTTATTTAGCCTTCTTTGCGCGCTTCAGTGCGCTCTTTATCAGAGAAAACAGCTTTCCTATCCCACGGAAGGCCGCCGGAGTAACCACGCCGCAGTAAAGCACCAGCAGAACCAAAAACAGGATTCCCACTCCCGCCAGGAGCAGCCCGACTCCCAAAACACCGGTTCCCGCCATGGGATGCAGCGGAATTGCCGCGCTCCCGGTCACTGCCAGTACAATGGCGGCCGCCAGAAGCCCTATCGCCGCACCTCCCAGCATCGCGGCAATCCCAAACCAGAAGGCCGCAATCCCAATCAGCAGCGATACCAGGAACATGATCAGGCAGACCGACAGCATCACCAGCACAGGTCCGGCAAAAACCGCCAGCACCACAATCAGGACGATCACGCCTGGGGAAAGCCTGGAGCCGCTTTTACGCTCCCCATTTTTTCCGTCGCCGGCCTGCCCGCTCCCTTCATATTTTATCATCTCCCGGTCAGGGCTTACCTTTCTGTCCTCGAAGGGCTCTCCCTCCCCGCCGCTTAAATCTCTGCGGATGCTCTCCGCCACCCGGGCCGGGTTCCCCAGAGCCTCCATGACCGCCTGCTCGTTCTCCGGGCCCGCGTCGTCAAAATAATCCCGATAATACTGCAGGGCCTCCTGCCGCTCCTGCTGGGGGATATCCTGAAGCAGGCGCTCCAGCTGTTCCAAAAAAATCTCCTTCTTTATTCTCTCATCCTCCCGCTCATCTCCAGCTCATCCTCCGGGGAGGGATCTCCCCCGCCGCCGGAGGGCATCCTGCCCTCGAACAGACCTGTGATCTTCTGAGAATAGCTCCTCCACTCGCTCTCATAGAGCCGCAGCTGGGCCCAGCCTCTGCTGGTCACCTTGTAGTACCTGCGGTTGCGGCCGGCGCACTCCCGGTCGTAGACCTCCAGGCACTCATCCCTCTGAAGCCTTCGCAGCACCGGGTAGAGCGTAGATTCCGACAGATCAATAACCTGGCGTACCTCCTGGGTAATCTTGTACCCATAGGTCCCCTCCGCATCCTGGGAGACCACTGCCAGGACAATGGCGTCCAGCAGCGCTGCTCCTGTGTTAAATACCATTGGGCCCATGCCCTCCTTTCCGTATCACCCAGACGGCCCGCCCTTTTGGGGCCGCGGTATAATAATATATTAGTTTATAATATTATATGCCGTATAGCATCCTGTTTAGGTATACTATACGGCATATAATATGTATTGTCAAGCACTATTTTAAATACGCAGAGTCTTCAGCCCATCCTCCAGAAAAAGGCGCTGCAGGCAGGCAGCATACAGCCTCCCTCAAAGCTCTGCTCCCGGCCGGTGATCAAATCCGCTCCCCTCTGGCAGCCGGGATCAAACCGGGCAAAATAATCCTGGCTGTCCGCATTGACGGCCACCAGCACCCGCTCCTGTGAAACCGCCCTCTCAAAAACGCACTGCCGGTTGGTCAGCGCCAGAGAGCGAAAGCCCCCATAGCACAGGGCAGCGGAGCTCTTTTTAGCCTGGGCCAGAGCGCCGATCCACTCTGTGAGAGCATTTTCCTTCGGGCTCTCAAAGCAAGGCCGCAGGCTGGGATCCCCGTTTTTCTTCTCCCCCTTCTCCCCCCACTCGCTTCCGTAATAGATACAGGGAATCCCGGGCATCCCAAACATCAGCGCATAAATCAAAGGCAGATGTTTTTCGTTGGTCAGGATGCTGGCCACCCGGGTCACATCGTGGTTATCCACAAAGGAGAGCATATGCTTTCCCTTGTACAGCGTCCAGTTTTCCGGCCCGAACTGCCGCATGAGAGAGTGGTTGATCTCAAACAGGTTCATACTGTTAAAGCTGCTGTAAAGCCCCTTGTAGCACTCATAGTTGGTAGCGGAGTGAAGCATCCCATCGTTGACCAGGCGGTTGTAATCCCCGTGGAGCATCTCCCCCAGCAGGAAAAAGTCCTTCTTTTTCCCGTCGCAATAGCTTCTCAGCCGTCTGACAAAGTTCTCGTCCAGGCTGTAGGCCACGTCCAGCCGCAGCCCGTCGATGCCGAACTCGTCGATCCAGCCCCCCACGCTCTCCAGCAGATAGGAGACTACCTCCTCGTTTCGCAGATTCAGCTTCACCAGGTCGTAGTTGCCCTCCCAGCCCTCATACCAGAGCCCGTCCCCATAGGGGGAATTGCCTCCGAAGTCAATCCGGTGAAACCATCCCACATAGGGGGAGGACTGCCGGTTTTTCAGCACATCCTGGAAGGGTCCAAAGCCCCGTCCCACATGGTTGAACACCCCGTCCAGCACCACCGCGATGCCGTTTTGATGCAGGACCCCGCACAGCCTGGCAAAGTCCTCATTGGTTCCCAGCCTCCTGTCAATCAGCCGGTAGTCCCGGGTATTATAGCCGTGTGTGTCCGACTCAAACACCGGGGAAAAATAGATGGCATTGCAGCCCAGCTTCTTGATATGGGGAATCCACTCCTCCACCTTCCCGATCCGGTGCTCCAGCCTTCCGTCATTCTCATAGGGGGCTCCCACAAAGCCCAGGGGGTAGATCTGATAAAACACACTCTCATAAGCCCACATAAAAATCTCCTTTGTCCAACCAATCATTTGAAATCCCTGCTCCGCCTGTCCAGGCACAGGCCCGCCCAGGGCATTTCCCTGGACAGAATACCACAGTTTTCCCTTTTTTTCAATTGCCGCGTAAAGAATAAGGCCGCAGAAACTTTATGTCTATCTAATAGTTGAAATCTTCTTTTGGTTGTGGTATATTAAGCATAAAGAAGGGCACCTGCTGGTAACAGATGCCCATGGGCTCTACCGATAGACGGTTAGCCCGTTCAAATGATTATGACAAAAATAGTCGCCTCACTTTAGCGGAGCAGGGCGGCTATTTTTGTGTCTTGTTACTATCTTTACCAAAAGAGTATCCGATTCCAAAGCAGGTCAAACCAAAGCTCAGCACTGCAATCAGTCCCAAAATATCCATATGGCTCAGCCCTCCTTTCCCAGGTGAATTCATTCACCAGATTCCCTTGCGGGTTTCTATGTAATCGGAGGGTCACAGTCCCTCCGGAGAGGGCTAACCGCCTACCATCCTGGCAGACCCAAAGAAATACTAACATACTTCGACAGGGATTTCAATTGAATTCGCTTTTTGTGGAATATGTGCGTAAAGAAAAGGCCCCATACCCTTCACATAATCTCATTGACCCAACCGGTCCTTTGGCGCTTTGCCTGCAAAAACAGTCTCCCGGAAATTTTTTTGAGACTTCTGTCATTTTTATCCTCTCACGGAAAAGAAATCCACCGTTTCCACATAGTTATCCACATATGACAGATATGTCATGTACTGGATTTTCAGACGTCAAATCTGCAAAAATCAAGTGTCATTTTTATAAAATCCGCCCTTTGAAAACAGATGTTTGAATTACATAATCTATTTACCATAAATATATTATGTAAATTAAAAGGGGTAAAAAGAACCGGCCCCTCCCAGCAGACAGGCCGGCCCTCTTACACTTCTTCTCTTCCTCTCTCCCACCGTCTCCAGAATGCCTCCACCTTCTCCCCCACATTTTGCTCCGTCACCTTCTCATAGGAAACCCACTCCCTGGGGAACATTTTTTGATAGGCGTACTGGAGGAACCGGTCGTCCAGCAGCGCCACCACGCCCACGTCCTGGGCCGTCCGGATCACTCTCCCAGCCGCCTGCAGGACCTTGTTCATCCCCGGATACCGGTAGGAATAGTCAAAGCCGCCGCTGCCCCGGCCGTCAAAATAATTCTTCAAGAGCTCCCTCTCGCTGCAGACCTGGGGGATTCCCGTCCCCACGATAATAGCGCCGATCAGGCTGTCCTCCTTCAGATCAATCCCCTCGCTGAAGATCCCTCCCAGCACACAGAACCCGATCAGGGTCTGCTCCTCCTCCATCTCAATCTCCATGTGGATGGCCGCTTCCAGATCACAGTCCTCGTTTCCCTCAAACCGGGCCAGGAAATCCTCCCTCTGGGCCTCCCCCATGGAGTCCGACTGGAGGATACACTCCTCCCCCGGCCCCTGAAAATGTTCCGCATAGCTCTCATAGACCCGGTACAGAAAGGCGTAGGAGGGGCAGAACACCATGTAATTCCCCTTTTTAGCCCCCACAATCTGAGAAATATAGCGGGCGATCCTGTAAAACTCCTGGTCCGAGCGCCTGGTGTACCGGCTGGTCACGTCCTCCGCAATGAACAGTCCCCTTCTGGCCGGATCAAAGACCGATCTGGCGTAGACCTCATAGTCCGACTCCTGCCCTCCCAGCAGTCCCTTGTAATACTGAATGGGCAGAAAGGTGGCGGAAAAGAGGATGGCGCTGCGGCCCTTGTCCATACATTCCCTCAGATTGGCGGAAGGGTCCACGCAGAAAAGCTTCACCAGAAAGCGCCCGTCCTCGGCAAGCTGGGTGTACTTCACATACCGTTCGTCCAGCTTCTCATAGATCTGCAGGAAATGATTCATCTGGAAATACAGCTCCAAAATCGACTCCCGCACCGGCAGGATGGCCTCCTCCGGCTCCTCCAGGTAGGAATCCACGGTGCCCGAGCAGCGCAGCAGCTCCCCCGTCAGAGCGTCTATCTCCTCCACCACCTGACAGTCCCGGCACTCCCGCTTCAGAGCCAGCATGGCACGGCTGCACTTCTCCAGCCCCTTCTCCAGCCTGGCCGCATAGCCCTCCCGATAGAGCACGCTCTTTTTGTAAATTCCCCCCTCCGGCTCCTTTTCCAGCTCCCGCTTCAGGGCCAGAAAATCCTCCTTGTAAAGGACCGCGCTGTACATTTCCCGGCCACGCTCCAGCAGATTGTGGGCCTCGTCAATCAGGAACAGGTAATTCCCGTCCAGCCCCTCCGCAAAAAACCGTTTCAGGTATACATGAGGGTCAAAGAGATAATTGTAGTCCCCGATAATCCCGTCGGAAAACAGGCTCATGTCCAGGGCCAGCTCAAAGGGACAGACCCGGTGCCGGAGGGCATACCTCTCGATCTCCTCCCGGCCAAAGCGTTCCTCCCCCGCCAGCATGCGGTAGACCGCCTCGTTGATTCTGTCAAAATGCCCTCTGGCGTAGGGACAGTATTCCGGATTGCACTCCGTCCGCTCCATAAAGCACAGCTTCTCCTTGGCCGTGAGCACCACGCTTTTAAAGCGCAGCCCCCTCTCCCGCAGCAAATCCAGCGTGCTCTCCGCCACAGCCCGGGTGATGGTCTTGGCCGTCAGATAAAACAGCCGCTCCCCCATGCCCTTCTCCATGGCCTTCAGGGCCGGGAACAGGACGGCTATGGTTTTCCCCACCCCTGTGGGGGCCTCCAGGAACAGCTTCTTTTTGTGATAAATGGTCTGATACACATAGGCGGCCAGCTCCCTCTGCCCCTCCCGGTAGGGATAGGGGAATTCCAGCTGACGAATGGAGGCGTCCCGGATCTTCCTCCAGCTCTGCTGCAGATCCGACCACTTCAAATATTCTTCAATCAGTGCCTCAAACCAGTCCCGCAACTCCCCGGGGGCGCAGGGCTGGACAAAATACCGGATTTCCTCCGTCTCAATATGGCAGTATGTAATCCTCACCCGCACCGGCTCTTCCCGGGCCGGACATGCCTCCTTCCGGGCTGGCTGTGCCTCTTCCCGGTCTTCCCAGGCCGGCTGTGCCTTCTCCCGGACTGGCTGTGCCTCTTCCCGGGCCGGGCGTACCGCTCCCGCCTCCTTGGCCTCTGCTGCGGCCAGCTCCGGGTGCTTCCAGCTCAGGTACATATACGCGTAACACTTCGCCTGAGCCAAGTGTACCGGCACAGGCTCCTTCATCCGGGCCAGCTCCCGGTAGGTGCTCTTGATTTCGTCGATGAGGATCCCCTGGTCCGTGTCTATCACCCCGTCGGCCCTTCCCTCCAGCAGCAGAGTATACCCCTCTGCCGGGCGCTCATAGCGCAGCGTCACCTCCGCCTGATACTCAGAGCCCATGCGCCGCTGAATCATGCGGTGAATCCGCCCTCCCTCCAGCATGGCGTTGTCCGGCGCGCCGCCCCGGCGGTTGTCGATATCCCCGCTGCGCAGGAGGAACTCCACCAGGTCTCTCACCGATATTCTGATCTGTGCCTCTTCTGTACCCATACTCCGCTCCCCGGCCCTCTTATTATCCCACAATCATCCCACAAACAGATTGACTCCCTCATCCAGATAGTACCCTATCCGGCTGCGGGAGTCAATCTGTCATTTCCACTATTCTTTTTTGTCTGATACCTAGCTGGCAATCGCGAATTTCTGCAGGGCGTCCTCCAGCTCACTGTTGTACCCGTTGTAGGATACCTTCAGCGGCCTGGAAAGATCCATCCCGTACACCCCCAGGAAGGACTTCGCATCCACTACCACGCTGTTGTAAGAAATGTCAATGTCAAAGTCGCACTTGGAAGCTGTGTGGACAAACTGTTGTACCTGATCCTGAGCAAGCTTAATGTAACGAACCATACCAAAAACCATCCTTTCCGCTCTCTCAACCTTCTCAGAGTCATATTTTATTATCTGCTTCGATACAGATTATACCCGAAACATACGAAAAGTAAAGCCCTTAAATTGTAAAATTTATGTGAACTTTGTCAGCCAGGGCCGTCCCGCTCCCTGCTGTCAGGAGGTAATATAATACTGAGCCTGCGCGTTCCAGAGCTCACAGTATTTTCCGGCCCTGTCCGCCAGCAGCTCTTCATGGCTTCCCTGCTGAATGATCCTGCCCCGGTGGAAGACCGCGATCCTGTCACAGAAGCGGCAGGAGGCCAGTCGGTGGGAAATATACACCGCCGTCTTCTCCCCCGAAATCCTGTTGAAATTGGAGTACACCTCATATTCGGAGACCGGATCCAGAGCCGCCGTGGGCTCATCCAGCAGAATAAAGGGAGCATCCTTGTAAAGGGCGCGGGCCAGGGCGATTTTCTGCCCTTCCCCGCCGGAAATTTCCACGCCCTCCGGGTCATAGCTCTTGTAAAGATAAGTGTGCACTCCCTTGGGCAGGGCCGCAAGCCTTTGGCCGAAATTGGCCTTCTCCAGGCACTCCCTCACCCTCGCCTCCTCAAATTCCCTGCCGGCGGCCACCACCTCCCCCAGCTTCAGGGCAAACAGGCTGAAATCCTGAAATACCACGGAAAAAATCGACATATATTCATCATAGTCATATTTTTGAATATTCACCCCGTTCAGCAGGATTTCCCCCTCCGTGGGATCGTAGAGGCGGCAGAGCAGCTTGATAAAGGTGGTCTTCCCGGAGCCGTTCATGCCCACGATGGCCAGCCGCTCCCCCACCTGAAACTTCAGGCTGACGTCCTTTAAGGCATAGACCTTTGTGCCGGGATACCGGAAGCTTACATTCCGGAATTCCACTTCATACTCGTTGTCGTCCCGCTTTTCCACCGTCAGGGATCCCTGATACATCCGGTTCGGAATGTCAAAATAGGAAAAATAGCGCTTCAGGTAATGATTGTTGTCCAGGGCCTCCTGGAGAGTTTCCGTCATACGGACCAGGGCCTCCGCCAGAAGCATAACACAGGTCACATACTTTGCGATGGAACCTGCCGTGACGCCTCCGCGCATGGCGGCATAGAGCAAGACTGCGTAGACCCCGAATTTCAGGCCGATATTCAGGACCGCCGCAGGGAGGGTCCAGAGCGCTTTCCGGCAGGACACTTTCAGATCCCTCTCCCAGTACTCCCGGTCGGCGGACAAAAGGAAATCTCTCAGGAAACCTCCCATGCCGTAGAGCCGGACATCCTTTCCGGCCCCGTAATGGGCGATATAGTCGTCAAAGTGCTCAAAAAGAATATTGATCTCCACGGAGGAAGCGTTAAAATCCCGATCCAGTCCGTTGATTTTCTGCGTGGCCAGCGTCTGCAGCAGCATGGCCGCGGCCACACCCGCCCCAATCGCAAGCTTTAGGCCGAGGGGGACGGAAGGCAGGGTAAAAAAGGAGGCCGTCAGCGCCAGGGAGGCCGCGATCCTGGCTGCCTGACAGGTGAGGCGCTCTATATGCTGATAGAACAGGAACAGATTTTGTCCGATCTGGCTTTCCCGCCTGATCCGGTAGCGCAGTCTGTCAACCTCCGGATCCTCCATGGATTCATAGGCCATCCCCATAGCCTTTTCCGAGTAGGACCATTCCTCATTTCTCCACACCCCTTTGCGGGCAGCCTCCTTTTCGCAGGCAAGATAGGTGCACAAAAGATTCGCCGCAAATACAATGCCCACCGTAAGGGCCGCATAAAAGAGAACCGTGCGGACCGGCGCCCCGGCAATCAGGGCGTCGATGACCCTGGCGGAGAAATAAATCGGGACATAGCCGGTCACCGAGGAAAGAACCGCGTTTGCCATCAGCAGCACGGTATATTTTCGGTTCACCCGCAGGGAATACTCTGCCCCCCGTCTGAAAATCCGCAAATGCTCTCTGGCCGTCACAGCTTCTCCCCTCCCTTCGGATTTTCCTGATACCAGCAGCTCTGCATCTCAAAGAGCTCCTTATATTTGCCCCCTGCCCGAATCAGCTCCCGGTGGGTGCCCTCCTGCGCAATTTGCCCTTTTTCCAGCAGAATAATTCTGTCGCAGAAGGCCGTGGATGCCAGTCTGTGGGAAATGAACAGCGCGGTTTTGTTTTCCGTCATCTCATTGAACTGCGTGTAAATCCTGCTCTCCGCAATGGGATCCAGGGCGGCGGTGGGTTCATCCAGGATCAATAAGGGCGCGTCCTTGTAAAGAGCCCGGGCCAGCATCAGCTTTTGCGCTTCGCCGCCTGAGAGCTCGGTCCCATCCCTGTGAACCTTCTTGTTCAGCTTGGTGTAAATGCCGTCCGGCAGACCATCCAGCTTTTCTCCCAGGCCGGCCCGGCACATACACTGCCGGGCCCTCTCCAAATCCGTATCCGCCAGGCTTTTCCCGGAAACCGTCTCCGCCAGGGAAAAGAAGGCGGTCTGAATTTCCTGGAACACCGGAGCGACCAGCTGATAGTATTCCTCCCTGTTAAAGTCGGACAGGGGGACGCCGTTAAACAAAATTTCCCCGGAAGTCGGTCTGTAAAGGCCGCAAAGCAGCTTCACAAGAGTGGTCTTGCCCGCGCCGGTCGGCCCCACCAGGGCCAGCTTTTCCCCTCTTTTGATCTGGAGGGACAGATTGTGAATGGTATCCTCCCGGGCGCCCTCATATCGGAAGCACACGTTCCGGAGGGTGATCTCCGGAGGGGCGTCCCTGTGGTCCTCGGCCCTGGCGCTGCCCCTCCCTGCCCACTCCTCCGGGTAATCTACAAAAGCCCTGAAATCACACAGCTTAAGGCTCATGGTATTCGCCTTGTTCCAGCAGGATAGGATCCCGTCCACCCAGGAGGCGAAGGAGGCGATGGCGGCAAAATAGAGCACAAATTCATCCACACTGATCTGCCCTTTGTAAAACATGTGGATCAAAAGGGCGTAGGCCCCGCCGTCCCTGAGCAGTATGACCGCCAGATCCGCCGTCCGGGTAAAAAAATTCCTTTTGACCAGGGCCTTGTCCCAGCGGGCCTGCTGCCCGGACAAATCCCGGTAACAGGCCCGAAGCCAGGAGGCCATGCTGTAAATGCGGATGTCCTTGGCCGCCGAAAAATCATCGGGGAGCCCCGCCACATACCACAGCCTTTGATCCAGATCCGTCATCTGCTTTCTATGGGCATACTCCCATTTGTTATAGGCCCTCACGGAGAGAAGATTGACAATGGGCGCAGCCGTCAGAATCGGCACCAGCCAGGGGCTTGCAAAAGAGATCACAGTGCCGAAAAGAAGGTAGCCCAGAAGATTTTCCGCCACTCCGAAGGCGCCCTCCACCATGTCCGTAAGGGGCAGCACGCCGTCCCACATCTGGGTGACGGTCTCCGCCCGTCCGGCCAGGTCCCGGACCTCCTTCTGCTCATAGGTCTGATAAAACAGGGAGAGCCGCTTTCCGGTTACCAGGTCTGCCATCTTATACCGGTAAATGCCAAGGGCCGAGCTTCTGATATATCCGAGGGCCTTTAGCACCACGGACCCTGCCAGGATCGCCAGCATGACCAGGCCCACCCGCGGCAGGGCGTGACACAGGGGCTGTCCCTTCGTCACCTCCGATACCGCCAGGGAGGGCAGATAGATTTCCAGGTATTTTAACCCGATCCGGACCGGTATAAACAGAGCGCTCAAAAGAAGCGCCGTCCTGCTGTACCTCATCAGCATTCTCACCGACCAGGCAAAATTTGAGAACAGGGAATATCCGGGTTTTGTTTTTTTCACGTTCCGCCAGCTCCTTTCCACAGATACAGTATAGCGCGAACGGCAGGAAATAAAAAAAACGTGCACCAACTGTCGCCGCCGGTGCACGAATTGCAGTTAAGGCAGGGCCGGAACCAGGAATTCCGAGGTGAAGGCCCCTTCCTCGCTGTTGTACTTCACCCATCCCCCGTGATCCTGAATGATTGCCTCCGCCCTCCGAAGTCCGAAGCCGTGGGCGCCGGACTTGCCGGTTTTGAAAAGGCTGCCCAGCTTCTCCCGCTTTGCCCCCGCGGAGTTGAGCATGGAAAAATAGAGCATCTTCCCCTTCATGCCCACGAAGAGCCGGATGAATTTTTCCCCGGCGCTGGCCCGGCATGCCTCGATGGCATTGTCCAGCAGATTTCCCACCACAATGGACAGCTCCAGATCGCTGACCGTCAGCTTCTCCGGCACATTTGCCTTCACCGTGACGGCCACCTTCTCGCTCTTCGCCTGGGCGATTTTGGCGGAGAGAATGGCGTCCAGGGACACATTGCCGGTTTTCAGAAGGGTGTCCACCTCCCTAAGCTGCCGGTCCAGCTCGGAGAGATACTCCTTTGCCCGCTCCACGTCCCCGGCATCCAGATAGATCTTCAGCGTCTGCAGGTGATTGTGAAAATCGTGCTTGTAGCCCCGCATTTCCCGGTGGATGCTCCGCACCTCCTCCAGGTGCCGGCGGGACTGCTCCGTCTGGTACTCCACAAGCTTCAGATAAGTATGTTTCAGCATGGCTGATCTCCCTTCCGGAGAGGCTAGTTCCTCTCTATGAACGCCCGGTTTATGTCGTCATACTTTCCCCGGGCCAGGGGGATCCTTTCTCCCCCCGCTACGGTCACGCCCATTCGGGATATCCGCTCCACGGCCTTCAGGTTGACCAGATAGGAGCGGTGGGCCCTGTAAAAATCCTCTCCAAGCCTCTGCTCAAAGGCCGAAATGCTCTCCCTGATTCTGTAAATTCCCTGACAGGTGTGGATCTCGATATAGTGTGCGAAGGCTTCCACGTAGAGGATATCCGCCTCGGGAAGCCTTACCGTCTCCCCCTCACAGCAGATGACCACCGAGGGCGGCTCTGCCTGAAGCCTCTCCGCCCCGCGGGAGAGTACCTCAAAGAGCTTTAGCTGTGACAGAGGCTTTGTCAGGTAGTGCAGGGCGTCCACCTCATACCCCTCCGCGATAAACTCAAAATGGGAGGTGATAAAGACAATCTCCTGACGTCCCCGCTGGGCCCTGACCTGCTTGGCCAGGTCAATGCCGGAGAGGCCGCACATCTCCACATCCAGCAGAAGAATATCATAATTTTTGTCCTCTGCGTACTCAAACAGGAAGCTCTCTGCGGACGGAAACAGATCGATCCGCACACGGTTCCCGGCCGCCTCCGCCCATCGGCGCACCATCCCGGCAATGTCCCGCCTCTCTCCCTCTTCATCGTCGCAAACCGCTATCCGATACTCCATCGCCTGCCGCCCGTCCCCTGTCTCTTTTCCGCTCTTCCGTGAAGCGGTCTCATTGTACCATGTGATCGTGCGCCGCCAGGCGCACATGGAATCAGAAGTCCACAGATGCTTTTTCTGTGGACATTGTACCATCTCGGCTGACGCCTCAATGGAGATGCTCGTCAAACGCCGATTGGCGCAAGCGCCATCGGCGCTTTCCTCGCTATTGTACCACATGATCGTGCGCCGCCAGGCGCACATGGAATCAGAAGTCCACACTGTGGACATTGTAGCATAAACCGACAAAAGTTTCCACCGGGTTTTAGGGGCCGCGGAAGCCCCTGCAGGAAGCGGCTGGCTCTTTAGTCCGCATGGCTGAGCCCCTCAAAGAGCTCATCTGCCCAGCGGTTCCCCATGGAGGGGATTTCTCCGTTTTCCAAGAAAAGCCAGCCCCTTGTTCCGTCCTCCGCTTCCAGACAGACCCAATTTTGTCCGTCGGTCCGCGTACAGCGCACCCTTTGGGGATTCATGGCCGCACCTGTTCCCGCCTCCGATTTCGTTTCGTAAACGGTCAGCGGCTCCAGCAAAGTAAACCAATCCCCTTCCCCATAGGTCAAATATTCGTACTCTTCATCCTGCCGCATTTCCAGGGATTCGCCGTTCCAAATCCAATACCCCCAGGCCAGCTGAGTCTGCAGCACATCCGCGCGGAAGGACGTCCTCAGGCTCCCATCCCTCTGCTGATACACAACGGTGGAAAGATCCCCTTTCTGCCCCCGCCCAGAAGAGGCATTCAGACTTTCTCCGTCCTCCCCGGTCAGGGTTCTCAGATCTCCGCTCAGTCCCCCCGCCTCCCGCAAGGTTATCCCGTCATATCTGAAAAATCGGGTCCAGGGATCCCCGCTGGGGCCGTCGTCATATACCGCCAGCAGAATCGTCTTTCCGTCCGGAGAAAATCCCATCAGCTCCGGGGCCACGCTGCTCCCGTAAAATTCCAGAGCACTTTCCCCCGCCTGGATCCTGCAGTCTCCGAAGGTCTCCGGTTCCTGTCCCTCCAAAACGGGACTCAGATTTTCCAGGACAATTTCTTCCCTCGTACCGTCCAGGTTCAAATCCAGTTCCCAGGTGACCTTTTCAGCCGCCTCCCTGTCTCCGTCCACCAGCAGGAATCCTCCCAGGATCTGTTCCTCTTCCCTCCCCGGCATCCGGGCGGACTCTGCCGAATCCGAACCGGCTCCGGATTCCGCGCCATTTAAGGAGCCTAGTTTATCTATGGATTCCGTACCGCCTGCTGTGCCCGGCTCATCCGGGGATTCCGGCCCGCCTGCAGCGCCCGGCTTGTCTTCGGATTCCGTACCGCCTGCAGCGCCCAGTCCATCCGGGGACTCCGGCCCGCCTGCAGTACCCTGCTCATCCGGAGATTCCGCACCGCCTGCAGTACCCGGCTCATCCGGAGATTCCGTACCGCCTGCCATGCCCGGCCCATTCTCCGCTTCCGGCCCGCCTGGGATCCCCGGACTGTCTTCGGATTCCGTACCGCCCACACCGGCTTCTCCCTGCTTTTCAGTATTTCCGCTGATACTGCAGGCTGTCAGAAGCAGTGCGGTAAGAATGGCAGCCACGGCCATCCCTCCAAATTTCCGCCTTTTAGCCGCAAGGGACACCAGCCGCTCTCTCATGGCCCGTTTCCCCTCCGCCACCCCGGTGGTACAGTGCGGCAGGTGAAAGGCCGGGGCGGCTCCCGTCATCATTTCAATCAAAGTATGGCCGTAACCCTTTCTCTCTGCCTCTCCCAGTCTTGCAATAACTCCCTCGTCACACGCCTGCTCGCAGTCCAGGGCCCAGGCCCGGCCCGCCGCCCAGACCAGAGGATGGAACCAATAAATCACGGTGCACAGGCTCCGCACCAGGCACCAGATGTGATCCCCGTGACGGTAATGGGTCAGCTCATGGGTCAAGATATGCCGGTATCGGGTCTCCGTGGCCAGGCTTTCCGGGGTCAGATAAATAACAGGGGGAAATCCGGCGCAAAGACAGGGGGTATCCAGACCCTCCGACTCATATATCCGCACCCGGCCTTCCTTCCCCAAAAGCCTCCTGTTTTGTCCGGCCCGCAGGCGGAACAGAACCGCTCCTGCCAAAATCCAGGCGGCAGTCACCCCCATCCCCAGGATCCAGATCCTCCGGCACATGGCGGCCAGATCTGCCGCCCCCGGCAGTGCAAAAGAGGGGCCGGCCTCACTGGACTGCTTGGCGTCTGTGAGAGGCTGACTCTCTCCCGAGGCCGAAGAAACTGCTTTCATCGTCTCTTTCCCCGCCTTCTCCTGCTTTTCTTCCTTTACAGTTCCCTCGAAAGGGGAAGTATAAACCGGGACCTTGGCAGCTTGTTGATCCAGATCCCCGTCCGCCTGTCTCCAAAGCTCCGCCGCCGGCTCCCAGGTCAAAAGAGGGTTTTCTAAAATTCCCACAGGCATGAGCAGACGCAGCGCAGCCAGGAGCCACAGGCTGTACTGCAGGCGCCGGCTGATCCGCCCCTTCCAGAGCCTGCGGCATAAAAGCATCAGCGCCAGAAAAACCGTAATCCCGATCAAATTTCCCAGCATATCCTACCTCCCCCTTTCAAGAATTTCGTACAGCTCCCGGATTTCCTCCGTGCTGAGCGCATTTTTCTGGAGCAGCGTACTCATCATCATGCCCACGGAGCCTTTATAAAGTTTTTTCAACAGGCTCTCTGTTTCCGCCAGGGCCGCATCCTCTCTCTTCAGGCGGGGATAGTACTGTCTGGCCTTTTCCCCTTCCTCATAATAGATGAGCCCCTTTTCCAACATCCGGCCCAAAAGCGTGTTCACGGTGCTCTTGCTCCAGCCCGGTTCCTCCTTCAGGGCGTGATACAGCTGCATAATCGTCCTCGGGGCCTTCTCCCAGAGCTTTTCACAGATGATCCACTCGCTCTGCTGCAGGATCACGCCGGCCGTCTCTTTGCTCTCGCTGGCCGTGCCTCCGCGCTTCTTTTCTATTCTTTCCTCTTTTTCACTTTCCGAACCCATATGCCCTTCTCCTCATTTCGTGCCGCCCGCAGGGGCCAGCTTTGGTATATTGTGTTACTGTTGTCAACCATAATATAGCATACAGTGTTACTGCTGTCAACCATTTTGGGCAAAAAAAATTACTCCCATTCCGGCTCTACAGCGCCTTCTTTGGGCAGCTTTTCACACACTTCATACAAAGGATACACTCCGTTCCGTTTACCCTCCTTCTGAAATTGTCCGTTATATCTGCCTCCATAGGACATACTCGTTTACAGCGTGACGGCCACCGTCTCAAAAAATGCCGGCAGGACCGCCGACAGTACATATTTTTCATATCCGCAATTCCATCATAAATGTCCACAGACGCTTTGCCTGTGGACATTGTACCATTCGAAAGTGAAAAAACTGCTGTTCCTATTTTATAATCTAACAGCTTCTCCTATATATGGATATTCTTTTTCAAATTCGCATGCTTCTTTGCTAATTTCTTCCGGTGCTTTCGTATCAAAATATTCTCTCTGCCATTTTGTGTAATCAAATCGCTCTCTTATGATGACAGAAATAAACCGCTCTGCTTCAACAACGCCCATATGCTCTGTCAGACACTTCATACCTCTATTCATAATTTCAACTATGCTTGCTTCCATCTCAATCTTCCTCCATGCCTACTACAAATTCAATCGGTGTAACCAGTTTTATCTCTTTTGCCTGATATTTTAATAACCTTTTATCCGTTGATATAAAATATTCACATCCAGCGTAAATTGCAGATGCAACATGACATGCATCCTTAAATTTGATACCTGCCTTCATGATCTCTGCTGCTTTTTCCTCAATAATTGTTTTCCTTTCCTCCCCCACATATCCAAAGGCATTTCTATCAATAAAATCAAAGATTGCGGCTCTCCTCATAGGAAATGGATTATTCCCGCACTCATACCTTAACATATAAGATATAATCAACTCCAGCTTTTTCTCTCTGATCATATCTTGAATATGCAGCTTTGCCTGCGCTTCCATCGCCACTCGTATTTGCGACTGATCATCATATGGTCTATTATAACAGCACATATCCAAATAAATTCTATACATGCACCATCCCTCATTATCACCCAAATTTAATTTTATTATAACGTATCATTACGGGAAAGTCAAATTTGTTATGCTTCCTTACAAGTACACAGTTATACTTCCTTACAAGTACACATTACAAGCACACACTGCAAGTACATGGATCGGCGAACCGATATCAGCCCCTTCGCTGATCCGTCTGCGCCCGGCGGAGGGGGCGGTGTTTTTGCAGGAAACCGGCCAGATCCTTCTTCTCATATGGGGCGCTTTCTACGGACAGTACCCTGTATCCTGTGACATCAACGGCCGCCCGGAGAGCTGCCTCGTCAATGGTATCCTCCGTCAGGATCACGGTCTCGCCCTTTGTGTGGGAGGATGTAACCTTCTTCACTGAAAATTTCCGTCGAACCGCATCATTCACATGAAACTCACACATCCCGCACATCATCCCGTCAATTTTAACTGTTATTTTATACATATTCCTTCCCTTCCTCTTTCCGGAGCGCTGATAGTTAGTATTGACTAACTCAAATGTACCACAACTCTTCCGTACCTGTCAAGTTTTAATCCGCCGGGGCCCTGCGGAGAAGCTGCCGCTTTTCAAAGCTGCCATCACGCCGCTGTCAATCAGCAGATTTGTTCCTGTGATAAATCCGGGAAGCGAAGCAGAAACTGTAAATTGTCAGACGTATATCTGTGTTTTTGCAGAGTAACAGTAACAAATGGAGATTTTATGCCGGAAATAAAAGGCCTGGAAGGGACGGCTGGTACGGCGGCCTCCGCTTATGGCTGCCGCTGCGCACCGGCCTGCCCGACCTCCTGGTCTGGCTGCATCCTTACTGTCGGATACGTCTCATTGATTCTGTGATAGCAGGGGCAATCCCCTGCATGGTCATTGACAATGCCGCATGCCTGTAAATGGGAATAGATTGTAACCGCTCCGATATATTTGAAGCCCCGTCTTTTCAAATCTTTGCTGATGCGGCTGGAAAGGCCGTTGCTGACCGGTATTGCACCGTCGGCGTGACCGTCGTATAGAACGGTTTTGCCGCCGGTATAGGCCCAGAGGTAATCGCAGAAGCTGCCAAACTCCGCTCGGATTTTCTGATAACACTTGGCATTGTGAATGACCGCCCGAACCTTCCCTTCGGATTTCAGCATCCCCTCTGTATGCAGAATCCGCTGTACATCCTCTTCGCCGTAAGCGGCGATTTTGTCGTATTCGAAATTTTGAAAGCACTGGCGGAAAATCTCCCGCTTTTTCATCATCAGCCCCCAGCTGAGGCCGCATTGAAGGCACTCCAGGGTCAGATGCTCGAACATCCGGCGGTCGTCATGCACGGGGATCCCCCACTCATGGTCGTGATAAAACCGGTCCCTTTCGCTTGCAAATGCCCAATCGCAATGTCCCATATTTTCTTCCTCCTGCTGAACGCTTTCGCAGCTGTCAGATTGCTCCTTTGGATTGTCTGCCCTCTTCTGCCTCTAATTCCAACACCGTATAATCATCATCCATAACACCCTCGGGGTAATACTGAACAGAGTCATCTGTCCAGAGAAGTTCTCTGTGCTCCCGGTCCTGATGCGCGATTAACCGCCCTCTCAGGCACACTCCTTCAAAGGAATTGCTGTCGTAAAAATACAGGCAGCCCTCCTGATTGGTCAAAGAAGCCTGTACATGAAACCATACTTTCGTCAGTTCCATTGTCTAACTCCTTCCTCTTTTCAATTCCTTTTCGGTCTGCTCCAGATTAAAAATGATGCGGTCCAGATACCCTTCCAATTCCCGGATCTCCCTCTCCTGAAAATTCTGGAAAAACAAAGCGTTCATCTGCTGGGAAACCTGATCGTACCGCGCCTTCAGGGTTCGGGCCTTCGGCGTCAGGCTGATCAGGCTCCGCCGCCTGTCCTGGGCTGAGGCCTGCCTGCAGATCAGCCCGCTTTTTTCCATTCTGTCCAGCATGGCGGTGAGTGTGTTTTTGGCCAGTCCCGTCTTTTGCGCCAACTCTACAATCGGGATCCCCTCGGTCTGCCACAGCACATACAGGATGCGTCCCTGGGACCCGTTGAATTCCTCCACGCCGCACGACTGCAAAAGCCGGTCAAAAACCCTGCCCTGAACCTGTTTGATCTGAGAAATCAAAAATCCTGTCCTCGTTTCCAATTCTACATCCTATCTCCATTCCGGAACGTCTTTTACATCTCCTTTTCATAAATAGTACTATATAGAACTTATATTGTCAAGGATATTTTTAAATTCCAGCTTTCCGCCTGTCAGGAGACAAAATGCGGCGGCGGGCTGAAGAACTGGCCGAAAAATGGGCCGGAAAATAGGCCGAAGAACGGGCCGGAAAACCGGCTGTGACAGGAGGTTGAAAGCCCGCCGTATTTTTGATATACTCGAAAAAAGAAAATAAAAGCTGACGTTCCTCAAAACAGCAAGGAACTCCCAATGTTGGGAAGGATCTGAGGGAAAGGATGAGGCAGAGTGGATTTCGTAAAGGAGCTTCAGGATCTGAGAAATCTGGATTGGACGGACACAAAAGCAGCCCCGGGAACTCCCGGATGTTTTCTGAAGGCTTACGAAGAAAAGGACGGTCAAAAATACTATTATAAGCTGTCAAATTATGACAGCTGCAGGGGCGTTTTTGGACATGAGTGTGTGAATGAGCTCATTGTTTCCCGATTGCTGGATATTTTAAAAGTGGAGCATCTGCCGTATCAGCTGATTCACGCCGTCATTTCCATTGACGGGCAGGAGACAGAAACCTACATGACCAGATCTGCCGGCTTTCGGAAAGAAAGGGAACGCAAGCAGCCCCTTGATATCTATTATGAATTGAATAGAAGGAAGGATGAGAAGCCTCTTGATTTTGTCCGCCGCATGGGCTGGGCAGACTATTTTAACCGGATGATGGCTGTGGACTACCTGATCTGCAACCGCGACCGCCACGGCGCAAATATTGAAATTCTGGCAGACGAATATGATGCGGCGAGACCTGCGCCTCTTTTTGATCATGGCCTTTCGCTGCTCTTTTCCTGCTATTTTGATACGGCGGAGATGCAGAAGTTTGATGTATTTGCGGACAGGCCGGTGCAAAGCTTCATCGGCTCAAAATCCCTGGAGTATAACCTGCGTTTTCTTCCGGTAGATCAAAGGATATTCGGCGGGACTCTGGAGGAAAGCCATCGGGATGGACTGCTTGGGGATTTAGATACTGTTCTGCCGAAGGAGTGTCTGGACAAGATTTGGGAAATGATCTGGGGGAGATGGAACCGCTATGTACAAATTTGCAATCAAAAATAAGTCCTGCGGCGGCAAAACTGTCGGGTATCTGTACTATGATGAGACTGAAAAGCTCTATCGGATTGAAATCCCGGACGATGTGAAAAGCTCAGAGGCTCCCATGATTCTCTCTGATTTTATCAGGAAGGGCAAAAAAGAGATTGACAGTCAGTGGAGCTTACGGTGGGTGCAGGAGCGTGTGACGCCTCCTGAGCGTCAGAATATCGGTCAAATTTTAAAAAACAACGGGATGAAGTTTTACAGCGAGTTTCCGCTCCTGCTGAAAAACAGGGGCCTAAGCTGCCAGGACGACTGTTATATTGAACGGATTTATTGATGGGGAATCTATAAAAACTCTTGCAAAACCCGCCAAAAAGGGGTTAAATAGTGGGTGGAGCAACAGAAACCTTGAAAAGGAAGAATCGTCTATGAAAGAGCTTGTGATTCCCAAAGATTATAAACCGCAGCTGAGCCTGTACGACACACAGATCGCCATCAAAAAAGTGAAGGACTTTTTCCAGCAGCTTCTGGCGGAGCGTCTGAATCTGCTGCGGGTGTCCGCACCCCTGTTTGTGGATCCCGCCTCCGGCCTGAATGACAATTTAAACGGCGTGGAGCGCCCGGTCACCTTCGACATCAAATGCCAGGGAGGCCGCCAGGGGGAGGTTGTCCAGTCCCTGGCCAAGTGGAAGCGCTACGCCCTGCAGAAATACGGCTTCTCCGTGGGAGAGGGGCTCTACACCGATATGAGCGCCATCCGCCGGGACGAGGAGACGGACAATATCCACTCTGTCTATGTGGATCAGTGGGACTGGGAAAAGATCATCACCCGCCAGGACCGCAATCTGGAGACCTTAAAGAGCACTGTGCGCACTGTGTACAAGGTTCTGAGGAAAACCGAGAAATACATGTCCATCCAGTATGATTACATTGAAGAGATCCTTCCTCACGATATCTTCTTTATCACCACCGGCGAGCTGGAAGAGATGTTCCCGGACTACACCCCGAAGGAGCGGGAATATTACATCACCAAGGCCAAGGGCGCCGTCTGCATCATGCAGATCGGCGACAAGCTGGAGAACGGCCTGCCCCACGACGGCAGGGCCCCGGACTACGACGACTGGTCCCTGAACGCGGATATCGTCGTCTATTACCCGGTGCTGGACATCGCTCTGGAGCTTTCCTCCATGGGGATCCGGGTGGACCGGGAGACTCTCTTAAGCCAGCTGGAGAAGGCGGGCTGTCCGGAGCGGGCAAATCTTCCCTTCCAGCAGGCCGTCTTAAACGAGGAGGTTCCCTTCACCATCGGGGGCGGCATCGGCCAGTCCCGGATCTGCATGTTCTTTTTGCGGAAGGCCCACATCGGGGAGGTGCAGTGCTCCCTTTGGCCCCAGGAGACCGTAGATCAGGCCGCCAGGCTGGGCCTGCCCCTTCTGTAGGATTTGCAGGATCCCTTTGTCTGTCGGCACACAAACGGCGCGTCAGGCTGCCCTCCCAGGCACCTGCCGCGCCGCTTTTTTGTCCCGGCTCTACTGCACCACCAGGTTGGTGTAGCCCATAAGGTCCTCGTCCACCTCCCGGGCTGCCTCCCGGCCCTCCCGGATGGCCCAGACCACCAGGGACTGGCCCCGGTGCATATCTCCCGTCACAAACACATTGTCCACGCTGGATTTGTACCGGCCGGGCTCTGTCTTCACATTGGTCCTGGGATCCAGGGCCACCTTGAAGGCGTCCGTCACATATTTCTGGCTTCCCAAAAAGCCGGCCGCGATCAGCACAATATCCGCATCCAGCACCTGCTCGCTGCCCTCTATCTCCCTGGAGGCCATCCTGCCTGTGGCCGGATCCTTCTCCCAGGAGAGCTTCACGATCCGGACCGCCTTCAGATTCCCCTTTTCATCCTTGAGGAACTCCTTCACGGTGGACTCGTAAATCCTGGGATCATGGCCGTAGAGGGCGATGGCCTCCTCCTGGCCGTAGTCGGTCTTGCAGATCTTTGGCCACTCCGGCCAGGGATTGTTCTCCGCCCTCCTGTCCGGGGCCTTGGGCATCATCTCAATCTGGGTCACGGACTTTGCCCCGTGGCGGATGGCAGTGCCCACACAGTCGTTGCCTGTATCTCCTCCCCCGATAATGATCACATGCTTTCCCCGGGTGTCCACATACTTTTTGTCCGCAAACTGGGAGTCCAGCAGGCTCTTTGTGTTGGCCCGCAGGAAATCCACCGCAAAGTAGATCCCCTGGGCGTCCCGGCCCGGAGCCGTGATATCTCTGGGATTGGAGGCGCCGCAGGCCAGCACAATCCGGTCGAAATCGTGAAGCAGCTTACTGGGCTTCACATCCCGGCCCACGTCCACTCCGGTGAGGAACGTCACTCCCTCTTCCTCCATGATTTTGATCTTCCGGTCAATAATGTGCTTTTCCAGCTTCATATTGGGGATGCCGTACATCAGAAGGCCCCCCACCCGGTCAAAGCGCTCGAAGACCGTGACGCTGTGGCCCCGCTTGTTGAGCTGGTCCGCCGCGGCCAGGCCCGAAGGGCCGCTTCCCACCACAGCCACCTTCTTGCCCGTGCGCACCTTGGGAGGCTTTGCCGCCGCGTAGCCGTGCTCGTAGGCGTACTCGATGATGGCGTACTCATTCTCCTTGGTGGACACCGGGTCTCCGTTCAGCCCGCAGGTGCAGGCGTTCTCGCACAGGGCCGGGCACACCCGGGAGGTAAACTCCGGGAAGCTGCTGGTCTTCTTTAAGCGGTAGTATGCCTGCTCCCAGTTGCCGTGGTAGACCAGATCGTTCCACTCCGGCACCAGATTGTGGAGGGGGCAGCCGCTGGCCATGCCGCAGAGCATCTGGCCGTACTGGCAGAAGGGCACGCCGCATTCCATACACCGGGCTCCCTGAAGCTGCTGCTTTTCGATGGGCAGATGGGTGTGGAATTCGTCAAAATGCCGGATCCTCTCCAGAGGGGGCTGGGCAGCGCTGACTTCTCTCTTATATTCCATAAAGCCTGTAGGTTTTCCCATTGTCTCTTCCTCCTATTTGCGCGTGTTGGCATAAAACGCCTCGATCTGTGCCTGCTCCGGGCTCAGGCCCTTTTCCTCCATCTGGACGATGGTCTTGAGCACCCGTTCGTAGTCGTGGGGGATGATCTTTTTAAACTTGGGCAGATACCGGTCAAAGTGCTCCAGCACCTCCTTGCCCTTGGGGGAATTGGTGTAGGCCACATGCTCCTTGATCATCTCCCGAAGCTCCATCACATCGTACTTGGAGGTAATCTCATAGGAGGAAACCATCCCCTTATTCAGCCGCATATACAGATCGTTTCCCTCGTCCAGCACATAGGCGATTCCGCCGCTCATGCCCGCCGCAAAGTTTTTCCCTGTGGGGCCGAGGACCACCACCCGGCCGCCGGTCATATACTCGCAGCCGTGGTCTCCCACGCCCTCCACCACCGCGTTGGCTCCGGAGTTCCTGACGCAGAACCGCTCCCCCGCCACGCCGTTGATAAACGCCTTGCCGCTGGTGGCGCCGTAGAGGGCCACGTTGCCGATGATGATATTTTCCTCCGCCTTAAAGCTGCTGCCCTGGGGCGGGTACACCACCAGCTTGCCGCCGGAGAGCCCCTTGCCGAAGTAATCGTTGCTGTCTCCCACTAGCTCCAGGGTCAGCCCCTTTGGAATGAAGGCCCCGAAGGACTGCCCGCCTGCCCCTTTGCAGAGCACATGGTAGGTGTCTTCCTCCAGGCCGTCCCCAAACCGGCGGGTGATCTCGCTTCCCAGGATGGTGCCGAAGGCCCGGTCCGTGTTGGAGACATCCACCTGGATGCTTCTCTTGGCCCCCTTCTCCATGGCCTTGGAAAGCTGCTTTAAGAGCACCTTCTCATCCAGGGTTTTCTCCAGCTGGAAATCGTACACCTGCTCCGGGTCGAAGGTCACCTTCTGCGCTTTGCCCGCGTAGGGGTTCGCCAGGATGGCGCTCAGGTCAATTTCCTGCTGCCTGGGGGTGAGATTCTCCTTCACCCGCAGCAGATCCGTGCGGCCCACCAGCTCATCCACCGTGCGCACACCCAGCCTGGCCATGTACTCCCGCAGCTCCTGGGCAATAAATTTCATAAAGTTTTCCACGTACTCGGGCTTGCCCCTGAAGTTTTTGCGCAGCTCCGGATTCTGGGTGGCCACCCCCACCGGGCAGGTATCCAGGTTGCAGACCCGCATCATCACGCAGCCCATGGTCACCAGGGGCGCGGTGGCGAAGCCGAACTCTTCCGCCCCCAGCATAGCCGCAATGGCCACGTCCCGGCCGCTCATGAGCTTTCCGTCGGTCTCAATGCGCACCTTGCTCCGCAGACCGTTCATCAGCAGGGTCTGGTGGGTCTCCGCCACACCCAGCTCCCAGGGAAGTCCCGCGTTGTGGATGGAGCTGCGGGGAGCCGCGCCGGTGCCTCCGTCGTAGCCGGAGACCAGCACCACCTGGGCGCCCGCCTTGGCCACGCCTGCCGCCACCGTCCCCACGCCCGCCTCGGACACCAGCTTTACGGAGATCCGGGCCTGGGTGTTGGAGTTCTTCAAATCGTAGATCAGCTGTGCCAGATCCTCAATGGAGTAAATATCGTGATGAGGCGGCGGAGAGATCAGGGACACGCCAGGCGTGGAGTGTCTGGTCTTGGCGATCCAGGGATACACCTTGCCTCCCGGCAGATGGCCGCCCTCTCCGGGCTTGGCTCCCTGGGCCATTTTGATCTGGATCTCCTTGGCGCTGACCAGGTAGCGGCTGGTAACGCCGAAGCGCCCGCTGGCCACCTGCTTGATGGCGGAGCACCGGTCCAGGCCGTCGCTCCCCACGCTCAGGCGCTCCATATCCTCGCCGCCCTCCCCGGAGTTGGACTTTCCGTGGAGACGGTTCATGGCGATGGCCATGGTCTCATGGGCCTCCTTGGAGATGGAGCCGTAGGACATGGCTCCCGTCTTAAACCGGGTCACGATGGATTCCACAGGCTCCACTTCCTCCAGAGGCACGCCCTCCGGGGGATAACAAAAGTCCATCAGTCCCCGCAGATTCTTTACAGAGGTCTCGTCGTTCACCAAAGCGGTATACTGCTTGAACAGCCCGTAGTCCCCCCGCCTGGTGGACTCCTGCAGCAGATGGATGGTGGCCGGATTGTAGAGATGCTCCTGGCCGCCGCTGCGCTCCGTGTGCCGTCCGGGGCTGTCCAGAGTCAGGTCCGTCTCCAGCCCCAGGGGATCGAAGGCCATGGCGTGGAGAGCCTCCACGTCGTTCTCAATATCCTTTAAGGTAATGCCCCCCACCCGGCAGACGGTGTTGGGGAAATACCGGTTGATCACATCCCGGTCCACGCCGATGGCCTCGAAGATCTGGGCCCCCGCGTAGGACTGGATGGTGCTGATGCCCATCTTGGAGGCAATCTTTACGATTCCGCTCAGCACCGCCCTGTTGTAATCGTCCACCGCCGCGTAATAATCCTTATCCAGCATGCGGTTGTCGATGAGCTCCCGGATGGTCTCCTGGGCCAGATAGGGGTTGATGGCGCTGGCGCCGTACCCCAGAAGGGTGGCAAAGTGATGCACCTCCCTGGGCTCCCCGGACTCCAGGATCAGGGCCACGCGGGTCCTCTTTTTGGTCCGCACCAGATACTGGTTCAGAGCGGAGACCGCCAGCAGGGAGGGAATGGCCACATGGTTTTCGTCGATTCCCCTGTCGGAGAGGATCAGCACATTGCTGCCGTCCCGGATGGCCTTATCCACCTCCACAAAGAGCCTGTCAATGGCCCTCTCCAGACTGGTGTTGGTGTAATAGAGGATGGGGATGACCTCCACCCGAAAGCCCTCCACCTTCATATGCCGGATCTTTAAAAGGTCCGTGCTGGTGAGAATGGGATTGTTCACCTTCAGCACCTTGCAGTTCTCCGGGATTTCCTCCAGCAGATTTCCCTCCGGCCCGATGTAGACGGTGGTGGAGGTCACCACTTCCTCCCGGATGGCGTCGATGGGCGGGTTGGTCACCTGGGCGAAGAGCTGTTTAAAGTAGTGGAACAGCGGCTGATGGCCCTTGGCCAGCACAGGCAGAGGGGTGTCCACCCCCATGGCCCCTATGGACTCTGCCCCGTTCTGGGCCATGGGAAGGATGCTGGTCTTCAGCTCCTCGTAGGTGTAGCCGAACACCTTCTGGATCCGCTGTCTCTCCTCGTAGGTGTACTCGGGCACTCTGTGGTTGGGAATGGTCAGATTCCGCAGCTCCACCAGATTGCTGTCCAGCCACTCCCCGTAGGGCTGGCGGGAGGCATAGCTCTCCTTCAGGCGCTCGTCGTCGATCACCTCTCCCTTCACCGTATCCACCAGCAGCATCTTGCCGGGGCGCAGACGGTCCTTCACCAAAATCCGGGTGGGATCCACATCCAGCACCCCCACCTCGGAGGAAAGGATCAGCTGGCCGTCGGTGGTGATCATATACCGGGAGGGCCGCAGGCCGTTGCGGTCCAGCACCGCTCCCATCACATCCCCGTCGGAGAACAGGATGGAGGCGGGGCCGTCCCAGGGCTCCATCATAGTGGCATAATACTGATAAAAATCCCTCTTGGTCCGGGACATGGTTTTGTTGTTGGCCCAGGGCTCCGGAATGGTGATCATCACCGCCAGGGGCAGATCCATGCCGCTCATCACCAGAAACTCCAGGGTATTGTCCAGCATGGCGGAGTCGGAGCCGGTCTTGTTGATGGCCGGCAGCACCTTGTACATCTGATCCTTCAGATACTCGGACTCCATGGTTTCCTCACGGGCCTGCATTTTGTCCGCATTGCCCCGGATGGTGTTGATCTCTCCGTTGTGGACCATCAGCCGGTTGGGATGGGCCCTCTCCCAGCTGGGGGTCGTGTTGGTGGAAAACCGGGAGTGGACCATGGCGATGGCGGACTCAAAGTCCGGGCTCTGGAGGTCCGCGAAAAAGGTCCGCAGCTGCCCCACCAGGAACATACCCTTGTACACAATGGTCCTGCTGGAGAGGGACACCACATAGGTGTCGTCGGAGGACTGCTCAAACACTCTCCTGGCTATGTACAGGCGCCGGTCGAAGGGAAGCCCCTTTTCCACGTCCGCAGGCTTTTTGATAAACGCCTGCATAATATAGGGCATACACTCCACGGCCTTGTGCCCCAGCACGTTGGGGAAGGTGGGCACCTCCCGCCAGCCCAGGAAGGAAAGACCCTCCTTCTCCACGATAATTTCAAACATTTTCCTGGCCTGATTGCGGCGCAGCTCGTTTTGGGGGAAGAAGAACATCCCCACCCCGTACTCTCTCTCCCCGCCGATCTCCATACCCAGAGCCTTCGTCACCCGGGCAAAAAATTTATGAGGGATCTGGGTCAGGATCCCCACCCCGTCTCCGGTCTTGCCCTCCGCGTCTCTGCCGGCCCTATGCTCCAGATTCTCCACAATCTTCAGAGCGTTCTCCACGGTCTCCCGGCTCTTCTCGCCCCGAATATTGACGCAGGCCCCGATCCCGCAGCTGTCGTGCTCGAAGGACTCGCTGTACAGGGGCGCCTTGGGAAGATCATTCTTTACAGTAAACATCTCTTGTTCTCCTTTCCCGGAAAATTGCTTCCAAACCGCTTCGGTCCGCGGCCTCTCTGCTCCCCCGCAGGGGCCCGGCCTGTGCCTGGAACGGGTTCCGCAGCTGCCGCAGAAGACACTCTGCGGTTCCTGCGGTCATGAAAAAGGACGCAGCGGCTCCCTTTTGCGCTCCGTTGCGTCCTTAACTTTCCTTACTATACACCCAATCCCCTCACTTGTAAAGAACGAATTTTTATGAAATTGTCAGATAATCTGACAATTCTGCCACACCCTCTTTTTCCGGGCCAGCAGATACAGGCAGGCCGCCCCCAGAGCCGCGGCCCCCAAAGCGGCAGGCCAGCTGCGCAGAGGGCTCCCCGCCAGGGCCGCGCGGGCGGCCAGGCAGCTCACCAGGCCCCAGATCATGTGAACCAGCACGGGCAGGGCAAAGCTCCCGAAATACTCATAGGCATAGGCGGCCAGCACTCCCAGCAGGAAGCCCCCGACGCCCTGGGCCAAATCCATCCGGCAAAGGCCCTGGTAAAGACCACAGAGCAGAGCCGAGAGCAGGACTGCCTGCCGCAGCTTCATAAAGCGCTTTAAGCGATTGTACAGGATTCCCCGAAACAGCACCTCCTCCGCCGCCGGGGCAGCCAGCGCACAGCACAGAAGCCCGATCGGCAGCACGGCGCTGCCGGGATCCGGAAGGAGAAAGGGATACGCCTCCTTCTTCCCCGCGGCACCGGACAGCTCCAGGAGCAGATTCAGCCCCAGCACACAGCCAAGGGCGGCTCCCCCCATCAGGAAATAATTCTTCTTCGGCTCCCTGCGCAGATGTACCAGGGCGGAATCCTCCCTGGCCCAGGCCAGCATGGGACGCGCCTGCCGCCAGACAAACAGCCCGGCCGCGGCGAAGGACAATGCCTCCGCCAAAGCCGCGCAGTTTCCCGTAAGGCCGCTGACGGCTCCCTCCCCGTCCCGGGTCACCAAAAGCTCCAGCACCCTCCCAGGGATCCCCCCGGGAGACGCCCCATCCGCCAGGGCCAGGCTCCCGCCCAGGGTCTGGACCCCCAAGGAGAGCACGGCTACGGTCACCCAGCGCAGAAGCAGGAACATAAGCAGGGGATAGAGCATGGGCCAGAGGGTCTGGGAAAAGCCCTTGGCGGACTCCGGGGGTGCCTCCCTGAGCAGGAATTTTTCCAGTTCCTCCACAGAGCGCACTATGTAGTCCGCCCCGGCTTCCTTGAGCTCCTGAAGGCTCCCGTAACCGTAGGAGACCCCCACGCTCTCCACTCCCATGCTCTGGGCCCCCTCCATATCAAAGCGCCTGTCCCCGATCATATAAACCTGATCCTTCTCCACAGGAGCCTGCCCGAAGAGCCGGCCTAGGGCCTCCTCCATCACTTCCTCCTTTTTCCCTCTCCGGCCGTCCAGCTCGCTTCCCACCACCGCTTCAAAATATTCCCGCAGGTGAAAATGCTCCAGGATCCGCTCCACAAACACTTCTGGCTTGCTGGAGGCCACCGCCAGGTGCATGCCCCGTTCCTTTAATGTCCTGAGCATCTTGGGGATGCCGGGGTAGACCTGATTTTCAAAAATACCCACGTCCCGAAAACGCTCTCTGTACTTCTCCACAGCCGCCTGGGCCTGCTCACGGCTCATATGGTAGAAATTCTGAAAGCTGTCCGAGAGGGGAGGCCCGATAAAGGGCTCCAGCTTGTCCAGATCCGGCTCCTCGATGCCGAAGGCCCGCAGGGCGTACTGCACACAGGTTGTGATGCCGAGCTTGGAGTCCGTGAGGGTTCCGTCCAGATCAAACAGTAAATATCGCTTCATGTCTAAAAGCTCCTGATTTTATCTTCGCTCTCGTCCACGGTCTTCTCAATCTTTACAATGCGCACATCGTAGCCCACGCTGGGATTGACCTGCACATGGACCAGATCCCCCTCCCTGTGCTTTAACAGGGCCTTCCCCAGAGGGGATTCATTGCTGATCCAGTTTTCCAGGGAGTTGCCCCGCACCGTGGTGACAATCCGGTAAACCTCCTGGGTGCCGTCCTCCACAAACTCCACGGTGACCGTGTTGTTCATCCCCACCTCGTCCTCGGCGGAATCGTCGGAGATGACCCGGGCCGTCCGGATCATCCTCTCCAGATACCGGATCCGGCTCTCGTTCTGGTTCTTATATTTCTTGGCCGCATGATACTCAAAATTCTCGCTCAGATCCCCCAGGGATCTGGCCGACTTTACATCCTCCAGTGCCTTGGGGCGCACCACCAGCTTGCGGTACTCGATCTCTTCCTCCATTTTCCGGATATCTTCCTGCGTCAGTTCGTTGTACATAATTTTCTTCCTTCCTTATCTGAATTCCTTCACTGGATCCCAAAGATCACCGCCGCCGCCAGAATGATCTGGATAATGGCAAAGCGGAACACCGTCTGGGTGTTGGACCAGTTCAGGTTTTTTCTCACATGATCGTGCAGGGGAAACCGCACCCTCCGGAAGGGGTTGACATGGAAAACCCGGATCAGGGACACCTTAAGGAGCCCCAGCCCCCCGTCCAGAATCAGCATAAGCGCCGTGGGTATGTACAAAAAGGGGCTTCCCGTTTTCAGCAGGGCAATGCTGATAAACAGTCCCATGGCCCGGGAGCCTGCGTCCCCCATCATGAGTCGGCTGGGCGTGGCGTTGTACCACAGATATCCCAGGATGCACACGGAAAAGAGCAGGATCGGCATGGAAAAGTCCTCCCCCTTCCCCAGAATGCGGCTCACGGCATAGACGGTCATCAGCGTGACCAGCGTCAGAGTGCCGGAGAGTCCGTCCACTCCGTCAGAGCAGTTGGTCACATTGATGGAGGTCCACACCAGCACCACCGTCAGCGCCGCAAACACCAGGGGCGGCAGGGACAGCTGCCTGTGAAACAGGGCCAGCCATACGGTGCCGGAATGGTAAAGCAGGAAGGTCCTGGCCACCAGCACCGCCACTCCCAGATCCAGAAGCCCCTTGCGCAGCTCTCCCCAGGGCTTCTTGGACGCATCGTCAAAAAAGCCGGTGAGCATACACACCACCGTGAGAACCAGATAAATCCCGTTTTCCGCGCTGACGGGCGCAAACAGCAGGGCCGACAGGGCAAACACCGGCACAAAGATGACTCCGGCTCCCCGGGGCTTCCCCGCGGAGAGCTTCCCGTCGTGGGCGTACTCGCGGCCTCCGTCCCGGGGCAGATATTGACTCAGCTTCGCGGTGGCGGCGATGGTTGTCAGAAAAGCAAAGAGAATGCCTGCAAAGGCGCAAACGGAGCTGTAGGACTCCGGCAGCAGCATATATATCATACTTTTATCCCCTCTATGATCGAAAGATTTCTGCCCGGGATCCGGCGGGCAGCGCCGGCTTATCTCTCAAACTGGAACTGCTCCAGGTCAAAGCTGCTCCCCGGCAGGAAGACAAACTCGATCCGTCCCTTCCCCGCAAGGGGCTCCAGGGCAAGCCGGAGAGGTGTGTACTCCGCGGTGCCGGGCACCTCCACCACCCGGGTCTGTCTGGTGCCGTCCTCCCTCACAAAATGGATATGAACGGTGTTCCCCGCCAGCGGGGAACGTCCCCAGAAGGTGATATGGGAAACTCCCTGGCTGCCAAAATCCATGTTGTCGTAGGCGATAGTCACATTGTTGCCGATGCCGGTGACGGCCCGTTCCTCCACCCGGTAGCTGTCCCCGTAGATCTCCGTGCACTCCGCGCCCCAGATTCTGCTCAGGCCCTTCTCATATTTTTTAAATACAAAGCCCTTGATATGTACCTTGTCGTGCATCCGGATGGCCAGCGTCGCATCCCCCTTGATCCGCTCCGGCAGCCTCCAGGTTTCCTCCTGATACACATTCCAAACGGAAGGCTTCTGGTAGACGGTCTGCAGCAGAAGCCTGCTTCCCTCCTGCCCGGGCCTGCCCAGCCAGAATTCCACCTCGTAGGGCTTTCCGTCCAGGGCGAAGATGGGCACCGTGATCTCGTCAGAGCCGTAATCCCCAAAATCCAAATGGGAGTAGACGACCGCGCTGGCCGCCTCCCGGTCCGTGGCGATCCCCTTCTCGTTGCCGTTGCCGATGTTTCCCACCGTGTCCGTAAACAGTCCCGCGGACACAAAGCGGTAGGGATCTATGCCGGCCTGGCCCAGTCCCGCGGCGCGGAACTCCAGCTGGGAGATGATCCGCACCTTGTCCGCACCGCTCAGGCAGCGGATCAGGAAATCCCCGTCCCCTAAGGCCGTCACTTTGGCGGTATGCAGGCTTCCCTGCCGGGAAATTTCCTCCACCTGGGCAAAGCCGATGGGAATCCCGTTTTGGTTCACCGCCCTCCAGAGAATCTGACCATCCGAGGCATTTTCGGGGTACACCCGGGCCTCCAGGAGGAGGCTTTTTTTCTCCGGACCAAGGCTCTGGCCCTCCGGGGAGCGGATCTCCACCTTGCGCACGGGGACCGCATCCTCTGCCCCATGAACGGGATGCTCCATCAAATCCTCCCGGAAGCCATAGCCCACTCTCGGGGAGGCCGGCAGGGCCTCCAGCAAAATCTGGGCGCCGGCCAGAGACGGGGACGCGGCCTTCACCCGAATCTGCCCCGGCCGGTCCTTGGCGGCCACCACCGCCAAAAGCTTCCCGTTAAAGAGCTTTCTCACGTTGGTCTTGTAGGGATCATAGTCCGTGGAATCCCCGTTGTCCATTCCCACCAGGCGTCCAGCCCCCTCCACGGTAATCTCCACATAGTCCATGGCGTTCTCCACCGGATTCCCTTCCCGATCCAGCACGGTGACGGTCACAAAGGCCAGATCCTCCCCGTCCCCCTGAATCGTCTGCCTCTCCGCCTCCAGGGAGAGCCTCACCCCGTCCCCAAAGCTGCGGCGGGTTTCCCGGGCAATCTCCCGGCCCTGGCCGTCGTAGGCCACCGCCGTGACCTCCCCGGGCCGGTAGGGCACCTGCCAGCAGCCCACCTGCCCGGTGCCGTGGGCGTGGTCGATCCGGTGCAGGCCCTGGGAGACGCCGTTCACAAACAGCTCCACGCTCTCCCCGTTGGTACAGGCCCGCAGATCAATGAGCTGGCCCGGGTTAAAGTCCCAATAGGGGAACAGATGCACCATGGGAGCCTTGGCCGGGTCCGTCCACTCCGCCTGGAAAATATAGTAGGAATCCTTGGGAAAGCCCGCCGTGTCCAGCTGCCCGAAGTAGGAATTCTTGGTGTGGTAGGGAGTGGGCTCCCCGATGTAGTCAAAGCCCGTCCAGACGAACTGCCCCAGACAAAAGGGGGCCTCCCGGTCCTGGGCGATACAGGTCTCTATATTTTTGGCGCCCCAGCTGGTGGAACAGTTCCCCAGGGCGGAGCACTGCTCATCCTCGTCGGAGAGCACCGACTGGGAGAGGGGGAAACGGTACACCCCCCGGCTGTGGACCACCGAGGCCGTCTCCGAGCCGTAGATCACCCAGTCCGGGTGAGCCCGGTGATGGGCCTCATACAGGCGCTCCCCGTAATTGTAGCCCGCCACCTTCAGAATGTCCGCACACCTCTGGGCTCCCTCCCAGGGCATATAGTTGGAGCCGATGGTCACAGGGGCATTCCCCCGGGGGTCATGGTCCCGCACATACCCAAGAAGCCTGGCTGTGATCTCCTGCCCGTGTTCATCCGCGTGGGTGTCGTAAATCTCGTTGCCGATGGACCACATGAGCAGGCTGGGATGGTTCCTGTCCCGGCGGACCCAGGAGGCAACGTCCCGCCCGGCCCACTCCCGGAAGAACCGGCCGTAATCGTACTCGGTCTTTGGCCTCTCCCACATATCAAACGCCTCCGAGACCACCAAAATTCCCATCTCGTCCGCCAGCTCCATCACCGCCTTGGCGGGCATATTGTGGCTGGTGCGCAGGGCATTCACCCCCATTTTCCGCAGCAGAATGAGCTTGCGCCTCATGGCCTCCCTGTGGAAGGCGGCCCCCAGGCAGCCCAGATCGTGGTGCTCGCAGACTCCGTGGAGCTTGATGTGACGGCCGTTCAGGTAAAGGCCCTTCTCCCGGTCAAAATAAATCCGCCGGAAGCCCACCGGGGTCTCCTGACAGTCCACAGGCTCCTCTCCCCGGTACAGCTGGGCCCGCAGCCGGTAGCACACCGGATCCTCCACATCCCATTCCTGCACCGGCTCCAGCACTCTCTCCAGCCAGGCGTATGTATCCTTCTCCCGGCGGACCGCCTGCTGCCAGCCCAGGTCAAAGGCCAGTTCCTCTCCCCGCCAGAGGCTGAACCGGCAGCGGGTGTCCTCCGTCACCTCTCCCCCCAGTTGGGCGCTCACCTCCAGGCGGTAGACGGGCACATTCTCCCGGCCGGAGTCCTTCTCATGGTCCGAGACGGGCTTGGCGGTCACGTAGAGCCCGTCCAGGGGCAGATATACCCTTGGGTACACCTTCAGCCACACGTCCCGGTAAATCCCCGCGCCGGAATACCACCGGCTGTTGGGAGAGCGGAAGCGCACCTGCATGAGCAGCTCATTCTCCCCCTCCCTCAAAAGCTCCGTAATATCAAAATCAAAAGTAGAGTAGCCGTACTTCCAGTCCCCGGCCCTCTGCCCGTTCACATAGAGAGTGCTGTCCATGTACACTCCCTCGAACCGCAAAACAGCCCTCTCCCCCTCCCCCAGGGCAAGGCTCTCCCGGGAAAAGCATTTCCGATACCAGCCGGTGCCGTCCTCATACAGATCCCGGGTCTGGTAAATCAGCCAGTCATGGGGAATATCTACCGGAGCAAACTCTTCTCTCCTGTTCTCTATCTCCCCCGGCTCTGTTCCGAAGGGGGTCTTCAAAAAACTCCAGCCATCATTGAACAATCTCATCTGTCCCATGGAATCCTCCCGCCGCGCCCCACCTGTGGGCCTCCCCGCCCCGTGCGGGGCGCCCAAGGGCGTGTCTTATATTATAATATACTCTCCGGCGGATTCCAAGACTGAAATCAAGAGATTTTACCGCGCAGACTGGCTCCCAGGCCCCGAGGAACTACCGGGGGCCGGGAAATCTGCCGCTTTCGGGCCGCCCGTCCCGGCCTGCGATTCCCCTTCCGGGCTGCCCCTGCGGCAATATGCGCTGCCCCTGCGGCGATATGCCCTTGTCAGGGGGGTGGATGTTTGAAATATTTGGTTTTGCTGGTTCTTTTTAATAGAAAAACATATAGAGTGTATCGGTGTGTTGAGGAATATCATTATTGCTTGAAACGGTAAAAGAGGGGTGCTGAATGGAACATACTTAATGCTCCAAAAGAGAGATATTGTCTTGCTGTGTCTGCTAATAGATGCAAATGTTATCCATCTTTTCAAACTGGGGTATACGCCCCGGTCAAAAAGTTTTGTGTTTAGGCCTCATCCTTATTCGTTTTTCCTGTCTGAAGATTTTCGTAGACCGCATTTTCGTCAAAGCCGCAGGTTTTGGCAGCGGAGCAGATCCGGTCAACCTTCTCCTGATCTGCCAGCAGATCCTCTGCGATTTTATCCGGCGTGTCTCCTTTTCGCAGCTT
>CANQOL010000029.1 GCA_947625475.1 uncultured Acetatifactor sp.
ATGGAATTGAAACCGCAGGTGGTTCAGGTGGAGGCGCACCCGTACTATCCGCAGACGGAATTGAAAAAGATCCTTGCTGAGACGGGCATGGGCCTGATGGCATGGTACCCGCTGGGCCACGGAGACAAGAGCCTGCGGGAAGAACCGATATTTACAGAGCTTGCGAAAAAGTACGGCAAGACCAATGCACAGATCATCCTTCGCTGGCATATTCAGAGCGGCAATGTGGTGATTCCCGGCTCCAAGAACCCCGACCATATCCGCGATAATTTCGATATTTTCGATTTTGTCCTTTCCGATGAGGATATGGCCGAAATTGCAAAGGTGAACAAAAACAAGCGGTACTACACGGCAACTCCGGAGATGATCGCGGCTTATGCGACAATGGAACTGCAGGCAGATCTTTAAGGCAAAGGGAGGATTAGGTGTACAACCAAAATTCGGAGGGGACGGTTATGGAATATACAATACTCAATAACGGTGTGAAAATGCCCATGGAGGGTTTCGGCGTCTTTCAGATGCGCGATCAGGGGGAGTGCGAGCAGGCGGTTCTGGACGCCATCAGCGTGGGTTATCGCCTGATCGACACGGCAGCGTCCTATGGGAATGAGGAAGCAGTCGGCGCGGCGATAAAAAAGAGCGGCGCCTGCAGAGAGGACTTATTTGTTACCACCAAGCTGTGGGTGTCAGATTCCAGATACGAGGGCGCGAAAAAAGCGTTTGAAAGCTCTTTGCAAAAGCTGGGGCTGGAATACCTGGATCTTTATCTTTTGCATCAGCCTATGGGCGACTACTACGGCGCGTGGAGGGCGCTCGAAGAATTATACAAGGAAGGGCGCATCCGCGCTATCGGCGTCTGCAACTTCTACCCTCATGTGCTGGCGGATTTCTGTGAGACGGTGGATGTCCTGCCGATGGTGAATCAGGTGGAGCTGCATCCGTTCTTCCAGCAGACGGACGCACTTTCCCTGATGAAAGAATACGAAGTGCAGCCGGAAGCGTGGGGGCCGTTTGCAGAGGGCAAGCACGGGATTTTTACGGATCCGGTGCTGACACAGATCGGCGAAAAGTATGGGAAATCTGCCGCTCAGGTTGCTCTGCGGTGGAACGTGCAGCGGGGCGTTGTGGTGATCCCGAAGTCCACACATAGGGAGCGAATGGAGCAGAATTTCGACATCTGGAATTTTAGTCTTACCGAGGAAGAAATGGAGGCGATCGCACCGTTTGACATCGGGCACAGCGAGATCGTCAATCATTTTGACCCGAATTTTGTCCGAGCGCTGCATGGACGTTTTGCGAAGTAAAGGAGGTTTTAGGCCATGAACGCATTTACCTACCGTTATCCCGTGACGGTTTATTTTGGAGAAAAAGCGGCGGAAAAGAATCTGCCGGCGGAGCTTGCAAAAGCGGGAAAAAACGTGATGCTTGCCTACGGCGGCGGTTCCATCAAAAAGAACGGCGTTTATGAGGAACTGACGAAGATTCTCGCCGACGCCGGAAAGAATATCACGGAATTTACCGGTATCATGTCCAATCCTACCTACGCCAAGGTGCAGGAGGGAGCACGGCTCGCCCGCGAGAACCAGATCGACTTTATCCTTGCCGTGGGCGGCGGCAGCGTTATCGACTGCTGCAAGGTCGTATCCGCACAGGCCAGGACGGAGGAGGATCTGTGGGAACTGGAAACCGTAAAGCACGGCGGTCCCACAGATTTTATCCCGATGGGCGCGGTGGTGACGGCCTTCGGCACCGGAGCGGAGATGAACAACGGCGCGGTGATCACCAATGAGGAAAAGAAAGTCAAAGGCCCTCTGTGGGGCGCGTTTTATGATTTCGCTATCCTCGATCCGGCCTATACGATGACGATGCCGATGAAGCAGGTCGTTTCCGGGGCGTTTGACGCGCTGTCCCACTGTATGGAAACCTACATGGGATCTCCGAGGGAGACAAATCTCTCCGACGAAATCAACGAAGCCTGCCAGAGAAATATTATCCGCAATCTGTGGGCAGCGTTAAAGGATCCGCAGGATGTCAAGGCAAGAAGCGAACTTGTCTGGGCGGCGGCTATGGGCGAAAATGGGATATTAAAGATCGGAAAGGTCACGGACTTTCAGGCGCATATGCTGGAGCATCAGCTTGGCGCTTATACCGACTGTAACCACGGACAGGGGTTGGCGGTCATCCATCCGGTACTGTACTGCTATATGCTGCCGGAAGCGGCGCCCCAGTTTGCAAGACTGGCGGTCAACGTCTGGGGCATTGATCCTGACGGAAAATCGGAGGAAGAACTTGCCAATGCGTTTCTGGATTCCTTGGCGGCATTTATCCGGGAAATCGGACTGCCGGAAACCTTTTCTGAGATGGGAATCCCGGAGGACACCGATTATAAAGCGATCGCGGACAGCACGGTGCTGACCGGAGGCTGCTGTAAGAAATTTACGAAAGAAGAATTGCTGGCAGTTCTGAATGAGTGCAGATAAGGAGGGATTGATATGGCAAAGAAACAAACGGCGGGACGTGATATGCTTGGCAGTCTCGCTCCCAAATTCGCAGAACTGAATGACGACGTACTGTTTGGAGAAGTCTGGTCGCGGGAAGATAAACTCTCGCCCAGAGACAGAAGCATGGTCACCATTGCGGCGCTGTTCTCGGCGGGGCTTTACCCGCAGCTAAAAAGCCACCTTGCGCTAGGCAAGGAACACGGCGTTACCAGGACGGAGGCAGTGGAGATCGTAACCCAGCTTGCCTTTTACTGCGGCTGGCCGAAAGCGTGGAGCGCTTTTCCGCTGATCGCGGAAGTCTATGGCGAAGATGAGGGCGCTCCGGCAAAAGATCTTTCCGTTTTCCCCGTCGGACAGAAGAACGATGCATTTGCGCAGTATTTCATTGGGCAGAGCTATCTCGCGCCTGTTTCTACAGCGCAGGTACCGGTGTTCAACGTGACCTTTGAACCCGGCTGCCGCAACAACTGGCACATCCATCATGCAAAAAGCGGCGGCGGACAAATGTTACTCTGTGTTGCCGGCCGTGGATGGTATCAGGAGGAAGGAAAGGAGGCGCAGGAACTCCGTCCCGGCGATGTCGTGAATATTCCTGCAAATGTAAAGCATTGGCACGGTGCAGCGAAGGACTGCTGGTTCCAGCACCTTGCGGTGGAGGTTCCCGGTGAGGAAAGCCGTACCGAGTGGTGCGAAGCCGTGACGGATGAGGTTTACGGAAAACTGGATTGAATGGGGAGATTAGATTGAAAAATCACACTGATGTGCTGATTTTTCAATCGAGAATTTGTGCCGGAGCGCCACAAATTCTCCTGATGGCAGATGAGAAATCGCATTCGCGAATTTCTCATCGCCCCGTCGCGCAGAGCGCTCCGGAATGGGGGTTAGTGTGAAGAAGCTATTGATTGTTTACTACTCGTGGTCGAACGGGAACACGAGAAAAATTGCAGAACGGCTGCAAAAAGCAACGGGCGCTGATATGGCAGAGCTTAAAACAGTTGTGCCGTATACGGGCAGCCATCAGGATGTCGTCGATCAGGGACAACGGGAGGTTGAGAGCGGTTTCCAGCCCAACATTGAACCGCTCCCGTATTCCATCTCCGACTATGATGTGATTGCCGTTGGAACGCCGACATGGTGGTACACGATGGCTCCCGCTGTTCTGACTTTTCTGAACAGTCAGGACTGGACGGGAAAAACGATCATCCCGTTTATGACGAACGGTGGCTGGCCTGGCCATGTGATCAAGGATATGAAAAAAGTTTGCAAGGGAGCAAAGCCGGTCTGCGAAATGCAGATACAGTTTGATTCTTCAGGCGGCGATCATATGGAAACCTCAGATCAAAAGGTCAGCGATTGGATCGAAAGTGTAGAAAAGCTGTTATGAAATCGAAACAAATATGGAAAATAACAGTCGATATTCTCATGACCGTCACCCTGTTGCTGCTCATGGCGTACAGCCTGGTGTATGGCAGCAATCCCGCTGTTGGGGAAGCCGTCCATGAATGGCTGGGCACCGGAATGTTTGTCTTGTTTGTTTTACATCATTTTTTGAACCGGAAGTGGAGTCTCCGTGTACTTAAAGGCAAATATACTCCTTATCGTGCTGTGCAGACAACCCTTGTGGCTCTGGTATTGCTCACCATGTGCGGTTCTATGGTCAGCGGCATCCTGCTGTCCCGTACCGTTTTTTCATTTTTGGGCGTAAGAGGCGGACAGGCAGCGGCACGGATCGTACATATGCTGTGCGCTTATTGGGGATTTGTATTTATGTCATTGCATCTGGGACTGCACTGGCGTGTGATCATGGGTATGGCAGGAAAGCTCACAAAGAAATCATCGAAAGGCTGCAGATGGATACTTCGCATGACAGCCGCTTTGATTGCGGTCTATGGAGTCTATGCTTTTATCAAGCGGGACTTTGGAAATTATATGCTCCTGCAGTATCATTTTGTGCTTCTTGATTTTGAGGAGCCGCTGGTGCTGCTTTTGCTGGATGATGCTGCGATTATGGGATTGTTCGCGGGTGTAGGGTATTATATTTCAGTCCTGCTCATAGAAAAAAAGCATAGCGGCTAACCCAGGAAGGATTTGATCTTTTCTCCATCGGCATAGCCTTTCTCATAAAGCCGTTTCATATCTGCCGGGTTGCGGGACAGCGTACTGACGCCGCATGTGTCATCTGGCGCGACGATCAACACTTTCCCTTGTTTTGCATATTCCTGTGCCAGCGCAACGCCTTCATTGTATCGGTTCGCTCTCTGCCGCAGCTTTTCCGCCGCCTTGGGATACCTTTTACGGATGCGGGCAGCCAGCTTCTCGTCCTGCTCGGAGGTTCGGAGGACCTTTTCCGGTTTTGTAAGTAATACAACGACACGGCCGCACCCGGAAGCGAACGCCTTTTCCACTGGTACAGGGTCGCCCAGCGCTCCGTCGTAATAGGGGATCCCTTGAATGAAATAGGGCTTGCAGACAAAGGGGATAGACGAGGACGCCTTAAATACGCTGTAATCGTCCTGCCGAATATCCCGCTTATCAAAATATTTTGCCTCGCCGGTTTCGGCATTTGCTGCGACCACGGTGAATTCCATCGGATTCTTATGCAAAGCATCGTAATCAAGAGGATTTTCCCCATCATGATTGCTGAGTGTGCCATAGACATAGTCCATATCAATAAAAGAACGTTTCCGTATAAAATTTCCCACACTCGCATACTGCTTTCTGAGGCCGTATTCCGTATAAAAGGTAAAGTTTCGTCCCCTTTGGCCGGCGATAAAGGAGGCGAGATTCGCACTCCCTGCCGATACGCCAATTCCAAGGTCAAATCGAATTTTCTGATCCAGACAGTAGTCCAGCACTCCGCAGGCATAAATCCCTCGGAATCCGCCTCCTACGTCTATAACGCCGGTTTTCATATCGCACCATCCTTACACATGCATTGTTTTACAGGAACAACTCGTTTTCTTTTCTGACAGAGCAGGCTTTTTTGATTGTCAGGGCGGCCGCAGAGACCATCAGCCCGTTGACCTCTCCTGCGTTTTGAGGACACAGTTTCATGCAGCGCATACAGGAGATGCACTTTTTATATAGGCCTTTTCCGTATCAGGCTGATACAGTCAGCCAGCGTCTTCTCCGCCAGGGCGCGCGAAAATGCGTCTTCTACCTCCGTGAACATATCGGTTAAAACAGGCTTGATATGCCGTCCGACGATACATTTGTCGTTTGGATTCTGGTGAAGGTCAAAGATATGAGGCGTTTCCATTTCATTGACAGCCTGATAGATTTGAAGGAGCGTAAGTTCCTCTGCTTTCGGCTTTAATGTGAATCCGCTGACGCCGCGGCGGCTTTCTGCAATGTCCTTTTTCTTGAGCAAACCGATAATTTTCCGGATGTAGCTGGCGTTGGTTCCAACACTTGCGGCAATTTCCTCCGAGGTGAGTGGACTTGCGGATTCGGAAATCAAAATCAGCGTATGAATGGCGGAAGAAAATTTGGTATCCATCAGCGATTCACCTCGCAGGTCACGATATACTCCGTTTGTTCGTCTGTTTCCAATCCGGGATCTTTTACAGCAAAATGCCTAACGACCCTGTTTTCCTTCAATGTCAGATCAAAATGGGCAAGAGCGATCCCTACATCTACTTTCTGTATGTCTCCAAGCGGATTGTTTTGCATGGCTTTGGTCTTTTTCTCATAGAAATGCACCTTGTCCCCGCAGACTACGGCTCTCCATGGCTGCTTGTTTCCGGCAGAAGGGGCAAGCCGGGTCATTTCAAGTGCATCTTGAAAGATGCCGGCTCTTTCCGGACTTAAACTCCGGGCAAAGGAATTTTCAAAAAAGAGGGTTTCAAACGGAAGACGCTCGTCGGCCTTGATGCCTTTTCGCATCAGTTTTTCCCGGACGGATTGCTTCTCTGCAGGGTAGCCGATGGGACTTGCCACTGGCATGACCTCGGTGTCCTTAAGCTCCATCGCTTTCTCAAAGGCGCCGCGGCTGATTGTCGCGGCAAGCATGACCGTGCCGATGCCCAACGACGCCGCAAATAGGCAGAAGCTTTCAAAACTGTATCCATAGGCAATTTCAGATTGCGGGATTCGTCTGACTTTTGCGGCAACATATTCATCAGTCCCGACAATAACGGGGCTGGATAGGCCGCATGTCTTTGCATCGAGAACCCGGAACTCTATCGGAATGTCAAAGGGATTTTCTACTGTTTTAAGAAACCTATCCAGTTCCTGTCTGTCTTCAGAACGAAGAGACTCTCCGCTGAATGTCCGCACACTTTTTCTTTTGCGGATAATGTCTTTTACGGAAGTATTCATGATGACGTGTCTTCCTTCTTGTATAAGTATCTGATACAAGTACATTATACAAAGTAAAGCAGTTTGTCAATAGGTTCATAGAAAAATGGCTTGAAAAATGGACTGGTTGTTTCAGCAGAGTAGTGTTATAATGGAATTTGAATCATAGAAAGCGGTTCTTGTTTTGTGAGTTATAACAAAGCTTTCTATAATGCAATGAGTAAGGTGCTACAGGACAAACTCAAAAAATAGAGATGTCTGCATGGACAAGATTTTGCACATAGAGAGATTGATTTAAAAAAGATAATAATTGGTTACATTCAAATACCAAGTTGTAACCAATAGGTATCCTGTGTATAATAGATACACAAGGAAAGACAAAAAGTATCAGAAGCTGCGTGTGAAAGGAATATTATGATGAATACTGGAGAAATTGAAACATTAGACAGATTGGATGAAATAGAAGAAGAACAATTGTATTGTGAAACAAATAAGGAAGAAAGCGTAGAACCTTTTGATCCCAAAGCCGTGGATATTGTTTCTGAACCAATGGTGGTTTCTAACGTTATTGAACAATTGAAATATGGTGATATTCTGCTGGAGCCTGATTTTCAGCGACATCCTAACTTATGGTCTCCACGGCAGCAGAGCAGACTGATAGAATCGTTGATTATTCGCATCCCCTTGCCTACATTCTATTTTGACCGCCTGGATGATGATAAATTAATTGTTGTGGACGGTTTACAGAGGCTGTATACGCTGAAAAAATTTATGGCACTTGATGAGAACGACCCGAAGCGTCTTGTGCTGACGGAACTGGAGTATTTAAAGGAATATGAGGGGAAAAAATTTGAGGGACTTCCACCGATCATTCAAAGGCGGATAAAGCAGCAACCGTTAACAACCTATATTATCAGATCAGGTACTCCGGACAAGGTGCGGACAAGTATATTCAACAGAATCAATACAGGCGGATTAACACTGGAACCGGCGGAAATTAAAAATTCTGTCTACAGGGGTCAAGCGGCAAACTTATTAAAAGAACTGGCGCATTCCAATGAGTTTGTGAAAGTGACGCGAAGCAAAATAGACTCTTCAAGAATGTTGGATTGTGAGTTTGTAAACCGTTTTTTAGCCTTTTATCTCTTAGGAACAGAGAAATATTCAGGCAATCTGGAAGATTATTTAAATGATGTAATGATTCGATTGCAAAAGGAGACAGAACCTACGATTGAAAAGTGCCGTAAAGATTTTCTGAAAGCTATGAAATATGCTGCTGATATTTTTGGAAATACTGCTTTCAGAAAAATCAATTCTGATGGAAGATATGGCGGAATCAATAAACCTCTGTATGATGCGGTGACGGTGAACTTGGCAAAACTGGATGAGGGAGATTGCCAAAAACTGTTAGATAGGAAAGACAGACTGATCGAAAAGTACACAGCATTGTTAGCAGATAAAAAATTTGTGGATATTATTACCAGGGGTACTGCAGCCATAAATAATGTCGAGGGCAGATATCAAGAGATTCATAAAATTTTTCAAGAGGTATTAGAGGATGATTAATTATATTCAATTGGAGAATTTCAAGTCAATAAAGAGATTGTCATTGCCGGTAGAAAATCTGAATTTATTTTTTGGAATGAATGGTATGGGCAAATCATCTGTGATACAGGCGCTGTTGTTGTTAAGGCAGAGTTTTTGGGAGAATCATGAATCAAACCTAGATTGTCTGTACACAAACGGAGACATGATACAGTTGGGAACGGGCAAGGACATTTTCTGTCAAAGCGGGATTACTGAGACGATACGATTTTATGTGCAATACACTGACAATGTAAAATTTGACTGCTATTATAAATATGAGTTGGACAATCCAAATAGTGACCAGTTGGTGCGGATTGGGGCTGGAGTAGACAGCGATTATTCGGTTCCTTTATTTTCAGGGCAGTTTTCTTATCTGGGGGCGGAACACTTGGGACCCAGAAAACAATACAGTGTTGAAAACTGGAAAAGAAATGGAGTCGCGAAATTAGGAACGATGGGAGAATTTGTAGTTCCTTTTTTGGCGCTTGAAGGCGAGAAAATCCGCATTTCCAATGAGATGTGTCTACCGTCTGGAAAGACAAACCGTCTGATTGATCAGGTTTCTGCATGGATGGCAGAAATATCACCGGGTATCAGGATAACCGCAGAACTGCTTCCTGCCATAGAGAAAGCGAAACTGGCAATCAGTTATAGTGGAGATGGCCTCATATCTGACGCATTTCTCCCTGTTAATGTCGGCTTTGGGATTCCATATGCGTTACCTCTTATTGTAGAACTGTTAGTTTCCGAAAAGGACAGTCTGTTATTGATTGAAAATCCGGAATCGCACCTTCATCCAAGGGGGCAGGCAATGATGGGAAAACTGATTGCCATGGCGGCAGAGCATGGTTGTCAGATTATCTGTGAATCCCATAGTGATCATGTGATAAATGGGGTAAGAGTTGCTGTAAAAAACGGACAGATTAAGAATGAAAAAGTAGAAATTTCTTATTTTTCAAAAAACAGGGAACAGGAAACGAAAGTGGACAATATTTATATTGACGGCAAAGGAAATCTGAGTGATTATCCTGCAGGACTTTTGGATGAATGGGGGATTTTGATGACGGAATTAATGTAATCAAATAAAAAGTGAGTAAAATAATATTACTTGAGGAGATACAAATTGGATTTGTTTTTTAACGAACTGTCATTAGATGGTGTAGAAAGTATAAGCAGAGAGTCAATTATAATTCTTGCAAAAGTTTATCAGGTATTGCGGAATTATAATATAACAACTTGCAGGATCAGTTCTGCGGATTATCAGAAGATATTCCAGATGCTCCAAAGGATGCCAGATTTCCGAAATATTACAAATTTTTATTTTTCGTTTTTCAGGGTTCCTTATGAATCGGAAATGGTGGAGAAAGAGCAGGATGAGTATCTGAATTATGAATGGACTTATGATAATAGGCTCTGTGTAGGTTTTGCGCTGGCTTCTATACTAAATTCTGCATGTTTGAGTATTTATGGAAAGCTGTGGGATGATGCATATGTGCATATTGCGAAAGACGAGACAGATATAGTAGTCAGGAATATAAGCATAGAGCAGCATGTTGAGATACATATTCCGTATATGCAATTTGAGGAAACGGAATTGCTGGAAAGCGGCCTATCAGCTGTGGACAAGAAGATTTCGTTAAGAAGCGATCATGGTATGGATGTGCTGATGGATTTTTCAAAGCGGTTACTCAGATGTCCATATGTAATAGGTATAATCAATTCTATGCCATTTAATCCGCATGAACGTAAATTTATAAAAAGAATATATGATAACGGTCTGATTGAAATTGTGTTGCCTTGGACAGATGAGGGATACGGTATTGTTGTTAAGACAACAGGGAGAAATATCAGGGAAACAAGAAAAATTGGCGAGATAATAAATGAAAAATATGGCGGATTGTAAAGCAATGTTATCACATTAACTATAGAAAGATAAGTGCCAATGAACATAGAAGCATATAATCTTGATTCTCTCCGGAAATTAGTGCGGGACTTGCAGAAAGAGAATCGAAAGCTGAAAAATCAGCTCGATAAAGCCAATATAGCCTACGACTCTGAAAGCATATTTGATGAGACGATAGAAAGTGCTGTCGAATACGATCCGGATCAGGGAGAACGGATTATAGGCAAATATATTACGGAAGAACTGGCAAAAAAGTTCTTTGCAATGTTTTGGGGTAGGATAGATGTATATGCGAAGCGAGGTAAAAATGGTGGGTATTTTCCGCAGTGTAACCACCGCTGGAATGACCAAATTTGCCCGAAGCAGCGTGGGGAGAAGACAGCCTGCGAAAATTGTGAGCATACAGATTGGACGGCTCTGACACCAAAGAAAATAATGGAGCATCTTCTCGGTTATAAAGAGGACGGCTCAGATGTGATAGGCGTATATCCTTTGCTGCCAGATGGAACATGCCGTTTTCTTGTTTTTGATTTTGATAATCACGAAAAAGGCGCAGAGAAGACGGATTTTGCGAATGCAGATGAGGCGTGGCATGAGGAAGTGGATGCACTCAGGTTAATTTGCAAGAGCAATGGCATTGTGCCGCTGGTGGAAAGGTCAAGATCTGGAAGAGGTGCACACCTATGGATATTTTTTCAAAAGCCCATACCAGCATCTCTTGCGAGAAATTTTGGTTTTCTTTTGCTGGACAAGGGTTCGGCATCGATTAATCTGAAATCCTTTCATTACTATGACCGTATGTATCCATCTCAGGATGCAGCGAACGGTATCGGGAACCTGATAGCACTGCCTCTTCAGGGAAGTGCGCTAAAAAGTGGCAACAGCGCCTTTGTTGACGAGGATTGGAATGCTTATCCGAATCAATGGGATATCCTATTAAATCATACGCCCAAAATTTCTGTGGAAGAAATCAAAAGATGCATGGCTAAATGGCAGGCAGAGTTGGCAGATGGTCAGCAGTCAGCGGCAGCAGGGGGAGTACAAAATAGACCGAAGCCGTGGAAGAAAAAAGAAGGGTTCACGAAGTCGGATGTCGTGGGCAAGATGCACATAGTTTTGGGGGATGGTGTCTATGTGGATGCCCTCAATCTGATGCCGAGACTGCAGAATCAAATACGGAGTATGGCAGCATTTGATAACCCGGAATTTTATAAGAACAAGAGATTGGGGTATTCCAATTATTACAATTTCAGTGCCGTTTATATGGGTAGAGATGAGGAAGGCTATATTTGTCTTCCACGGGGGTTGCGGGAGAATCTGATTGAACGCTGCGCACAGGCAGGTATTGAATATGAGCTTGAGGATGCGCGGGAGAAGGGCAGACCGATTCGTGTGTCCTTTAAGGGCGATTTGAGAATGCAGCAGGATTTGGCGGCTGACAGACTCCTTGCTTACGATCACGGGGTACTCAGCGCGGCTACCGCGTTTGGGAAAACGGTTGTCTGCAGTTATCTGATTTCCGAGAGAAAAGTAAACACGCTTATCCTGCTTCACAATAAGGATTTGATAGATCAATGGGTGGAGGAATTAGATCGTTTTTTGAAAATAGATGAGGAACCGCCTGTATACAAGACCAAGACAGGACGGGAAAAGCGAAGGGAGAGCGCTATTGGAATTTTGCATGGCGGGAGGGACACGCTGACCGGAATCATTGATGTGGCTATGGTAGGTTCCCTATACGGTAAGGGGAATTACCATGAGCGTATCAATTCTTATGGAATGGTTATTATGGATGAATGTCATCACTGTGGCGCAAATACTTCCGTGCAGGTCATGCAGAAGGTAAATGCGCGATATATTTACGGCGTTTCTGCAACGGTAAAAAGAGGAGATAATCTTGAGCCGATTATTCATATGCTTATAGGGCCTACCAGGCACAGCTATACGGCGAGAGAACGCGCAGAGGAACAGGGAATAGGTCACTTTGTCTATCCAAGGTATACAAGAGTGGTTGATACAAACGAGAGCGGAGATGACATTAACAAGGCTTATGCGCTGATCAGCTCCAGCCTTTTGCGAAACGATATGATTCTGGGTGATGTCAGAGATTGCGTAAAGGAGGGAAGAACTCCGGTTATTCTGACAAAATACAAAGAGCAGGCAAAGTATCTTTTTGAGCAGCTTCAGGGAGCGGCAGAGCATGTGTTCCTTCTTTATGGAGATAACAGCGATAAAGTGAATTCTGAAATGCGCAGGAAAATGAATGAGGTGCCGGCGGATCAAAGCCTGATTCTGGTGGCCACAGGACAAAAGATTGGAGAAGGGTTTAATTTTCCGAGACTTGACACACTGATGCTTGCCGCGCCGGTGTCATTTGAGGGCAGATTGGAGCAATATCTAGGAAGGATGAATCGGGACTATGAAGGAAAAACTGAAGTCATAGTCTATGATTATATAGATTCACATATTCGATTTTTTGACAATATGTATGCCAAGCGGCTGCGCACCTATAAGCGGGTAGGGTTTTCACTGATTTCGGAGAGAAAGGCTGCGAAGCAGACCACCAATGCAATCTATGACTCAGGCAATTATGGTGATGTCTTTGAACGTGATTTGGTAGAGGCGGAAAAGAGTATTGTCGTTTCAAGCCCGGAACTTGTCGGGGACAAAGTAGATCGATTCCTTTATCTCGTGAAAGCCAGACAGGAGGCAGGTTGTGAGGTTACTGTCATCACGCTGGAGGCCGAAAACTCGCGTTATGGCAACAGTTTGTTTACCGGTGATATGATTCGGGATATGCAGAAAGCGGGAATCAATGTCGTGATAAGAGATGAGGTCATAGAGCATTTCGCGGTTATTGATGATGTGCTTGTGTGGCATGGAGGGATGAACCTGCTGGGCAAGGAGGATGCATGGGACAACTTAATGAGGATTCAATCCACACAGGTCGCTGCGGAATTGTTGACAATAGCGTTTGGGAAACCACTATAAACATCAAAGTTTGCGGGTTTTTGTGTACCCACAAATGCAGGGCCTTATGAAAAGCAATCGAAGTTCCTTGATTCCATTTATGTATTCGAGTATAATAAAAGTGTTGGATGAGGGGAAAAGAGCGATAAAAAATGAAATTCAGGGAGAATGAAAACAATGAAGATAGCCGTGTTATCCGATATACATGGTAACTATATTGCTTTAAATGAATGTATAAAAAATGCGATCAATAGAAAGGTCGATGCGTTTGTTTTTCTCGGAGACTATGTCGGTGAACTGGCGTTTCCGCAAAAAACGATGAATATATTATATTCTCTAAAAGAGACGTACCAATGCTTTTTTATAAAAGGGAATAAAGAAGACTATTGGATTGACTATCAGGCGGAGGGTGAAAAAGGATGGAAGGAATTTGATTCAACTACAGGCGCTCTCTATTATGCATATCATCATTTGACATCAAAGGATTTAGATTTTTTCAAATCACTTTCCCATACGGACGAGCTTGCATTTGACGGTTTGATGCCAATTATGATATGTCATGGCTCTCAACGAAAGGTAAATGAAAAGTTGCTGCCAAACAGCGAAAATACGTTTGCAATTATGGAGAGCACTGCGGCCTCGTATATTTTGTGCGGACACACCCACATACAAGGGAAAATAGAACATGAGGGGAAAGTACTTCTCAATCCGGGTTCCGTTGGTCTTTCTTTAAACGGAAAGGGGAAAGCGCAGTTTATGATACTGCAGAGCGCACAGGATGCATGGAATGAGGAGTTTGTCAGTTTAGAGTACGATGCAGAGAATGTGATACGGGATTTACACATTTCGGGCTTATGGGAAAATGCGCCTGCGTGGTGTAAGGTCACGGAACATATGTTGAGAACGGGTGAAATTTCACACGGGACAGTATTGGCAAAAGCAATGGCGCTGTGTAAAGAGCAGGAAGGAGAATGCTGCTGGCCTGATATACCGGAAAAATATTGGGATTTGGCGCTTGGCGAATTGCTGGGTAATTCATTTCCGCTCGCAGTAAAAACGTAAAGAACAGAATTGTGGAGATGTGTTATGATTGACTGAACTTTTTGGAGAGTTCCGGGCCTCTCAAAACTGGATCGGCGCGGCCGGGAGCACGCTGAAAACAGCCAGTTATATCCCGCCTCGCCCAGAAGACATGGTGGAAGCCATGTCGGACCTGGAGAAATATATCCATGCGGAAGACCCGCTGGATGTGCTGATTCAGGCGGCTCTGATCCATTATCAATTTGAGACGATTCACCCCTTCCTGGACGGGAATGGCCGTGTGGGAAGACTGCTGATCACCTTGTTTTTGATGGAGCGGGGCGTTTTGCAGGCCCCTGCCTTGTATATCTCGTTCTACCTGAAGAAGAACCGGATCGAGTACTATGACCGGATGAGCGAAGTGCGCAGCAAGGATAATTATGAACAGTGGGTCAAGTTTTTTTTGCGGGCGGTGCAGTCCTCGGCGGAGGACGCTTCGGAGACCATTCGGAAGCTGGCTTCGCTGCATGACCAAAATATGGCGGTAATCGACGGAATGGGCCGAGCCGCAAAGACGGCAAAGGCGTTGTTTACTTATCTGGAGCAGAATCCAATCATCGACATTCGAAAGACCGCTGAAGCGCTGAGATTGTCATTCAGCACGGTATCAGGCGCAGTGAAGCGGCTGGAGGAAAAAGGGATCCTTATTCAGACAAACAACGCCAGCAGAAACCGGGTATTTGCCTATCAGGAATATCTGGACATTCTGCGAAAGGATACGTAAATCACTATGGAGGAATAGATTCATGAATGCACAAATGCTTGGCTTGTTTAGCGGGTTCCCAACGCTTCATTTCCCTGATGCCGTTGTGAATCGTCTCAAAGAAGAATTATCTGTTCGCAAAAGGCTTGTGTTTATAAGCGCATGGCCGTCAGAGTATCAACGCAATGATAATGATGCTGCCGGTATGCACGGTATGTTTGAAGAATGCGATCTGCCGTTTTCTGAATACTATGTAATTGACAACAGAACAGAGGCGGTTTTAGCAAAAGAACTCATCCGAACGGGTTCGTGTATCTTTCTTATGGGCGGTAATGCAACGCAGCAATTTCAACTGCTTTGTAGAAAAGCGATTGTTGATGAAATCCGCAGCAGCTCGGCGGTTATTTTAGGGGTGAGCGCCGGATCGATCAATATGGCGAAGCATTCGGTTGATATTTGGGAATCCTTGACGCCTTACGATGGACTGGCTCTTGCCGATATTACAATCAAAGCTCATTTTGACATGAAAAACAAAGAATTGGTACAAACATTGAAGCAAATCTCTATGGAACTCCCTATTTGTGCAATGGAAGATGACAGCGCTATTTTTGTAAAAGACGGATACGCCTCGTTGACTGGGCGGATATATCGGATCCATAATGGGGAAATAACTGTGCTTTCTCAAGAGATGTTGGAATCTATAGCGAACCGATAAAAAAGATTTTTTCGTTTGGATCAAAATCAGCAGAAACATAGAGAAAAAATTTTAAAACATATTGACACAGTGTCAGAATAGTGTTAGACTTCATGTTGACACGATGTCAGAATAAAGACGGAGGGAGTTCGCATACACTTTATCCTATGCCGCTCACGGTGATCGGCGCAATGAACAGTGATAAAATCCAAGGAAATGAAGAAGCGTTCCATCAATCTTGTGGATGAGCCTATGCTGCCGCAGGCGGATTATGTGGATTCTGCCAGTGACAGCAAGGAGGATAAATCGAAAGTGTTTGCCTATGAGCAGGGGGAAGCGGGAGAGCCGATCATCAAGGAGGGGCCGCTGACATTGGAGTGCAGCGTGGTGGACATATATGAAACGCCGAATTTTGAAAGATTTATCTGCACGATCGACAACACTTATGCAGCAGGAGAACATCATCGTATAGCTGCAGAACAAAAACGAGGGAGGAAACGAAATGCCAAAGGGATCACCGGAACTTACCAATGCAAGAAAGGAAGAGATCATCAACGCCTGCGAGAAACTATATCAAACAAAAAGCTTTAAAGAGATCACTTTAAAAGATATCGGGAACGCGACCAGCTTTACCAGAACTTCGATCTATAATTACTTTCAGACGAAAGAAGAAATATTCCTCGCTTTGCTGCAGAGGGAAAATGAGCTTTGGATCGCCGACCTGAACCGGATGATGGAGGAGCATAAAACGCTTACCAGGGATGAGTTTGCCGATCAGCTGGCTCGTTCTCTTGAGAAGCGGGGGCAGCTTCTCAAGATCATGTCGATGAACCATTATGATCTGGAGAGCAGCAGCCGGCTGGAGAGGCTTACGGAGTTTAAGGTGGCTTACGGAGGCTCCCTGCGGGCGGTCATGTGCTGTCTGGAGCAGTATTTCCCGGAGATGCCGATAGCAGAGAAACAGCACTTTCTGTACACCTTTTTCCCCTTCATGTTTGGAATCTATCCCTATACGGTGGTCAATGAGAAGCAGCGGACGGCTATGGAGCGGGCGGGCGTGAACTATGTGTTTATGACGATTTATGAGATCACATACAACTGTGTGAAAGGATTGCTGAAGGATTAAAAAAGCTGTCAAGTCAGGAAGAAAAGGAGGGCTTACAATGAAGTATATGAATTTGGGAAAATCCGATCTGAAGGTTTCCCGCATCTGCATGGGCTGTATGGGGTTTGGCGACGCTGCCGCCGGGCAGCATAGCTGGACGCTGGACGAGGCGCAGACCCGCGAGATCATCAAACACGGCCTCGATCTGGGCATCAATTTCTATGACACTGCCATCGCCTATCAGAACGGCACCAGCGAGCAGTATGTGGGAAAGGCGCTGCGGGATTTCGCAAAACGGGAGGATTTTGTGATTGCTACGAAATTTACGCCCCGGACCCAGGAGGAGATTGACGCAGGCGTGAGCGGGCAGAAGCACATTGAGAATTACCTGAACCGGAGCCTTACAAATCTTGGCATGGATTATGTGGATCTCTACATCTATCATATGTGGGACTACCATACGCCCATGGAGGAGATCCTGGAGGGGTTGCACAACGCAGTCAAGGCTGGAAAAGCCCGGTATATCGGTATCTCCAACTGTTATGCATGGCAGCTCGCCAAGGCGAACTTTTATGCGAGGGAGCATAATCTTACGGAATTTGTGTCCATACAGGGGCATTATAACCTGATTGCCCGGGAGGAAGAACGGGAAATGGCGCCCTTCTGTGCCGATCAGAATATTGCCATGACGCCCTACAGCGCCCTTGCCGGAGGGAGGCTCTCCAGGCACCCCGGCGAGACCTCAAAGCGGCTGGAGCAGGATACCTATGCCAAATTCAAATATGACGCTACGGCGGAGGCGGACGGGAAAATCATCGCCCGTGTAGCGGAGCTGGCTGACAAACGCGGTGTGTCCATGACGGAGATTTCCCTGGCGTGGCTTTTGACGAAGGTGACCGCTCCCGTGGTGGGCGTGACAAAGTTCTCCCATGCGGACGGCGCAGCAAAGGCGGTTGATCTGGAGCTGTCGCAGGATGAGATTGACTATCTGGAAGAATTATATGTGCCTCATGCGCTGGTCGGAGTGATGGCACAGAACGGCAAGCAGAAGGCGGGAAATGTAGTTTAAAGGATGCAGACCCATTAAAACATCCGGCAGAAAATAGATAACAGGAATAGATTCAAGAAAAAGGAGGATTTTACAATGGAAAAGATCACACAGACTGCAGGCAGAGATCAGCTTGGCGGCTTCGCGCCGGACTTTGCTCATTTCAACGACGATGTTCTCTTTGGCGAGAACTGGAACAATCAGGACATTGACCTGAAGACAAGGTGCATCATCACCGTTGTGGCGCTGATGAGTTCGGGGATCACGGACTCTTCGCTGACCTATCATCTGGAAAATGCCAAGGCCCACGGCGTGACCCGGGCGGAGATTGCAGCCATCGTGACCCATGTGGGCTTCTATGTGGGCTGGCCCAAGGCCTGGGCGGTGTTCCGTCTGGCGAAGGATGTCTGGAAAGAAACGGAGGCGGAACTCACGGAGAGGGACAGATTGAAATAAAATGAAAAAAAATCAAAGCAATTTTGATGGTACTGTCCCTTGCCGCCTGTGCCGGGGGCGGGGAAACTGCGGACAACATTGGGAATGATGATTATAATGACAGATCAAGGCGCTGGAGTCTGTCGCTGATGAGATGAAACGGAATGTGATCCGTGGCTGGGAAAAAGAAATGAAATAAAATAAAAAGGAAGGACAAATTATGGCGGACTATTTTGGAAAAGAAACACCGAAGCTGGGCTTCGGACTGATGCGGCTGCCGAGGAAGCTGCTCGGCACGGATATTGAGCAGGTCAAAAAAATGGTGGATCTGTTTATGGAGGCAGGATTTACATATTTTGACACCGCTTTCGTTTACGGTTCCTCCGAGCAGGACATCAAAAAGGCGCTGGTTGACCGCTATCCGAGGGAATCCTACACCCTTGCCACAAAGCTCAACGCCTTTATGATGTGCCATGACGAAAAGAGTGCGCAGGGACAGTTTTATAAGAGCCTGGAACGGACAGGAGCAGGATACTTTGACTATTATCTGCTGCATGCGCTCATGGAGAACAATTATAAAAAGTACGACCAGTACCATATCTGGGACTTTGTAAAGAAAAGAAAAGAGGAAGGACTGATTAAACACTTCGGGTTTTCCTTCCATGCCGGCCCCCAGCTTCTCGACCGTCTGCTTACCGAACATCCGGAGGTTGACTTTGTTCAGCTGCAGATCAACTATGCCGACTGGAACGATCCGAATGTATCGTCCCGGGCAAACTATGGGGTTGCGAGAAAACACGGGAAATCTATAGTCGTTATGGAACCGGTGAAAGGCGGCAAGCTTGCGAATCCTCCGGCGGCGGTCAGAAAGCTGTTTCAGGAGTACGCTCCCGACATGTCGCCGGCTTCGTGGGCGATCCGGTTTGTGGCAAGTCTGGACGGGATTCTTACCGTGCTTTCGGGAATGTCCAGCGTGGAGCAGATGGAAGATAATCTTTCCTACATGAAGAATTTTCAGCCGTTGAATGAAGAAGAACAGAAGATCATCCGGCAGGCGCAGAAGATTCTCGGCAGCTCGGCGGAAATCCCGTGTACGGCGTGTCACTACTGCACGGACGGATGCCCGAAACAGATCCAGATCCCCGATATTTTTGCGGCGGCCAATCTACAGATTGGAAACGGACAGACAGCGCAGGCGAAAGAGCGTTACGCCAGCATACCGGAGGGACACCGTGCCACGGACTGCATCGGCTGTAAACAGTGCGAACGTGCCTGCCCGCAGCATTTGAAGATTACGGATTATCTGAAACAGTGCAGTGAAATATTTGACGCATAGAGCTAAAAAATGAAAATGGTAATCACAGAGGGCAAGATATTAAACGGCAGTTTTTCCGCCTCCGAATTGAAACGCAGGTTTTGAAGGGGACCGCGGAGAAAGACGTGATTCATATATACCAGCGTTATACAGTCAGCAGGGGCAGTAAGCGCATCGTTGCATACAGCCATTTAACGCCAATGGAAAAAGACAGCGAATGGATCTGCTTTCTGAAATGTTCCAACCCGGAGGAAGGGTTGTACTACCATGCGGGAGATACGATGGGAAGATATCCTTTTCGGGAAATTGATCAGGAGAAATTGATGAATGGGGAGTATACCTCAAAAGACATCGGAGTATATCAAGCAGAGGATTTCCGCTATGATATTTACACGGATCTTCTGAGGGAATATGATATTCAGTTTGAGTAAAGGGATGGCGCAGATGCCTCTTTTGAAAACGCATCGGACAATGCCGGGGAAATTCTGAAAACGGCGGAGATTGAAAACTAAAAAAATTATAAACACTGCTTTGCGTTCTTGACTTTTCAGATTTTCTGTATTATCATATCTATAATGATCGCGCACGATTGAATGGCGGCAAACTAAAAAGGAGGCAGAAAAATGAGTAAAGTATTAGTAGCCTATTTCAGCGCCAGCGGTGTGACCGCTGATGCGGCAAAAAAGATCGCGGAGGCTGCGGGGGCGGAGCTTTATGAAATCCGTCCCGAAGTTCCCTACACGCAGGCGGACTTGAACTGGCAGGATCCTGACTCCCGCAGTTCCGTCGAGATGAAAGACAAGTCCTCCCGTCCCAAAATAGCAGATAAAAACGCCCCTGTCGCAGATTGTGATGTATTTTTCCTCGGTTTCCCCATCTGGTGGTACACCGCGCCGACAATCGTCAATACGTTTTTGGAGAGCTATGATTTCTCGGGGAAAAGAATTATCCTCTTTGCAACGTCCGGCAGCAGCGGATTTGAAAATGCGCTGTCCGACCTAAAGGCCAGCGCGAACAGTGCGGGGGCCCTGGAAGAAGGCATCGTTGTGCACGACATACAAAACAGCGACACATGGAAAAAGTGGATCATGGCGCTGGGAATGTGAGGCTGACATGAATATTGCGGTAAGGTACTATTCAAGAGGCGGCAACACAAAAAAGATTGCGGAGGCGATTGCGAAGGCCGTCGGTGTGGAAGCCAAAACGGTGTCAGAGCCGCTGACCGAGGATGTGGATATTCTGTTCCTCGGCAGTGCTCCATATGCTTTTGATGTGGACGACGAAGTTAAAAAATTCATCAGCGGCATCCATGTGTCCGTGGGCAAGGCTGTGAATTTCAGCACATCCGCTGCCGTCAAATCCACCCGCAGGTATGTGGAAAAGCTGCTTGCGGAAAGACAAATCCCTGTTGCAGAGGAAGAGTTTTCCTGCCGGGGCGCTTTTGCAATGCTTCATAAGGGCAGACCGAATGAGGACGACCAAAAGGCCGCTGCTGATTTTGCAAGAGGAATCATATCGTAAGGAGAGGCAGAGAGAATGGCGGTTCCATTTGACCCACTAAAACTTGAAAATCAAATATGTTTTCCGCTCTATGCCTGCGCAAAGGAGATCGTGAAAGCGTATAAGCCGTACCTGGATGAGCTGGATCTGACCTACACGCAGTACATCACGATGATGGTGATGTGGGAACATAAGGAGCTGCGGGTGAAGGAGGTCGGCCGATATCTGTATCTCGATTCCAGCACGCTGACGCCTTTGCTCAAACGGCTGGAGGAAAAGGGATATGTGGCGCGGCGCCGCTCCACCGAAGACGAACGCGACCTGATCGTTTCCATAACCGAGGCGGGAACGGCCCTGCGCGAGAAGGCGCTCTCGGTGCCGCAGCGCCTTGCCGCCTGCGTGGATCTGGAACCGGAAAAAGCGCAGCTTCTCTATGGAATCCTCTATGAGCTGCTTGGAAAACTGGGCGAATAGGAAATGTTCACAAAAATATAATTCATTGCAAATACAAGACCTTGTTTTTGGTGCGGCATGTGAATTGTCCCGAATTTTATATAGAATTCGGGACAATATTTTTTCAATGAATGGTAAACAATGTTAGATTTAGAGTAAGAAGTGCAGGGCGTCAGCTCTGCACTTGATGAATAAAGTCATTGATATGGAAGGAAAGTCTGAAAACGGTTTTGCCATTGGACGCCGCGGTGATTCCTATGTCCAGTTTATCACACAGCCGTTTGCACAGGTATAATCCCATACCGGTTGCCGCCTGCGAAGTGTTTCGGCCGTTCTCCCCCGTGAAACCCTTTTCAAATATGCGGGGAAGATCGCCGGCCCGAATCCCGATCCCGTTATCAGCAATACACAGAGATACTTCGTTTCCGGCATGTTCTGTATAAAACTGTATGACCGGAGCCTGCGCACGGTACTTGACCGCATTGACGATCACCTGGTTCAGAATAAAGCACAGCCATTTCTCATCGGAATAAACCGTATCATCCGTTTCCGCAAGATCAATCAGGACGTTGGACTGCCGAAGCAGATACCTGTTTTCCCCAATCGCCTGATGGACAACATCGAAAAGGCGGATCTCCCGCACAAAATAGTCTTTTTCAGGGTGTTCGCTTCTGGCATAAAACAGGGCCTGCTCTGTATAGCGGTTTGCCTGTTCCAGCTCCACAAGCAGGTCTTTTGAAAAATCCGATTTGCGGTTTTCGCAGATCAGTTTCATGGCGGTGATGGGCGTTTTCATCTCATGGATCCACTGTTCAATGTATTCCCTGTATTCAGCCGCTTCACGTTTGGCCTTGTCTGTCTGCTCCAGCATGGATTTCCCTGACAGCTTCAGAAGCCGGTAAAACACCTGATCGTCAGCCCAGATGGGGCGCTCCATTATTTCAGGGAGCAAATAGCGCTCTTCGAGCTGCTCGGCCATGCCTAAAAGCTTGTCCAGCTGTGATTTCCTGAGAAGGTATGTCCCCGCCAGATACCCGGCTAAAATCACTTCCCAGACAACTAAAATCAAGATCAGGCTGTCACTGTTTACCCCATTGAGCAGGAGAAAAACGGTGAGAGCCGCCATGCCGGTGCCGTTCAGAATAAGGAGCGGTATTTTCTGTTTCCAGTATAGTTTCCCGTTCATATAAAGTACCCCTGACGATGCTTTGTCTTAATGAAATCATGCAGGCCAATGGAGGCCAGCTTGTCACGGATACGGTTGACATTCACACTCAGGGTATTGTCATCCACATAGAGCTGGTTGTCCCAAAGGAAATCAATCAAATCGCTCCGCGGGCAAATCCTTCCGGCGTTTTTGTAGAGATAGTACAGGATTTTAAGTTCGTTTTTTGTCAGGTCAACCTGCCGCCCGTTACATTCGAGCCTGCCGCTCTCCAGATGCAAAAATGTATTTTGATACGGCATCACTTCCTGATTGCCGGCCGGATATGCCTTTTTTAGAAGCGAGGCAATTTTAGCCAGCAGAATGGCCGTATGGTACGGTTTCGTTATATAAGCGTCTCCGCCCAGCATAATACTGTTTAGCTCGTCCATATCCGTATGGCTGCTTGTCACGAAAACAATGGGGATATCGGAAAACGTGCGGATTTCAGAACACAGGGAAAAACCGTCTGCAACAGGCAGCCTGATATCCAGCAGGATGAGATGCGGGGCCTGCTTTTTGACTTCTTTGACCGTTTTGGAAAAATCCGATACCGTTACAGCGTCATAGCCATTCCCCCAGAGCATATGTTTTAATTCTGTGCGTATCAGGGGATCATCCTCAATTATCATAATTTTATATGCCGCCATGGTTGGGTTCCTCTCTGCCTTTGTTCTGCCGACAAAGGGCTTTTCTGCGGTCTGGTGACCTTCATAAAACCAATATCATTATATACAGGGCGGCGGTCAAAAGCAACTTCCTGGTCTGTTTTTTAAAAATATGTTGATACAGTGTCAGAATAGCGCTATATTTTATATTGACACCATGAGAAGCGGCGGACAGTACAGCACAACTTGAAAATTGGTGCATAGAGGCAGGGCCGCGGGGGCAGGAATAAAAGGCATGAAAAAAATACTATTGGTTGAAGATGATCCGGCGATTGTTTCATCTCTCACTGTATTTATGAAAAATGAAGGTTATTTGGTGGACGGTGCAGATGGCCAGCGAAGCGCTTTGGAAAAACTTGCTCAGAGGCAATATGACATTGTGCTTTTGGATATTTCTTTACATGACGGAAATGGATTCAGCACTTGTTCAGCCATTAAAAGCCAAAAAGATATTCCGATTATTTTTTTAACCGCCAACGATGATGAATTTAGTGTTGTCAGCGGGTTGGAATTGGGAGCTGATGATTATATCTGCAAGCCATTCCGTCCGAGAGAATTGCTGGCAAGAATCAGCACTGTTCTGCGCAGGGCGAACGGCAAGAGCGAATACCTTGTTTGTAAAGATATTACGGTTGATGTCCAAAAAGCGATTGTCCGCAAAGAAAATACAGAAATATTCCTTTCGGCACTGGAATACCGTCTGCTGTTGGTTTTTTTACAGAATCCGGGAATCGTCTTTTCGAGGAAAAAACTTCTCGAAATGATCTGGGATGCCACGGGCGAATTTATCAATGATAATACATTAACTGTCTATATCAAAAGACTGCGGGATAAAATAGAAACGAATCCGCAGGAGCCAAAGATCCTATTAACGGTCCGCGGGCTTGGATATAAGGCTGGAGATTAGTATGGATTTTCTGCGGAATAAAGAAATTCGGTCACAAATAGGGCTATGCGGTGTCATTACGGTTATAAGCGGTATTTTGGGCTTTTTCCTTTGCGGAGCGTTTTGCTGGATCCCGTTTTTAACCGGCTGCATTGTCAGCGGTATCTCATTGGTTTTTACCTATCGGCGCTATGAAAAAATTTCTTCTTTAAGCCAGGATATTGACAGGCTGTTGCATGGGGAAGAAAGCATTCGCTTTGATGATTATGCCGAGGGTGAGTTAGCTGTTTTGGGAAATGAGATTTCAAAGATGACGCTGCGGCTTTTAGAACAGTCAGAACAGCTGCGAAAAGATAAAAATTATCTGGCGGATTCTTTGGCAGATATTTCTCACCAATTAAAGACACCGTTAACTTCCCTTGAGGTACTGAATGCCGCCCTTTCACAAGAAGGCATCGACGAGGAACAGCGATCTGTGCTGCTGCAGGAACAGTTGAGTCTGCTGTCGCGCATGGAATGGCTGATTGCCGTTTTGCTGAAATTGTCACGTTTAGATGCGGGGACAATAGAGTTTGAGGAAAAAACTTTCTCTGTGGGAGAATTGGTTCGGCAGGCAGCGGCCGCCTTTGACGTAACGCTCGATCTTAAAAATATTACCATGAATCTTTCTGATCTGCCGGAAATCCAATTGTGCGGGGATATCAAGTGGCTTGCGGAGGCGTTGTCGAATGTTATAAAAAACTGTATAGAAAGCACGCCGCCCGGCGGGCAGATCAAAATCAGCGCGGAAGAAAATGCGATGTATGTGAAACTATATATTATGGATAACGGAAGCGGAATTCCGAAAGAAGATATTCCTCATTTGTTCGAGCGTTTTTACCGTGGGAAAAATTCCGATCAAAACGGCGTTGGGATTGGTTTGTCGTTAGCGAAAACCATCATTACCCAGCAGAATGGAACCATTACAGTGGAAAACCAAATACCGCAGGGAGCAAAATTTACAATCTGCTTTTCCAAAGGGATCGCCTGATGCGATTCCTTTTTTGTAAAGTGACGTTTTTGTTATGAAATCGTAATGCCAAAGTCACCTTGCGCTGCTATGATTTTTATCAGATGGGAGTCAATCCCCATCTGATAAACGCTCCGCAATATAGGAAAATACTCACGGGGGACCAAGCTATGGAAATTTTAAGAGTCGAACATGTCTGCAAGACATACGGTACAGGTGAAACTGCCGTCAATGTATTGACGGATATTTCCTTTTCCGTACAAAAGGGAGAATTTGTGGCAATCATCGGCGCATCGGGTTCGGGCAAATCTACCCTGCTTCATATTCTTGGCGGGATTGACCGGCCCACATCCGGCGAAGTATTTGTAGACGGGCAAAGCGTGTATGAGCGGACGGAAGATCAGCTTGCTGTGTTCCGCAGACGGCAGGTAGGGCTGATCTATCAATTCTATAACCTGATTCCGGTTTTGAATGTAGAGGAAAATATCACCCTGCCTGTCAGATTGGACGGACGAAAAATAAACAAAAAGCGTCTGGCGGGATTGCTTCAGGTATTGGGGCTGACAAGGCGCAGGAGGTATTTGCCGAGTCAGCTTTCAGGAGGGCAGCAGCAGCGCGTGGCGATCGGCCGTGCGCTTATGAATGCGCCTGCCATTCTTTTGGCGGATGAGCCTACCGGCAATCTGGACACGCAAAATACACAAGAGATCATGCAGCTTTTGGAAGCGTCCCACAAAGCCTACAGGCAGACCATTATTCTGATTACCCATGACCCGGAGATTGCATTGCAGACGGATCGGATTTTGGAAATCCAGGACGGGAAGCTGATCAGGGATGAGGTGATTCGCTGATGGAGATGATGTTCACACTTACACTAAGGATTCTGAAACGAAATTGGAAACGTACCCTTCTTACTGTCTGCACCATCATTCTTTCGGTAGGTATGATGACTGCTGTTTTGTGCGGCGGCTGGTCAATGCTTAGATTTTTGCAGGAGAAAGAAAAGCGATATGGCGGTGATTATGCGTATCGGATTGAGATTCCATCACAGCAGCAGGCAGAAAAACTCATGCGGGGAAAGAATGTCGAAGATGTATCGCTGTTCCGGTTTGCCGGAAGCAGCTTTTACGGCGAGCCGTCCAATCAAACATTGCTTGCCGTCGCGGAGATCAATGAGGCATTTGTGGAAAACTTTTCTTTGGAACAGTACTTGTTGGAGGGACGGTTCCCATTCAATGAAAATGAAATAGTCCTGACACAGGATTTTATAGAGGATAACGGACTGGCATGTTCCGTTGGCGATACGATACGGCTTTCTCTCGGTGCGCGGGTGTGGGATGAGATCCATACAGAATTATACGGCTTGGTAAATTATCTTGGGGAACGGGAAAGTTTTCATCCAAATGCAGAGAGGACATATACCATAGTTGGGATTGTGTCTGAAATGAATGAATCTAAGACAGCCAGTGAGTTCAATGCTTTTAGTGGGATGGGCAGCGATGGAGGTGCTCTATCAGCGTTTGTAACATGCAATCCTATTTCCAAGTCTGTATACTCTGAGGCGGAGGAAAATGCAAAGGCAGTTGGAGGCCAGGTGTCAGCATTCCATTCTGAGCTGCTTTTGTATCACGGTGTTACGGGCGGCAGGGGCGCTGCAAAGATTCTTGCGGCTGTGGGCGCCGTTATTGTATTGCTGATGGCTGCCTGCTCGGCAATGATCAGCAATGTCCTCTCCATCTCTTTGCAGGAACGCATCAGACAGCTTGGTATGCTTGCAAGTATTGGCGCTTCCCGCAGACAGAAAAAAGCCAGCGTCACCATAGAGGCCCTTATGCTCGGTGTGATAGGGATTCCATTTGGCATATTATTTGGTCTGGGATTAACCTCTGTTGTTCTGGCAGTGATACGAATTTCTTTTGAGGCCGCTTTTACTTTTGGCGCACTTGGATTGAGGACGCATATTCATTGGATGATTCTTCTCCTGGGGGGCATTTCAGGGATTGGCTCCTTGTTCTTTGCCTGCCAGGTCCCGGGGAAAATGGCTTCCAAGGTTACCGTGATTGACACATTGAAGCAGTCAGATGTGTATCAGGCAAAGCGGGAAAGCACTTCTCACGGGAAAGTAATGTCTCTCTTTTTCGGAATATATGGCGCGTTGGCTTCCAAAAATATTTACCGGAATCCGAGGCGGTTTCATGCTGTCACAATGTCCATATTTTCAGCGGTTGTCCTTGGGCTGTCCTTGTATAGTTTTTCGGATTTTATGCTTTTCCAAACATCAATGGACATGAAGGAAGATGGTTCAAGCTATACGGATGTGGAAGCCGCGATCCCCTATAAAGATTTGCAGAGGGCCGTAAAAGCAATTTCTGATGAGGGCTTATCGGCAGATATATCATACCGAATATCCCGATATATGACAGCAGCATTTGAGGAAGCATCCATCAATCCTGATATGGCTGGATACTTTATCAATGGGGAACTTGCGGAATTCTATGTTGTGGGTATGGATGAAGAACATTTATATGCTCTCTGCGAGGAAAACAACATAGATTATGCGGCGTATAATACGGAATCAGATCACGGAATACTGATCAACCGTGCAGCCGGGAATTACGGCCCTGCCCCCAACCGTGTCGTGATTGGTTCCCCGTTTTTGCTTGAAAGGGGAGCCGAGATAGAACTGGAATACGGGGATAACAGGAAAAGAGTTATTGTTCAGGATGTTGTTAATGGCAATAACGCTGATATTCAGTCACAGTTGGTCCGGGACAGGGCAGTCCTGATCGTCCCAATGTCCTATTTTGACTGGCTGCTGAACGGTGACACCTATATTGAACTTGCGATTGACACGCCGCAGCACGGACAAGTCACGGAATGCTTGGCGGATATGGGAGTTTTCCAAGTATTTGATGTGGCAAAAACAACTGAAAATTCCCGGCAGATCTATACGCTTCTCAAAATGATGGTCTGCATTTTTACAGTCTTAATGACTATGATCATTGGATTGAATGTCTGTAATACGATGGCAAATACAATCCATGTGCGCAGAAATGAATTCGCGGTACTGCGTTCTGTTGGCAAGACCGCTGCCTGCCTGAAGAAAATGCTGCTTTTAGAATCTGCGCTGTACGGCGTAAAGTCGCTCCTATTTGCAGTACCGATCAGTCTGGCGATCCATTATATGATGTACCTGCTGATCTCAAAAGGAATGACGCCGTTTCTGTTTTATATTAAGTGGGGTGCATACGGAATTGCCGTTATGACGGTTATCATTGTAGTGGTGATGGCAATGTTGTTTTCACTGCGCAGTGCAGAGAAGGTTGAAATGGTTGAGGAACTGAAAATGGGAAGTATCTAAAAAAACCAGCGGGTAAAACGGCTGAATCCGTTCTTTTCGTTCCTCCCATAGTGTGTTATAATGCCCATAGGGAGGGATTGGGGTTTGTCAGATGGATAAGGAGGAGGCTTATGATTTACAAGGACTTTCAAACCGAAAAGTTATCTGCCCTGGGCATGGGGGCCATGCGCCTGCCGGTGGCGGACAATGACGACAGCCGGATCGATGTCCCGGCTGTGGAGGAGATGGTGGATTACGCCATGGCCCACGGCGTCAATTATTATGACACAGCCTGGGGCTACCACGGCGGGAACTCCGAGACCGTACTGGGCAGGGCCCTTGGCAGGCATCCAAGGGACAGCTATTATCTGGCGGACAAGTTCCCCGGCTACGACCTTGCCAATATGCCGAAGGTCAGGGAGATTTTTGAGCGGCAGCTGGAAAAGTGCGGGGTGGAATATTTTGACTTCTACCTCTGCCACAATGTGTGTGAGATGAACATAGACGCCTATCTGGACCCGAAATTTGGGATTGTTTCCTATCTGCTGGAGCAGAAGAGGGCGGGACGCATCCGGCACTTAGGCTTTTCCGGCCACGGAGCGGTTCCCGTTTTGGAGCGTTTCCTGGATGCCTGGGGCGCAGAGATGGAGTTTGGCCAGATTCAGTTAAACTACCTGGACTGGACCTTCCAGGACGCCAAGGGCAAGATGGAGCTGCTGAATCGGTGGAATATCCCTGTGTGGGTGATGGAGCCTCTGCGGGGCGGAAGGCTGGCGGATCTCCCGGAGGCAGACGCACAAAGGCTGCGCAGCCTGCGGCCAAAGGAAACGGTCCCGGCCTGGGCCTTCCGGTTTTTGCAGACGCTGCCCGGCGTTACCGTGACCCTGTCCGGCATGTCCAGCCCGGAGCAGCTGCGCCAGAATATCCGCACCTTCGAGACCCAGGCGCCTCTTTCGGAGGGGGAGATGCAGACGCTCCTTGCCATGGCGGAGGGAATGCTCAGCGGACGCCTGCCCTGTACCGCATGCCGCTACTGTGTCAGCCACTGCCCCAGAGGGCTTGATATTCCGAGGCTTCTGGAGCTGTATAATGAGCACAGCTTCACCGGCGGCGGTTTCATCGCCCCCATGGCCTTGATGGCAGTGCCGGAGGAGAAGCACCCTTCCGCCTGCATCGGCTGCAGAAGCTGTGAGAGGGTCTGCCCTCAGCAGATTCCCATTTCCCGGGCCATGGCGGATTTTGCCGACAGGCTGAAGGGCTGACGGGAGCGGAAAGGATACCCATGAAAGCGGAAGAAAAGGAAAATGTGTCCGACATTCATCTGGAGGACTATCTGGAGGAATATGAGGCCCTGCAGTCCACGGCGGAGGATATGATATTCGACGGCGGCCGCCGGAAGGAATCCCTAAACGGGGCCTGGCATTATGCGGTGGACTGGTATGACACCTGCCTTCGCCAGCACTGGTATGAAGAGAACCGATACGACGATGCCGGATTTACCCTGCCGGTGGATTATTCCTTTGAGGAATGGCCGGTTATGAATCTGCCCTGCTGCTGGAATACGCAGAGGGAGCTGTTTGCGCTCTACGAGGGGAGTATGGTGTTTACGCGCACCTTCCGGTATGAGGTGGAGGGCAGGGAGAGGGTATTTTTAAAAATCGGCGCCGCAAATTATGTGTGCAGAGTTTTCTTAAACAGACAATACATCGGTATGCATAGGGGAGGCTCCACGCCCGCCTATTTTGAACTGACGGAGTACCTGCAGAGGGAAAACCGGATCCTGATCCAGGCGGACAGCACGCGCCGCCCCCAGCAGGTGCCCACAGAGAATACGGACTGGTTTAATTACGGAGGAGTGTATCGGGATCTGGAGCTGATCCGCGTGCCGGCTATCTTTATCAAGCGGTTTCAGATTGCCCTTGTGCCGGACGGCACCTTTGGAAGGATCCGGGCGAGAGTCCGGCTCTCGGAACCTGTGGATGAGAAGGCCGAGCTGCTGATTCCAGAGCTGTCAGTGTGCGAGAGGATTTCCGTTGTAAACGGTGAGGGCGAGGCAGTCTTTGAGGCCAGGCCGGTTCTGTGGGAGCCGGAGAGGCCGAAGCTCTACCATGTCACTCTCCTTTGCGGGGAGGACAGGGTCAGCGATCAGGTGGGCTTTCGGGAGATCCGCACAAAGGGGCGGGAGATCTTGCTGAACGGGAGGCCGATTTTCCTCCGGGGCGTCAGCTGCCATGAGGAGAGCGTGGCCCACGGCAAGGCTCTGACAGGAGAAGAGAGAGGGGAAACCGTCCGTCTGGCAAAGGAGCTGGGGTGTAATTTTATCCGGCTTGCCCATTATCCTCACGACGAGGACATGGCGCGTCTCGCCGACAGGGAGGGGATCCTGCTGTGGGAGGAAATCCCGGTATATTGGGCCATCCGCTTTTCCCGGGAGGAAACCTACGAGGACGCCCAGAATCAGCTGCAGGAGCTGATCTGCCGGGATTGGAACCGGGCCAGTGTGATCATATGGTCCGTGGGTAACGAAAATGCGGACACGGATGAGAGGCTCTCCTTTATGAAGCGTCTGGCGGACTGCGCCCACAGGGCCGACGAGACCAGGATGGTTTCCGCCGCCTGCCTGGTCAGCTTTGAGAAGCTGGCCATCGCCGACCGTCTGGCGGAATCTTTGGATATCATCGGACTCAATGAGTATTTTGGCTGGTATGCCCCTGATTTCTCCCAGCTTCCGAAGCTCTTTGCCAACAGCAGCCCCGAAAAGCCGGTGATCATCACGGAATTTGGGGCGGACGCGCTGCCGGGACACCACGGGACGGTGCAGGACAAGGGGACGGAAGAGTGCCAGGCCTATGTGTTTGAAAGGCAGATCCAGGTGCTCCGGGGGATCGGGTATGTAAAGGGGATGACTCCCTGGATTCTGTACGATTTCCGCTGCCCCAGGCGGACCGCGGCCATCCAGGGGTACTATAACCGCAAGGGGCTGCTTTCGCCGGACAAGCAGTACAGAAAGAAGGCTTTTTGGGTGCTGCAGGCGTTTTATCGGGAAGACCCCGTGCCGCCGGCCGGGTGAGTGCCGCAAAATATTTATCCGCCGGCTGCCGGAACGAAAATTCCGGTTTTGCCGGCGGATAATTCCAGTTTTCTCTTGACGGGGAGGCCGATTCGTGGTACACTAGTCTCCGTCGGTGACGTGGGTTGGAGACAACCTGCACTGTAACAAGGCTCCATGGTCAAGCGGTTAAGACATCGCCCTTTCACGGCGGTAACACGGGTTCGATTCCCGTTGGAGTCATTCACATGAGAATGTGAGTCCCGAATGGGTTGCGGACCTTTAGCTCAGTTGGTTAGAGCAACCGGCTCATAACCGGTCGGTCCTGGGTTCGAGTCCCCGAAGGTCCATTGCAAAGCATCCTTTCCGGCGGCGGGAGGTTTGCATGTTCCGCAGCCGCACAACAGATAAGGCCCAGTGGCTCAGTTGGTTAGAGCGTCGCCCTGTCACGGCGAAGGTCGTCGGTTCGAGTCCGATCTGGGTCGTTTGGGGTCTTAGCTCAGCTGGGAGAGCATCTGCCTTACAAGCAGAGGGTCATAGGTTCGAGTCCTATAGGCCCCATTTTTTTGTGCAAAAATGTTCACAGTTTTTTCACAAAATAATTAGCACTCACCTCTTGACAGTGCTAACAATGCGTGTTATATTACATTTAGAACAAGGGAGAGGAAGAAAAATCCCTAGACCTTGTTTGAAAAACAAAAAAACAGAGATAATAAGGTTGAAAGGAGAGATCATTATGTTGCTGCCCAGTGTATTTGGAAAGGATTTGTTTGACGACTTTTTTGGATTTCCTTTCTATGAGGATAAGGATTTCCAGGATGTGGAGAAGAAGCTGTACGGTCATCGGGCGAAGAACCTGATGAGCACGGACGTGAAGGAGACGGACAACGGCTTCGAGTTGGAGATGGATCTGCCGGGATTCGACAAGGACGAGGTGAAGGTTTCCCTGGAGAACGGCTATATGACCATCAGTGCATCCAAGGAGTTAAACAAGGATCAGCAGGAGAAGGAGTCCGGCCGGTATATCCGCAGAGAGCGGTACGCGGGGGCCTGCCAGAGAAGCTTCTTCGTGGGAGAGGATATGACCCAGGAGGATATCAAGGGAGAGTTCAAACACGGTATCCTGAAGCTTTATATCCCCAAGAAGGAGGCAAAGCCCGTGGTGGAGGAAAAGAAATATATCCAGCTGGAGGGTTAAGATTCCAAGGGATTCTGCCGGGAGGTACTGTCTTAGGACGGTACCTCCTTTTTCTGCGCCCGAATGACTTTCCTGGCGCGGGCAGGCCTCCCCATCCCGGTACAGGGACGGGAATCTGTCCTCCCGGCGCGTGTAGGGAACCTGCCCTACCGGCGTGGGGGTTGTAAAATGCAGGATCTTCGTTTATAATGGAGAAAAATGTACCAGACGAAAGAGCATATCAATCGGGGGGGAGAGATATATGGATCAGGCATACGAAAGAGTCCGGGAGGTGCTGGATGAGGTAAAAAAGGTTCTGACCGGCAAGGACGACTGTATCCGGAAGGCATTCGCCGCTATTTTGGCCGGAGGGCATATTCTGATCGAGGATGTGCCGGGAGTGGGGAAGACCACGCTGGCGCTGGCCTTTTCCAGGGCTATGGCTCTGGAAAATCACCGGGTGCAGTTTACGCCGGATGTGACGCCCTCAGATATCCTGGGCTTTAATATGTATCAGAAGGAGACAGGCACCTTTGTCTACCACCCGGGCACTATTATGTGCAATCTGTTCCTGGCGGATGAGATCAACCGTACCTCTCCCAAGACCCAGTCCGCGCTGCTGGAGGTGATGGAGGAAGGGATGGTGACTGTGGACGGGGTGAGCCGGAAGGTGCCCAGCCCTTTTATTGTCATGGCAACCCAGAATCCCAAGGGAAGCGCCGGAACCCAGCTGCTGCCGGAATCGCAGCTGGACCGGTTTATGATCTGTATGAGCATGGGGTATCCGGATCTGCACAGTGAGGCGGATATTGCCAGGGGGAAAAGCCTGCACGGCAAGACGGATGAGATCCGGGGCGTGCTGAGCGCCGGACAGCTGGAGGCGCTGCAGGAGAGAGTGGAGCAGCAGTATGTGCATGAAAATATTTACACTTACGTGGCCAAGCTCTCCCAGGCCACCCGGGAGGATCCCTACATCGAGCTGGGAGTCAGCCCCAGGGGAACCATCGCCTGCACCAGAATGGCGAAGGCATGGTCCTTCCTGCAGGGGAGGGATTATGTGCTGCCGGAGGATGTGGCGGGAGTCTTTACGGATATCGCCAAGCACAGGATCGTGCTGGGAACCAAAGCCCGGGTGACGCATGTGACGCCGGAGGCGGTGCTGGAGGAGATCCTCGGCAGGGTGAAGCAGCCCGCGTCATACACCAGAAAGGCCCAGTGACATGATCAGCTTTTTGATTGGCCTCCTTTTGACAGGCGTGCTTTTTTATACGGCTCTGATATACGCAAACTCTGCGATGCTGCTGCTGGGCTTTGCCCTGGCGGCGCTTGTGGTGCTTGCCTTTTTTGTGTGCTTTCTGCGCAAAAGCAGGGTGCGGTGTTCTATGGAGGTGCCCATCCGCATGACGGAAAAGGACAGGCCGGTGGTACTGCGGCTTCTGACAGAGAGCAGGGGGCTGTTTCCCCTGGGGAAGCTGAAATACAGGATCCGGGTGGAGAACCGTTTCCTGCCCGGGAAAAGGCAGAGATGGCTGAAGGGGGAGGGAGTCTGGTCCGGGGAGGAAGCCTTTGAATACAGGATGGAGCCGAGGGGCTGCGGAAGCTATGAGGTGAGGCTGGAGGGGGTGAGGGTCTACGATCTGACGGGGCTCTTTTATCTGCAGAAAAGGCTGCGGTCCTATGGGAGTTTTCTGGTGCTGCCCCGGCTGGAAGAGATCAGGGTGACGATGACGGAGGGAACCCGGAATTTTTTCGGGGAATCCGATGTGTACGACGATGTGAGGCCCGGCTATGACCGCAGCGAGACGTTCCGGATCCGGCCCTTTCAGAACGGGGACAAGCTGCAGAGCATCCACTGGAAGCTCAGTGCCAAGATGGACGATCTGGTGGTGCGGGAGGACAGTCTTCCCAAGGCATGTCCCGTGGTTTTGTTCCTGGTGAGCCGGACCAGGAAAAAGCCAAGCCCCGAGAGAGTGGGGGCCTTTCTGTCGCTGGCGGGCAGTATCTCCTTTTCCCTGATGGACGCAGGCTGCCCTCACTATGTGGTGTGGTACAGCGCCGGCAGGGGGGATATCCTGCGGCTGAGAGTGGACAGCGAGGAGGGGCTGTACCTTTTCCTGAGCTGTTATCTGGAGGACGCCTCCGGGGACGGGGAGAGGGAGATTGGGGAGCGCTACCGGGAGAAATACCGGGGAGAGAGATATCTCCATTCCCTCACTTTAAACGGAGAGCTGGAGCTGTACAAAAATAAAGAGCTGCTGGCGCGCTTTGGAGAGAAAAGCTGGCAGGAAGAGAGAAAAGGGCTGGAAATCCTTTTATAAGGGACAATCGGAATGGGAAAAAACAGGGGAGCAGAGAAAACAGAATACTCTCTCTGGGAGGCATTGGGGAAGGGCCTTCGCCTGAGCCTGGCGGCGGAGCTTTTTTGGTATGCCGCTGTCTGCATGCTGAAGGATGTGTTCCCGGACTGGACCTGCAGCCAGGAGGCCCGGCGCTGGACGGCGGCGCTGATCCCTCTGACGGTCTTTCTCTATGTGCTGCTTCTGGACCGGCTGCAGGGGCGCCTTCGTCTGCTGAGGCTGGCGCCCCTGCCGGTCTGTGTCTGGGCGGGAGCGCGGTATTTCCAGAGTAACCGTAAGGCGCTGCTGCCGGGGGCGGAGGCGTTGGGCGGACAGTATATCAAAAAGCTGAATGTGCAGCTTCAGACCTCTTATCCGGTGCACAGCGGCCGGCCTTTGTATTTGGAGACGGCCTACGCCTTTTTCCTGCTGGCGGCGGTGATGGCCCTGCTTTTGCTTCTGCTCTTGACGGGGAAGCGGATTTTGGCGGTGCTTTTGCCCCTGACGGCCCTGTGCATGGATCTGCTGGCGGGCCTTGGCCCGGAGTGGGAGGGGCTGGCTCTGTTTTTTGTGGGAGTATGCCTTTTATGGGGCGGAGGCTGGGAGAAGAGCCTTTTGCAGGTAAGGAGGCGGACGGCGCCCGGTGCGTCCGGCTCCGGAGAGGCCGGCGGCAGGTCCCCCGGCCCAGGGCGGCCGCTTAGGGAGGCTCTGGGAAGAGCCCTGCTGTCCCTTGGGCCTGTGCTGGCGGCAGGGGCGATCCTGCTGTTTTGTCAAAAGCTTTTGACGCCGCTTGCCGGGAAGCTGCTGGAGCGTGCGCCGGAGATGCTGGCCTTCCAGAAAAATCTGGAGCAGGATATCCGAACCTTTTCCTTCAGCGCCTTTGCGGCGGACTGGGAGACGGTGAACAACCAGGTGCCCCAGTATAAGGGAAGGGAGGTGCTGGAGCTGACGGCCTCCCGGGAACCGGATACCAACCTGTACCTGAGGGCCTTTTACGGGACCCGGTATAAGAGGGGACAGTGGACCTATGATCAGGGAGACTTTGAAAAGGCCTGCAGGAAAGCGGGTTTCTCGGTTCAGGAGGTATCCCTGGGCCTGGTCCGGCTGGGCTATGAGAGTCTGGGGGGAGGCATAGCCAGCCCGGCCTCTTATACCCTGCGTTACCGGGGCGTGACCAATCAGTATGCCTATCTGCCTTATTTTGTGGACTGGGAGAGCCTGGAGGGGGGCGAGGCGGCCGGAGAGGGAGGCGTGGAGAAGAGGAGGCTGCGCCGCTCCATGGAGTTCAGGGGCCGCAGCCGCAACGTGGGGCTGGAGCGCTATTGGGAGAACCTGTATCAGGGGGAGGAGGACTGGCTTTCCTGGTACAACGCCTATGTGAGGGAGACCTGCCTGGAAACCTCGGACCGGGTGCCGGCGGTGGGAGAATGGCTGCGGGACGGGCGTTACCGGGATCTGCTGGCCTCTCAGAGGCTGCAGGCATCCTCTCAGGACGCGGCGGTGCGCAACAAGGCCCGGCTGGAGCTGGCCCGGACGGTGGCGGAAATCCTGGCGGAAAATATGGTCTACAGCATGGAGCTGGAGAGGATCCGGGACGGGTCGGATCCGGTGCAGTTTTTCCTGGAAGAGAGCGGAAGGGGGTACTGTAAGCATTTTGCCAGCGCAGGGGTGCTGATGCTGCGTCAGCTGGGGGTCCCTGCCCGGTATGCCTCCGGGTATGTGGCGGAGAAGGGGGCCTTTCAGAGGCAGGGGAGCGTCTTCACGCTCTCCGTGAAGGACGACAGGGCCCACGCCTGGGTGGAGGTGTATCTGGACAATGTGGGCTGGGTGCCCTGCGAGATGACACCTGCCTATAACGGGATGGCGGCCCAGGCCAGGCCGGGTACGCCTCAGGGGGCAGTCCCCAGCCCGGAACCCCAGCAGGGGCAGCCAAGTCCTTCGCCCCAGCCGGACTCCCCGGAGGAACCTGGGGAGAGCCCCCTGCCGGAGGGCACTGCCCAGCCGGAAAAGACGCCGGAGCCGGAGGGCTTGGGAGAGCCCTTGGGAGAGCCCTTGGGAGATGCCCTGGGAGAGGATACCCTGTCCGGGACAGGGCCGGAGGGAGGGGCGTTCTCCTGGGGGCAGGACGGCGCCCGGCCTGGAGGCGGCGGGGGAGAAGGAACTGGCGATACCGGGGCGGGAAATCCGAACCGGCAGGAGGGCCTGACCGGAGGGGAGAGCTCTGACCGGGGGGAGAGCGCCGGTTCCGAGGAGTCCCCGGAGGCAGTGTCCTGGCTTGTCTTTTTGGTGCTGCGCTCTGCCTGCACCATGGCCTTGCTGACCGGGGGATTCCTGCTGGCCCTGGGCGGGGCGCTGGGGTACAGGCTTGCCCGGCATCTGCGGTATCAGTACCGGGCCGTGGTGGCCAGGGAGCTGGCGCAGGGACAGAACCGAAAGGCGATCTTCCGCATGAACCGCAGGCTGTACCGGCGCCTTCGGATGCGGGGAGGACTGCCGGCGGCGGTTGGGAGCGATGCCCGCTACGGGGAGTGCCTGATGCGCGGTTATCCCCAGGCCGGCCGGGAGGAATGGCTTCGGTACATGAGAATCCTTCAGGAGGCCGCCTTTGCCAGGAAGGAACCCTCCGGTGAGGACGCCGCCTTCTGCTATCAGATTTACCGGCGCTGTGAGGAAAGGGGAGGTTCCCGAAAAATTCGAAAAGGGTATTGACTTTTTTCCGGGAAACGGGTAAAATATGTATCGTTGCAGGAAGCTGCGGCATGTGCGTTTAGCTCAGCTGGATAGAGCGTTTGGCTACGGACCAAAAGGTCGGGGGTTCGAATCCTCTAACGCACGTGAGAGAACCCTCTGAGAGATCGGAGGGTTTTTTGCGCGCCTGATTTCAGGCGAGGGAGCGCTTTGCCCCAGGCGGAGGGAAAGGGTATGGAGAGCGGACAGAAACGGTACTGCAGAAAATGTCTCACCCGGGAGATGGCCGGGCGGGAAGAGGAATTTCGCTCCCTGCGGGAGTATATTGACCGCCTGGACCCGGAAATCCGCGCCAGCCGGGCGCTGTATGAGAGCCGGCTGGCGGTCTGTAAGGAGTGCGATCTGCTGCTGGAGGGCATGTGCCGCAGCTGCGGCTGCTATGTGGAGCTGCGGGCGGCGGCGGCCAAAAACGCCTGCCCCTGGAAAAAGTGGCTGGGAAGCAACGAGACGGAGGCCTGAGAGGCGCGGGATGGCCGGAGGACATGGAAAGGCGCGGGCGAAAGGCCCGCGCCTTCTTCCTAGCTTACGCTTCCCGGCAAAGGAGAAGCTCAGCCCATGGTTACGACTACCTGAACATCCTTCTTGGCAGGATCGTAGGGGATCACATTGCCCTCCATGGCCACGCCGTCCACCACCATGCCGGTCACGCCCTTCTCCACGTTCTGCGGGTTGAGCACCTGAATGTGGTAGTTGGCGCCCCGGTAGGTGCGGGTCAGCTTAAAGTCCCCGAAGCCCTTGGGAACGCAGGGGTTGATCTGCAGGCCCTTGTGGGTGGGGTACACGCCCAGAATGTACTGGGAGACATTGACAAAGGTCCAGGCGGCGGTGCCGGTCAGCCAGCTGTTCTTGGCCTCCCCGTGGAACTTGGCGTCCCGTCCGGCCACCATCTGAGAGTATACATAGGGCTCGGTGCGGTGGATCTCGCTGATGTCCTCGATATAGGCGGGGCAGGTCTTCTTATAGATTTCAAAGGCCCGGTCGCCCCGTCCCACCACGGTCTCGGCGATGGAAACCCAGGGATTGTTGTGACAGAAGATGCCGGCGTTCTCCTTATATCCGGGCGGATAAGAGGAAACCTCGCCCAGCTCCAGATGATACCGGGTGTAGGCGGGCTGCAGGATCATGATGCCGTATTTGGTATCCAGCCGTTCCTTGACGGAGTCCAGGGCCTTTACAGCCAGCCCCTCCTTCACGCCCACGCCTGCCAGCACACAGAAGCCCTGGGGCTCGATATAGATCTGGCCTTCCTCGCACTCCTTGGAACCCACCTTATGGCTGTAGGCATCATAGGCCCGGACAAACCACTCGCCGTCCCAGCCGCTCTCCAGGATGGTGTCGTACATCAGGGCAACTTCCTTCCTGGCGTACTCTGCCTCCTTGGGATCTCCCATGAGTTCGCAGAGCTGTGCGTACTCCTCGCCGTACTTGACAAACATGCCGGCGATGAACACGGACTCCGCCACAGGCCCCTCGCTGGGACCGAAGGTCTGGAAGGATTCTCCGGGATGCTCTGAGAAGCAGTTCAGGTTCAGACAGTCGTTCCAGTCCGCCCGGCCGATGAGAGGAAGCTTGTGAGGCCCCTTGTGGTTTACGATAAAGTCAAAGGAGCGCTTTAAGTGGTTCATCAGAGGGGTGGCCTTGGAGACGTCGTTGTCAAAGGGAACCAGCTCCGTCAGGATGGAGGTATCCCCGGTCTCTCTCACATAGGCGCTGGTGCCGGCGATCAGCCACAGGGGATCGTCGTTGAAGCCGCTGCCGATGTCGGAATTGCCCTTCTTGGTCAGGGGCTGATACTGATGGTAGGCGCTGCCGTCCTCAAACTGAGTGGAGGCAATGTCGATGATGCGCTCTCTGGCCCGGTCGGGGATCAGGTGCACAAAGCCCAGCAGATCCTGGCAGCTGTCCCTGAAGCCCATGCCGCGGCCGATGCCGGATTCATAATAGGAAGCGGAGCGGGACATATTGAAGGTGACCATACACTGGTACTGATTCCAGATATTGACCATCCGATTGACCTTGTCGTCCCCGGACTCCACATGATATTTGGACAAAATCCCCTTCCAGTAATCCTGCAGGGCGGCGAAGGCATCCGCCACCTGGTCAGGAGTCTGGTAGCGGGAGATCATCTCCCAGGCACGCTTCTTGTTGATGATCCCGTAGGACTCCCACTTCTCGTCCTCCGGATTCTCAATGTAGCCCAGCACATAGATCAGGCTGCGGCTCTCTCCGGGCTGCAGGGTCAGGTTGACCTGCTGGGTGGCGATGGGAGACCAGCCGCTTGCCACGCTGTTGCGGCACTGCCCGGCCTCTACTACCTCCGGGTTGTCCGCGCCTCTGTAGGCGCCCAGGAAATCGTCCCGGCTGGTGTCAAAGCCGGCGATGGGGGCGTTGACGGAATAGACTGCGTAATGGTTGCGGCGCTCTCTGTACTCGGTCTTGTGGAAGATGGTGGAATCCACTACCTCCACCTCGCCGCAGCTCAGCAGTCTCTGGAAGTTCTTCATATCGTCGTCCGCATTCCACAGACACCATTCCACGTAGGAGAAGATTTTCAGCTCCTTGGGCTGGGTCCCCTGGTTGGTCAGGGTCAGGCTGCTGATTTCGCAGTTGTCGTTCATGGGGACGAAGGCCAGCAGATCCGCCTTCACCTGATCCTTGGAAGAGGTGAAACGGCTGTAGCCGATGCCGTGGCGGCACTCGTAGGAGTCCAGCTCGGTCTTCACAGGCTGCCAGCCGGGATTCCAGACGGTATCGCCGTCCTTTATGTAGAAATACTTGCCGCCCATGTCTGTGGGCACATTGTTGTAGCGGTAGCGGGTCAAACGCAGAAGCTTGGCGTCCTTGTAAAAGGTGTAGCCTCCGCAGGTGTTGGAAATCAAGCTGAAGAACTCGCTGCAGCCCAGGTAATTGATCCAGGGGAGGGGAGTCTTCGGGGTGGTGATGACATACTCCTGACGGGCGTCATCAAAATAACCGAATTTCATAGCCGTGTCTCCTTTGATAGAATATTGGGTGAATAGGTAAAAAACAGAACCGGTTAAACGATTAAGTTTATAAAAATTATACAAAAAAAATTCTCCGATTGCAAGAAAAATTATGGAAAAGTTTGTTATGCCAGGGTTTGTCGGGAATATCTGCAAATACTCCGTTCAAGTCCGTTTTATGGTACACATATTCTGCTATTCTTATCTTATAAGAAACCATCCCGGAGAAAGGAGAAAGAGGGTATGAGAATTATGAGCAGGAAATCGGCAGATATGGTGTATCACAGGCCGGAGTGCAGGTATGCGGCAAGGATCCGGAGGGAAAACCGGATGAAGATGGACTGGAGGGATGCAGAGCGGAGGGGATACCGCCCCTGTAAGCACTGCGACGGTATGAGGTATCTCTATCAGCGGGACAAGAAGAGCATTGAAAGGTACGCAGAGCAGGCCCATATGGATGTGGATTTAAGGGACTGGAAGCTCTATGTCCGGACGGATGCCGGATGCTGGAAGATCCTGTACAAGATCGGGGGACAGCGTTTTATTCTTCTCCACCGGAACCATGTGGACGGGAGGATATGTCTGGAGGACGCGGAAAAGGTGCCCTTTCACCGTCAGGGGGATGTGCCGGAGGCCGGGAGCATTATGAAGTATCTGAAATATATACAAAAGCACGATGCTTTTAAACAGAGCATGCCGGAGGATTACCGGAAGATGCCCCAGGATACGGAGCGGCAGAAGCGGTATTACAGGGCGGCAAAGAGGCGGGATCAGAGACGCAGCGCCAGGAGACTGGACAGCTTGTTTTTATTGATAGAACAGCGGGAGGGGATCAGGAGGTTATCCTGCTGCTGACGGGATGGGTTGGGGAGGATCAATCGGATTTCACAGGAGCGGAGTTTGATATGTTCCCTTGATTGTATGACAAGTCTGACAGTCTGTGATAAAATAGATTTTATGAAAAGCAGCATTTAAACACAGGAGGAGATCGCTATGGGAGAGAGAATGATTCGTGTTACCGGAAGGGGACGGTTAAAGGTCAGGCCGGACATGACGAGAATCACAATGACTCTGGAGGGCATCCGGAAAGATTATACGAAAGCGCTCAAGGCTTCCTCGGAAGATACGGAAGCTCTGAAGGAACTGCTGGAGAGGGAAGGTTTTTCGCGGGAAAAGGTCAAAACACTGTCGTTTGATGTGAATATGGAAAATGAATCTTACCGGGATAAGGATGGAAACTGGAAGTCGAGATTCAAGGGATACCAGTACCGTCATACGATGAAGATTGAGTTTCCGTCGGATCAGAAACGTCTTGGAAATATCCTGTATCTGCTGGCGAATCATACGACAATCCGACCGGAGTTTCGCTTTAGCTTCTTCGTGGGTGATGTGGAAGCTTCAAAAAATGAGCTGCTGGGAAAAGCGGTAGCCGATGCGAAGGAAAAAGCGGCAGTCTTGGCAAGTGCAGCCGGATGTACGCTGAAAGACATTGTGTCCATAGACTACTCTTGGGGAGAGATCGAGCTGGAGGTGAGTCCTTATAAACGGACGATGCTGGCAGAAGATGCAGCAGCGGAACCGGACGAAGCCTGCTATGAAATGGACATTGAGCCGGACGATATTGAAATGAGTGATACGGTTACGGTCGTGTGGGGCATTGAGTAGAGATAAATATGTGGTTTATATTGGGAATTAGGATAGAAATAGCAGCAGGAATATGATATATTTAATAATGTCGTTAGAATGTGGGCAGCATACAAATTTATTATACACATGGAGGATTGCGTGATGGCTGAAGCGGAAAACAGCAGGGATCTAATCAGCGTTTTATGGAGCGGAGCAGATATTCTGCGCTCTAAAATGGATGCCAATGAGTATAAGGATTATCTATTGGGAATAGTTTTCTATAAATATCTATCAGATTCTTTTTTAATCAAGGTCTATGATTTGATTTATGATGAAAAGCCGGGCTCGTTGAAGGCCGCGTTAGAGGCATACAGGGAAGCGTTACAGGACGAGAGCGCCGATGAATTGAAAGAACAGATCAATTCGGAATGTCATTATGTGATTGAGCCGGAATTGACTTATACATATTTTGCGGATGCAGCCAGAAACAATACTTTTAA
>CANQOL010000030.1 GCA_947625475.1 uncultured Acetatifactor sp.
GCTTCACTGAACGTTCCTTCTGAATAATTCTTCTCAAGAATTTTCAGGGTTGCATTACTGTTTATTTGTCAAGGTCCAGTGCCTTCTGCTAACGCAGAATGCTGCCTTCCTTTACAGGAATGCTGCCTTCCCTCACGGAAATGCTGCCTTTCCTTCCGGTCCGGCCTGCTGTTGTCTTTCGCGACAGCTTTATTAGATTATCACAGTCGCTTTGCTTTGTCAACAGCTTTTTCAATTTTTTTGGTAGAAAACGGAGAAAGAGGGATTTGAACCCTCGCGCCGCGTGAGCGACCTACACCCTTAGCAGGGGCGCCTCTTCGACCTCTTGAGTATTTCTCCTGAATTCGAATTACGTCTCTACCAATATAAATTTGCATCCATTTTTCGTGACGCAGATTATATTATACAGAGTCGCTAAACATTTGTCAATTCCTTTTTTCAAAAAGACATGCCCCACATTTTTTCAGAAAGGCATCCCCCCCACTCCACAACGGTAAATCCGGTTCTCTCAGGCGTCGCAATTCCCCCCGGCGCAATATCCACATATACATCACTTGCCTTATAAGTCATAAAAACCCTGATTATAAATGAAAGCTGGATTCTGCACCGTGAAATTCTTGACAAGCGGTAGGCTTTTACTTCTCTGGCTTTATTTCGGTTACTTCTACCGTAAGGCCGTCAAATAAGGTTTCAATTTCCTCAGCGGAACCAAGAGACAATTTGTCGTCCATCACAAAAACACCGTTCGCGGAAACAGACTTGTTATCTCCCACCATAAATGTAACGGCGATCGGCACGGCATTATCATATGTGTAAAGATAGATGATATCGTCATCGGCATTTTCATCGACAAAGGTTTTTGAGGCAGTACATATGCTGGCAGCCGCTAAGTTCTCAGCGCCGCTCATTGCGTTTACCCGTGTCATCAGAGCGCCAAATACCCTTTTGAGTGCAAAGCCCCGAAGATTTTCGGAGGCGCTGTCAAGGGTGTCAAGCCCCGCCATTGCCTCGAGGGACTTCTCCGGAACAGAAATAGCATAAACCGCTTTCGGAGACGAATAATCTCCGTTGGCAAGGCTTTGAACAATGGATTGGACTGAGCTGTCTCCCGTATACAGATTAATGTATGATTCAGATTGTACCATTTCGGACATGATCTGAACAATTTCAAGACCTTCGGAATATAAAGATGTAGTTTCCGAATCGCTTCCGCAGGCAGATAAGCCAATCGCAAATACAAGAGCGGCGACAACTATAAAACTTCCTTTTCTTCTTTTCATGATAATCCCCATTCCGGAGCGCCGCAAATTCTCCTGTGAAAAATCAGCACATCCATGTGATTTTTCACACCAGGCTCCTCCACAGACATATCTAAAAATCTATATTGGATTTGTCTCATTTGTCTAAATATCCAGGGCTTCCTTCCGGTACGCAAGGAGGGCCGTCTCATAAAGATCCCTGCCCTGTGCGTCAATCACTACAATCACAGGGAAGTTAACCACCTCCAGCTTCCGTATCGCTTCCGTTCCCAGATCCTCGTAGGCGATCACCTGAGAGTCCGCAATGGATCGGGAAAGCAGGGCGCCTGCGCCCCCCACCGCGGCAAAGTAGACGGCTCCGTTCTTTATAATGGCCTCCTTTACCGCCTGGGAGCGTTTCCCCTTGCCGATCATTCCCTTCAGTCCCAGATCCAGCAGAGCAGGTGCATATTTATCCATCCGGCTGGCTGTGGTAGGGCCGGCGGATCCGATCGGTCTGCCTTCTCTGGCAGGGGATGGCCCCATATAGTAGATCACATTGTTTTCCATGGGAAAGGGAAGCCCCTCCCCCTTCTGCAGAGCTTCATACATCCTTTTATGGGCGGCGTCCCTGGCAGTATAGATGGTCCCCGTCAAATATACATAGTCCCCGGCCTCCAGGCGCATCGCGTCCTGAGAACTCAGGGGCACCTTAACAAATTTGTCCATATTAATCTCCATTCCGGAGCGCTCTGCGCGACGGGGCGATGAGAAATTCGCGAATGCGGTTTTTCATCTGCCATCAGGAGAATTTGTGGCGCTCCGTCACAAATTCTCCTGTGAAAAATCAGTACATCCGTGTGATTTTCCACACTGCTCTCCTTCCGGCATACCGTCATTACAGTTCCCGGACCGAATGCCGGTTCACATGACAGCAGATGTTGACCGCCACCGGCAGTCCGGCAATATGGGTGGGATATGTTTCAATATTGACCGCCAGGGCTGTTGTGCTGCCTCCCAGCCCCCCCGGGCCAATACCGGAACAGTTTATCCTTGCCAGAAGCTCCTCCTCCATCTCCCTCACATAAGGGATCGGGGAGCGTTCCTCCACCGACCGGGTGAGAGCTCTCTTTGCCAAAAAGGCGCACTTTTCAAAGGTTCCGCCGATCCCAACGCCCACCACCATGGGCGGGCAGGCATTGGGGCCCGCATCCCGCACCGCCGTCAGAACCGCTTCCTTCACGCCCTCGATCCCGTCTGCCGGCTTCAGCATAAAGATCCTGCTCATATTTTCACTGCCAAATCCCTTGGGCGCTACTGTGATCCGGACCCGGTCCCCCGGCTTGATCTCATAATGGATCACCGCAGGTGTATTATCGCGGGTATTCTCCCGCTGAATAGGATCCCCCACCACGGATTTTCTCAGGTATCCTTCCCGGTAGCCCTGCCGCACCCCCTCGCAGATAGCGCTCTCCAGATCTCCCCCCGCGAAATGGACCTCCTGACCCACCTCCATGAATATAACCGCCATGCCCGTATCCTGACAGATCGGTATCATATCCTCTCCCGCTATCTGCAAGTTTTCCTGCAGCTGTCCCAGAATCTGTCTTCCCAAGGGAGCTTCCTCCGTTCGGGCGGCTCTATCCAGCGCTCTCCGCATATCGGGAGACAGGAAATGATTGGCCTCTATGCACATTTCCTTTATATGTTCCGTGATTTGACTGACCTCTACGGTTCTCATGGCATTTTCCTCTTCCTTCACTGCACAGCGCCCGCTCTCCGCCGGGTGTCAGCTCTTCAGCAGATCCCTGACTTCCTCCAGCTCCTGCGGCGAAGCCTTCCCAGGCGCCCAGCCCAGCTGCTGACCGTCCCCTTTGTACCTGGGGATCAGGTGCAGATGAAAATGAAGCACCGTCTGTCCGGCTGCCGCACCGTTGTTCTGAACCACATTCAATCCGTCGCAGTGCAGTTTTTCTGTCATCACTCCCGCCAGCTTCTTGGCCAAAACAAATGCCTTTGCGGCAGTCTCATCAGGCAGGCTGACCAGATTGTCCGCATGCTCCTTGGGCAGGATCAGGGCATGCCCTCTCGTAGCGGGGGACATATCCAAGATCACATTAAAATCCTCATCCTGATAAATACTGTTGGTAGGGATCTGCCCGTTTGCCAGTTTACAGAAAATGCAATCCTCTTTTTTCATATCCATTTCTCCTATTCCTATTCTCATTCTCAGCCTTACTGCCGCCGTCCTCCCCGGAATCTGCCGGTGAGCCGGATCCATAGGCACAGAATTCCTCCCAGGGCAAAGCCTGTCAGCAGTCCTCCCACATGGGCCGCATTGTCAATGTTTCCCGAGCTGAAGCCGCCGTAGAGAGACAGCGCCACCATCAGGATCACTCTCGCGGGAGTGATGTTCTCGATCCTCCGGCCGGAGAACAAAACCAGCGCCAAAAGCATGCCGTCCATGCCAAAAATCGCGCCGCTGGCTCCGATGGAGGCAGACCCATCCCCGCTCATCACCTTGTTGGCCAGAGAGAGCAGATTGCCTCCGATACCGCTGGCAAAATACAACAGGGCAAAAAACACATGACCGATCTCCCGCTCCAGGATAGCCCCCAAAAACAGCAGTATAATCATGTTGCTGAACAAATGGTTCACATCCGCATGCAGGAACATGGCCCATATTATCCTGCCATATTCCTTTCTAAAGAGGGTCCCAGCCACATCCAGCCGCCCCATCCGCACCAGACTCTCTCTCTGCCAGCACTCCAGCAGAAACAAAATCACGTTGGCGGCCACCAGCGATACACTGACAAAGGGCGTCCGGCGATATTTTTCCCAAAGCTCTCCCATTTCTATTCTATCTCCCGGCAATTCGCACTCTTACTTCCCAAGCCTGCGCATCACCATAAAGATGACTGCCAGGCCGCTGGCCGTCAGAAGGAGAACCCATAAGAGCAGATCAAAATTATCGTTGGTGCCGGGCACATCCCCGATAGGCGGGAAGGTTGCCACTGGCATATCCGCCGGCGCCGTGACCTGATCCGCAGAGGTCAGAGTTGACGTCTGTTTCTGCGGCTCCTGTGTCTGACTCTGATCCGGTCCGTTATCCGGGGCCGGCGTTCCCAGCGGGATCGCCTGAGGATATACCGGCTCCACGCTGTGACCTTCACTGTTTGGCACTGTGGTGGGTGCCGCAGGCTCAGGCATTGTCCCGGCCTGCTGGCCGGAGGAATCGGCAGGTGTCTGTCCCGTTCCCGGATCGGAGCCCTCTGAAGGGGCCGCCGGGGCAGGGGCCTGGGTGGGCGCAGGTACAGGGGCCGGCGCGGGATCCGCAGGGGACCCTGTGGGCTCCGGCGCTGCCGTTGGCCCCGCAGGTGCAGCAGAAGGCTCCCCGGGCGCAGCGGCAGGCTCTCCAGGCGCGGCGGTAGGCTCCGGATCTGCGTTAGTGTCTGCCACCGGATCGGGCACGGGCAAAACCGCCACCTTTTCATTCTTCGCCGTTTCCTCCTTCTGAACGGCCGACGCCACAAACTTCACATCCACGATGGCGGTGGAGCCCTGTATCTGATCGGCGGCAATCTTCAAAGACATACCGCTTGAGCCCAAAGGCACCGTCTGCTCTTCTCCGTTCACCGTCACGGAATCAATATAATATCCGGAACTTGCCGTCACGGACAGTTCTCCCGTCTCCCCTGCGGAGAGCACCTTCATCCCGTTCTCAGCGCCGCTCACCCTTCCGCCTTCAGAGTTTGTCACGATAACGGTCTTGTTTTTGTTCGTCTCTGCCGCATCATCCTGCACCGCCACAATGGCAAAGGGGCTGAAGGAATGGCAGTACACCAGCAGGCCATAGGGCGTAATCACGCAGGGAATTTCCTCTACACTGACGATCTCTCCCGTATTGTCCTTGGTAAAATGGTATGCCTTAAAGGTCACGCCGGCATCCTCCGGCCCATACCCCTCCGGGAAACCCAGAGAGATCCGAACCGCCTGGCCAGTCTCGATGACCTGCTTCTTGCACAAAGTCAGACTGATATTGTAGGTCTGGCTCTTTAAAATCTTTTGTCCCTCCTCCTCGATCATATCATTCATGAGTTCTGCCTGTGCCGGCGTGGCCTCGGAGGCCACCAGCACCATCCGATGCTTCAGCAATTCGGAGACGGGCTCTCCGTCGCTGGTCTTCCAGCCGCTCACGGAGAGATCTTCATTTTCAATCAGCGCCGGCTTTCCGAACACATTCCAGTCAAAGCCCTGGGATTTATAGGCACATACCGCGCAGGGATGCGCCGCAAAATAGCTGAGATCCAGAGGCGCCTTCCCGCTGATGCGGCCGACCAGGCCCTGAATCTTCAGGGTGTAAAACACACTGTCGTCCGCCCACATCACGCTGGGAGTAAAGTCAAAGGTGACGGTGCTCCTGCCATCCCACTTGAAATTGGCGAGCTTTGCCTGCTGCATGGCCGTGGTCCCCGTGGTATCCAAAAGCACCACGCCCGGGGTCTCCCCCTCCACCGCCACAAGCTGATCGTCATAAACTACCTCCACATGATAAGTGCCGCCGATCGACAGCCGTCCGCTCATGGAAGGGGTGATATACTTCGGATAAGGAGGCGCCTTGTAAGTCCCGCTGGGATTGTGCAGCATCCCGCTCTGCTCCAGCACAAGACAGGGATCTCCCTGAAAGGAGGCGTACTTGGGATCCTTCTTGTAATCTCCGGGAGCCCGGTCTGTGACGGCAAACTCCGCATACTCGGCCTGGGGCATGATCAGACCCACCTCTGTCCCCATATCCCTGATGGATGAGTAAAGATCCGTCAGGATATAGCCCCAGTTGGACACGCTGTTCGTATAATTGCCGTCCTCATCCATATACAGGAACCTTGCCAGGAAATAGATCCCCTGCTTGGCAGCCTCCGCCGGGCCCATGCCGTTGTAGCTCACCCGGAATTCTCCCGCCTTCAGGCCCTCCATCTCACTGTTTCCGCTGTACTTGACAGTCAGACCGCTCTCCCCTCCGTAGGCGGTCTCAAAGCCCACGTCGTCCTGGCTGGTCATAGGGTAGGAAAACTCATACTGCGCCTCGGACACGATGCCAACCGGCACATGATGTCTGCCCATTGCAGCCTCGCCAACCATCAGATATTCATGATTCTCATAGCCGTCAGGGCTTCCCACCTCCATGTAGGCAGGGATCCTGACGGGATCCTTCGGAGCGTCGGCAGCCTTCGTCTCCCTGTGCTCATCTCCCCCGGACACGTCCCCTCCGGATATATCTCCCCCGGAGACGTCGCCGTCCGTCACATCTCCCGCCAGATCCTCCAGACTGATATCCTTTGGCAGGGCGCCGCTTAATTCCTCCAGCAGGGCCTTTCTCCGCTCGATGGCCCTGTCTCTGTTCTGGCTGACAGGATACGGGTCATCCATAGTGGCGTCCACCCCGTACCACTTGCCGTCGATCTGGACATAGTTCCACATATGCAGCTCCTGGATATCCTCCGAATGCCGGAACACGCCGTACACCAGCAAGCAGGGGATTCCCAGCCGGTCCAGAGCGGATTTTACGGCACGGGCATATCCCTCGCAGGCACTCTCGCCTTTCACCAGGGCTCCGTAGGCTGTGCGGATGAAACCGATATTCCCATCCCCCAGCTTATAGTCGTCCTCCGGCTTATAGTCGTCCTCCAGCTTATAGGAGGTATTGTAGATAATGCGGTCGTGGACATACTCTACCTGCTTTTGGACCAGGCTCTCACCCTCCTGTGCCTTGAGCGCCTTCGCTCCCTGCACTACGTCCCCCACCGCCTTCTCATACTCCTTTACCGCGGCCTCCGCCTGAGACTGCTGGGTGAAACCAGGAGTAAAATAATCCTCTCTGCGGCCGGAGCCTATATACACATGGTATTTCCCGCTGCTGTCCAGGGTCGTGCGTATGGACAGACTGGAAAAATCCACATAAAACACCTCAGGATAATCCATGTAAAAAGCATCCCGGGCAGCGCCAAAGACAGACAGCAGATTGCCGCCGCCGTCCATATATCCCGCCGCCTGCTCCTGAGAGAGCGGGCCGCCCTCCCCGGTAAGTTCGAAACTCTCATGCCCGGTAAGCAGAATCCCCTCCCGATACATTTTCAGGATGGCATCATAAAATACCTTGGACGAATCCTCCAGCTGATCGTAAAAATAGCTGTTCCATCGGTTCCCCGCAGCCTCCGCAGCCGCGGCGGGAGTCAGTCCCGAGACAGCCGGGAAGCTGACCAGGGCAAGCAAAAGAGCCAGTAAAAACGCCGTGATCCTTTTTTGTTTCATGGCAATTTCTCCTTCCCTCACATAAGAATGGTTTGGTATATGTTATGTTACCCTATGTGTTTGTAAAAATCAAGCAATTTTTTACTATTTTTTATTCTTTCTGACAAAAACGATAAATAAATCTTTCCTTGCCAAAACAAAGTTCATCCCCTGTCTCCAGAGGACGCTTTTCATAGGGCTGCAGGCGGAGCCCGTTTTTGTATGTGCCGTTGGTAGAATTCAGATCCTCCACATAAACCTTCCCTTCCTTCTCAAGAAATTTTGCGTGGATCCGGCTCACGGAACGGTCCGTCAGGAGCAGGTCCACCTCCCCCTGCTTTTTCCCGATGATCAAAGGGAGCTTTTCCAGCCTGTAGGCTGTCTCCCCGTTTTCCCGGTAGAGTCCGCGGGATACGGCGCCGGCTGTTTCTTCTATATAAACGGTTCTCCCAAATTCGGCAGAATCCGGCCTTACATCTCTCTCCCCGTACGCCAGTCCTTCCCCTACGGCCCTCCCCTCCGTGAGATCCCCAATCTCCTGCCGGCAGAAAAGCTGCTGCTCCAAGGGCGTCTGCTTTTTCCTGCGTCCCTCAAACAGGGAAAACATTCTGCGCCGGGGATGTGCCCCCCGGGAAGGGTCCTCCGCCGCCGCATAGCTTCCCCCTGCCCCAGGCGCATCCGGCTTTGCGCCGGCGCCGCCCCCTGATAGCGGGCCCTCTCCCGCGGAAAGAATTCTTTTCCCCGCGGGCTTTAAATCCGCGCCGGCCCCAGGCCCTTCCCGCCCTGCCGCGGCGGAAGAGTTTCCTTCCCCGGACGCTTCGGCGGCTGCCTCCCGGCCCCTGTCTTTGCCCACCGCCTTAAAGTCCTCGAAGATCTGCCTGTGCAGATACCCTTCTCCCAGCTCCCGGTAAGCCTCATAGGCACCGTACACAAACTCTACCAGTCCCTCATCCTTGTAATCCACATGCTCTACCCAGTGGTCCAGCAGGCAGCCGAATCCGGTTTCTCCCATGTAATAAGGAACATACAGGAAAAAGAAATTCTTTTTTTCCAGATCCAGATAAATGTGTTCCGGCTCCCACAAAACGCACCGTTCCTCCAGCAGATAGCTGTCCAGTTCCTCCCGCAGCTGCTCCATGCACCAAAAAAATTCCCCCATCCACTGCCTGTCCACGCTGCGCCGGTCAAAGAGCTGGACCAGGTTTTGGGTCGAGGTAATGTCATAATACAGATATGCCTTCCCGTCAATGTAGCGCAGGCTGCAGGGAAGAAGAAAGCGGACTTCCCCCCGGCCCAGCACCCCATACTGATAGCGCGCCTCCTTCGGTCTCTCCTCCAGCAGGATCCGTTCATAATTACAGTTGAGACTTCTCACATATTCCGATCTCAGGATCTCCATTTTAATCTCCATTTCGGAGCGCTTTGCGCGACGGGGCGATGAAAATTTGTGGCGCTCCGGCGCAAACAGCCCTTTGAAAATGTCATTGCGAAAGTTTTTCTCTCAATCCGCGGCCCAGCCTTAACAGAAAGGCAGGATCCAGCACGGAAACCCGGTAAACGATCTCTTCCCCCCAGGACGTCTTAAGGGCAAAAAGCCCCGCCCCGGGCAGAGGGAATTCCCCCGCTCCCCGAACGGTAAGCGTCCCCTCCCCGGAGGAAACTGCCGGTTCCTCAGGCAAAAGCCAAAGATATGCCCCCTGCCCCGGCTCCCCGGCCTGTTCCCGCAGTCCCGTGACCGCCTCGCCGCCGCTCTCCCCGGCCGCCGCGCCCCACGCCGCCAGTCTGGCCATATTCATCTCCAGGACGCACCTGTCATACTGAAAAAACATCATCCCTATGACAAAAAGATAACATCCCAGCACAAGGGGCATGATCAGCGCCGCCTCCACTGTGAAATACGCCTTTGCTCTCTTCATCCCGCCTCTCCTCTCACCCGCCCCATCGCCCTATGAATGCCTGGAGCGCCATGCCCGCGGTCAAAAAAGGCAAAAAGGGGATCTTGGTTCCTCTCCGGGCCCGCCCCCGGATAAACAGCACCGCGCTGCAGACAAAGAGCATCCCCAGCGCAGGCACAGCGGCCTCCAGCGTCCGGCGAAATCCCAGCAGATTGCCCGCAAACAGAAGCGCCAGCCCATCCCCGCAGCCGATCCTTCCCCCGGAGGCGAAGGACGCCAGCAGGAATCCGATCCCGGGAAGGGCCCCTGCCACAAGCTCCCAAAATTCCTCGCCCCCCAGGCAGACTCTCACCGGCAGATAACAGAAGGAGAGCGCCAGGGCTGCCGCCAGAGGCAGAAGGGGCACTCCCTTCTCCCGAATGTCATAGATACTGAAAAAAGCCATCACTCCTGCCGCTATAATCCCAGTCATCTTTTCTCCCCCTCTTGATTTGCGCACTTGCCGCAGGGCCGGTACTCTGCCGCCTCACCCCAGGGAATGGCCCGGACCGTCCTCTTGAGAGAGGGACAATCCTCCCGGCTGTGGTATCTCTCTCCCCCACCGGTCAGATAGACGCACTCTCCCTCCCCCTCATAGCAGCGCTCACAGGGTTTATACTTCTTCCCCTCCGCGTTTCTGGCCGCCAACGCCTCCCGCAGGGAGAGGGATTTCACCTGGATATCCAGATACACACAGCCGCAGGTCCGATGCCACACCTCCCCATAGTCCGTCACATACACGAAGGAGGAAGGGCTCTCCGGGGACACATCATAGCCTGTCCAGGCTCTCACAAAGCAGCGGTTTGCCAGACGCAGATAGGGGACGGGGAACAGAGTCGGGGAGGGCCGTACCTGATAGGTCACTGCAATATCCACGCACTGGTCTTCCTCCAGGTAGCTGGAAGAAAGATAGTTCAGCCCCTTCGCCCCCTTTGCCAGGGGGGAATCCTCCAGATATTCCTCCCCCAGCAGGTCCCGGACCTGTCCGTCCACATAGAGATAGGACACTCCTATATCGGGCAGAGACAGCCGGAGCGCCTCTGCGGCCGGGCCGTACAGCGCCAGCTGTCTGCCCGTGTTCCAGAGCGCCAGCTCCAGCTTCCCATGAAGCCTGAGCATTTCCACCACCGAAAACAGATGCAGGAAGAAGAACAGCAGAAGGGGCATCAAAAAGGCGGCCTCCAGGGTCATTCCCGCCGGCAGGCGGCGCCCCTTTCCACGGGTGGGCAGGGATATCCCCTCTAGGGACGTTATCATACACACACTTGGAGAAATCAAAAAGATTTGGGAGAATCTTTTAGGGGAATTTTTATCTGCCGTTGGAGAAGGCCTGTCATATTTGAAACAATTGTCATCAGTTACCGTTTTACAGCCCGTCCTTAAAGGGGACATCCCTGCCCACCTCCTTTCTTAATATGTTTTTTCTCTCTCCAGGGTGATACTGTATCCGAACGCGGATTCAACGGTCACCTCCGCCGTCAGGCCCACCGCGCAGCCGTCCGCCCGAAAGGCCGCGTTTCCCTCCGTGGCCCGCACATCCATCTCCATCAGATCCAGGAAACGGCAGGTCAGCGTCTCCTGATCCTCCAGGCACAGCAGGACGCGCAGATAGTCCTCATAGCAAAGTCCCTCCGTCCGGGACTCCTCGTCCGCATTCCCGTCAGGGGCCGACCCTTCTGTCAGGGAGGACCAGATCCCCCTAAGCCCGTAGTGCCAGCTCTCCTTCTCCTTCATCAGGGGCACTCTGCCTCCCTCCAACAGCAGCTTTACATCGTAAAGGCTTTCCAGGTAGGCCCACCCCAGGAAAATGGCGGTCTCCAGCAGGGGCTCAATCTCCGGCAGGGCAAACAGCTCCGACAAAAACTGGGCGGCCGTCCGCACCTCCTCACTCTTGACGGAATCCCCGTACAGATACAGCGTATTGGCCACCTCCCGGATGGCGCAGATCCAATCCGCCGTCCGGGATAGATTTTCCGAATCCTTTCCGCATCCGGCCAGCAGATATTCGGTCTGATACTGCAGCAGGCTCCCCTGCCTGCACGCCCCGTAATGCCCGCTGTTCTCCAGCAGGAACTCATGATACAGGATTTCCTCCAGGGGATCCAGCTCCGCCACAGCCTCCCCGCTGCCCCGGTTCAGCTCTCCCCGGGCCGCCCGGCCGGAGAGGTACTGTCCCGTATCAATCACCTGGCCGGAGAGCGTCTCCCCCTCCCGGATCACCCACTTTAAGATCCCCTCCCGCCTCATTTCCTCTTCAAAGGCCGCCGGGCTCTTTATCCGGGTCTTTGTCCACTCCGCTTCAGAGAGCTCCCCACAGGTCTGGATCTGCTGCTCCACAGCGGCGGCCTCCGCCTCCATATTCCGCTCCAGCAGACCCTTTTCCTCCACCGTCCCGACCCAGTCCGTCACCTTCTCTATGATCTCCAGCCCCATTTTCGCCTTCATGACCTCCAGCGCCCGGCGCCGGAAGACGGCACCCTCCTGATCGGTGATCAGGGAAATGCGCCGGATGGCGGTCTGGGAGAGGGATGGCTTTAAAAGATCCCCGTAGAGAAACCCCAGGCGGCGGTCCTCACAGGATAAATTCTGTTCCAGATAATAGTCCAGGTGGGCCTGGGTGTTGTAGCAGGAGGGATAGTCCGTACCGTAGGAGGTGTCGAGGACCAGCAGCCCGTACCGGTCAAACACCTCCCGGTGATACTCCGCCAGTACGCTGTCCATCCCCAAATCCACCGCGCACTCCGCCTCCAGTCCCATGACGCTTCGGCGGGCCCCCTCTATCAGCACCAGGCACAGAGAGAGCACCACCGCCAGCGTCAGGGACACGTAGACCGTCAGATATCCGGGCAGATACCGGCGCCTCAAAACTTGTTGACCTGCTTGGTGATCTTGGAGAAAATGCTCTCCACCAGATCTGTAATCTGCGACTTGAAGATGACCACCAGGCCGATCAGCACCACGATGATCAGGATAATCTCCACTGTGCCCATCCCCGAAGGATCCCTCAGCAGATCCCTCGTTCTCCACCACGTCAGCTGCAGTCTGTCAAATACCTTTTTCACTGTCTTCATTTTTACCTCTTTCCGGGCCGCTCCCGGCCCTTTGTCCTGTATGGTTTTTACATGATCTATACTCCGAAGGAGGAAAAGGCGGGCAGCATCACCAGGATCATGACCATCGCCAGCAGCATCACCATGGGGCCCAGCAGCTTTGTCTGGGCTTCCTCTCCCAGCTTTCTGCGCAGATGCATATTCTCCTGATTCGCCTTCTCTCCTTCCTCCCTCAGTCTCACCAGCAGCGCGCTGTTCCCCTTCTTCAGATTCTGGTTCAGCAGCGCGCACAGCCTGGCATATTCCGGCAGCCCCGTGCGGCGGCCGAAACGCTCGTACACCAGACTCTCTGATATTCCCGCCTGCAGTTCGTTGCAGGCGCAGCGCATTTCCTCTCCCAGAGGCCCCGGCCCGGCCCGGCTGCCCCGGTCCTGATAGCCGGCCGCAATCCTGGTGAAGGCTCCCCGCACCGTCATGCCGGCCCCCAGATAGAGGGTCAATTTCGTCAGAAGAGAAGGGTAGGCCCGCTTCATGGCAAGGGCCCGCTCCCGGGTTTTCCTGTGAAGATCCCGGTCCTTGAGCAGATACACCGCCCCCGCTGCGGCGAGGGATAAGAGCACCACAGTCAGGCCCCTGTGCTCCCGTGCCTCCCGCCAGGCCACACTCCGTCCTGCCACCTCCCCGGGCAGGGCCACACTCTCCTGCTCCCGCCCCCGGGCCTCCGCCTCCAGGAGTGCCTGCTCCAGCGCCTCCCTAAGGCCCTCCTGCCCCTTGGCCGGCGCGGGAACCACGTGCACCGGGAGGAAATGCTTCCACTCATATTCTCCGTAGGTTACCTTTACCGTGAGCTCCACGAAATTCTCTCCCTTCTCCCCGTTCACCTTTCCCTGCCGGCTGACGGTCTCGTAATCGCTGCTGCTCCACTCCAGTTCAAAGGGATATCCCTCCACCCAGGAGGGCAGGCTTAAGTCTGTCCAAACCTGCTCCAGGGAGGGATTGTCCCCCCGCACCAGTTCCTCCAGCTCTCCCGCCATAGACTTCTCCAGCGCCCCGGCCTCTTCATAGGTAAGCTCACGCTCAGAGAGCTCCAGCCGGAAGGTCTCCCGCTCCCCGGTGTCCAGAGACGCCTCCAGCTTTACCCGGCGGCTCCCTTCCCCCGGCTGGCGGCGCAGCAGCACCCCCTCCTGAGCAGCCTCCCGGCCGGCGGCAAGCTCCGCCGCCAGGCCCAGCAGGATGCCGCCCAGCAGGATCACCAGGACCAGGCCAATCTTTTCGGCGCAGTACTCCCGCTCCAGATCCTTCCCGGAGCCGCCGGGATGGAGACGCTCCAGATCCTGGCGGGCCCCGCGGGAGGCAAAAGGCATTCCCGCTCCTGCCGTCCTGCCAGAGAGCTTTCTATACAGATACCCTCCCATCCTCTGAAGCAGATTCCCCTGCTCCCCCCGGGAGAGAAAGGCCAAAACCAGATAGCAGGCCCCCGCAATTCCCGCCCACAGATACATTCTCATTCCTCCTCCCGAAAGATTCCCGCAAAAACCCGCTCCGACAGGGCGGCGGAGGCCAGATACAGCGCCAGAGCGCCCGTCATCACCGCCGCCCCGAGGAAATTGTGATACAGGCCGTCGAAATATCCCCTGTTTCCGGCCTCCAGATACAGCACAATCAAAAAAGGCATCACACTCATCACCCTCTGCTCCAGCTGTTTGGAGGCCAGCAGCACCCGGATCTCCTCCTCCAGCTTCCGTCTGTCCGCGATCACATGGCCGCAGACCTCTATCATCTCCGGGATACTGCCTCCATTCCTCTTGGCGATGCCGAACACCTGGGCAAACTCCCGGACTTCTCCGCAGCCGCTCCGCTCCCCCAGGTCCCTCAGAAGTTCCTCCAGGGGCACATTGTTGCTCAGCCCCCGGCCCATGGCCCGCAGCTCCCGCTCCATGGCACTGTCCTCCCCAAACATGGTCTGCATATCCTGAATGCTCTCCAGAAAAGCGTTTTCCACCGCATAGCCGGCCCTGAGGGAGGCCGCCACGGAGAAAATGCACTCCTGGAACTGCTCCAGGAAGGCCCGTCTTCTGCGCTCCGCCAGCCGCCGGAGATTTCTGCCGGCGTACAGGGCTCCCACCGGGCACATGGGCGCCAGGGCCAGAGGGCTTCTGTAAAAGAACCAGGCGAAGAACACTGCGACCCCGGCCCCCTTCGCCAGTTCCCACAGTCCGGCCCTGCCCGCATTTTTCAGATCCTCCCTAGCTCTCCTGCCAGCGCAGGCCAGCCGCCTTAAGCTTGTAATCATGCAGCAGTCCTCCCTCCCGTCTCAGCTCCCCCAGGATATTTCCCTTTCTGTCCTCCCCGGATTCCTCAAACCGGTACAGGGTATTCAGCTGTATGCTGTCCCCCTCGCAGCCGGCGATCTCCGCCACCTCCAGGACCTTGCGGGACTTGTCCCGCAGCCTTCCCAGATGGACCAGGATGTCAATGCCCGAGGCAATCTGCCTTCGGATGGCCGTCAGAGGGATCTCCAGTCCCATCAGGATCATATTCTCAAGCCGGGAGAGCATGTCCGCGGCGCTGTTGGCATGGCCGGTGGACATGGAGCCCTCATGGCCCGTGTTCATGGCCTGGACCATGTCCACCGCCTCCGCTCCCCGGACCTCCCCTACAATCACTCTGTCCGGCCGCATGCGCAGGCTGGCCCGGATCAGGTCCCGGATCCCGATCTCCAAACATCCCTCCACATTGCCGTTGCGGGTTTCCATCCGCACCAGATTGCTCAATCCCTGGAGCCTGAGCTCCGCGCTGTCCTCTATGGTAATCACCCGCTCGTCCTGCGGGATGAACCCGGAGAGCACATTCAGAAAGGTGGTCTTTCCGCTGCCGGTTCCCCCGCTGATAAAGATATTGTATTTGGCCTGCACCAAAATCTGCAGAAACTGCGCCGCCTCCCGGGACACGGAGCCCCGGCGGATCAGTTCCTCCATGGTGATGGGATCGTCCGGGAACCGGCGGATGGTGACGATGGGGCCGTCCAGCGCAATGGGATTCATGACAATATTGACCCGGGAGCCGTCGGGGAGCCTGGCGTCCACAATGGGGGACGCCTCGTTCACCACCCGGTTGCAGCCCGCCACAATCTGCTGAATCACATCCTGCAGCTTCTCCCGGGACTCAAAGCCTACCTCCAGCCGGCTCAGACGTCCCTCCCGCTCCACAAAGATGCTGTGAGGGCCGTTCACCATGATCTCCGTGATCCCGGGATCCTCCACCAGGTTCTGCAGCACATCCAGCCGCCGCAGGGAGTCGAACAGATCCGTCCTGAGCCCCTGGCCCACACCCACCGGCATCAGCCACAGCTCCCGTTCCTCCAGCAGGACCTGATCGATCACATCCATGACCTCCCCGTCCTCCATCTCGCGGCCATAGTCCAGTCTCTCCAGCACCTTCTTCCTGAGCTTCTTTTTCAGCTGCGTGTACTCCTGCATCTCTTCCTCCTTCCCGGGAACCCCTTCCGCCGGTCCCTGGGGCCTTCTATTCACGCCCCCGGTCCTCCCTCTCGATCAGGCCCCGCACATACTCCGCCAGCTCCCCCCGGGTGTACTGCTCAATCTGCTCCGGGAGACGCCTGAACAGAGGCAGCCGGCATTTCTCCGTCTTCTCCAGCACGTCCCCATACTCCTGCAGGGCCAGAAGCTGCTCGTACTGATCCATCTTGCACCGGGCCAGGCGGTCCTCCCCCTCGATGGTGTACACCCTGCGGCAGAGGCGGAGAATATCGAAGAGCCCCTGCATGCTCTCGCTCAGATCCAGGATCACCGCGTCGTACAATCCGCTCTCTAAGATCCGCTCCAGGAAGAGCTGCCACTCCTGCCCTGTGATGCCAAGGAGATTCTGCCCCCAGTTCATGGGTGCAATATAGTCGAGCTTCCCCTTTCGGCCGGCCATGGCCTGCACCCGCAGGAGAAATTTCTCCCGCTCAGCCTTCAAAAAATACAGCAGGGCCGACAGATCCCCGCCGGGGGGCGCAGCCAGTTCCTCCAGCCCGGCAAAGTGCTCAAAATTCAGATACAATGTCCGCTCCCCCTCCGCAAGCAGCTGCCCGTAGGTGAGGGCAAATGTGGTCTGCAGGACCCTGCGCACGGGGGAATACATACCGATGAGCCTGGCCCTGTGCTTCACTGCCAGCCGGGGACAGAGCTCCCCCTCCCGCTCCGCATAGATCCCCAGCAGCTCCCGCAGCACCTGATCCGCCCGCTGATACTTGTCGATATACCTCACACCCTCCCAGGGGGCCAGGCCGCTCTCGCCCAGGACCACCGTCTGACCCGCCTCCAGGTCCCGGACCCTCTCCCCGTAGGCGGACTCCGCGATCAAAAGCAGATCAACGGGCTCCTGCCTGCGCAGCAGTTCCTCCACCCGGGTATACAGGTTCACCTCCCAGGGAAGCTCCCTGCTGCGTTTTAAAAATGCGCACATGTGCTGCGCGTAATCCTCCTCCGGATCGCACAGCGCCAAGATCCTACGCTCCAAGCGCACTCCTCTCCGTCCTCTTCTCCGCGGCGGATCCGGCGGCCTCTCCCAAAGCCTCAGACCCCTGACAAACTTCCCCTGACATGGCGGCACATTTCCCCGCACGCCTTTTCTCTCTGTCCGTGGAAAACTGTGATAACACAAGATACTGCATGATACTGACTGAAACAAATAGAATTTTTGAATCCCGGAGGGCTCTTTGCCTCCCGGTACATGTGATTATATACGGTTTCTGAAGGTTTGTCCATAGTCAAATGGAAACTTATTCATTTTTGTTAATTTTTTACATAAATTGATAAAATCCAAGGCCATAAAGCGCCGCGAGGCCCGGAAATCCAAGGAATCCGCATGTCAAAGCCGTGGCCGGATTGATCCCCACCAGAGTGGGGATCCCCAGGGCGGCCGTCCCCAGATTGATGAAATAAATGGCCACGCACCCCGTCACAGCGCGCATCAGAAGATTTAAAAGCCACTCTGCCCTCCTGCGCAGAGCCCCCATCAGCAGCACCGCCGCACAGACCGCTGCCAGCAGCCAGACCCTCATTTCCGTTCCCATGGGACACCTCCCGGCACAGGCTTCTCATCCATTGCCTGTACCCTTCACCCTATCCTATGCCCGCCCTTCCCCCTCCATGCATTCCCTCCTTCTTTTCTTTTTTGTATACATCTGGAAACACTGGAATATTTTTCTAAAACCGGGGCTATACTTTTAACAAAGAAAACCGCCCCCTGCACGGGCAGAACGGAGCCCCCATGAAAATCCTTTACAGACAGACCACCCGCCAGATTTCCCAGGATACCCAGGAAGATTTCGGTCTTCCCACCCTGCGGGAGGACATAGAAAAAACCCGCTCGGCGCTTGAGATCGCCTATGCGGGTTTTGACAATGCCACAGAACCGGATATGATCGACTGCTACATCTATGAGATCAACGCCCTGTTAAAGCGCTACAAGCACCTGACCGAGCTGTCCGCCTCACAGCCGCCCTCCCGCCACACCTCCAAGGAGAGCTTTTCCCCCATCCGGGCCCTGGAAAGTCTGCTGACGGGCTGATACGGCCTCCCGCACATCCGGCCGGCGAAAGGCCCCGGCGGGCTTAAAACCGGTACACCACCGCCGTGTAGGGGGGCAGGTCAAAGCAGACGGACGCGTCGTGGAAATGGCAGGGCTCCTTCTCGGCCGTAAGCTCCTGGGGAAGAGAATTCCCATTGCCCCCGTAGCAGGCATCGTCGCTGCAAAGAACCAGCTTATACTTCTTCTTTTTGGGGACAGGCACTCTGTAGTTTTCCCATTTCATGGGGGTCATGTTCACCACAAACAGCAGGCTGCTGCGGCCGTTCTCCGCCCTGCGCACCCAGGAATAGGTACTCCTGTCACAATCGTCCGCGTTCATCCACTCAAAGCCGGCCCAGCTGTCGTCCAGCTGGTACATGCAGGGATACTTGCGGTACAGCTTCAGCAGATCCCTCACATAAGCATGCAGGCCCATGTTGTTCTTTTCCCCCAGCAGGAACCAGTCCAGCTCCCGCTCCTCGCTCCACTCTCTCTCCTGTCCGAAATCCTGCCCCATGAACAGAAGTTTTTTGCCCGCGTGGCCGAACATATAAGTGTAGGCCGCCCGCAGGTTGGCGTACTTGTCCACCTGGTAGCCGGGCATCTTGTTCACCATGGAGCACTTCAGATGCACCACCTCGTCGTGGGACAGCGGCAGAATATATTTCTCGCTCTCATTATAGCTCATGGCAAAGGTCAGGGCGTAGTGATTGCCCTTCCTGTAAATGGGATCCAGCTTCATATACTCGCAGAAATCATGCATCCAGCCCATATTCCACTTGAAGGTAAAGCCCAGGCTGTCGGTGCCGATCTCCCCCGTCACCTGAGGCCAGGCCGTGGATTCCTCGGCGATGGTCAAAAAGCCCGGATAGGTGCCCCGCACCACGGAATTCATATGCTTGAAGAATTCGATGGCCTCCAGGTTTTTGTTGCCCCCGTAAATATTGGGCAGCCACTGGCCGTCCTTCTTCCCATAGTCCAGATACAGCATGGACGCCACGGCGTCCACCCGGATGCCGTCCACATGGAACTCCCTCAGCCAGAACAATACGTTGGCAATCAGGAAATTCTTTACCTCCGTCTTCCCATAGTTGAAGATCTTGGTCCCCCAGTCCGGATGCTCCCCTCTCCTGGGATCGGGATGCTCGTAGATACACTGCCCGTCAAAGCATCCCAGCCCGTGGGCGTCCGTGGCAAAATGCGCCGGCACCCAGTCCAGAATCACCCCGATCTTGTTCCTGTGGAGCTTGTTCACCAGATACATAAAATCCTTGGGCGTGCCGTAGCGGGAGGTGGGCGCATAATACCCCGTCACCTGATAGCCCCAGGAGCCGTCAAAGGGATGCTCCGCGATCCCCATGAGCTCAATGTGGGTGTAACGCATTTCCTTCAAGTACTCCACAATGCGGTCCGCGAACTCCCTGTAATTATAAAATCCCTCCGTGCCGTTGGGATGCTTCATGAAGGATCCGATGTGGCACTCGTAGATGGCCAGCGGCTCCCGATAAACATCCTTTTGGTCTCTCTGCTCCATCCACTTCTCATCCTCCCAGTCAAAGCCGGAAAGATCGGCCGTGACGGAGGCCGTGCCCGGACGGTACTCGGCCGCGTTGGCAAAGGGATCCGCCTTGTACAGCTTATTTCCCTCCGCCGTGGTGATAAGATATTTGTACAGGACGCCTGTCCCCACTCCGGGGACAAAGAGCTGATAAATACCTCCGGGGCCGCATTTTTCCATGGGATGCGATTCCTCGTTCCACCCGTTGAAGTCGCCCACCACATGGACACAGGCCGCGTTAGGCGCCCACACCGCGAAGAAGGTTCCCTCCCTGCCGTCCTCTGCCGACGGGTGCGCCCCCAGCTTTTTGTAGATATCATAGTGCGTCCCCTGGGCAAACAGGTACTGGTCATCCTCTGAGATAAAAATCCGATCCGCCATTTTCTTTCCCCCCTATATAAAGTCGCTCTCCCGCAAAATGATCATATCCTCGTCATCGTAGCGCTTGGACAAAAGGACATCAAAGAAATGTCCCACAGACTTCTTGCCCGCGTGCTCGATGGCCTGGTCGATGATCTTTTTCACATCCAATATGGTCACCGCGTGGTCGATGGTCTGCATATCCGAGATCCGGGTATGCAGGGCCAGAACGCCCAGCTCGTCGATGGAATACTCCTTCTCCCTGGCGTATTTCTTCCCGAAGGCCACCAGCAGATCGTTGCTGAGGGCTTCCATATCCATCCTGGCGGTAAAGCTGCCCGTCAGCTTCGGATATTCCTCAAGGAAGCGGTTCATGGCCTTTTTGCTGTCCTCCAGCACCACAATGATCCCCTGGTTTTCCTGCTGGAGCGCCCTGTCCAGGGCCTCCACCGTTTCCCCGTTTAACTCCGACACCTTCTGGATAATCAGGGCCCCGTTCGCCAGGCTGTCCAGGGTATCCTTCACATTCCTCTCGTTAAGGGCATGTCCGGAGATCTTAGCGATTTTGCCGGAAAAATTGCTGTCCGTCAGCTGCACGTCCCGGATCAGGTTCTTGGCCAGGGTCAGAGTATCCATCCCCTCATCCCCCGTGACGATCACATTGCCGGTGTAGGCGTCCAGAGACATGGTATCCAGCACATGGATCAGCTGTTCCTTGGCGGAGCGGTTCTGCAAAAAGCTGCCAAACAGCTCCTTTTCCTCCCGGGTAAGACTGCGCAGAGCCGGCCGCTCCTGCTCCGATCCCTTCTCCCCCTCCTGAGGCTCCGGCTCACCGTCAGCAGCCCCGGAGGCATTTCCCTCCCCGGAGGCTTCCCTGCGGGCCTCCGCCCTGGCCTTGACCTCCTTCATCTGCTCCAGAGTGTCCTCGTCCGTGAACAGCTCCATGGTAGGGCTCTCCATCTTCAGCTCATCCACATAGCTCTGCACCAGCTTCTCCGCATTGGCAAAAGCCTCCTCCATAGCCTCATTCCCAGCCGGATCCTGAGGCGCTTTTCTCCCAGCGTCCCCGTCAGGCGTTTTCTCCTGGGCTGCGGATGGCTTTTCGGCCTCTTTTGCGGGCTGGGCGATCTCCAAAAGCTCTTCCAGGTTCTCCTGTCCCTCATCCTCCCGGGACGGCTCCGCTCTCTCTTCAGAGATATCCTCCACCTCCAGGGGGGGCTGCTCCTGCCCATCGCCCTCCTTCTGGCCGGAGGCAGCATACTCCTGCACCTCTTCCTGATCGGAGGCAGCATACCCTTCCGCTTCCTCCTGATCAGAGGCAGCATACTCTTCTACCTCTTCCTGATCGGAGGGAGCATACTCTTCTACCTCTTCCTGATCGGAGGGAACATACTCTTCCGTCCCCTCCTGGCCGGAGGCAACGTCCTCCTCTATATACGGTACATCCTCCGCATACTCCTGCCCTTCGGGGTATTCCTCCCCATAATATTCCTCTTCCTCCTGGGAAAAGCTGGTGCTCACCGTCTCTTCCACAGGCTCCTTCTCCAGCTGCTCCAGCAGGCCCTCCTTGGCGGACGCCTCAAATTCGGAGAAGATCGGGCCGGTCTGCTGCAAAAGGCTCTGGCGGATATCCTCCCTGTGCTTCTCCTGATTGGCCTTCTTGATCCGCTCCCACTCCGCCAGCACATCCTGAATGTTCAGCTGGCCCGTGATCTGCTTTTCCACGCTGGCAGCCTCGGGCACCACCAGGCTCAGCTGCCCGTCAGGCTCCATGGAGAGAACCTCCGCCATGGCTTTGGGCGGCTCCACACCCAGATTTTCCAGCCCCATCTGCCGGGCCCCGTCGAAAGGCTGCGGCTCCTGTCTCCGGCCCTGAACCGGCCCTGCGCCGGATCCCGTCCGGGCCGCAGGCCGCCGGGACGCCTCCGGGTCCACAGGGGCAATCCCTTCCTCCCAATGTACGCCGTCCTCCTGGGCCGCGGGCAGAATCTGGGCGTTTCCTACTCCGATCACATCCAGGGAAGCCCCATCCCTGGCCGGCGCCTGCATGGCTCCCGGCAGCGGCGCCGGCAGGGGAGATACCGTCTGGGCAGCCGCGGCCCCAGGCTTCTCCCCGGTTCTTTCTGCTGTCTCCCGGGCTTCCGGCCTGTTCACCGGGCCGGATGTCTCCCCGGCGGCCTCCTGCTCTCCCTCCTGCGCCAGCAGCTCCTTGAGATTTGCTGCCAGCTCCCGCTGGAGATTCATCGTATTGTACTGCCCCATGTCCATGGTCTTGACCTGGATCTCGATTTCCTCCGTGGGGATCTTCCTGGTAGGGGCATTCATCACATCCACCTCCGGCACAGCCGGCCGTTCCGCATCCGGCTCCGCCGCGGCATTCTCAGCTCCCGCCTCATAACCGGCCTCCGGTTCATATCCGGCATCCGGCTCCCCCTGCAGCGGCTCCCGCCCGTCGTCCCCGATCTCCTGAGGCAGCGCCTCCCCATACTCCGCCTGAGGCAAATATCCCTCCTGGGGCTCGCCGCCGGCATCCTCCCCGGAGGCATAGCCCTCCTGATCCTCAGGGAGGTACTCTCCCTCGTAACCGGTATCCTCTCCGGTGTATTCCTGCTCCAGGTATCCGGCTTCTCCGCCCTCCGCTGGCTCTCCCTCTTCCCCTTCAGGCGCCTGTTCCCAATTCTCCTGATCCTCAACCCCGCTGCAGATGTTGTCGTACTTCCTCTGCTGCTCCGGGGACAGCGGCTGATGAAGCATTTTCAGCTCCATGGCCTTGGTCACATAACGGCCCTTCCCGAACCACAGGATCAGCTCATCACATTCCTCCACACACTTGGAGGCCAGCCCTACTCTGTGATAGAGATAAGCCAGCTCATAGGCCCATCTCTCCCGATAATCCCTCTTTTTTAACTCCTCCAGGACGGCGATCCGTTCCTCCAGGCTGACATCCTGGGCTTCATAGAGCTTATACTGCAGGATATACCTTCCGGAATCCTTGGGCGCGATCTGCACGAACTCCTTGAAGTACTCCACCGCCTGTACATAATCTCCCATCTTGATGGACAGCTCGCAGAGAGAATATACAATAGGTCTCCCTCCCGGGTGTCTGTCATAGGCCAGCAGCAGCAGATCCCGGCTGTCCTCCAGCCGGCGGTTGATTTTGTACAGGTCGCTGACCATGCAGAGCATCATCACGCTCTTGACCCGCCGCCAGTCGATCTCATCCGCAATAGCCGCCGCCTCCTGATACTGTCCCTGGGAAATCAGGGTCTTGATCTCATCCGCTTTCACTTTGTACTCATATTTATCCAATGTACCCACTCCATTTTCCCGGCGCCTACCCGTTTTTCCCTCGGGAGATTCCGTTTCCTAAGTATTGTCAGAGTATAAGTTCCCACTTTTACTTTCTAAGTTTAACACAGTCCATAGGGTATGTCAAAAATAAAAGTACAAAATACACAAAAAAAATACAAGATATTGTGCCTCATCCCCTCAGGGAATGACTACATATCGGATCTTGGGAAAAATTGGATGGATCTGCTATCCTAACAGTTGGAACAGGCAGCTTCAGAAGCCGCCCCCTATCATGGACTTACGGCCCTCATATCAACTAATATCCCCTTATGGTCGGAAAGGGTCTTGTCCCCATTCCACTCTTCCACCGTCATCTCCAAGCCCGACAGGAAGCCGGCGGAAACCGCAATATGATCTATGCATTCCGATTGGGAGGCTGTCAAAACAGTCATTCCGCTTTTTTCAAAGCATTTGACAAGCATGTCCCGTCCGATCTTTGTAAAATAGTAATCATCGGAAAAGCTGCAGTTATAATCGCCTATGACGCAGAGACTTCCCCGCTGGGACAACCGCTGTATATCCTCAATCTGCCTCTGCAGGTCCCGCCTATAGGAGCCCTCCCGGTTCCCGAAGATCCCCATGATTGTCCCATATACCAACAGCTTCCCCCGCTCTGTCTGCAGCTCAACACAGCGGGCCGTATAGGGATCGTATGTCGCGAGATCCCTGCTCCATTCATACCGGGTGTATATGGATACCCTGTTTTCCGTATGCCGGTACAATTCTGGGCTGCATACCTTCACCGGAAGGGTCTCAAAACAGCAGGGGTAGGGCAGTCGGATTTGTCTGTCCGTTTCGGTCAGAACCAGAATATCTGCCCGTGTTCTGCTGCAACATTCTATAATCCGATCCAATTTGCTTTTGTGTTTCAGCCGTTCCACATTCCAGGCAGCAATTCTCACAGTGCGTCCTTCCTTAAACTGGTTTTTCAATAGAATTGTGTATAATACAAATGGAGGTTCAAATGCCTCTAAAAATATTCTTTTGGGCCGACGAGGTCTCCAGCCGGAGCAGGGGCATTGTTCTGAATCATTCCGCATATCTTCTGCGATAATATTCCATCGTGCGGTACTCCAAAATATCCTTCATATGTCTCTGAAAGGCAGCGTTCCCTATCACAGATGCCAGATCTTCCCTGATTGCAATTGCATAACCCGCCTTCTCAACAAAAAAGCCTTTCCCAGACGCCCGCAAAAATTTAATCGGCATACTTTTTGCTTTGCTTAAATGCTGCTTATCTGTCATAGATTTATAATCCTCATAGGAAATATCCGGTGCAAAGTCTTTCCAATTGGTTCCGTTATCAAAGAACTTTTTCCACGCTTCCAGCACTTGTTCGTCCGTGACTGCAAGGCGGATATCGCCATCATGATAGAAAGCGTACAGAATCGGCATTTTGTATACCTTTTGCATATCCGTTGTTTCAATGAGTGTCAGGAATTCTCTGCCGATTCCGGAATAAACCTCCTGCTCCGCCGCAGACAGTCCGTTTATTTCATTTAAAAAATCGAGATATCTCCGGAAAGGGTTTTCTTTCGCATGCCCGATGCAATACCGGTAAATATCATCCTCCATATATGTAAACAATTCCATGCGGCTTGGCACCTTACCGTCCAGCTGCTCTTTTACTCTGTAAAACTCTTGTGTAATACGCTCCTTAACGGACAAAGACCTTTTATCCATCTCCCTGAATAAATCAATCAGCCGCATATCAAAATCTACAATACAATCATCGGGATATTCTATGCTGTTATAATCATGTACCGTTTTTCCTTCCAGAGCCTCACCGCCGCCCAAAAGCAGGGGCGCTCTCCCCGCTTTTTCATAATTGCCGATAAAGTCCAATACATTCAAATACTTTTTCCCTTTGCTGGTACGGAGCCCGCGTCCCAGCTGCTGCAAAAATACAGTGGGAGATTCCGTCGGGCGCAAAAACATTACCATATCAAGAGCTGCGATATCCACGCCTTCATTGAACATATCTACAGAAAAAATCACCTGGATATCCTGATTTTTTAATCCTGCAATCGCCTTGTCCCTGTCTTCCGTGAACCCACCCTCCGCATTACTGTATACCGCTGCGGCCTTAATACCTCTCTTACAAAATTCCTTCGCCATTTCCTCGGCGTGCTTTCTGGAACAGCAAAACCCAAGCGCTCTCTTGGATTTATATTTGCTATAATATTTATAAATCAGGTCATACCGCTTTACATTCCCGATATAGGTTTCATTTAGCTCCTTTTCATCATACCGTCCCTTTACAAGATGCAGGGATGAATAATCCGTTTCATCATAAATACCGTAATAATGAAACGGCACCAACGCGCCTTTATTGATCGCCTCTTTTAATGAAATTTCATATGGCACATTATAATCGCAAATCTCATAAATATTTTTGCCGTCCAGCCTTTCCGGCGTAGCGGTAAGCCCCAGCAAAAACTGCGGTTTAAAATAATCTACGATCCTTCTGTACTGTTCATTGACCGCATGATGGAATTCGTCAATAACCAGATAATCAAAATAATCCGGCGCAAAAAATTCTTCTGTCAGATATTCACTCCTGCCAAGTGTCGCAACAGATGCAAAAATGACAGATTTATCTGTATCCTTCTGCTTTCCGTAAAAGAATCCGTAATCGTCAGACTGCCTTACATTCTGAAAGGATATCGCCGCCTGTTTTAAGATTTCCTCCCTGTGTGCCACAAATAAAACACGTTTATAATTGGCAGAATCAAATGCCGCCAGGTAGGTCTTGCCTATGCCCGTAGCCGCCTGTACAAGTCCTTTCGCCGCCCCTTCTGCCCTGCTGTCCTGCAGCGCATATAACGCCTCTATCTGTGCCCCCCGCGGCTGAAAAAGCATTTCTGCCTTGGCATCCGCAAAATCTTCCAAATCATCATATTTTGCCAAATCCTTTGATACAGCAGGTTTATGCCAGTTTTTGGAATACCTGGTCAATTCCCGGTCATCTATCACAAGGGAATGGTTTTCAAACAAATCCACAAAAGCGGCATAGAACAGATCAAAGTTTTTCTTGTCGCCCAGGCTGTTAAACCGGTAATTCCATTCTATACCGGAGGTCAGCGCGCTTCTGGAAATATTAGAAGACCCTATGTATATTTCTCCCATATTTTTATAATGAAATATATAGGACTTCGGATGAAAAGAACGCTCCTTATCGCTATAAAACCGCAAATCCACCCTGTTCCCCAGTTCCTTTTTGATCAGGCATAAGGCCGACGGCTGTGTAATGCCAAGATAATTTCCAGTAAGAATCCGCACCGGCACACCGCGGTCCAGCGCTGCCTTAAGATCCTTTAAAATCATCCTGACTCCGGATTCCATAAGAAAAGACACAACAATGTCGATTTTGTCTGCCTTTAACATGCTCATCTTTAACTGGTAATACAGAAAACGGTTTTTATTTTTATCACCAGTCATGACATCTGTATATTCTATTTCCAATCCATCCAAATTTATCTTTTCCGCAAAATCAGATTGAGCCATTTTTCTTCACTTCTTTCCGCGCGCACATCAGAAGAAACCCATTGTTCCTCCACTTCCAAACCGCCAACTCCCCCCAGCAGATCCGCAAAGGCCGTTTCCGTCATATCGGTAAAAAATCTTCCGTTTCTTTCACCGGAAAAGGTTCCATATTTAAAGGATGTATAGATAATGCCGTTTTCCTTTAGTGCGGCCGTCATCTTTTGCATCACCTTCGCCAGTTTATCAATCGGCAAATGCAGTATGGAAGAGCACGCCCATATGCCGTCATACCTGTCCTCCGCTGATAATTCCTCGAAAAGCATATGTTTGACCTGGATTCCGGTATATTGGCTGGCCCGTCTGCATAGCTCAGCCGAACCGTCTATGGCCTCCACACGGTATCCCTGTTCCAGGAAATACTTCGTATCACGCCCTGAGCCACAGCCAAAATCAAGTATATAGGAGCCCTTTTTCAATTTTCTCAAAAAGCGTTCCTGCATAGCGGTAAATTCAACAGCTACCGTGCTTCGGTAAAATTCGTCAGCATAGCTGTCATAATAAGCAATCGTATTATTTTTTTGTTCCATCTTCATTCAATCCCCGGCGGTAAAATGATTATTTGAAAGCGGGCAGTATCACAATTATATATGCCTTTATCTTCCAATATCTTTCACGCTTTCATTCTACCACCAATATCCTCTTCTTTCCACCGAATATTGTTTTCTGTTTGTGTTTTTCAGAACTTTTCCCTTTATTCGAGATTTAATCTTTCCCAGCTGCTTCTTATCATCCATTATTCACATTTCATGTCCCCAAAAACGGACTTTAACAAGGCTCCATCGAGAATTTTACAAGTATGGCAGCGCAAATTGTTAATATAAAATTAGCATCCACACTTCGGGTGTACCAAACGCGCCAAACCACTTTTTAAGTCGGCAAAAAAGAGGCCATTGCTCCACAGGTGATTACCCACCTGTTTTGCAGCAGCCCCTTCTTCATCAGAGAGGTATTGCGTTTCTGTTTAAACCTCTGCCAAATTACTTTACAAGCATTGCTTCACGTTCTGCAAGCCACTCACGGACTGTATCTGTATTGACTTCAGCCACATCTGCGATTTCCTCACACGACATTCCTTTTTCCCGAAGTCTATATGCCATTGCTTTGGCCTTTTTCATCTCTCCTTTATTTAAAACGCCCATACTCAAGTTGCACATACTCTGCACCTCCTCGCTCATTTCCCTGCTCACACGGATCTTAAACTCGTTCTGCAGTGCGTCCAATTTATCCTCATAGCTGAGATTGGTAGAAAACATCTTGCTCAAAAGCCGGATCGCATTATCCTCGCTGGTTTCTCCCTTGCTGCCAAGCCGCAGAACCACAACTGTCATCAGATCATAGTCCTTCTTTTCCTCCCGGAAATCCCCTCTCAGGCATTCCTCCGCGAAAGAATATCTGTTGATGGTATCGGAGCGGGCATCTGCCGTATCCTCACACAGCCAGATACTCACACATTTCTTAATCTTTCCATATTCCTGGTCTTTAAATATTGTACCCCGCTGAGAGGAAATCATTCTGGCCGTATAATAAATGCCCCGCTTTGGGATCGGATAACCCGGCGTGTCCCGGTTTTGGATTTCGCAGTTTATCAAAATTTGGATCCGAGCACCGTCAGACGGAAGGATCGCGATAAAACGGATGTCAAAATAAACTGTGCCGTCCCTCTGCGACTTGTCAGCAGTAGGTTCCCCTTCTATCTTGTCATCCCCGCTCATCATGCCGGGATCATCCTGCCTGTCCGGATGATCCTGATGGACCGCTATCTTTCTCAACTCAGGCTCACCCTCGATAAACCTCTCCGCTATCTCCTGCACCGCGTACTCCGCATACTCGTCAAGTGCGCTCTTTAATATATATGCCAGAACTGACTTCTGAGCCACAATGTTCCTTGCCGATTCATCGTACTTAAATGTGGCATTTTCATCCGCCACTTTTAAATTCTGCGCAATCTCACTCGGCGCCGATGCGGCTGTTTTCTTCTTCTGTCCGGATGAATCCATACTCCATCCCTCCCTGCATCATACTGACGGAGCATCCTCCTACATCCGCATTTTTATTCTACCACCGCTGCGGCCATAATGCAATAAGCACTAACCTAAACTACTTTTTCATCCCTCTCGGGACTGCTTTCATTGTAAGGAAAAGGTGATTACAAAGAGTTTTCCTCCGGAAACAGGCTCATTTGCTCATACTCTGCCCTGCGTTCCAGCAAAGCGGGGGTTTTCTTCAGAAATCTCTCGGTTAAACTGCTGTCAAACAGCCAGCTCTCTATTTCGTCCCGCTCTAAAAGCAGCGGCATCCTGTCATGAACAGGGCGCATGGAATCGTTGGCCGCGGTCGTCAGGATCACAAAACGGCCGCCGTCCGGGCATCGCTCATAAAACCCCGCCATATACAGCGCCGGCTGGCCCGGTCTGTCAAAGGTATTCTTTTCCTTATTCCTGTTCCACTCATAAAACCGTGCTGCGGGGATCACGGCGCGTCTACGTTCTACACTCTCCCGGAACATCCTCTTCTCCATCACTGACTCGCTCCGCGCATTGAAAATAAGCTGCTTTTTATCAAAACCGGGCAAGCCCCACTTAAATTGCTGACAGTCGATGCCTCCCCGTGCAGCAATCAGTACCGGAGCTGCAGCCGAAGGGCAGACATTCCCCGCACTGATCCGGAAACGATCCGTCCCCTGCTGCCTGCCGCCCGTCCTTCTTACAATCTTTTCAATCTCTCTGCCTGTCTCGTCATCTACATAATAGCGCCCGCACATACTCTGCCCTCTACATCTCCCGGTCTTTTGTCATACAGCTCCATCCTCAAAATACTCCTTTATCTCCCGCATCCGGTCCGTCTGCACCACCGAGAACGGGCACCGGCTGTTACAATGGCCGCAGCCGATACAGTCGGCGGCATTCTTTTCCAGGGCCCGGTAATGCTCTCTCGCCATATCGTCCCCGATCTTCGCCAGATCGTAAAACTTATTCACGGCGCCGATGTCTATTCCGGCAGGGCACGGCTCACAGTGATTGCAGTACACGCATTTCCCGCTTGCCTCCGGCGGGGCGAAATTTCCGATCACGCTGTAGTCCAGCGCGCTTTCCGGCTGTTCCTCATATTTTAATAAAAATTCCACTTCCTCAACGCTCTTCGCACCGGGCAGAACCGTCAGCACGCCGGGCTTGTCCAGCGCGTAGCGGATGCACTGGTACTGGGTCAGCGCTTTTCCGAAGGGCGATGTCTTCCCGTCCAGAAGCTGCCCGCCCGAAAACGGCTTCATCACAGAGATACCGACTCCCTGCTTTTCACACCGCCGGTAGACCTCCGCCCGTTCGTCCACTCCGCCGTAAGCGTATTCCCCGTGACGGTAATCATAGGCGGGATTGACGGAAAACATCAGCATATCGATCAGATCCGCATCCAGTATCTCCCGGATCACGGACGGCGTATGGGAAGATGCGCCCATGTGCCTGACCACTCCCTGGTTTTTCATATCCAGCAGATATTGCAGAATGCCATTCTTCTGGTAGCCTGCCCAGTCCGAGGAAGTATCCATGCAGTGGATAAAGCCGTAATTGATGTAATCCGTTTTCAGATCCCTCAGCTGTCTGTCCACCGAACGCTTGACCGCATCCAGCTCCAGTGTCCAGCCATATGTAACCTTGGAATAATCCGCCCCGAAATGGATCTGGTACATGACCTGATCCCGCACATCCGAAAGCGCCTCGCCGAAAATGGAAAATGCGGTTCCGTCCCCGGCAGCAAGGTCAAAATAATTGACGCCGCCCTCATACGCCCGCCGCACCGTGCGGACCGCCTCGTTTTCGTCCGCCTCCACAATATACGCCGTCCCCATTCCGATCTCGCTGATCCTGTCCCCGGTTCTCCGGTTCACTCGGTACTTCATGAAAATCTCCTTTCTGCTCTCCCCGCTTTTACTCCTATTATATTTTCTGCCGCAAAACGCAACATCATATTTTACGGGTGTCCTCATCGTCGGGAACTTTATAAGTACCATTTTTCCCTTGTATTACGTCACTTTTTGTTGTCTCTATTTTGGCAATATACGAATTTATACGAATTTCTAGAGAATTATTTCAGAACCGGCGCTTAACAACAGCCATCCCAACAAACAGGAATTATTCAAAACAGCCACCTGTATTTTCTAATTCAGATTAATATCAATTGATCAGATATTAATGCTCTTCCCTTTTCGCCGAAGTCATTCTCTGTCTTTTCAAAATCATAAATCAGAAGATCCGGTTTATTTCTAACACACTCTTTTATACACTGGCCCGATTTTCCAAGAACCATTGTGGGAGCCGTTTGAAATGGTGAAACAGCATTGCTCTATTGTATATTTCTTTTTCTTTGAATATAGTCCCAATAATAAAGGAAATATTATTTTCGTCAGCTATGGATTGAAGTTTTTCACACATTATATGAACAAGATTAAAATCAACACATGACGAATCGGCTATATTTCTCGGGGGATACCCTGTTAAGGAACATTCAGGAAATATAATCAAATGAACATCCTCATTTTTGGCAAGATATAATGCTTTTTCTATTTCTTTGTAATTCTCACTAATATTTCCAGATACTGCAAATTGATACGCAGCAATTCTCATTTAATAATCATCTTCCTTTTACAAACAAGCAAAAATATTACCAACTCTATCGTTTTCCTAATTTTACTGCACGCAGCCTCTAAAGTCAACGGCGTCACTCGGACATTTCGCTTTTCAAAAAGGCATTTTCTTTTCAAAAAAAGAGAGCCTACAAATTGCAGGCTTTAAAAAACGATATTTCAAAGTTTTCTGCCTTCTTAATTGTCCAGCGGCTTCATCGTTGGGAATATGGGGCGTCACGAAATGACAATCTACCTTTGCGGACATATCCCTATTTCCCACTGTTTAAGCCAAAAGCACTGCCATTATAATTCTTAGTCAATCTACACATTTGTACCGATAATTGGTACAAAAATGGTACAAGATTGGTACAAAAGCTTTACCTCTCTTGCCGCTCTAAACCCTAGTCCCTTTTCCTGTATGCGGATGCTTCCGGGCATATGCGGCAGCTTCTGTATTGATCTGTGCCAAGTCCATTTTGTCAAAATACTCTCTCCGCCAAATGGTATAATCAAAACTATCTCCTTTTATCATAGCTACAAAGCGTTCCGCATCAACAATCCCAAGCTTTTCAACCAAATAAGCGAATCCGGTATCTAGAAGTTCCATAGCATTATTCATTTATCGCTCGCCTCCATTCTTCTGATAAATTCCTCCGGTGCCACAATCTGTATTTCGTCCGTCTGATATTTCAATAGTCTGTCATCCGTAGTAACAAAATAATCACTTTCCGCTAAAACAGCACAGGCTACATGGAGCGCATCCATGTTTTTTACACCGGTTGACGTAATGTTCCCTGCTATATTCACGGCCTCCTCTGCACGGTCTGCCCCTACATAATATGATTCATAAGCATTCATAAAATCTGAAATTGCTTGTTTCTTGTGTGAAAAGCGATTTTTGCTGTTCTCATATTCTAATATATATGATGTTACAAGATCAACTTTGCCAAGTTTTATCATTTCCTGAATATATAGTTTAGCCTCTGTCTCTAAATGTATCCTTATCTGAGTCTGGTCATCATAGGGCCTGTTATAACAGCAATTATCTAAATATACTTTCATAATCCACCGCTTTCTTTTCTTATTATTATAATCCATTCCGTATAAGACATGCAACAGTTTCCAACAAAAAGCCAGAAAAGAAACATCATATTTTACAGCAAGCCAGTCAAAAAAAGAGGCCTTTGCTCCACAAGTGATTTCTCACCCATTTGGCAACAGCCCCTTCCTCATCAGATTATATATTATGCTCCTGTTTGAACCTCCGCCAAATCCTTTTTCGTTGCTTATGTCTTTTCCTGCAGATATTTTTCCACCATAGCAACTACCTCTTCCGCTGCAGAAATTTGTTCCCTCACCTCTTCTATCCGTATCATATAGAAATCATCATAATCACTGGCATGGCGCACTTCCTGTGCCTTGTTGATCTTCTTGCTGATTTCTTTTGGAAATATGCCGGTATGGACAAAATCCTTATTAAAAGTGCCAATCACCTGTGAGTGCTGTTTAAAAGATTTAAACTCTAATGCCAGTCAAGCTGATATTGACCGAAAGATTGCATAATATGCCCTATTGTTTGCCGTTCTATAAAAGCCTTGTGCCAGACCATTTTTTGCTGCAGCCAGATCTTCTTTGGCTGCTTCCAATCTGTACCCAGCCAGTTCTTTCGCACCGCCAGCATCATTTAACTCATGCTGCATATAACTCCACTCCCTCTCTTTGAACATTGTTGTAGAATGGATATGCACCAATCCAGCGGTTAAAATGAGCCGTATTTTTTACTAACGGCATAATTTGTATATCATTGTCAAAATTATACTCAAAAGTAATGTCTGACAACTCCTTGCCCTTCTCAGCAATTTTTTCATCAGATATATTTACCAAAATCATGATGTCTATATCTGATTCCATGTTAAAATCTCCCCTTGCATAAGAACCGTAAAGAATGATTTTCTGCAGATCAGATCCGTATATCTTCTTTATTTCGTCTACATACTGTTCCAGTAGGTCACGCATCCTTTGAGACATGGACAGAATTCCCCTCCTTGTTCATACAACCGGTTTTCAAGCAGAAAAGAACTTTTCAACCGCCGGAACCCTTGCTTCTGCCCGCTTTCTCACTCCAGCGTCCTCATTGTCGGGAATTGTTTACTCCATATGTCGCCACCATGCACTATCATGTAATTACGCCTTTTTTACATCCTACTTAATGCACTGCCATGTACTATCATGCACACAATATTTGAACTTCTGTGTACGATTGTAGGACTGGGTTTGAATTTTGTTTACCCATTCGAGCCCATCCTGGACTCTTCCTAAAACATATTGTTACTGTTAAGTTCCTTAAATACTTCCTGTCTTTTCGCTTCTGAAACCTCTGCATAGATATCCAGCGTAGTCTGAATATCCTTATGTCCCATGACCTGCTGAATCACCTTTACATTAGTCTCATTCTCGCACAGTCTGCTACAAAAAGTGTGTCTCGTGATATGGCAGCTGAACCTCGGAATCATCAAAGGTTTTCTGCCCTCACGTCTCGCCTTCACTTCCTCACAGGCATTGTGATTGTCAACAATGCGCTTGATCGCACGGTTGATGCCTGCCGGATTATGAAGATTGCCAAAGCGGTTGCAGAATACAAAGCCAGACATACCATCCACTTCCATTATACAATGGTTATGGGTATCCTCTTGATATTCTCTTTCTTCCATCAGAGCATCCCGCACCTTATCCAGCATTGGAATCGTCCGGATGCCGCTCTCGGTTTTGGGCAGAGATACCGCAAACTCGCACTTGAAGTCTTTTTCACTTCTTGGATAGTAGGTCAGATTGTGGTTGATACTGATCGTATTGCCCTCGAAGTCCAAATCTTTCCACCGAAGACCGATAATCTCGCCCACGCGCCCGCCTGTTCCAAACATTACCGTAAACAAAGGTTTCCACCGGCTATATTCAGGTCTGTCCAGATAAGCCAAAAAAGCTCTTTCTTCTTCCAGAGTCAGCGCATGACGCTGTTCCGGCCTGCCCTTCAGCTTCTTTTTCAGTTCTGCCATCACACCATCTGTGGGATTATTCCTCAAAATGTTGTCCCGGACAGCCATCTGGAATGTTGGATGGAGTACGCCGTGGATAGAATCTATGGTGTTCACCTTCAATCCTTTGTCATACAGCGCATTGTAAAACAACAAAACATCAGAATATCTGATATCTGCTATTTTCTTTCTCCCAAACCCCTTCCTGACATAGCGGTTATAGATATATACATAGTTTGTCATCGTTGTACTGCGCAGTTCCGTTTTCGTCGAAATATACCTGTCAAACACATAATTGATATCCGACTTGGCAAGGGCATACACATCAATGCCGTCAAGCGTATCTTTCGTAATCTGCTTTTCCCGTTCCCTTAATTCTCCAAGTTCCTGGGCATATACGAATTTTCTGACGCCCAATGCGTCCGTGTATGCGTAGCAGTACAGATGCTTTGCCTTATTATAGGACTCTCCCTTATGCAATACCCGCCCCTTTGTGTCTTTCCTAACTTTTGCCATGAATACACATCCTTTCCATGAAGTTAGGAAGAGAGGTCTTGCAAGACTTACGGTCTGGAAGCCATCATCTGTTCGACTCCTTTTCGTACCGTCTCTGTTATGGTAAGGTTATTTTCTTCTGCACACTCCTTCAGCTCCCGATACTCCTTATCCGTAAAACGGACCATCACCTGATTGCGGCGAGGCTCATCCGTTTTCGGTCGTCCCATCTTAGCCAAATCATGCACCTCCTTTAACCTATGACCAGTATACTTTCCCGTTACGAAAAAGTCAAGAACATTTTTCAGTTACTTAAAAGTATGAGCAACACCTCTATTCCCCAACCTATTCCCTGAAATACTCCAGATACCTGTCAATGATGTCAAGTTTTACCAGCGCCATCTTATTTCTCTTGTAGACCGCTCTCGCATCATGCGCCAGTTTATTGAACTCCCTCTCACTCATACCATATATCTTGGCACCTTCCTTATAGCGGACAAATCTTCTTTCGTCATATTGGGTGCGCATGGTCATCGCAAGAAAAATCTTCAGCGGCACCATAATGACGGCGCCGTTATAATGGCACTCTACCATACGCTTTTCGTCAGAAACTCTGCCATTCACATTCCCACGCTCCTCTCGCTGAATTTCGGGCAATATCATACCTGCCCATCAATGCATGTCTGCCGCCAGATACGCATTGATCGACAGATATACCGTTAATAGTTGTTTAAAAAAATGCCCTGCACCGGTATCAGGTTCCATACCGCATTGGCGTTCCACCAGCTTCCTCAGCCCCATCTCTTTCGGGAAGTATCATTATAAAAAGTGCTGTCAGTGTCCTAAAGCTCCCCAGCCTTATTTTGACCGGATATCCGGCGCTCCTGCGCGTGCAAAATGAATCCGCTTTCTCCATATCTAAACACGCGCGATTATGGCGTACCCGGTTCGCGACTCGGCACTCCCTGTGTTATGCAAGGCATACCCTATGCAGTTGTCAATGTTCAAATGCCGCCGAAGCGGACGGTTTTATGCCGGACTTGCCAGTCCGAAAAGTGTATAAGGTCACCAGCGCCTGCTACAGCGCAAACCCTTATGCACTTTATGAGAATGGCAAATACAGTACAAATATAAGAATACCCGGAGGTTCCGGCATCACTAAACCGTAAATTTTGTCTGGATCAGCCTGATCAGTTCAATAAATACTTCCTGCCTGCAGTCCCGCCGGCACTCTTCCGACAGCCATGGCGCGACCTTATGTATCACAATGTCGATCATCCTGCTATAGCTCTCCAGGATCATTCCGACTGCTATCATGTTTCCTTTGACAGCCGCCGCAATCGTGTCATAATCAATCCTGTTTTCCCTTTCCCCCATTCTTTTCCCTCGCTTTCCTCAGTCCATGATACTTATATGCTTTTGCCCTGTCAGGAGAGATACCGAGCATTCTGCCGATTTCCTCATAATTGAAACCGAAACCCACATGAAGTATCAGCGTCTGCTTTTCCCTTTCCGAAAGTCCATCTAACAATGTGCGAAGCACATCACTATTGATGGTTATCCTGAGATTCTTTATCTCAAGGATAACGCCGTCCTCCTGCGGATCGGCGCTTTCTGCGACCATGCCGCCGGTGGCTCTTTTCAGGTTCAGTGTCTCAATCGGCACTCCACTGTTCCGGGATTCTTCTGCGGTCATCTTCCTGGTCACATTCCTTGCGCAGTTCCATATGGACTGTTCCATAAAACTCTTAAATTCCGCTTCCACCTGTTCCTTCCTGTCTGCAAACTTTTTCAAAGTTCCTCCTTCCCGTCGGAACTTCCCAAGCATCCTTATATCTATAAACTGTGTTTTGGCACTTGCAAACGTAGCGGTTTTTCTTTAACAATTTCATTTCTGCCAGTTTTGACATTCCCGCCATCAGATTGCGACAGATTTGACCATATCATCCCCTTTTATCTGTGAACTGTGCTTTGATCCATCTTAAACATAGCGGCTTTTTGTTAAAAAATTTAATTCCCGTCAGTTTTTGTCAGCGCCGTGTAAAAAATCCCCATTCCATCCGACTAAAATTGACCAATCCCCAGACGATCCTGTTACCTGGACACGGTAGATCTGGCCATATCATCCCATTGATATATAAACTGTGTTTGGGCTGCCCCAAACGCAGCGGTTTTCAATAATAAATTTTTGTTCCCGACTCATTCTTTCATATACAGTAAAGTTCTTAGATGTGGCAAATATGGGAATAAAATGCGAAATGTTATAGATGATCCAGATTCTCCACTGTACGTTTCCAACATAAAAAAGAATGCAGATACCAGAATATAAACCACACTCTGGTATCTGCATTTATTTTACGGCATGAAAAAGGTGCGCAGTTCCCGACGCACCTATCCATTAGATTGCCATATTCTGTTTCTGCATGAGCTTCTGCCGGGTCACTTTACAAGCATATCTTTACGCGCTGCGAGCCACTCCCGGACTGTATCTGTATCGACTTCAACCATATCCGCAATTTCCTCACAGGACATTCCCTTATCATGAAGCTTATACGTCGTTGATTTGGCCTGTTCCATCTTGCCCACTGAAATTCCTTTATTCAAAACGCCCACACTCAAGTTGCACATGCTCTGCACCTCCTCGCTCATTTCCTTGCTCACGCTGATCTTAAACTCGTTTTGCAGTGCATCCAGCTTATCCTCATAGCTGAGATCCGTAGAGAACATCTTGCTCAAAAGCCGGATCGCATTATCCTCGCTTTTTTCTCCCTTGCTGCCAAGCCGCAGCACCACGACCGTCATCAGGTCGTAGTTCGTTTTCTTCTCATGGAAGTCTGTTTCTGCATGAGCCGCCATCCGTTACTTTACAAGCATCTCCTCACGCTCCTCAAGCCATTCTTGGATTGTATCTATACCCACTTCTACAGCATAGGCTATTTTATCAATTGGCAGCCCCATGTCCTTCAACTTATACGCTGTTTCTTTGGCCTGTTCCATCTTGCCCACTGAAATTCCTTTATTTAAAACGCCCACACTCAAGTTGCACATACTTTGCACCTCCTCGCTCATTTTCCTGCTCACGCTGATCCTAAACTCGTTCTGCAGCGCATCCAGCTTATCCTCATAGCTGAGATTCGTGGAAAACATCTTGCTCAAAAGCCGGATCGCATTATCCTCGCTTTTTTCTCCCTTGCTGCCAAGCCGCAACACCACGACCGTCATCAGGTCATAGTCCGTTTTCTCCTCATGAAAATCTCCCCTCAGACACTCTTCCGTAAAAGAATAACGGTTGATGGTGTCGGAGCGGGTATCCGCCGTGTCCTCACACAGCCAGATGCTCACACATTTTTTAATCTTTCCGTACTCCTGATCCTTGAATATTGTACCCCGTTGAGAAGAAATCATTCTCGCCGTATAATAGACACCCCGCTTCGGAATCGGATAACCCGGAGTGTCCCTGTTTTGAATTTCGCAGTTAATCAAAATTTCAATCCGACCGCCGTCAGACGGAAGGACTGCGATGAAACGGATGTCAAAATAAACCGTGCCGTCCCTCTGTGATTTGTCAGCGGTAGGATCACCTTCTATCTTGTCATCCCCGCTCATCATGCCGATTACGTCTTCCCTGTCCGGATGATCCTGATGAACCGCTGTCTTTCTCAGTTCCGGTTCGCCCTCGATAAACCTTTCCGCGATCTCCTGCACCGTGTACTCCGCATACTCGCCAAGCGCACTCTTTAATATATATGCCAAAACCGACTTTTGGGCCACAATGTTCCTCGCCGACTCATCATACTTAAATGTGGAATTTTCGTCAGCCACTTTTAAATTCTGCGCGATCTCGCTCGGCGCAGATACAGCTGCCGCTTTCTCCTGACCGGATGAACCCATACTCCATCCCTCCCTGCATCATACTGATGGAGCATTCCATCTGCACTCTTATTTTACCACCGCAACGGTCATAATGCAATAAGCGCATCGGACTATATTACAAGTTTGGTGTTTTTTGTAGTATTTTTTCCTGGTATTTTTTCGGTATTTTTTCCGCCACAAAAAGATTGACTTTCCTGCCGGAAATGGTGTATCATGATAACAACACCAAAACTGCTACAACCTATGGCGCACTCTAACGCCCATGCTGTGGCAGTTTTTTTATTTTCTTTATTTTTCCCTCACAGCACGAAACAATACGCCGGATACGGCGTTATGGGTTCCATGCAGCTCCCCTATGGGAGCCGGAACCCGCATATCCCTAAAGGGATATGCACCAAATCGCAAGCACTGCCTTTGGCTAGCCAAAGGCAAAAAATCCGGCCATTTTTCCGTGCCGAAAAACTGACCCGGATTGTGCTTGCAGGGGAATCTCCCCTGACCCCTTGTCATGCTCCGAATACGGAGCGTTTTACAAGTGCCGGAAACGGCAATATGTTCATAAACGCCGCCCTATGGCGGCATTCACAGAAAGGAAAAAGACAATGGAAAAAAGAGCCAGAAGCAACGTGCTTTATCTGAGATTGAGCGATGATGAAATGCGCATCTTAAACGCCAAAACAAACATGTCCGGCCTGCGTGACCGCTCCTCATTTTTACGCCAGCTCATTGTAGAAGGGATCGTCTACGATGTGGACTATTCCTACCTTCGGGAATACAATGCCGGTCTCGGAAAAATCGGCGGCAACATCAACCAGATCGCCAAGCGGATCAATGAAACAAGAAGTATATACCAGGCCGATATTGATGAGATAAAAAAGGAGATGGAAAAGCTGTGGCAATTACAAAAATCCATGCTATCAAAGCAACCGTATCGGGAGCAGTAAATTATATCTGCAACGGGGATAAAACAGACAGCAGGCTGCTTATTTCTTCCTTTGCCACATCGCCCGAAACGGCGGCAAAGGACTTCCAATTTACCCTCTCCCATACCGACCTGTCTGACCCGAATAAAGCATACCACCTGATACAGTCTTTTGCCCCCGGAGAAGTCAGTCCGGAGGAAGCGCATCAGATCGGTCAGGAGCTTGCGGACAGGCTGTTAAAAGGACGCTACTCCTATATCGCGGCAACGCATACGGACAAGGGGCATATCCACAACCACATCATCTTCTGCGCCGCTGACAACATCGACTATAAAAAGTATCATGACTGCAGACAGACCTACTGGAATATCCGCCGCCTGAATGATGAGATCTGCGCCGGACATAACCTGTCCGTCCTGCGTGGAAACACCCATCAGGCCAAAAGCCATAAAGAGTGGCAGGCTGCCGGAAACGGCACATCCTGGAAAGCTCAGTTAAAGAGCGATATCAACGATGCTATCCGGCAGGCTCACACCTATGAGGAGTTTCTGTCACTGATGGTACAGGAAGGCTATGAAATAAAGGATTCCGAGATCGGCGAAGACGCCCATAAATATATTGCCTTCCGCGCCCCCGGACAGGAACGCTGGATACGCGGACGTGAAAAATCTTTAGGACCGGAATACACCAGGGAACGTATCAAAGAACGTGTCGAGGAAAAGGCCCGCATCCGTGCGGAAAGGATGGAAAAGCTGACCGCCCGCAGACCGTCCATGATCGACACCTCACAGGAAAAGTTTGCCGACAGTCCGGGACTTAAAAGATGGGCGAACAGGCAGAACCTCAAAGCGGCAGCTCAGATACAGTCAAAGCTTGCCGAAATGGGGTTCCGTTCCATTGAGGAAGTAAACGAAAGAATAGACGCCCTGCACCTGCAGGCCCGGACCGGGAAAAAGACCACCGTTGCCCTCGATAAGCAGATCAAAAACACCGCCGAGATACTGCGATATGCAAGGCAGTATGATGAAAAGAAAAAGTATGCCAAGAACTATGAAAAATCTGTAGACAAGGAGCGCTATTACCGCACCCACAGCTATGACCTGCACCTCGCTTGGGGTGCAGCTGAGATATTAGAAAATGCAGGCATCAACCCGAAGGATATGAGCCTGCAGAAGATAGAATCACAATATCAGAATTTATGTGCCGACCGCCGGACATCCAGTGCGGCATATAAGAAAGCCGAAAAGGAATCCCATGAGCTGAAACAGTTTCTAGATCATTTGCTCACCTTTATGGGGAAAGAATCAACGCTGGAGCTTGATAGAAACCAAGAACTGCACTTGGAATAACAGTTACTGACAGTTCAATAAATGCATAACCGTATTGCCAGTTTGCTATTACTGCTGCCAGAACAAAATCGAATAAAATAATTATAAATTTAAAATCTGATCTTTATAGACATGCTTAAATATTTACCGCTCCCCAAAAGTCAAATTTCTTTCTACTAGTGTTTACATTTTCTTAACAACCTGCTTTTTATTTAATGAAACTAATCAACAACGACTCGAAACGTCCGAAAAACGTTTCAGAAGGAGGAAAAAACTATGAGTAAAATTGATGACGCTATTAAGTGGGCAAAGGACATAGCAAACGATAGTTCCCACGGTTATAGCCAAACAAATCGCTGGGGACCCGATTACGACTGTTCTTCGTTCATAATCAGTGCCTGGGTATCCGCAGGTGTTGATGTGAAGTCCAATGGTGCAACAACTACTGCCAACATGTGTGATGCATTTTTAAAGACTGGCTTTACTGATGTTACAAGTCAGGTTACCCCGTCTGACTCCACCACCTTGGTTGCCGGTGATGTTCTTTGGAAATCCGGACACACATGTATGTATATCGGCAACAAACAGATTGTGAATGCTAGTAGTGATAAGGATGGTAAATCCGGCGAAACTAAAGATGATGAGATTCGTGTTCAGTCATTCTATAGCGGTCCCTGGACAAAGGTTTTGCGGTATACGGCATAACGTACAACACTTTAATCCCAACCCCCGCTAAAGCTCAAAAAATAAACAGGCTCGCGAGATTCAACTCTCAGAGCCTGTTTTCTATAATTTCTTAAGGCAATGCAAATTTCTTAATTCTTGCCAGTTATGCGGTGTTTCTCTACTATTTTTACAGATACTGAATCCATGCCAAATCATCATTAGTGCATTGCGTAAAGCCAACCATATTATCTGTCTTAATTATGACCGAATCAAATGTGCTACTCAATTCCTCATAGGCCGCCTTACATTCCTCATTGTCTTCTACATAAGATAGTTCATGTGGCGTAGCTAGGATCAAAATATATTCCTTATCATCTGGTTTATACAATCCCAACACTTTGTCGGTTTCAGATATATACTGTTCTTCACCTTCCTCATGCAAATAAAAATGTAAGTAGAATAGAGCCCCCGATCCATTCATTTCTGCATTTGTTTTTTCACTAACAATAAATGTAGTGCTTGTAGGGTCGTTAACCGGCCCGGTACTTACATCATATACTGTTTTACCATTCCAGCTATCCGGCAAAGTAACTTCAAGACCAGTAATAAATTTAAGAGTGTTTTCATCATCTGATAATTTCTTTTCCCAAAATCTACTAATATCTATATCCATATCGCCTTTTGACGTTTTTCCACATGCACT
>CANQOL010000031.1 GCA_947625475.1 uncultured Acetatifactor sp.
TTTCGAATGGTTTGTGTCGAGTTCTGACATGAAATCCATAAACCAAATCAAAGTTCCCTGAGCAAATTTGCTTTTGAATATTTCCTCATGAATCATTGTTTGCTCGCTTACATTATTACATCAAATAGTTTTCAAAGCTCATTCCACAATATAATTACTTTTCTATAGTTTACGAAAAAAATTCTTAATAAGTGTAATACACTTCTGGGTATTCTGGGCTAAATATCCTGTTTTCCAACTTATGTACACATATCTCTTAATTGAAAAATCTGTAATGGTGCGCAATTCTAACGTCCCCTTCGCAAAGTCAACTCCCCATGTTTTTTCCGGTACAAAAGCCATTCCTAAGTTCTGACACAATAAACGTCTCAAAATGTTTGGATTATCCAATTGAATAGAAGTTGATAGCAGAATCCCTCTGGCTTTACATTGCTCTTCAATCATTTTTTGCAAAGACCAGGAATCATTCAAACAGATAAATTCCTCTTTTTCTAAATCAGCCAGGCAAATACTCTTCTTATTAAGCAGAGGATGTTGTTGCGGAAGTGCTAAGAGAATATTTTCCTCTAACAATAACTCATTATTGTTTTCTTCTGTCAGTTCCTGTGAAGCGTAGAGCTGTATATCTGCATCAACATTCGACGGAATATCATGATTTCTTTGTGAGACCTCAAATAAAACATCCGGAAGTTCTTTTTTTAAATATGTCAAGATTTGTGGCAAATACAGAGATGCACATTGTATATCCATCTTTACAGTATTCTGATACTTCTCATTTGTTTCCTCCAGCTGTGTAAGCATACTTACATAATCTTGCTCCATGCTTTTCACAAATTTCAAAAAGATTTCTCCATTTGCATTTAAATGAATATGCCTACCAATACGATCGAATAATGGATAGCCTAGTTCTTTTTCAAGATGTTGAATAGTTTGACTTAAAGACGATTGTGAAATATACAATATTTGAGCTGCTTGGGAAATATTTTGTGTATGTGCTGCTATCTTAAAATATTTTATTTGTAACGAATCCATGATATTAACCTCTAAAAAAATTTTTTTAATAAGATTGTACTTATTAAAATATTAGCATAAATGTATTGGATAAAAAAGTCCCTTTTTGTTAGGATTAGGATAATACAAAAGAGGGGTACTTAATGGAAATTCTTGGGTTTTTAATTGACAAACTATTTATCATGTTCCTATTTATGCTAATAGGTGTCATTCTTTTTCGAAAAAACATTATTACCGAGGCAGGAAGTGAAAGCCTCGCCAATCTATTGATCCATTTAATATTGCCCTGTGTAATTATCAATGGCTTCCTAACAGAACGGACATCCGAAAAACTATATGGATTTTTGGTAAGTCTTTTCGCATCTGTTTTAATCCTAAGCATTTCCATTTTAGCAGCTCGGAAATGCTTTTTCAAAAATCCTATTGGACACTTTGCAGCAGCCTTCTCAAATCCTGGTTTTTTCGGAATCCCTCTTATTGTAAGTGTTCTAGGAACAGGCAGTGTTTTTTATGTTGCCCCATTTATTGCTTGTCTAAATATATTACAATGGACTTATGGCGTCGCTGTTTTAAAAAATGAACAAATAAAAATTAACTTCAACAAAATTATAAGGTCCCCATTTACTATTAGTTTTGTGATAGGCATTGCACTTTTTCTAAGTCACATTCCTATTCCTGATATCTTTGAAACAGTAATCAGTACCTCTGCCGGCTTAAACACACCGATTGCAATGATTGTTTCCGGAATATATCTGGCAAAAGCAAATATCAGGCCGATGCTTACTCAAATAGAATTTTACAGTATATCCATTGTCAGATTATTACTAATACCTGCAATAAGTCTTTTGTTACTTTGGTTGATCCCTAATAGATTTATTGATGTAAAAATGAGTCTATTTTTAGCTGCTGCATGCCCTGTTGGCTCCAATGTCGCTGTTTATGCACAATTACATAACAAAAATTATATCTATGCTGTACAGACTGTAGTATTATCTACACTTTTGTCTATGGTAACTATACCCTTATGGGTTATAATCATTCAGTATTTATGGTAAAATTATTTTAGAAAAGGAGACATACATCATGGAAAAGGAACCTTGGAGATTGGAAAAAGAACAAATGGTAAAAGACTTTCATGTGTGGAACAAAGACGCAGTAAAAGGGCAGACTGTTTTTACCGGTTCTTCCTTAATGGAAATGTTTCCTATCGAAACGTGGGTAAAGGAGCTTGGCCCAAATGCTCCTATTGTGTATAATCGAGGGGTAGGGGGCTATCGTACTGCGGATCTGCTGCCTATTTTGGATGCCTGTGTATTTGAGCTGAAACCGCGTAAGGTTTTCATCAATATAGGCACGAATGATTTGAGTGACGGCGACGTATCATTGGAAACAGTCATGTCAAATTATGACCGGATTATTACACAAATAGAGGAAAAGCTCCCCGGTGTCATCATTTATATGATGGCCTATTATCCGATTAATTATGACGCCGCTTCTGAAGAAATGAAACCATGTTTATCAATCCGCACGAATGAAAAAATTAACAGGGCAAACGAACTGGCAGCACAGCTCGCTGCCAAACACGGTCAGAAATTCATCAATGTGAATGCCCCGCTCATGGATGAACAGGGACGTTTAAAAGCCCAATACACCATCGAAGGTATGCACATTAAACCGGAAGGCTACCGTGCTATTTTTGAAGATATCATGGCGTATGTAATGGAATAATATAAATGCCCTAAGGGAAAACCATAGATCTTGTTTGGTTTTCCTTAGGGCATGGGCTTTCTAATCTTATTATTTTTTGGGACTCCGTTTTCCCACAATTCATCGCAGAAAAGGTCAATGTCGTTTTGCCCTTTAGACGATCATAAAAAAGGATATCACAATTTCCGTGGCAGATTCGTGCCAAGTCCGCTCCAAGACGATATAGTTTCAATCCTTTCTCCTGATAGGATACATCTGCGCAGATATCGATATCGCTTTCATTTGTGCAATGGTCTGTCACGGCACTGCCAAAAATAATGAGTTTTTTTACGATATCGTGTTTCCGCACTGCGTCTATCATTTGATAGACATAATCTTTTTTTATTTTATTTACTTTCGAGATGTCTACCATTTCTGCCATAGGAATCCTCATTTCGGAGCTTTTACAAGTGGTATCCAAGCCGGATGATCAGCATTTAACAATCTTATCGTACCATACGCAATTTCCCGCGTCAAGGAATCCCGGGCTCCGCGTTATGGCATATCTTCCCTTCGCAACCGATAGTTGATACAAAAATTTTCTCCGGTTGGTGGTCAAAGAGTGGAGAACCTGATAGGATGGAGGTACCAAAAAGGGATGGGAGGAAACTTTATGGACCGCAAGGATGACGTCACATTGGGGAAAAGGATCAGGAGCTGCCGGGAGCGGAAGGGCATGACCCAGGAGGGAATTGCGGAAGCGCTGTCGGTGAGCCGCCAGGCTGTCAGCAAGTGGGAGGCAGACTTAAGCCGTCCCAGTACGGACAATCTGATCCGGCTGGCCCGGGTGTTTGAGGTGGAGCTCCAGGATCTGCTGGGGGATCCCCGGGGGAAGGATCCGGAAGCTCCCCAAGAGGCCGGAAAAGAAAGGGGGAAGGGAGACCCCTTGGGGGACTCTGTTCCGGGAGAAGCATCTCCGGGAGAAATGTCCTTGGGGGAGACATCCTTGGAGGGAATCCCTTTGGGAGAAACATTTTTGGGAGAAACACCCTTGGGAGAAACGAGGGAAACGCCCGCCGGGGAGAGTCCCCGGAATGAGGCTTACGGGAACTCTCAGGAGGAACCGTCCCTGGGGAAGAGAAGCCGGGTGCCCTGGGGAGCCGTCCTGGCGGGGAGCGCGCTGACCCTGCTTTTGGCGGCGGGGATCCTGGGCGGCATATGGGCGGCGAACCGGCCGGGGAGAGAATTCCAGGAGAAGGCTTCAGGAGAGCCATTGCCCTATGCTGCGGGGATTTCCGGGCAGGAGGACGTCTCCCAGATCGCGGGGATTCCCGGGCAGGAGAGCGACTCCCAGGCTGCGGGGATTCCCGGGCAGGAGGACGTCTCCCAGGCTGCGGGAGCCTCCGGGCAGGTATCTTCCACTGGTCCTTCGGAGACCTCCCAGCCGGCGGCGCTGCCGGTATTTTTGACGGTTTCCGGCCAGGAGAGCCGCGCCCTTGGGGACAGCCCCGGGCGGGATGAGGCGGTGGAAGCGGCTTCTGTGCAGGAGAATGTGCTGTTTACATACCGGTTTCCTGACAGTGAGATGCAAATGGTCTTTTACCGGGAGCAGAGCGAATTTGCCGGGGATGAGGGGGAGCCTCTCTGGCATCTGATGGCGGCCTATGATCAGGGAGATGGGTATTTCCGGACAATCGCCCGGATCGCCGAGGATGAACCTCAGGCCGGCAGCCCCAGGATTACCGATTTTGAGGCCCTGGGATACCGGGGGTGCAAGGCGGAGATCCTGTCCTGGCGGTTTAATGTGCCCAGCACCTATTATTTTGTCCTGTCGGCGGAGGGAGTGCCCACTCTGTGGGGCGTCTTGAACGGCCCCTGCGCCGAGGCAGATCTGGATGCGGACGGGGAGAGGGAAATATTGTCCCTGGAGGATCCCTGGAGCGAAAAAAGGATTTTTGACCGGGGCGTGGAGGGCTATACCGCCTATGTGATCACGGATCCCCTCCCGGAGGGATACGGGCTGACTTACGGGCGGCTGCCGGATACAGACACCGGGGAGGAAGGAATTGTGCTCACGGCCCCGGACGGAACCTGGGCTGCCTACCGCCATTTGTGGGACGGCAGGCTGACCCGGGAGGCGGTGCCCTGCTCCGGGGCGGGGCAGGAGGGGATTGATCCCCAGGTGGCGGCCACAGTGCTGACCTTTGTGGGCCTCCGGGAGGGCGGCAGCTATCCTATCAGCGACGGGACGGACCCGGATCTGCCCTATGAGGGGCGGGAGGATCTTCCCACCCACCGGCAGCTGGCCTATCTGGGGCTGCAGGCCCTCTATGATCTCACGGGAATCACCCTGGAGCGGTGCTTCGTCCAGGCCGATTCCTTTGGGGTCTGCTTCAATGAGGAGCCCAATTTTGACGGGCAGGGCTTCTATTGCTTTGACAGGGGAGCCAGATGGAGTACTTATGAGAACGCCATAGGCGGCCTTACCGTCAGCTGGAGGCAGAAGTATGTGGAATATTCTCCTTTGGATCCGGCCCAGGCTAAGACGCCTCAGGGGGATTGGGCCCGCTGGACCTACGAACAGATCCCTCTGCTCTGGGAGGGCGAGATTGTCTCTGTGGGCAGCGGGCTGGGAGAGGATCAGAGGCTGTTTTTGGAGGACGGAAGATTTTTTGAGGTGAGTTTCGACGAGGGAACCGGGCTGCCTGCCCGCATCCAGGGGCCCTATCCGAAGGGGTTTGAGCACTGAGGCGGACGCCGGGGCGTTCACAGAATGTTCAGGTTTTTTTCACGAATCTTTCCTTTTTAAATGGTAAACTGTGCCTGTGACGCCGGAGGAAAAGAGGGAGAGAAGGCTCTTTTCCAAAGGGGACAGGAGGCGGCAGAATGGAATATCGGCATGAGTGGAAGTTTGAGATCAGCTATTTGGATCTGCTTGTGCTCCGGCAGAGGCTGGGGGCGGTCATGCGTCCGGACGGACATGCAGTGGACGGGCGCTATCACATCCGGAGCCTGTATTTTGACACGCCCGGCGACCGGGCGCTTCGGGAAAAGCAGGACGGTGTGTCCCGGCGGGAGAAGTTCCGGCTCCGGTACTATAACGGGGATACGTCTCTGATCCGCCTGGAGAAAAAGTCGAAGCTGGCGGGGCTTGGCAGCAAGGAGACCGTGCTCCTTACCAGGGAGGAGGCCCGGAAGATTGTGGAGGGGGAGATTGGCTGGATGGGCTCTGACGCCAGGGAGCTTGTGCGGGAGCTGTACGTGAAGAGAAAGATTCAGGGACTGGAGCCCAGGACGGTGGTGGACTACACCCGGGAGCCCTATGTGTTTGAACCGGGGAACGTCCGGGTGACGCTGGACTACGACATCCGCACGGGACTGGGGAGCACGGATTTCCTCAGGCCGGATCTGGTCACCGTCCCTGCCGGGGAGACCCCTATCCTTATGGAGGTCAAGTGGGACCGATATCTGCCCGACATTATCCGGCAGGCCGCGGCGCTGCCCGGCAGACGTGCCGCCGCCTTCTCCAAGTACGCCCAGGGCAGGATATACGGCTGAGAGCGGAGCCTATGGGGGGAAACAACCGGTGGGGGAAACAGCCCATGGAAGAAGCGGCCCATGAGGGGAAACAACCTGTGGGAAGAAACAGCCCGTGAAGATGGGACAGCCCATGGAGATGATACTGCCTATGGGTAAGGCAATGCGGGCAAAAAAGGAGCGGCCGCCCCAGGGGGGCCGCATTAGAAAGGAGTAAAACAAAATGACATTTTCGGATATTTTCAAGTCCGGCTTTCTGGAAAACGTGGCCAGCGTCAGCTTCCTGGATATGGCCCTGGCCCTTGTGCTGTCCTTTGGACTGGGGGTATTTATCTTCCTGGTGTACAAAAAGACCTATCAGGGTGTAATGTATTCGTCCTCCTTCGGGGTGACGCTGATCGCCCTCACTATGATTACCACTTTGGTCATCCTGGCGGTCACCAGCAATGTGGTGCTCTCCTTAGGTATGGTGGGTGCCCTCTCCATCGTCCGTTTCCGGACGGCCATCAAGGAGCCCCTGGACATCGCCTTTCTTTTCTGGTCCATTGCGGCGGGCATCGTGCTGGCGGCGGGAATGATCCCTCTGGCGGTGATCGGCAGCGTGATCATCGGGGTTATCCTCTTGATTTTCGTCAACCGGAAATCTTCAGCGGATCCCTACATTGTGGTTCTGCGGTGCGACGGCCCTGAGAGTGAGGCCCGGGCCATGGATTTGCTGAGAAACTCCACTCAGGTGAGCCGGGTGAAGAGCAAAACCGTACAGAAGGGTTCGGTGGAGCTGGATCTGGACGTGCGGCTGAAGGATGCCGACACGGGCTTTATCAACGCACTCACACAGCTGCCCGGGGTCGACAGCGCCGTGCTGGTAAGCTATAACGGGGAGTACATGGGGTGAGGATATGTCTGCAGGCAAGCATGTAAATGGAATTTGTACCCTGATAACCGTTCTCACCCTTCTTCTCACCGCTGTTTTTATAAACGGAAGGGCCCTGGGGATCACGGTTCTGGCCGACGGAGATTCGGGGGACGGATATTTTACGGAGAACGACCTGGACGGGGAGTGGGATCACGCCGGAGCGTGGCAGATCCGGCTCGCCGGTGACGGGGCGGAGATTTCCGGAGGGGCGTATTTTGAGGATGGCTGCGTTCACATTATCTCCGCCGGGAGGTATGTCGTCTCAGGGACTCTCCGGGAGGGGGGCATTATTGTGGAGGCCCCCGAGGGCGGCAAGGTATGGCTGGAGCTGCAGGGGATAGACGTCACAAACCCGGAGGGCGCGGCCATAGACGTGGAGCAGGCTGAGAAGGTGTTTCTCACCCTGGCGGCGGGCAGTGAGAACCGTATCGCATCCGAGGCGTTCACGGACACGGCGTCCGGCGTTGACGGGGCGCTCTACGCCAGGGACGATGTGACGGTGAACGGTTCGGGCACCCTTGCGGTGAGCAGCGCCGGCCACGGGATTGTGTGCAACGATGATCTGGTGATCACCGGCGGGAGCATTACCGTCACGGCAAAAGAGGACGGGCTCCACGCCAATGACAGTGTCCGGATCTGCGGCGCGGAGGTGGAGATTCAGGCCGGGGACGACGGGGTGACCGTCTCCAACGACGCCGGGACAGGATATTTTTACATGGAGTCCGGTTCCCTCTCGATTCCAGCCTGCTACGAGGGGGTGGAGGGCCAGCAGATCACCGTGGCGGGAGGGGATATAGACATTGCCCCCACAGACGACGGGCTGAATGTGAGTCAGACCGGAGCCGCCCTGACCGTGACCGGCGGAAGGATCCGGGTGGTCAACCCAAGCGGACGGGATGCGGATGGATTTGACTCCAACGGCAGTATTTATATTTCCGGCGGTTCTGTCCTGATCAGCGTCTCCCAGTCCGGGGGCAGCGCCGCCCTGGACGCGGGGACGGAGAGCGGCGGAGAGTGCATTGTCAGCGGCGGCACGGTTGTGGCGGCGGGCTCCGCTGCGATGGCGGAGGGATTTGACCAAAGCTCCCCCCAGGGTTTTGTCATGATGTCCGCAGAGGGCCAGGAGGGGAGCCGGGTAAGGCTTATGGATAAAGAGGGAAAGAGTCTGCTGGATGAGACCATTCCCTGTGCCTTCTCCAGTCTGATCCTGAGCTGTCCGGAGCTGACCGTGGGAGATAAGGTGACTGTGGAGGTGGACGGCTCGGCCTCCCAGGTGGAGGTGGACAACTCCGGATCATCCGGCTCTGCCTTTGGCAGAATGGGCGGAGGAAGGGGAGGCATCCGGGCGGCCATGGGCAGTGCGGATGCCCTGCCAGCCGGGGATGGCGGGAATATGCCGGATCTGCCGGAGAGAGGAGATTTGCAGCTGCCGGAGGGTGAAGCCTTGCCAGGGGATGGAGACCTTCAGCGGCCGGATGGCGGAGCCTTTTTCCCTGCGGATGGGGAGAGCGGGCAGGATCTGCCGGAGAGAGGGAATTTTCAGCTGCCGGAGGGTGAAGCCTCTCAGATTCCCATGGATCGGGCCGGCTTCCGGGGGCAGCGTCAACAGCCCTGGCAGCAGGAGACATTGGCGGCAGACGGGCAGCAGGCCCTGGCGCCGGATCCCTCTGCCCTTGTCCTCACAGCGCTTTCCGCCGCCGTGCTGGGAGCGGGAATCCTCTTTGCCGTGAAGGTGAAGCATTGATTTTAGACCTAAAGGCAGATAAAAGACATATATGGGGCGTGAGAATGCGGCTTTCTCTTGACATTTACCGGAAAGCATATTATGTTTAATAATAGGTGAAACAATTTATTTTTCGGTAAAGGAATGGAGGAAAAATGAAAAAAGGGATTGGGGTATCGCTATGTATCGGTTTATCACTTTGCCTTTCCGCCTGCGGGGGCGGCGCTTCGACCGGGGAGACGGGGACGGACGCAGGCCAGAGCGGTCAGGCCCAGGTCACGGCGGAGCCGACGGCCACTCCGAAGCCGGAGCCAGTGGTGATTGCGCCGAATTATGATGGGATCGAGACGGCCTCCAACGGGGCCAAGGTTTCCGTTCACGATCCCTCCATCAAGGTCTTTGACGGAAAATATTATATCTACGGCTCTCACATGACGGGAGCTGTGTCCGAGGATATGCAGACCTGGACCAATATCGCCAACGGCTACCGCTCTGACAATCCTCTTTTCACGGATCTGTTTGCGGAGGATCTGGGGATCTTTGACTACGCGGGAGATTACGGGGACGGCACCTACGCCGTGTGGGCGGAGGATGTGATCTACAACGAGGCCATGGGCAAGTACGTGATGTACTTCTGCACTTCCTCCACCTATATCAAGTCCGATCTGTGCTACGCCACATCGGATTCCCCGGAGGGCCCTTTTACCTGGCAGGGGAATCTCCTTTACTCCGGCTTTACCGATGAGGATATTGACCAGACGGATGTATATGACTATGTGACGCCGGAGTACGCGGCGGAGACCTATCTGAAGCTGAACGGGGAATACAACAACCAGGACTGGCCCAACTGTATCGATCCGGCGCCCTTCTATGACGCGGAGGGCAGGCTTTGGATGGTGTACGGCTCCTGGTCCGGAGGCATCTTCCTGCTGGAGCTGGATCCCGAGACAGGCCTGATCATCCACCCCCAGGCGGATCCGGACAACAATGTGGATCCCTATTTCGGCAAGCGGCTGATGGGCGGCGGCCACATGTCCATAGAGGGGCCTTACATTCAGTATGACCCGGAGACAAAGTATTATTATCTGTATGTGAGCTACGGCGGGCTGCAGCGCACCGGCGGCTATCAGGTGAGGGTGTTCCGCAGCGAGACCCCGGACGGGGAGTATGTGGACATGAGCGGCCTGTATCCGGTGAAGGGCTACAATCACGCCTACTATGGGCTGAAGCTTTCGGGCAACTATTATCTGCCCAGCTTAAAGTTCGCCTATATGGCCACCGGCGGCATGTCCACCTTTATCGACACGGACGGCAAGCGGTATATGTGCCATCACAGCCGTTTTGAAAAGAACAACGAGTATCATGAGCCCACGGTGAAGCAGATTTTTATGAATGAGGAAGGCTGGCCGGTGCTGGCGCCCTACTCCACCAAGGGGGAGACCATTTCCGATACCGGGTATGAGCTGTCCCAGCTCACGGGGGACTACTATTTTATCAATCAGGGTATGGAGATCAACGCGGATATCGCCCAGCCGGTGATGATCACGTTAAACGGGGACGGAACCGTCTCCGGCTCCCTGATCGGGACCTGGACGGTGACGGAGGGCACGCCCTATGTGCATATCAGTGACCAGAAGAAGAGCTACAGCGGAGTGTTCTGTGCCATGAAGGACCAGACGGGGGTGGATGTGATGACCTTCTCCGCAGTGGGCATGAACGAGAGTATCTGGGGTGTGAAGTACGAGTAAAGACGGGACGGGGCAGAGCGAGGCGATGAAAGGCGGCATGAAAAAGGAGCGGAAGACGGGCTATTCCAAAATAGATCTGGTGAAAGATATCCTGATTACGCTGGCGGTGATACTGCTGCTGTTTGCGTACTGGGTGTCTGTCCTGCTGATCCTCTCTCTGCTTTTGATGAATGTGTGGCGGATCCGCTGGCAGCAGATTGTGTGGATCGCCCTGGGATTGACGGTGGTGTCCGGTACGGTTTACACCCTGCGGCTGGTGAAAAGACGCCGGCGGGGGGAGTGAATAGTGAATTCAGAATGAATAGTGAATTCTGAGAGAATTCTGAGAGAAAGCAAAACAAGAGGGAACGGAGCTGTTTGGGCCGGTTCCCTCTTTTTGTGTTTACTCTTTCGTATAATACTGCGCCTGGGCGGTCCAGAGCTCGCGGTACTTGCCGTCCCTTTGGGCCAGGAGTTCCTCATGGGAGCCCCTCTGGACGATGCGGCCCTCATGGAACACGGCGATCTCGTCGCAGAACTTGCAGGAGCTGAGGCGGTGGCTGATGTAGATGGCGGTCCTGTCGCCGGTGATCTCATTGAACTTGCCGTAGATCTCCGCCTCCGCCATAGGGTCCAGGGCGGCGGTGGGCTCATCCAGGATAATGAAGGGGGCGTCCTTGTACAGGGCCCGGGCGATGGCAATCTTCTGGGCTTCGCCCCCGGAGATCTCCACGCCGTCTTCCGTAAAATCCTTGTAAAGCTGGGTGCCCAGGCCCTGGGGCATGGTCTCCAGCCGGTCCCCGAAACCTGCGTCAAGCAGGGCCCTTCGGACCTTCGCCTCATCGTAGAGAGCGCTGCCCGCCACATTGGCGCCCAGAGGCTGGGAGAGCAGCTGGAAGTCCTGGAACACCACGGAGAAAATGTTCATGTAGTCCCGGTAATCGTACTTTCGAATGTCAATCCCGTTTAAAAGGATCTGCCCCTCCTGGGGGTCGTACAGGCGGCACAGGAGCTTGATGAACGTGGTCTTGCCGCTGCCGTTCTCCCCCACGATGGCCAGCCTCCTGCCCACCCGGAACTTGAGGCTGACATTTTTGAGCGCCCAGGTTTCGGCCCCCGGATACCGGAAGGAGACGTTCCGAAATTCCACGTCATAATTCCGGTCGGAGCGCTTCTCGGTGGTAAGGCTCCCCTGATACATGGCGTTGGGAATGTCCAAAAATTGAAAGGTGGTGTCCAGATACCCCGTGTTGGTTCTAAGGTAACCCAGGAGGGCGGTCAGCTCGTAAATACTCCAGCTCATGGCAGTGACGGCCCCCACATACTGGGTGACGCTGCCCACGTCGAAGGCCCCCGCCCATGCCTTCAGGCAGGTGAAGGCGTAGATAAAGCCTGTGATGACCACCGTGACGGCGTTGGCCAGACCGTTGAAAATCCCCATGGGGCCCTTCGCCAGCCGGGACAGCCTGCCCTTGGTGCCGAATGCCTTGTTTTTGTCCCAGTAGGCCTTGACAAGATTCTGCTGGTTGTACATGCGGATGTCCGCGCCCCGACCCTTTTTCTGGCCGATGAACCCGAAGAAGCCGAATAACCGGTTGCCCAGGGTGGCGTCCTTGGAGGCGCTGCCCCAGTAGGAGATGTATTTCCCGTTGCAGAAGCCGGCCGCCAGGCTGGCCAGCACCATGACGGCCGCCAGAGCCAGGATAAACAGGGGGCTGTTCAGCACAGTGAGCCGCCCGGCCCCGGCCGGCACCGGGGTGGTGAAGAGGGTCACCGTCAGGGCAATGCCGCCCAAAATCCCGGCAGCGCTGCACAGGGCAGACTCCAGAATCCCCGGGGTATACATCAGACCCCAGCCGGACCAGTTTTCGTTCTGCCGGATCTGGGAGCGCAGGTCATGGGTCTCCTGCCGGTCTATGTCGGCATAGTCCAGAGAGAACATCTTCCGGGCAAACAGGATCTCCTTCCGGCCGTAGAGATCGTCCAGCAGGGTCTCCTTGCGCTGATGGAGCAGGGCCTTCAGCACGGCGAAAAGGCAGGTGCACAGGGCTCCCGCCAGGACCCAGCGCCACAGGATCTGGGGACGGCGCCCGCAGGCCAGCTCGCTGAGGATCCGGGCTGAGAAAAACACCGCCACGTAAGGGTTTAAGGCGTCGGCCAGGGAGGCGGCGGTCAGCACCGGGAAGAACCGGGGGGTTACCCGGTGCAGGAGCCTGACCGCCCGCAGATGGCAGGCCACGGCGTGAGAAAGTTTTATTTTCGTTTCCTCGGTTTTCACAGTCAAAACTCCTTTCCCTCCTGGTAGTAACGGCTCTGGACCTCAAAGAGCCCGGCGTACTCGCCCCCCAGGGCCAGCAGGCTCTCATGGGTGCCCTCCTCGGCGATGCGGCCCTCTGCCAGCAGAATAATCCTGTCGCAAAAACGGGTGGATGCCAGCCGGTGGGAGATGAACAGGGAGGTCCTTCCCGCGGCCATGCCGTTGTACTTTATGTAGATGTCGTTCTCCGCAATGGGATCCAGGGAGGCGGTGGGCTCGTCCAGCAGGAGGATGGGAGCGTCCTTGTAGAGGGCCCGGGCCAGCATCAGCCGCTGGGTCTGGCCCCCGGAGAAGAGGGCGCCGTCCAGATAGACCTCCCGGCCCACATGGGTGTCGAGGCCCTCCGGCAGCTCCCTGACGGTTTTGGTGAGGCCCGCCTGCTCCACGCAGGCCCACACCTGGCCGCAGTCAATGTCCCGGCTGGTCTGGGCGATGTTCTCCGCCACGGTCACGTCCAGAATGGAGAACTCCTGGAAGACGGCGCCGAAGAGGCCGTAGTATTCCCGCCGGTTGAAGTCCCGGATATCCTTCCCGTTTAGGAGCACTCTTCCCTCGGTGGGGTCGAAGAGCCCGCAGAGAAGCCGCACCAGAGTGGTCTTGCCGGCGCCGTTGAGACCCACCACGGCCAGCTTTTCCCCGGCCCGGACCGTCAGATCCATGTGACGTATGGTGTCCTCCTCGGCCCCGGGGTAGCGAAAGGAGACATTCTCCAGCCGCAGCTCATAGCTCCCGGCCTTAGGCACCGGCTCGCCCCCCTCAAACCGGAAGGGTTCGGGGTATTCCAGGAATTCCCTGAGCCGGGAGAGATCCAGGCTCTGATGGTGGAGGGTTACCGTCTGCTGGAGGATCCCCATGATCCAGGTGGTGAAGGTGGTGACTGCCGTAAAGTAAAGGAGAAATTCCGGCACCCCCAGCCCCTCCCGGAGGGCCAGCCGGATCAGGTATACATAGGCGATGCCGTTCCGGGCCGCCGTCAGGAGAGCCTCCGTGATGTCCGCCAGCAGCTTTACCCGCTCCGCCCGGAGCCGGAAATCCAGGTAGACGTCGTGGACGTTCTCCAAAAGATCGTTGAGCCACCCCTGCAGGCCGAACACGCGGATGTCCTTGGCCAGCTCCACCGATTCGGCCCGCTCCCGGATATAACACTTTTTCGCATAGTACACATCCTCCGCCTCCCGGTGGGTGAACATCCAGTTGTTGGTGTAGCGGGAGGCCAGAAAGCCCAGAAGGCAGGTGACTATGACCAGGGCGATCAGTGTGGGGTTCAGCTTGGACAGGATGGTCAGGTAGATGACAAACCCGCCGGCGTTCTGCAAAAGCAGGGTCAGGCTCTGCCAGATCTGCTCCGTGGCCTCCTGGTTGCCCTCGCAGGCCATATGGGCCTTCTCCCTGAGCCGGATGAAATCCGCCTGCAGAGTGTTGGGGTAGGAGGTGGTGTTGCACTTATAGCCCACCATGCCGATGATCTCCGAGCGCACGTCCACCCTGGGCCACAGGGTGTTCTGTATCACGTAGCTTTTGAGCCACAGGATCAGGAACAGGAGGACTGTGAAAAACCCGATGGTCCCCAGAAGAACGCCAAGGGGGGCATGATCCTCCACCCGCCTTAAAATCTCAGGGGCCACGTAGAGCTGTGCCAGGTTGTAGGCAATCTCCAGCCCCGCCGTCACAAAGCAGAACACCAGCACGCGCTTCCTTACGCGCCAGGCGATTTTCGCCATCCACCATATGTTTGGGAGAATCCCATGTTTTGGTTTTGTTTTTTCTTTCAATTTTCTCACCTCACGGGCACAGCGTATCATAAAGAATTCGCCCCCGGCTTATTCCGGGGACGAATCGTCATTTCCGGGTGATGAACTGCAGGGGAGGGGGCGGCGATAGATGGCAGCGCTCCGGGGCACGCTCACTCCTGGGGGAGCAGGATCTCAGTGGTAAACGCGCCGTCCTCGCTGTTGCGGCTGATGTACCCGCCCAGCCGTTCCACGATAGCGTCGATCCGCACAAGGCCGAAGCCGTGGCCCTCGCCCTTGGTGCTGCGAAACAGCCGTCCCTCCCGCTTCAGCTTTTTCCCGGCGGTGAAATTGGTAAAGGAAATATACAGCTGGGTATTTTTCATGTCCATATAGACCCGGATCACCCGCCGGTCCTGCGGCAGCTCCAGGCTGGCCTCGATGGCGTTGTCAAAGAGGTTGCCGATGATACAGCACAGGTCTATTTCCGAGGACTTCAGCCGGACAGGGATCTGGGCGTCCGCCACCACCTGGATCCCCTTCGCCTTGGCCAGGGAGATCTTGGAGTTGAGGATGGCGTCCGCCATAGGGTTGCCGGTTTTGATCACCGTGTCCACCCGGGTCAAATCCTCATCCAGAAGGTCCAGATACCGTTTGACGGCGTCCCAATCCTGGGCGGCAGCGTAGGCCTTCATGGTCTGGATGTGATTGCGGTAGTCGTGCCGCCAGCCCCGGATCTGCCGGTACATGTTGTCCACTTCCCGATAATGGGTTTCGATCAGATCTCTCTGATAAGAGGCAATCTGCGCGTCGATCCGCTTTGACAAAAGTCCCATTGTCTCACCCCCTTTTGATGATGGCCCGGTTGATTCCCTCATAGGCCCCCCTTGGCAGAGGGATGAGGGTCCCGTCGCCGAGGCGGATTTCCGTCCGGGAAACGCGGCTGATCTGGGTCAGATTGACCAAAGCGGACCGTCCCACCCGGTAAAAGCGCTCGTCCAGCTCCTGCTCCAGCCTGCCCAGGGTCATTTTGACGGTGTAATCGTCCTGGGCGTGGACCGTCACATAGTTGCCGAAGACCTCCGCGTACCGGATCTGGTAGATGGGAATGCGGATCACCTCGCCGCCCAGCTCCAGATTCAGGATTTTCTCGTTTTTGGAAAGCTCCCTGGCCGCGCGGTCCAGCACGGAGCGGAGCTTTTCCTCCCTGACCGGCTTCATCAGGTAGTGAAGGGCCGCCACATCGTATCCCTCGGAGATATAGTCGGAATACCCGGTGATAAAAACAATCTGAACGGCGTCGTTTTCCTGCCGCAGCTTCTTCGCCATGGTCACGCCGTCCATGGGCCCCATTTCAATATCAAGGAGCAGAATGTCATAATCCTTTTCCTCGGCGTAACAAAACAGGAAGCTCTCGGCGGACGTAAACAGGCGGGTCTGCAGCGTGTGCCCCGCATTGGCGGCCCATCCGGCCGCTAAAGAGGCAATGTATCGCCGGTCTGCCTCTGAATCGTCGCAAATGGCTATTTTATAGTTCATGATATCTGACCTCGTAGGGTTCGCAGGAAAATCACTAAAGAGCACCGATTACAATTTCCATTTCTCATCCAGATATGGTTTTATCATAGTCATAATTTTTTCTGCCCTTTCTATCTGTTCTTTTGCCATATCCCTGGAAATAATTTCAAAATCCTTATAATCCGCGTTCTCTCGCAACCGATATGCTTTGTCCAGCATTTTAGATAATGCTTTATCGAATATTCCTTCCTTCACATACATACGATTCACATAGGCAATTACGGCGGAATGTTTACTGGCATCAAAATTATCCAATGCCGTGACAGCTCTCAGTATATGAAAAATTGCATAATAGGAACGGTTAACAGATGACTTAAAACTTCCCGCATCTATCAGGATCCTTGCGTCATTTAAATCCTCGCAGGCACATTGAAAGCGGTATTTGGATAACTCGATCAGGCTGCTTTCCATAACACGATTCCTTCTTTCTCCACATTTTGATAAAAGGGCAGTACGTCCATCCATGTTCTGAAATGTTCTGCATCGATATCAATGACAGAAAAGACCTTATCATATTTTAAATTCATATCGACCACAAAATCTGATAACCTATCTTCCGTATCTGCATCCAGCTTGCCGTACATAACTAGAGCAATATCAATGTCGGATCCTTCTGTATCCCTGCCTCTGGCAACAGAGCCATACAAAACGATTTTTACGAGTCTGTCTTCCAAAATATGCAAGAAGCCGTTTACAAGCTCGCTGCGAATCCTCTCTTCCATCCAAGTCCACCTCCCTAAGATTGTTTCATGCTGATCCGCGGACGCTTTTCCTGTGGACATATTATACCACCTAACCCCGGCAAAATCTATCACCATATCTGTGTTTTCTTCCAAACGGCAGCAGGCTCGGCCCGGATAGGCGGGGTCCTTTTATGCGGACAGTAGATTTTTAACGTCTTTTGATGTAGTATAATCTGTAGAAGGAGGTGGAATGAGAGTGTACAAAAATATCATGTCAATTTTGCGCTGCCCACACTGCGGAACAGGGTTTGCTCTTGTAGAAGGTCAGGCAGAAGGAGAAGAATGAAAATGCAGATAGTGCGCAGCGTGTAATAAGGTTTCATTGCACAATAGAATTATCATTTGATGAGGAAAAACACAATGGAGTACAAGTTCAACGAAAAAGTGTCTGCAAAAGCATTGGCTGACTTGCGGGAATCTGTGGGCTGGAACAGGATGGAAGGGGAGTACAAAAGCCCTTTGATGACATCGTATTACCATATTGCCGTTTATTAAGATGAAAAGCTGATTGGGTATATTGACAGCGTGTCAAACGGAGTGACGGATGCGTATATTCAGGATTTAATAGTTTGTCCGGATTATCAGGGAAAAGGGCTTGGCACGGACCTGATGAATCAAATGATTCAATGTCTGAAGGAAAAGCGCATCTACATGATTTCAGTGGTCTATGAGGAAAGCCTGAAGCCGTTTTATGAGCGGTTTGGTTTTTATAACATGCTGTGCGGGCAAATGGAAACCTATTAGGAATCGGAGCTGTTTGCCCCTGCGCCCATGCCGTACAGGGACAAAAGCCCATAATTTTTCTTTACAGACGGCTCGAAAACCGATACAATACCCTTATGTGAGCAGGCCCCGGCCTGGCCCGAAATCAGAATCTACCGAAGGAGGCAATCTGCCATGAACGATTACAGGATCGACACAAAATGTGTCCAGGCCGGCTACCGGCCGGGCAATGGGGAGCCCCGCCAGATCCCCATCATTCAGTCCACCACCTTTAAATATGACACCAGCGAGGATATGGGGAAGCTCTTTGATCTGGAGGCGGAGGGGTACTTTTATTCCCGGCTCCAGAACCCTACCAATGATTATGTGGCTGCCAAAATCGCGGCCTTAGAGGGCGGCAGCGCCGCCATGCTGACCTCATCGGGCCAGGCCGCCAACTTTTTCGCCCTCTTCAACATCTGTGAGTGCGGGAGCCATATTGTCTCATCCTCGTCCATCTACGGCGGAACCTTTAACCTGCTCTCCGTCACCATGGCCAAAATGGGCATCCAGGTGACCTTTGTCTCTCCGGACTGCACGGAGCAGGAGCTGGACGCCGCCTTTCAGGAAAACACCCGGGCGGTGTTCGGGGAGACTATTGCCAACCCCGCCCTGACGGTGCTGGATATCGAAAAATTTGCCCAGGCGGCCCATCGCCACGGAGTGCCCTTGATTGTGGACAACACCTTTCCCACCCCGGTGAACTGCCGCCCCATTGAGTGGGGAGCGGATATCGTCACCCACTCCACCACCAAATATATGGACGGCCACGGTGCCGCTGTGGGAGGCGCTGTGGTGGATTCCGGCCGCTTTGACTGGATGGCCCATAAAGAGAAGTTTCCGGGCCTGTGTACCCCCGATGAGTCCTACCACGGTATCATCTACGCAGAAAAATTTGGCATGGGCGGCGCCTTTATCACTAAGTGTACCTCCCAGCTCATGCGGGATCTGGGCTGCGTCCAGTCCCCTCAGAGCGCGTTCCTCTTAAACTTAGGTCTGGAGTCCCTTCATGTGCGGATGGCCCGCCATGTGGAGAACGGCCAGGCGGTGGCTGAGTTCCTTCAGAGCCATCCCAAGGTGGCCTACGTGAACTACTCCGGGCTGCCGGAGAGCCCCTACTACGAGAGGGCGAAAAAGTATCTGCCCCAGGGGGGCTGCGGCGTGGTGTCCTTTGAGCTGAAGGGAGGACGGGCCGCGGCGGAGGTCTTTATGGAGCACCTGAAGCTGGCCGCCATTGAAACCCATGTGGCAGACGCCCGCACCTGCTGCCTGAATCCCGCCACCTCCACCCACCGGCAGATGAACGAGGAACAGCTGGCTGCCGCCGGGGTTCCCGCCGGGCTGGTGCGCACGTCCTGCGGCCTGGAGGACAAGGCAGATCTGATTGCGGACCTGGCCCAGGCGCTGGAGGCCATTTAAAGGAAGATTTTCTTCTAAAGTACAGTCCAAAGTGTCAATTTGGCACTTTGGCAATGTCCGAAGCAAATTTGGCAGGATGTTTTACTGACGCTTCAAGCGACAGTCCCTGACGGGTTTTGGAAGGGACACGGAAACTAAAAGGGAAGGAGAGAAGCCGAATGGTACGCGCGGCGGTGTGAGAGGACAGCTTTAATAATTTCTGCTGATATAGTCGATTTCCTCCACGCCCTCCAGGGCATTCAGCTTCAGGGCCAGATAAAAGAAATACCCGGACAGGAGGTTGGCCAGATCCAGAAGCCGGTCCGGCACAGGGTGCCCCGCCTGGCAGTGGCGGTAAATGAGGCGCACCAGCATCTTGCTCTTCACCCGCAGCAGGTGGGCGATGCAGGCGCTCTCGCAGCCCTGGGTCAGCACAAACCGCCGGCACCGTTCCCCGCACTCCCTCCGCAGGCGCTCCCCGGCCGCCTCCAGCCGCCGGGTCTCATCCTCGGTCACCGTCAGGTGGGTGCGCAGAGTGGGGTTGATGTGGTAAATCAGCTCACAGATCCACAAAAGCTCCTTCTGCAGCCTGGCATACTCCATCTGGCGGCTGAGTGCCGCCTGCCAGCCGGAAGAGACCTGCGGCCCGGCTGTTTTTCCCGCGGCCTCTGCCGCCGCCTCAGCCGCCGCAGGGCCTGTCAGCTCCCCGGCCGCCTTTGCCCGGGAGCCCGCCTCCGCCGTCTTTGCCGCCAGCAGCCCGGTCTGGCTGGCCATCTCATCCGTCAGCAGTTCAAAATCGCACCGCAGATCCTCCCCTCCGTCGCACAAAAAAGGGTATGCCTCATACGGGCTTCGATAAAGGTTCATTTTTATCTCCTTCCTCCCACCGCTTCAGGGCGCTGCGCATATAGGCCCCCACATCCAGTCCGTAGACCTCGTTCAGCAGTTCGGGTTTAAAATGCTCCGCCTGCTCCAGCGCCGCGATCCGGCCATTCTCCATCAGCAGCACCCGGTCCGCAAAGGACAGGGCCAGATTGATGTCGTGAAACACTCCCACCAGGCACCGGTTCCCCCGGCCGGCCCACTCCTTCAAATGCTCCGCCAGCTCCACCTGGTATTTCAGATCCAGATGGTTGGTGGGCTCGTCCAGCAGGATCACCTGGGGATCCTGGGCAAAGGTCCTGGCCAGGTACACTCTCTGGAGCTGTCCCCCGGAGAGCTCTGTGATCAGCCGGTCCGCCAGGGGCAGCATCCCCACCTTCCGCAGACTTTCCTCCACAATGCTCTCGTCCTCCGGGTTTTTCCCTGCAAACAGGCCCCGTTTCCGGTGAACATACCGGCCCAGCATCACCGTCTCATACACCGTGTAGGCAAAATAGGTCTCGGACAGCTGGCTCATCAGGGCGATTCTCCGCCCTCTCTGCCGGGCGCTCATCCCCGCCAGGCTCTGTCCCTCCACCGAGACCTCTCCCTCCACGGGCAGAATGCCGGCCAGTCCCCGCAGCAGCGTGGTTTTGCCGCAGCCGTTGGGCCCCAGGATACAGAGGCTCTCTCCCTCATCCACCTGAAAGGAGATATCCTTCACCACCGGATCCCCCCCGTAGCCGCAGCGGATATGTTCTGCCTTCAGCAACGTCTTTTTCATCCCTTCCTCCTTCCCTTTGCAAAATAAATATAGAGAAAGAAGGGGGCCCCCAGCAGGGCGGTGACGGAGCCGACGGGAATCTCCCTGGGAGAGGCCAGGGTTCTGGCCGCCAGGTCACAGAGCACCATAAAGGCTCCGCCGAATAAAGCGCTGGCGGGCAGCACCCTCCTGTGGGAGGAGCCGAAAAACCGCCGCACCACATGGGGCGCCACCAGATCCACAAAGCCAATGATCCCGGCAAAGGCCACCGCCGTCCCCGTCAGTACCGCCACTGTGCCGATCAAAATCCACTTGCAGCGCTTTAAATCCACTCCCATCCCCAGGGCCTGTTCCTCCCCGAAGGTCATAATGTCCATCTCCCGGGAAAAGCCTGCGAACACCCCCAGGCACAGTACCAGGACTGCCGCCAGAGCCGCCACGCTGCTCCAGTCCTTCATGGAAAAGCTGCCCAGCAGCCAGAGATTGATCCTCTGGGAATAGGCAGGGGAAAGCGCGGCCAGAAGATTCATCACCGCGGTAAAGAAAAGGGACAGCACCATGCCCACCAGCACGATGGTGACATTGGAAAGCCCCCGGTCAATGCGGGAGGTGATCCCCAGCACCAAAATCACCGTAATCAGGCCAAAGCCAAAGCTGACTCCGGGCAGCAGGATGGCGCCCAGAAGGCCGGAGGCCCCCGTCACGATTACCAGAGCGGCCCCTAAGCCTGCGCCGGCGGAAACCCCCAGCCCATAGGAGGATGCCAGCGGGTTTTTCAGCACCGACTGCATGACCACGCCGCAGACGGACATAGCGGCCCCCACAAGGAAGGCCAGCAGCACCCGGGGCAGCCGGATCTGCATCACCAGGGTCCGGGTCACATTGTCCACCCGGGAGGCGCCGCCCCCGCTTTCCCCGGGTTCTTCCGCCCGGGAGGCATTATCCCCGCTTTCCCCGGGTTCTTCCGCCCGGGAGGCATCAGCTCCGCTTCCCCCGGTTCCTTCTTCCGTCCGGGAGGCGCCGCCCCCCGGGGTTTGTGCCCGGGGGAGCAGTTCCTCCCCCAGCACAGTCAGGATCTTTACGGGGGAGATCATAACACTCCCCAGTCCGATCCCCAGGATCACGGCGGCCAGGGCCGCCGCGATCAGTAAAAGAAATTTCCGCTTACTTTCCATAATACTCCGGATAAACTGCCTCCGCCATCTGCTCCAGGGCCTTTACGATGTTCTGGTTGGGCAGGGAGGAAGCCATGTTGTCAATATAGTAAACCGCTCCGTTCTGCACAGCCGTCAGCGCATCCCATCCGCTGCGGTCCATAATTTCCTGGGTAGGATTCTCAATATAATTTACATTGGTGAGAATCACATCCGGATTGGCCGCCACAACGGTCTCTTCGCTCACGGACAGCCATCCCTCCTGGTCCGCCAGAATATTCTCCGCTCCCAGGATTTCGATCATCTCATTCAGGAACACACCGCTTCCGAAGCTGTACATATAAGGGGCGGCCGAGATCTCAAAGTACACCTTTTTCTTCTCCGTGATGGAAGCGCCAATGGCCGAAACAGCGCCGATCCGCGCCTCCATGTCCGCGATCAGGGCCTCTCCTTTTTCCGTCTCTCCCAGCACGGCCGCGATAAAGGCCACATCGCTCTCCACGTCCGCTATGCTGTCGCTGGTGGGGATGCAGACCACGCAGACCCCCAGATCTGTCAGAGGCTCAAAGGGATTTTCCTGACCCGGCAGGGACAGGTTGGTCACCATAAGGATGTCCGGATGCAGGGCCGCCAGCTGCTCTAAATCCGGCGTGACCGTATCCAGCACCAGGCACTGATCCTCCGCCGGGATGCCCTCCAGGCCCTTGCTGTTGGCGTCATAGGCAGTGATTTTGTCCCCGTATCCCAGGGCGATCACCGTCTCCGCGATAGAGGGCGCCAGCAGGGCGATAGAGTTGATTTCCTCCGGCACACTGATTTGGGCGCCGCTGGGATCCACCGTGGGACGGGAATTTTCCGCCGAAGCGCCCTCCTGGGACGCCTGGCCGCCTTCTTCGGATGCCTGGCCGTCCTCTCCGGACGCCTGGCCGCCTTCTTCGGACGCCTGGCCGCCTTCTTCGGATGCCTGGCCGTCCTCTCCGGACGCCTGGCCGCCTTCTTCGGACGCCTGGCCGCCTTCTTCGGATGCCTGGCCGTCCTCTCCGGACGCCTGGCTGCTCTCCAGGGCCGCCTGACTGTTCTCCCCGGCGCCGGATGATGACGGCTCATCCCCGCCGCAGGCAGTCAGGCAAAGCACCAAGACCAATGCCATCAGCAAGCTGATTTGTTTTGTGAGTTTTCGTTTCTTCAACTTTCTTTTCCTCCGTTTTCCCCCGACAAAAAAGAACACCCTGTCATATACGAAGGGTGTTTTTGCCGTCAAAAAACAGACACAAATTCATCCATCGTGAACTTGCGCAGGACAGACTCAGCGATCTGGCTTAGCAAGACGCAGGCGCCTTGCATCACAGTGGCGGGACCGTGCGGGATTCTCACCCGGCTTCTCTGAATAAATGCCTGACCTTTGTATATGAAAATCGTATTCTCTTTTTCAGGATATTGGCCGCTTTCTGCGGCAAGGTTGATTATAGAGGATGAGACCGGTCTTGTCAATCTGTATTCTGGCTTGAGTTCTTTTTGGAACTTTCTGTTTCGCATTTTTGAAAGACGCTTGATTTTGCGAAATAGATTGTGGTTTAATATCCACAGAAAAAGCATCTGTGGACTTTTGATTCCATGTGCGCCTGGCGGCGCCCCGGAATGGGGATTGATGTGAAATGTCGGCTGGAAATGATTCGGCAATCGATATTTGGAGGTGAAGAATATGAACGAATACAGATACTGCACCTTAAGAGAACTGCCCAGCTTTAAAGAGAAAGCTGCGGAATGGTTTCACAGCAAATGGGGAGTGCCAAAAGAGGCTTATCTCAACTGTATGACCGCTTACCTGAATCATGAAACGGAATTGGGATGGTATCTATGTCTTGAAAACAGCAGAATAATAGGCGGAATGGGAGTGATCGAAAATGATTTTCACGACAGAAAGGATCTGGCACCGAATGTCTGTGCAGTATATACGGAAGAAGAATATCGCTGCAAAGGAATAGCGGGTCGTTTGCTCAATATGGTTGTTGACGATATGAAATCAAAAGGGATCACGCCGGTCTATCTGGTCACTGACCACGTTGGATTTTATGAACGTTACGGATGGGAGTTTTTGTGTATGGTGCAGGGAGATGGAGAACCTGATAAAACGAGAATGTATATTCACAGATAAACTGGAATTGTTATCAGATGGAAAACTGAAACGTGCAGGGGTATTGTGTTTTTACAGGAATCCGGAAAAAGTTATCGAGAGTAGAAACATATCCCTTTGCACGCGAGGCAGTCAGAGAAGCAGTTTTCAACGCTTTGATTCATTGTAATTGGGCGGATAATGTTCCGGTGCAGATTCGGATAGAAGAGGACGCCATGTATATCAGCAATAGTAGTCTGCTTCCGTTTGGCTGGACTGCGGAAACGCTTTTGGAGACTCACGCTTCAAAACCATATAATCCGGATATTGCCCGTGTCTTTTATCGGGCTGGATATATTGAAAGCTGGGGCCGCGGCATACAAAAAATTTGTGAGGCATGTAAAACTCTCGGCGCAGAGTTGCCGGAATATATCGTGCACGGTGAAGACATCATGGTAAAGTTTACCGCATTGGAAAGCGCAAAGGTGACTAATGGGGTGACTAATCTTCAGGATGCAGATGAGCAAAAAATACTTGATGAATCGAATAAAAAGAGAGCTGCCATTCAGGTTAGGGCAGCTCTCTTTTTTGTTATTCTAATCCCCTACTTTTTCCGGATCCGCAGAATACTGACGGAGTAGGCGGGGGCCTCGTAGGAGAAGCTCTCCCCGATGGGCACGCTGCCCTCCGAGGGCGTCATCTTTTCCGGCTCATCGAAGGAGTTCACATCCCCCAGGGCGCTGCCGGAGAGCACGGTGGCCAGGGCCTGGGGCTCATAGGCCGCCGGGTCAAAGTCCTCCAGGGTGACCGTAAGGCTCCCGCTCTCCCCGGTGGTGTTGACCAGCTTCAGGATCAGATCCCCGTTTTCGTCCCGGGAGGCCGACTCATAGAGGGCCTGGGGAGCCTGGCGGGTGTAATCCAGGTACTGCATATCGTTGATATAACCCTGGATGCGGTCCCCGGAGACCACCATCTTCACCTGATAGACCTGGTTGTGCTTCAGCTTCATTTCGTGGACGGTGCCGGTGATCTGGCCGCTCTTGGAGTTCCCGGAGACAATCTGCAGGCAGGAGAGGGTGTTGCCCCAGCCCCCCACGTTCCAGAAGATCAGGTTGGAGGAATCCTCCACGCACACGGGGATCAGAAAGCCCTCCGCCCCCTCCAGGATTTCCGCCTCCACCGTCAGGGTGTAGTCATGCCAGGAGGGATCTCCCAAAAAGAGCGCGTCCCCGGTGTTGGCGTCGAAGGGAGCGCCGGTGTTGGTCTGGACCAGGCGCCCCTCCGAGAGGGACCAGTCTCCTTCGTGGAGCGTGATCTCCGGGGCCTTCAGGGCCTCCGGATCCTCAAAGTCGTTGGAGTAGAGCACCTCCCCCGTGGCGTTGTCCGTGACGGTCAGGTTGTCGAAGGCCGCGCTGGTCTGCCAGGTGCCCAGGCCTACTGCGCCGCAGAGGCCGCTTTCGGCGCCGGAGGCGCTTACGGTCAGCTCCCCGGGCAGATGGAGGGTCCCTGTATTGGCCCCAAATAGCTGCTGTACATAGTAGTTCACGGAGCCGTAAGCGGTGTCGGAGCCGTACCAGATCAGGTCCGGCGTCCACTGGTTGGCCAGCCGGTTCCCGAACAGGGGGGCGTAGCAGGCCATCTCCACCACATCCGCGTTTTTCTCAAGCCCCGTCATGTAGGCGGCCTCCGCCAGAGCGGCCTCCAGGGTGTTGGACTGGGCTGCGTACTCTCCTAAGAATACCTTGGCCTGGCCGTCCCGCTCATAGGAATCGTACCGGCCTGTGTTGGAGAAGAAGAAGGAGGGGGCTTCGTAGTAGTGTTCGTCCACCAGGGCGGTGACCTCGTCTCCCCAGTCTATGCAGTCCTCCACATAGTTCCAGCCGACCCGGTCCCCGGAGGACGGGCCGTTGGCCACGATCAGCCGGATATCCCCGTAGAGGGCGGGATTTTCCCGGGCCGCCTCAGAGAAGGCGCTGGCGAACTCCCGGTAGTGCTCGAAGTATTCGGTCTGCCACTGCTCGTTGCCGATGCCGATGTATTTCAGAGGGAAGGGTTCCTCATGGCCCATGGCGATCCGCACGCTTCCCCACTGGGTGGAGGCGTCTCCCCGGCAGAATTCCACCAGATCCAGGGCGTCCTGGACCAGCTGCTGAAATTCCGGGCTGCTCACAGGGTACACAATGTATTTGGGGCTCTGCACCTGGCAGGTCATGCCCGCGTTGAGCACGGGCACCGGCAGGCAGTCCAGGGCCTCGCACAGCTCAAAGAACTCGAAAAAGCCGATGCCGTAGGAGGTGTAGTAGGGGTGGGTTGAGTTGCCCCGCCAGATGGACATGCTCTGGGGCCGCAGGGCCACATCCCCTACGGAGGTCTCATCCCCCAGGGTGAGGGCCTCTCCGCCTCCGATGGAGTCCTTCCAGCTGTACATGGATTCCTCGTCCCGGCCCTCTATCACGCAGCCTCCCGGGAAGCGCAGGAAGGAGGGGTGCAGGGCCTTCAGCATCTCTCCCAGATCCTTCCGGACGGGAAGGCCCTTGTAGGTGTCCGAGGGCATCAGGCTGATCATGTCAAAATCCAGGGAGCCATTTCCCATCTCCAGCACCAGGCGCACCTTCCCGGCGGATTCTCCCGGGGCGGACTGGGTGCTTAGGGGCGTCAGAGTCAGGCAAAATTTCTGCCACTCTGACGAGACGTCCTGGGCCAGCATCTCCTGGGCCAGCACCTCCCCGTCCTGTCCCTGCAGGCTCAGGCGCACATCCGGCGCGGGGGAGGGGGAGCTGTTCTTTATATAGAGGGAAAGCTCATAGGTCTCCCCGAGGGTCACGCTCATTCCCTCCAGGAAGCCCTTGTTGTAGATCCCCAGGAATTCCTCCGACTGGTTGGTGAGCCGGGCGAAATGGGGATTGTTTTCGTGGAGCCCCTCCGCCGCATCCTCCAGGATCTCAAAGGTCAGGCTCTCATCCTGGGGATTTTCTATGCTCCAGCCGTGCTTGCCGCCTCCCGCGGCCAGGGAGCCGTACTCGAAGGAGCGGTTCTTGACCAGCTCCGGGTACAGGCCGCCGTCCAGGGCGTAGTTGATGTCCTCCAGAAAGATTCCGTAGAGGGTGTCGCTGATGGGAAGAGCCCCCTGGGCCTCCCCGGCGCCGGTGTGGACCAGGTACTGGGCCCGCAGGCCCTCCGGCAGGGCGTCCTCCCCGGCCCCGGCTTCTCCGGCCCCGCTGCCGGTTTCCCCGGCTCCGGCTTCCCCAGTCCCCGCCTGCTGGGAGGCGGCTTCCTCTGAGGGTGCTTCTCCCGCCTTCCCGGAGGACGCGGCGTCCCCGCAGCCCCCCAGCAGGCAGGCCCCCGCCAGCAGCAGGGAAAGAATAGTTTGTTTTAGTCTTTTTTGAATCATTTTAACCTCCCGTGAAAATGCACAAAATTTAAGGCTGATTTTTGAGCATTGTGGTGAATGAGCCCATATGTGCGGGCTTAAAAAGGTCCCTACCAATAAAATATCACAAAAAAAGTAGTTTTCCAAGATTGACTTTTTGCATAAAGAGTAGTAGGGTAATTATATATATGTTTTACTAAAACGTTTAAGTCAACATTAAAATAATCAAGAAGGGCAGGTTATTATGATGAAGCAAAGACGCGGTGTGAAACGGATGGCAGTCGTCCTCGCCGCCAGTATGCTTTTCTCGGCCGGACCCGGCATACGGGCCGGAGCCGAGACAGGGGATACCGGCAGCGGCGCCACATACACCTCCGACGGCGGGTATGTGAATGAGATGCTCACAGAGAATTACACGCAGGTCAGCGCGGGGTACACGGCCGGGCGCTACAGCGGGCAGACCCTGGGCTTTTCCGCGGCCGGGATTCTGGAGCAGGATGCCGGGGCGGCGGTCACAGGCGAGACCAGGGATTACGCCCCCGGCTGGGGCAGTGCGCCGGATGAGGTGGTGGATCTGCATCTGGGGGACAGGGCGGTCTTTACCCTGGAGGTGCCCCAGACGGCCCAGTATTATCTGGGACTTGACTATCTCTCCTACGACGATTCGGTGCTGCCCATCGGTCTTTCCATGACCGTGGACGGGGAGTATCCCTTCTACGAGTGCCGGAACCTGGAATTTGAGTCCACCTGGGTGCAGCAGGGGGAGAAATCCTACGACCGGTACAACAATGAGATCGTCACGGTCCCCGACAAGCTGATCCGCTGGGAGACCAAGTATGTCAGCGACGGCAGCTATCGCAGAAGCCGTCCCCTGGCCATAGAGCTCTCCGCGGGAACCCACACGGTGGAGCTCCAGGTCCTGGAGGGCAGCTTCCTTCTGGGGGCCCTGCTTCTGGCGGCCCCTGAGGAAATCCCCGCCTACGCCGGCAGCCAGGCGGCTCCCGGGCAGGAGCTGATTTCCATCCAGGCGGAGGAATTTACCTACCGGAACGATTCCGCCGTCCACGGGGTGGCGGAGTACGACACCAGCTTAGACCCTTACGAGGTGACGGACACGGTGCTCAACACCATCGACTCCGATTCCTTCTCGGAGGCGGGCCAGCGGGTCACCTACGAGTTTGAGGTGCTGACGGCGGGGAACTATTATATCGGGATGAACTACCGCCAGTCCGACAAGACGGACTTCCCCGTGTTTGTGGATATCGCGGTGGACGGGAAGATCCCCAATCAGGAGTTCCTCTCCTATGCCCTGGACTATACCACCAAGTATAAGACCGTATCCCTGACGGATCAGGAGGGCAGCAGGCTCAGCGTCTATCTGGAGCCCGGGGTGCACACCATCTCCTACACCATCAGCATCGACAAGATCCGCCCCATCCTGGAGGGCCTGGACGTGATCATGTCCCAGGTCAACGATCTCTCCCTGGAGATCACCAAGGTGGCGGGCACCAACACGGACAAATACAGAGACTTAAAGCTCTCCCGGTATATTCCCAACCTGGAGTCGGATCTGTACAGCTACGCCGACCAGCTCCAGGCCCTTCACGACAGCGCCAGAGACTACACTGGCCAGAAGAAGGGCACCATCGCCGTGCTTTCCTCCATGATTATCGCGGCCAAGCAGCTGATCTCCCTGGCCGAGGAGCCCGACGAGATCCCGTACCGGGTGGCGGAGCTGAGCTCTTCCGCCTCCAGCGTCAACCGCCAGCTGGCCAACACGGTGGATAAACTCATCGAGAACAATCTGGCCATCGACCGGATCTATCTGTATCAGGAGGGCGCCCAGCTTCCCAAGAAGCCCGGGCTGTTTGCCTCCATGGGCATGAATATCAGCCGGTTTGTCTCATCCTTTACGGATCAGGCATACTCCACCAGCAACACGGACCCGGACCACCTGCAGGTGTGGGTGAACCGCTCCAGCCAGTACATACAGATCATGCAGAAGATGATCGACGAATATTTCACCCCCCAGACCGGCATCGAGGTGGACATCAGCGTCATGCCCGACCAGTACAAGCTGGTGCTGGCCAATTCCTCCGGCAAGGCGCCGGACGTGGCCACGGGCATCAACTACACCATTCCCTACGAGCTGGGCATCCGGGGCGCTCTGGTGGATATGACCCAGTTTGAGGACTTTAGGCAGGTGGCGGCCCCCTACGAGGACGGGTTCTTCCTGACGGGCACCATCGGGGACGGCGTGTACGCCATGCCCGAGACCATGAACTTCTGGGTGTTGTTTTACCGGGCGGATATCCTGGATAAGCTGGGGCTGGAGGTGCCGGATACCATGCAGGATGTGATCGACATGCTGCCGGAACTCCAGATGAGGGGCCTGAACTACTATCAGCCGGTCTCCGGCATGCTGGCCATGCGGAATTTCCACGGCACCACCCCTCTGATCCATCAGTTCGGCGGGTCCCTTTACTACGACACGGCCCAGGAGGGCACGGCCTTCGGCAGCGCGGCCTCCATCGACGGCTTTACCTACCTGACGGAGCTTTTTACCATATATAATATGCCCATCAACATCGACAATTTTTACCAGCACTTCCGAAACGGCGACATGCCCCTGGGAGTGGCGGATTACGCCACCTACAACCTGATGACCAACGCGGCGCCGGAGCTGAAAAACTCCTGGAAGATCGCCCTGGTGCCCGGAATCCTTCAGGAGGACGGCACCGTGGACCGCACCACCTGCGGCTGCGCCGAGAGCTGCGTGATCTTTAAGTCCGACAGCAGCCGGGAGCGGGAGGCATGGGAGTTCGTCAAGTGGTGGTCCGACAGCGATGTGCAGGCCGAGTTCGGCCAGACCCTGCAGATCACCTACGGCAGCGAGTATATGTGGACCACCGCCAACATGGAGGCCTTCATGGAGCTGCCCTGGAACACCCAGGATAAGCTGATCATCCGGGATCAGATGAGCCAGGTGGTGGATGTGGCGAGAGTGCCCGGCACCTACCTGCTGGAGAGGGAGGTCAGCAACGCCTTCAACGACATTGTGGTAAACCGCCAGACGGCCCAGACCAGGATCGACAAAGCGGTGAAGGCCATCAACCGGGAGTTCGACCGGAAGCTGGAGGAATTTGAGTTCGTGGACAGCAACGGATACACCATCAAGGATTACAAGGTTCCTACGATCGAGACGGTCCGCAGGATCCTGGGCAGAGAGTAAGGGGGTGAGAGGGACATGGCAGTTATCAAGAAAAACAAGATCGCAAAGAGGGCGGACAACAAAAACGGATATCTCTTTATCCTGCCCTACGCACTGGCATTTTTGGTATTCATACTGATCCCGGTTCTGCTGGCCATCGTATTGTCCTTTACCAATTTCAATGCCATAGAATTCCCCTCATGGGTGGGATTCTTAAACTACATCACCGTTCTCACAAACGATGAGATTTTCATGCAGTACGTGCTGCCCAACACCATTGTCTACGCTCTGGTGGTGGGAGTGGGAGGCTACATCCTCTCCTTTGTGCTGGCCTGGGCCCTGTGCAACTTGACCAAGACGGTCCGGACCGTGTTCGCCCTGATCCTCTACTCCCCCAGCATGACCGCCGGCGTGGCCATGACCGTGGTGTGGAAGGTGATTTTCTCCGGGGACCAGACGGGACTGCTCAACAGCTGGCTCATGAGCCTGGGAGTGATCACGGATCCCATTATCTGGCTGATCAACGCGGATTACCTGCTGCCCATCATCATCGTCATCGGACTGTGGTCCAGCATGGGCATCGGCTTTTTGTCCCTGATCGCCGGCATCTTAAATACGGATGAGTCCCTGTACGAGGCGGGGGCCATCGACGGCATCAAGAACCGCTTCCAGGAGATGATTTACATCACCATCCCCAGCATGAAGCCCCAGATGCTTTTCGCGGCGGTGATGAGCATTGTGAACGCCTTCCAGGCGGGCACCATCTACACCCTGCTCACGGGCAACCCTTCGCCGGGCTACGCCTCTCAGCTGATCGTAAACCACATCGAGGATTACGGCTTCCAGCGATACGAGATGGGCTACGCGGCGGCCCTGTCCGTGGTACTGCTTTTGATGGTACAGCTTTTCTCCAAGGCAGCCAACAAGCTCTTTGTGGAAAAGGATGAATATTAAGGAAGGGAGGAAGGACAAATGGCATACAAAGGACATCGGATCAATCCCAAGAGATTTGAGCTCAGCCAGCTGAAGATCATATGCATTGTTCTGCCGCTGGTCATCTTCATGGCGCTTCCCATTATCTTCATTATCAACCATGCCTTCAAGCCCATGGAGGAACTGTTCGCGTTCCCTCCCACCTTCTTTGTGAGGAACGCCACCTTAGATAACTTTACAAGCCTGATCAAGGCCAGCCGCACGGCGGGGATCCCCATGAGCCGCTACGTGTTCAACAGCCTGATCGTAACCGTGCTGACCATCTTCTTATCCCTGCTGTTTACCACCTGCGCGGCCTTCGCCCTCTCCAAGATCAGGTTCCGGGCCAAGTACGTGCTCATGGACATCAACCAGATGGCCATCATGTTCGTGGGAACGGCGGTGCTGATCCCCCGGTATCTGGTGATCAGCTTCGGGGGCATGATCGACACCTATGTGGCCCACATCCTGCCCCTGGTGGCAATGCCCGTGGCGCTGTTTTTGGTGAAGCAGTTTGTGGATCAGGTGCCGGACTCCCTCATGGAGGCGGCCTACATGGACGGCGCCAACGATTTCCAAGTCTACATAAAGATCATCCTGCCCATGATTAAGCCCGCCATCGCCACGGCGGCCATCATGGTATTCCAGCAGGTGTGGACCAACATGGAGACCTCCAACTATTTTGTAAACGACGACAGCATGAAGACCCTGACCTTTTACATGAACACCCTGGCCAACGCCAACAACACGGTGGCCGGCCAAGGGATGGCGGCCGCGGCGGCCCTGATCATGTTCATCCCCAACCTGGTGCTCTTCATCCTGCTGCAGAACAACGTCATGAATACCATGGCACACTCCGGTATCAAGTAAAGGAAAAGGTGGACAGAGAAATGAAGATGAGAAAAAGACATTTCAAAAGGGCAGCCTTAAGCCTTCTGGTGACGATACTGGCCCTGACCGGCCTGGAGCTGCCTGCCAGAGCGGAGTCACCCTACCGTACCTTTACCTTCGACGGCTATGGCTCCCTGATTCAGACTCAGTCGGCATACCTGCCCTATGAGACCATCACCAAGTTTGACGAGGAAGCCCTGAGCGGCCCCAGCGACCTGTGCGTCACCGACGACGGCGAGATCTACGTGGCGGACACGGGCAACGCCCGGATCGTGGTGGGGGATCTCGAAGGGAATCTGATCAAGATCGTGGGGGAGGGCGAGCTGGTCACCCCCAGAGGGGTCTATGTGACGGCCGACAAGCACATTTATGTGGCGGACCGGGACGCGGGCGCGATCTTTGAGTTTGACCAAAACGGCGCGCTGCTGAACCGGTACGGGAAGCCCGAGAGCCCTCTCTACGGCGAGGCCCTGAGCTTCATGCCCATCAAGCTGGTGGTCAACGACGCGGGGATCATGTATGTGATCTGCGAGTCCAACACCAACGGGATTGTGGAGATTTCCCCCATCGAGGGAGGCACTTTTTTGGGGTATTTCGGCACCAACTCCGCCTCCAGCTCCCCCCTGGTGGTCCTGCGCAGAATGTTCGCCACCAAGGCTCAGAGGGCCAGGATGGTGTCCAACATCCCCTCCACCCCCGACAATCTGTGCATCGACGACAAGGGCCTGATCTACACTGTGACCCGGGGCGAGAGAAACGACACCCTAAAGCGCCTGAACATCGCCGGCAAAAATGTGATCGAGCCGGAGACCTACGACGAGATCCCTGCGGCCGTGGCGGCGGGCAACCATGACAATGTGTTCCTGGCCTCCCAGAACGGCTACATATACGAGTTCAACAACGAGGGCGACAGCCTGTTCGTGTTCGGCGGGGCGGACGACGGCAGCCAGAGAGTGGGCTTGTGTACTCTGGTGAGCGCCATCGACGTGGATCCCCAGGACCGGCTCTACATCCTGGACTCTGACAAGAGCCAGATCCAGGTGTTTGAGCCCACCGAGTTCACCAACCTGCTCCATGAGGCGTTAAATCTTTACTCCACCGGGCGCTACACCGAGAGCAAGGCCCCCCTGGAGGAAGTGCTGAAGATGAACAGTATGTTCGACTACGCCAACCAGGCCATGGGCCGGGCCTACTTCCAGGAGGAAAATTACGATCAGGCCAAGCGCTACGCCAAGCTGGCCAAGGATTACACGGGCTACTCCGACGCCTCCTGGGAGGTGAGAAACCTGTGGCTGAAGCGCTACATCGTGCCGGTGATCTGGGCGGTGGTGCTGCTGTTCGTGTTAAAGAAGCTCGTCGATTATTTTGACAGGAAGAAGAGGATCCTGGATCCCCTGCGGGCCCTGTGCGGCAGTGTGGGCCAGTGGAAGGCAGTGAAGGATCTGCGGTACGCCTGGTACTTTATGAGACATCCCATCGACGGGTGCTACGGCATCGCCAGAGAGGGGAGGGCGTCCCTGACCGCCGCCAACATTTTGGTGGTCCTGTTCATGCTGGAATATATGATAAACAAGTATCTGTGCGGATTTTTGCAGAAGACCATCCGGGAGGGGCGCTATGAGATCCTGACGGACATCGGCATGGTAGTGGTGGTGCTTGCCGCCCTTACCGCCTGCAATTACCTGGTGTGCACCATCAACGACGGGGAGGGCACCGTGAAGAAGATCTTCTGCTCCTTCACCTACTGCCTGACCCCCTATGTGACCCTGATCCCGGTGGTGTTTGCCCTGTCCCACATCGTGACCAACAACGAGCAGTTCCTGGTGAATTTCACCTACTACCTGATCTTCGGGTGGATGGCCGTGCTCTTTGTGCTGGCGGTGAAGGAGGTAAACAACTACACGGCCCAGGAGACCTTCAAGGTGTTGTGCCTGACGGCCTTCACCATTTTGATCATGGCCCTGCTCATCTTTATCATCTATGTGCTGTGGGCGCAGGTGTTTGAATTCATTCTTGCCATTGGCGGAGAGGTGGTGTATCGAATTGGCAACTAAGAGAAAGAGAAACTGGATCTGCTTTCTGCTGGCGGCCCTGCTGCTGTTTGCGTCAGTACCCGGTTTTTCCCTGAAGGCGCAGGCCGCCGGGGAGGAAATCCCCGGAGAGTACCGGCTGGTGGCCGGCAGCGACTCCTACGAGCTGTATCTGTATGAGCCCACCCTGTCCATCCTGCTTCGCAATAAGGAGACGGGAAAGCTGCTGCGCTCCACCCTGGATCCCGCGGAGGACGACGGGGCCAACAACAAGACCTGGAACGCCTACATGCAGTCCGGCGTGGTGCTCACCGCCATCCAGGGGATCACGGACACCTACCAGGTGGATCTGGTGCTCAATCCCCACACCCTGGACTACACCTACACGGACAACGGCTTTACCGCCAAGCTGTACTTTTCGGACTATGAGTTCGGCTTTGACGTGAAGGTGAGCCTGGAGGGGAGCGAGCTGACAGCGGAAATCCCCGAGAGCTCCATTGTGGAGAACGGCCAGGAGAAGTGGATCGGCACCGTCAGCCTGTTCCCCTTCCTGGGCTACACCTACCTGGACAGCCAGGAGGGCTATATGTTTATCCCCGACGGGAACGGCGCCCTGATTTATCTGGACGACAAGGACGGGAGGTACGCCACGGGCTTCTCCCAGATGGTTTACGGGTCGGATATGGGCTTTGTGGATTCCACCACGGAGCAGCTCCTTTGGGGCGAGCACCGCACCGTGAACCAGGCCCAGAAGGTGATGGCCCCGGTCTTCGGCATGGCCCACACCCAGGATCAGCTGGGGTATCTGGCCGTGGTGGAGGAAGGGGACGAGAGAGTCAGCATCGAGGCCCATCCCAACGGAGTCATGGTAAACTACAACAGATGCTTCGCCAAGTTCCTCATGCGGCGCATGTACGTGCAGCCCCTGAACAATTCCAACTCCGGAACCATGCAGAGCGTGGAGGCGGACCGGTCCCACACGGATATGAAGGTGCGCTACCTGCTTCTGTCCGGGGAGGATGCCGATTACGCGGGCATGGCGGTGGCCTACCGGGAGTACCTGACAGAGAAGGGCATGCTGCCGGGGAGAGACGATTCCTATAAGACCAGAGTGGACTTTTTGGGCTCCGACCGGGAGGAATTCCTGTTCTTTACCCGGGCGGTGACCATGACCGACACGGACCAGGTGGATGAGATCTACCGGGATTTAAAGGACAACGGCATCGAGAGCCTGCTGACCGTGTACAAGGGCTGGCAGAAGGGGGGCATGTACAATATCCCCATCACCAAATACAAGGCGGATGGCAGCATCGGCGGCACCGGGGCCCTGACGGACCTGATTCAGGAGTGGAGCGGGAAGGGCTATCAGGTGTACCTGTACGACGACGCCCTCCAGACCAACCCGGCGGAGAACAATACCACCTTCAACGTGGTAAAGAAGGTGAACAAAAGGCGTCTGGAGATCAGCACCAAGGGCTATGTGTACGACACCTTCAACTACCTGCTTCCCACCCGGAGCGATTATCTGCTGAACCGGTTTGTGGACAGCTACACCAAAAAGGGAGTCAACACCCTGGCCCTGGCCGGCATCAGCAATAACCTCTTCTCCTACAGCTACAGCAGCCAGTATTACAGCCGCTTCTACTGTGCGGACATATATCGGAAGACCGTTGAAAAAATAACGTCAGGGGGGGTGGATCTGGTTCTGGAAGCGCCCTTTGCCTACCTGTGGGATCAGACGGGAGCCTACCTGGATATGCCCATGGGATCCTCCGACTATATGTATGAGGACCGGGAGGTGCCCTTCTTCTCCATGGTGCTGAAGGGGAGCATCCCCATGTACTCCGAGTACGTGAACTTTGAGGCCAACAAGAGCGAGTTCTTCCTGCAGATGGTGGAGGCGGGCGTGTACCCTTCCTTCTACCTGACCGCCGAGGATTCCTCCAACCTGATTTATACCAATTCCGCAGACCTCTACAGCACCAAGTACACCACCTACAAGGATACGCTGATCTCCTACGACCGGGAGCTGCGGGCCCTGGCGGAGAAAACCAGGGGCGCCTGCATCGCGGATCATGAGATCCTGGAGGAAGGCGTGAACAAAGTAACCTATGACAACGGCACCGTGATCTACGTAAATTACAATGACCGGGCCGTGAGCGCAGATGGCGTTTCGTTGGACCCGCTGTCTTACAAGGTAGAGGCAGGTGAGTGATATGAAGAAAGAAGACAGACAGGCAAAAAAGCAAAAGGTCCGGATTAAGCCCGGACGTCTGGCCAGGCGGGAGGCCGTCACGGGGCTGGTCTTCGTCAGTCCCTGGATCCTGGGGGCGGCCATCTTTTTGGTCTACACCATGGGGAGCTCCTTCTGGTATGCCTTAAACAACATCCGGATCACTCCCCTGGGACGGCTGTTCAGCTTTGTGGGAGTGGGGAACTTCACCCAGATCCTGCTGGTGGACACGGACTTTACCCCCCAGCTGGTCTCCTACATTACCAGCACCGTGCTGTCGGTGCCCATCATCGTGGTGTTTGCCCTGATTATCGCCATGCTGCTGAACGGGAATATTAAGATGAAGGGATTCTTCCGGCTGATCTTTTTCCTGCCGGTGATTGTGGTCAGCGGCCCGGTGATGGGCATGCTGACGGAGCAGGGGGCGGCCACCATCTCCACCATAGACACCCAGGCCATCGGCTCGGCCATCGGGAGCTTCCTTCCCACGGGCATTGCCGACGCCATCACGGATCTGTTTTCCAGCATGATCACGGTGCTCTGGTATTCGGGGGTGCAGATCCTGATTTTCCTGTCGGCCCTGCAGAAGATCGACGGGGCCATGTACGAGGCGGCCCAGATGGACGGGGGCTCCGGCTGGGAGTGCTTCTGGAAGATCACCCTTCCCACCATCAAGCCCATGATCCTGCTGAATGTGGTTTACACCATTGTGTTTATCTCCGGCAACGAGCAGAACTCCATCATCACCCTGATCCAGGATTCCATGTTCTCGGGCACCAAGGAGAAGGGATACGGATACGCCTCCGCTATGGCCTGGCTCTATTCCCTGGTGGTGGTGCTGATCGTGGCAGTCTTCGCGGCGCTGCTCATGGCCCGGAAGGACGTCTATGAGAGACAGGTCAGAAAGGCCAAGAGAGAGAGGAAGAAAGAGGCCAGACTGGTCAAGAAGATAGAAAGGAGGGGAATCCGCAATGCCAGGAAGATCGAAAAAGCAAGAACAAAGCGCAAATATTCAACCTACGACGGCTCAGGCGATTACTAAGCCGGCCTGGAAGCCCCACAGGCTTACGGATGTGGAGAAGGACAAGATCAAAAGGTTCTTTTTGGGCTCCAAGGAGCGGGAGGGGTTCCTGAAGCAGTTTGTGGTGTACGCCCTGCTGATCTGCATCGGGTTTATCTATCTCTACCCGATCCTGTACATGCTCAGCAGCTCCCTGATGACCCTGGACGATCTGCTGGATTCCTCCGTCAACTGGATCCCCAGCAGCTTCAACTTCAACAATTACGCCCAGGCGGGTGCCAGCATGGACTTCTGGAAGAGCCTTTTCCTAAGCATTATCGTGGCGGGAGCGCCCACCCTCCTGAACGTGGTCTCCTGCTCCATTGTGGGTTACGGCCTGGCCCGGTTTGAGTTCCCGGGCAAGAAGGTCATCATGGGCATCATCATTTTTTCCTTTATCCTGCCCAGCCAGGTGACCATGATCCCCACCTACGTGCTCTACTCGAACCTGGGAATTCTGAGCACCCTGTGGGCCTTCCTGCTGCCCTCCCTTTTGGCCCAGGGCATCAACTCGTCCATCTTTATCCTGATCTTCTATCAGTTCTTTAAGCAGGTGCCTAAGGTTCTGATTGAGGCGGCCCAGATCGACGGGGCGGGCTACTTTAAGTCCTTTGTGAGGATTTCCCTGCCCTCGGCGGCGCCGGCCATTTTGACGGTGTTTTTGTTCTCCTTTGTGTGGTACTGGAACGAGTCCTATCTGACAAGGATGTATGTCTCCGGCGTGATGACCCAGTCCGGCTGGACCACTCTGGTGGTACAGCTCCAGAAATTTGCCGCCAATTACAACAGCTACGCCCAGACGGCGGCCTCCGGCGCGGTGACCCTAAACGAGTCCATCAGCATGGCGGGCACCATGCTGAGCATCCTGCCGGTATTGCTGCTCTACTTCGTGCTCCAGAGATACTTTGTGGAGAGCATTGACAGAGTCGGTATCACTGGCGAATAGCGCGGGTGCGCTATTCGCCTTCGAGAATTTCGTCCCCTGACGGGGCGAAATTCTCGCGGGGGACCGAAGTGGGAAAAGAGCGGGGAATATGACGGAAAAGTCAACAATTTCGGGGGTTTGAATTAGGCAGTTTTTCACAAAATTTTATTTTTGACTAAAAAAGTTAAGTTTTTTGTAAAAAAGATGTGGCCCTTTTGAGAAGGCTGTGCTATAATCTAGTTCACAAGGAAGCTCCGAGGCCGGGCAGGAGATGCCGGAGGGCCAAGGAGAGGGAAGTTAGTTAGAGAGAGATTGCGGTAAGGAGGAAAAGAGATGAAAAAGAGAAGTAAGTTACTGGCACTGCTCCTCTGTGCGGTGATGGTCACCGGGCTGACCGCCTGCGGCGGATCCGGCGGCTCAGGGGAGGCCGGGGGTGACGCCCAGCAGGGCGGGGATCAGCAGGTTGAGGCGCCTGCGGAGCCTTCGGAGGTAGTGATCAACGGGATCACCTACCATCCCGCTTCCGACATGACAAAGGACAATATTGAGCTGACCTATTTCCATTTTGACCAGGATGAGACGGTTCAGTATCTGGCCAACCGGTTCATGGAGCTGTACCCCAACATCAAGGTGAACGTGAAGTACGAGAACGTGTCCACCTACAACAGCACCCTGAACACCCTGGTGGCCAACGGGCAGTCCCCGGACGTGATTATGTTCTCCGACGCGGACTACGCCCTGTCCAATATGCTGACGGCGGATGTGTCCCAGTACTGGAATGCGGATCCTGAGACCCAGAATCTGGCGGACACGGTAAACGGGGCGGGCCTTGGCACCTTCCAGACCAGCGGACGGTTCGCAGTGCCCGTGAAGTTCTTCCCCGGCGTGATGTTCGTGGACCGGAACGTGCTGGAGACCCTGAACGTGGACGTTCCCGGACAGGACTGGACCTGGGCCGAGATGATCCAGCTGATCAAGGACTGCACCGTGCTGGATTCCCCCGACGGGATGGCTTACTACGGACTTGGCTACTATAACAGACTGGATTCCTACTACGGCATCGCCGCCAGCCAGGATATCATCGGTGAGTTCGGCTTCAACGGAAAGACCTTTGACCTGGGCGTGTGGGCCGTGGGCGAGCAGGAATTCTCCGACTTAAAGCAGGGCGGATACATTGCTCCCTCCACCGAGACCCAGGAGATGGAGGACTGGGCCGGCGACTGGGAGGCATGGTGCGGCTCCACCGGCCATGTGGCTATCTTCAGCGAAGCATTCTGGACCTACCAGGGCACCTGGGCGACCGAGGCCTTCCAGCAGTACGATCTGGACATTGTGCCTTACGTAGTGCCGGCCGTGTCTGAGGCGGACGCCTCCGCTGACCACCACTCCATCGCCACCATCGACTTCGGCGGCGTGACCACCTCCTGCCAGCATCCCAGAGAGGCCTATGAGCTCTTAAAGTTCATGAGCTTCGGCGTGGACGGCTGGAAGACCAGGATCGAGGCCTACAACGACGAGAGCATCACCAACGCTTCCGGCCTGGCTCTGAAGTATGACGTGATGCCCGCTCCCATCACCAAGGACACCGAGGTCTGGGACGCCTACATCGAGATGTACACCAAGGGCATGGACGACGAGCACGTACAGGCCTGGAGAAATTATTTTGCAAGCTGCATGCAGCCCATCCCCTTCGGATGGACGGCCATCGCCGGATACTGGAACTACTGTGACCAGTACTTCAACAGCATCGGCATCCACGATCTGGTGGACAACGGCACCGCCAAGGCGGCGGACTACGCGGTGGAGGCCACCGAGAAGGCCAACCTCTACCACGCCCAGGCTATGCTGGATTACTTCGGACCCAGCGGCTACAATATTCTCTCCGACGCGGAGATCGCCGAGTACGAGCAGATGGTGAGCGAGAACGGCGGCTGACGGTAGAATCGGCGGGCCCGCCTGAAGCGGGCCTGCCCTACAATAAATAAGGAGGATTAAAATGAAAAGGAAAGTATTAGCGGCACTGATCAGTGTAAGTATGATCGTGGCGATGATGACCGGCTGCGGCGGTCAGGACGCCGGATCAAGTGCGCCTGCGGAGAGCACTCCTGTGGAGAGCAGTGCACCCGCAGAGAGCAGCGCTCCCGCCGAGGAGAGCAGCGCTCCTGCTGAGGAGAGCTCGGAGCCCGTGGTGGAGGAGCCTGCTGTGGAGGAGCCTTCGGGCCCTGTTTTGGCGGAGGCGGAGGAGCTTCCCGCCGAGGCGTTTGCCCACATCACCTTTGACGGCGACGACGAGGGCTATACCGCGGCTGTGAGACTGGAAAATGAGCCCGGCGACAACGACGGCGCAACCCACGGCATCGGCGCGGGCGACGCAGTATTCGCCTATGCGGACGGCCCTGTGGGCAAGGCCATCTATCTGGACGGCAGCTACGGCCTGAACCTGAACCTGCAGCCCACCGAAACCGACACCTACACCGTTTCCTTCTGGCTGAACGCCGACAGGCTGGCCACCTACGGCCCGGTTCTGACCATGGGATACAACATGGGAAAAGCGGCGGACGCCGGCAACGATGTGACATGGTTTAACGTAACCCAGTCCGAGTGGGGCGACAATTCCGCCAAGATTTTCCCCATCGTCTGGAGCCGCAACGAGGCTTCCGACGCGGCGGACGGCACCGACTGCTGGCCCTGGATGTACGGCTTTGACAACGAGATCCACGGCAAGAGAGAGTGGGTGATGGTGACCATCGTGGCCTCCGGCGAGGAGCAGCACGGGGCTACCGGTGCTACCACCGTGGGCGCCCAGTACTATGTGAACGGCGCGCTGGTGTACGATTCTCAGGACAACTACGAGAACGCTACTTATTTTGAGTATACCTGGGATGCCACCCTGGCTCCCAACATCATGAAGCCCGGCGAGAGCACCTTTGAGTCCTATGTGGGCATCAACTACTGGGATACCATTTTCAAGGGCTTTATCGACGATCTGTATGTGTATGACACCGCTCTGACCCCGGGCCAGGTGGCAAGCCTGTACCTGCTGGGCGATCCTTCCGTTGAGTCTGTGGCTCCCGAGGGAACTCCCGTGGAGGAAGAGGCCGAGCCCGTCGCCGCGGATCACAGTGATGTGACCACCGCCGGCACCGTGGTGGGCGCTACCGACTGCAGCACCCCCTTCTGGACCGAGTTCTCCGAGCCCGTTCAGGTGGCCTCCGGCGAGTCTGTGACGGTGAACTTCGTAAACTACGGCGATCAGCTGGCCAACTGGCATAACGCTCTGGTAGTGCTTCAGAATGTGGAGGCCGCCCACTCTGCAGACGACAACGCGGACTACAAGGAGTACGCGGTCCTGCGTATGGACAACTGGGGCTGGGGCGCAGGCTATGACAACATTGCCACCGCCACCTGCGACTGGAACTGGGATACCTTCCCTGCCGACGCGGACAGAGCCAGCGTGGAGATGACCATTACCAACAACGGCGACACCGCGGACGTGGTGATGGTGGTGACCACCGCTGCAGGCGCAACCTACAATCAGTCCTACACCGGCATTGCCGTGGACGGGGATCTGTACTACTGCTTCACCGTAGAGAACGCCTTCATCGACATTCAGTAATAATAAGCAAAAGGGCAGGCTCTCAGGAGCCTGCCCGAAGGGAAAAGAAGAGCACGGCATATCCGGGA
>CANQOL010000032.1 GCA_947625475.1 uncultured Acetatifactor sp.
CGTTGCTTGCCTTTCTCCAAAAGAGAAAGAAAAAGCGAAAATAAAAATGCCTATCCTGTCTGGTCCACAGGATAGGCGGTGTCCGTAAGGACATTGACCTGATTGGGAGCATCCACTTTGGAGTGGGTGCTTTCCTTTTCTGATAACATTATACCACACTTTCCACATACATTCAACAAAAATTTTTTGTCTTTTTTTATCTCTGCCAGGCCGCCGTTACAATTCAGCGCCCAGCCAGACTAACACCTGCTACTGGTTCAGCAGTCCCACCGTAAATTCCCTGGCGGCAGTGGAGATTTCCCTGCCCTGGCTGTCAGAGATGGAAAGGCTCACCTTCACTGTGTGATTCGCCTCATCGTGCTCAAAAACCAGCTCTGAAATCTGCAGCCGGGAGGCCGACGGATCCGAATAGGCGGCCGGACTGAACACCTGCTGATCTATCTCCGTCTCCGCATGGACGGTCTCATACAGCTGCCCCTCCCCGTCTCCGTCTCCGGCGGTGCCCTTTACATACAGGGTAACGCTCCTTATGCCTCTCTCATTGCTCTGATAGGTGATTTTCTTCCCGTCCTCCTCCACAGCAATATTCGTGGCAGTCCGCAGCTCAGCCGACAGATAGTTCGTGATCATGGAGGCCAGGATCTCCGCGTCGTTGGCCTTGATGCTGTCCCTCCGCACGGCGTAGGCCGTGCTCATGCCCACCAGCACAGCGCTGGAAAAGAGCGAAAGGATCGCCAGGGTGACCAAAAGCTCCGTCAGGGTCAGTCCGCACCGGTTCTTTAATTTCCCTATGATTTTTTTCACGGTGCGTCCTCCTTCCTACGGCATTTTGTAGGATTTCAAGCCCCCGGCCTCATAACCGTCCACATGCACAGACACGGACCTTCCCCCATCTGAGATGGTTACATTCCATTGAATCTCAGTACCGTCATCCTTCCTGTGTGCCTCGTCTGCAAAGCCCTCCACTTTGGAGAGGGCCTCCAAATTTTCACTGTCCTTTTGGTTGGTCTGCTGGGTAATTCTCCCGGCGCTCATGATCATAAGCACCATCATAGCCACGGACAGGCCGAACACCACGATGGACACCAGCATCTCAGCCAGGGTCTCCCCCCGCCTGGAACGAAGCTTCTGAAACATATCTATGGCCTCCCCTTGGATAATACTGCGTCGGAGAAATCGAATTTCACGGTGACAAAAATTTTGCTGGAACAAACAAGGTTCTCGCTCACCGGAATTTCATTTGACGCAATGGTTCCGTCAGGATTTGTAACCGTCTCACTGCACAGCAGAGTGACTTTTTCCACCGGACCGTCCTCCGGCCTGACGGCAACCTTCACCTTGCCTGTCATTTCATAGACAGTACTGTCACACTTGACCGTAACCTTAACCTTTTTCTCCTGGCCGTCCCTGTAATCCTCACACGCCCGGTCAATCTGAATCGTAACCGTTACCTCATTAAAGCCGTCGCAGTTAATCTTAAGTTCATACTCCCCTGTAAACGTCGGTACAAGCGGTTTATTCGCTGTATCAACATTATTTTTCCAAAGCTCTGTGGGGCCCGAATAACCCTCCACATACGTATAAAACGCATTTTTCAGAATTTCAGACAGGTCACCCCTCAGGAAGACAAGAATATCTCCCTCTCCCGCAACCAACTCCGCCTCACCCCGTTTAAAGGTATACCCCACTGGATCAATCGGCTTTGTCAAAGTCCCCCCGGTCAATTCCAACAAGTGACCCACATGAAGCGCATGGGTGGAATCCCATTCAGGGACAATCGTAAAGTCAGACTCTGTCACATTATACTCATAGCACGTCTGTGCCTCCAGACCGTCCAGCTGGTCCCGGATCAGGCGGGCCGCCGAGGAGACGGCCAGGTAAGCCTGCTGGCTGTCCTGCTGATAAGTGTAGCGGCCCACGTTAGCCGAGGCCGCAGTCACCGCCGCAGCCCCCGCCAGGGCGCACACCAAAAACAACAGCAGTGCCAGCACAATGGATGCCCCTGCAGAGCTATGCAGTTTTTTAGCTAAATTTCGAAAGGGCTTCATACCGGCAATCTCTCCTCAGACTACTCCGTTCCCTCTTCCTCATCGGGCTTTCTCTTGTCATGCTCCGGACTGTAGGGGATATAATCGCTGAATACGATTTGGTCCTTCCCCGACGGCTGCTCTCCGGGAATACTGTCGGTCACACTGCCGGCATTTTTCCCTGTCGCAAAACCGCTATCATTCACGTAAATGTTGGACGCATCTGCGCCGGGTCCCACAGCATAGACATAGGGGAAATTATCTGCATCCACAGTCAAGTTCACGAAGGCTGCGTAATTGCTCTGCAGCGATACGGACGCTCCCGTAGCATCCGCCAGGATTCCTCCCAGACGTGTCGCTCTCGTCACAGCTCCTGCAAAGCCCTGCACATTTGCCTTGCAATTCAGGATCTCTCCGCTGCCTGCCAAGACCTGTCCTGCAATACCGCCAGCCATCGCCGCACTGCCAAAGGATAAATAAGTCTCGCAGCCGCTTATCACTGTGCCGTCCTGTATCGTTCCGGCAATACCGCCGAGAACAGCGGCCGGAACAGAAATTCCGCTCTCGCGCTCATTGATGGAGGCATCTGTCAAAGTGAAATCCAGGCCCGCACTCATTTCAGCATAGATTCCCACTTCCGCGTAACAGGGCACTGTATCCCCTAAATGAGGTGCAATCCCCGGCCAGTTTTTAAAGCTTGTGACCAACGCATCTGCGGTAAACTCAAAGCGGGAATCCCCTCCCTCTTCCTTATATGTTCCCTGAAGCGGAGAAATATACTGGTAACTCCCATGTGTGTCTGTGCCATCAATGCGGTAAAGCTTTAACCCCTGCACTTTTGCAGTATCAAAGGTCGCGCCGTCTAAAAGTCTGACTCGCAGAGAATAAGTATAATTGGGGTTACCCGCGGCAACAGCTGCATATGCGCTTGTTATGATTCTCTCCATCTCACATCCGTATCCAGGCACAAGAGAGGGCTGGCCAGGAGTAATATAAGAGTAAGACTGCGTCCCCGCTCCGTCTACCGTACACTGAGATAACGTATATGTCCCCTTAAACTCATATCCTCCGGAACCACCTGCGCCGCCCGAAGTTTCATAATGTACTGCGTCGGAGCCCAGAGCATAATCCATCACCTTACAATTTTCAATCCTAGTGTCAGAGGCCTGCCCCACAATACCGCCCATCACACCGGGTGCACCCGTAACAGGCACACTGGGAGTCGGCGTGGGTGTCGGATCAGGGGTAGAAGTCGGTGTGGGTGTCGGCGTAGGTGTAGGAGCTGTAACTTCGCTGTAGCCGCAAAGAGAACAACTATCCCCGCCCGTATGCGCCTCCGTTATTGTCCACCCACAGGTATCACATCTTACCTGGTGCCCGCTAGGATCATTTGTATTCACATATCGCTTCGTATGTGCAGCCTCATTCAGTTTCCCGCCGCAGTCCGAACATTGTGTCCAATGAGTATCATCATCGTGCTGCATTCCGCTATTGTTATGCGAACGAACCACAGCTGCCGCACACACGACGCAGACACCCTGATGCTGTGTTTCACTTATTTTAGTCCACGTCTCTACCTGATGTGTTCCCCAGGACGACTTCACACTGCAGCCTTCTACGGTACATTCCTTCCAGTGCTCTGTCTCGTTTGCTATCCATGCGCCGTCAAAGTTGTGCTCATGGCTGGCAGGTGCTGTTCTCCCTTGGCATTTGCTGCAGGGAGTATTTCCATCATGCACTTCTTCTTCACTTCTCCAACCACAGATAGGGCAAATTGCCTGATGCGTTCCATTTCCTATATCATAGTAGGGAAGATTGTTATGCTGTATCTGTGTCCAACAATGTACACACTGATGGTATCCATGACCATATTCATAATTCTCACCCTGTGAAAAATCATGCGGTTCTTTTATCGCATACTCACAATTGTCACATTTTTTTAGATCATACTCCTCATCAAAATATTTATAACCACCATAATATGTATGTTGGGTTATACTATTCGGCGCAACAGCCTCACACGCACCAATACTACACTCTAACCAGTGCGCATTATCATCGTACTTCTGCTCACTATAATTATGCTGATGAGATATTGTGACCGTAATGTTTCCTGCCTCAGGATTTGTTTTTTCACCAAAGAATCCTATTACACAATTTGTCCCATCTGAATTATACTGATCCATCAAATTGACAAGACTGGAAACACTTAGTGTATATATTCCACTATTCGCGGAGCCACCCAACACCGTTCCATTATCTCCCACCACAACATATGGTTCATGGCACCAACCTCCAACCGGGTAAACATTAAGCTGCGCATTAGGGTCAAAAGAATTTACTTCTCTTAATTTGGCAAACAGCTCCGGTGTCACATCGAGCTTGCTGTAATTAACTTGAAGCCGCTCACTTGAAAAGCTCCCCACAAACGTATAATAATTACCATTTTGATCAATAGCCGGTTCTGCCGCCACCATAATCCCACTGTCCGGATTCGCAATCGCAGACGGCGCCGACAAAGCGCTGAACGGGCTTGCAATCGCAGACAGGGAGGCCAAAGGACTGCCAAGGCCGCCGGGTGCGGCAAAAGCGCTGATAGTAGAAGGAGGCGTATAAGTCGGGATCGCGGTGCTCAGGATATTTTTAAAGTAATCCTTGGGATTCACTCCTGCGGCCGGATCAGGTGCCATATGGGTCACAATGATATTGCTGAGCGTCGCGCCGTTCGTCGTTGCAAACAAGCCGGTCGGGCCGCCGCTGGCAGCATCGTAAGTAATGTCCAGAATATAGCACCCGCCTCCGTCATAGTTTCCTCTGAAGGGATCACCGGAGACAGAGCCAATCGGTTTGATCACACCCTGCACAATGTCATGAGACTGCTGGAACTGATTGCCTGCAGCCAGGTATCTGCTGTTGTCGATATGCTTCAGCTGAGAAACCGTCCGCACACCGTAGGCGTCCCCCGTTCCCTGCCTGACACTGCTGGCATCGACAGCCTGAAGCTTGTAAAAATCAGGCGCGAAAGTATATGTCTTACCGTCCACCACCGCCGTCACGTCGCCTTTTCCGGACGCCGTATCTTTGCCGTCGTAGAGCTTCACTTTGATATCGGCCGAGCTGTCATTTAAGAAGTCAGCGCCCATCAGAACACTCTTAACCGCCGCCTCGTCTACCGTGGCGGCCGCCAGGATATCCCCTGCATCCAAAGCCGCCGCATCAGCGCCGCTGAAAGCAGTCTCAGCCTCTGCGCCCACGCTGAACGAGCCATAGCCATAGCCCGTCACAGATGTTTTGTCCTGAGCCGACTTGCACAGATTCTCCTTGCTCTGAAGCACGCCTTCCTCATCATAGTACAGTGCGTGAAGCTTGACGGCGCCGCCCTCCTGCTCCCAATAGAAGAAGCCGGATATTCCCTGGACGTTCTCAGGCCAGTCACCCCGATGGGCGCCTAATGTAGCCACCACAGGATAGGTGAAAGTGGCTGCCACACGGGTGTCATACCGCTTTGCGCTGGAGGAAGGGAACGCCAAGGCCCCTCTGTAATCTGCAGCAGATCCGACCAGGGACGTACCGTCCGCTTTCAGCAAAGTCTCCGTCAGGGCCGATTTATACTGCTTGCCCGCACCCGCCTGATACGCGGTTCCCAGGGAGTAAACTTTGGAGCTGGAACTATCCGTTACATGAACCGTTCCGCCGACAATCAAGGTATCCGCACTGGGACCGGAGACAGAGCAGGTGGAATAGACCGTGCCGGACAAGGTGATTTCAGCACCGGCAGCTGACGCTCCCACCAGTCCTCCTGCAGCAGCCGCTCCGGAAATATTGTCGGTGAGATGGTACTCTGCGGTGCTTCCCGCCAGTGTTCCTTCAAAGGTTCCGTTATAGGTATGGCCGCCGGAAAAGCTGTTTTCAACGGTAAGCGGCCCAAACACGCCTCCTGCCAGTCCGCCTGCCGCATATCCCGATACCTTTACAGCGGCATAGGAATTCTTTATACTCACGGACTGATCCGTTGTATACCCTATCAATCCTCCGGCGAATCCGCCCTCTGCACTGCCATTGGCCATGACGCAATACTGCGCATAGGGATCACTGGCCGGGGTGCTCCAATTGTCGCCCTCTGCCGCGGCCTCCACATAGACGGCGCAGTTTTCCAGCGAGCCGCCGTCCATTTTGCCCGCTATGGTTCCCGCAGCCGCCGAGCTGCTGATCTTGGGGCTCACCAGAGTCAGTCCGCTGACGGAAGCATTTGTGAGGGAGCTGAAGATCCCTTCGCCCGTCACGTCAATGAAGCGGATCTGTGCGCCGGAGACAGCCGTCACATTGGAAATATTCAGCGTACAGCCATAAGCCGCCCCAATCGAGACAAACTTCCGCGCTCCATACGTATCCTGCCAATACTCACATTTCTCAGATAAACCCGTCGGAGCAGAGGCATTTTTTGCTTTAAAGTCAACGGTTCTGTCAAGAACTACATTGGTTATGGAAGACAGACCGCACTGATTCAGATTCTGCAGATGCCGCCCGTAAGCGATATGGGCCGTGGTCTCATCCGACCCGTCCGCAAACAGGCTGTTGAACACAGCCGAAGCAACCGTATCCTGGGCAATCCCGTTGGGATCGGATACGGTGACAGTCGCTGTCACCTGCGCCCCGGGGATCAGATCCGGCGCCCAGTCGTAAAAGCTTTTTTCAAAGGTCTTCCCGCTCAGACTCTCGCTTACCGCAGCCGGGGCGGCGGATTCCAGCGTATCCAAAATAAAGACCGTCTTGGCGCCTCCCCCGTTGATGCCGGCATTGTCTGCCGTCAATACAGCCGTATGGGTCCCGTCGCTTAAGGAAATCTTCACCGGATACAGCCCGGCGATATCCCCCCCGTCGAAGTTTACCTCCATCACCAGCTTTTCCTTGTTGATGATGTTGATCGCCGCCACCGGCAGGGCATCCGGCACCAGCTCCTGCTTCTCCGGCGCGGCCCCGTAATACCCTACCAGCTGCCCGTTCTCGTTGGCCTGGCCGCTGGCAGCCGCCTTGCCGTAGACACTGTCCGCATGATTGTACTGGGCTATATAATCGTCCTCGGTGAAGGTCACCTGGTCTGAATAGAACACGCCCAGCACATCGCCCGTGCCGGGATTGTACTCCACAATGTAGTTGTGGGCCGTCAGCTCCGAATCCACCACGCCCTGCAGCACTCCCTCCGGCGTGGCAGCGGCGGTGTCCTTGTTGTAGATATAGTAGGCGATTTCTGCCGGGTTCGTTCCGTTCTTGTACCGGTCCGGCACAGACACCAGACCCGTCTGCAGCGCGCTGCCCTCCAGCGCCCCCATGGTCTCCATGGTGCCGATCTCATGCTGGGCAGCCATGTAGATGGAGCGCGCGTCGTCGTCCAGCTCCCTCTGCTTCATCTTCCCGGAATAGCTGATAATGCTGGGAATCGCCACAGCCGCCACAATGGCCATCAAGGCCAGCACCATCATAGTCTCCGACAGCGTAAAGCCCTGTTTTCTCCTTTTTTCCCCAGACAGCCTTAACATAACGACCCTCCTTTGCCGGATCCAAACTTCACCCGTTGTTTGTCACCAGCTCATAAAACACAATGTTGCCGGAGAGAGTCATAGCGTCTCTCTCCATATCCCCCTCCTCCGGCGAGACGGTCAGGTTCTGCAAAAGACACCGATACCCCGTCCCCGTGAGCTTGCCCACAAAATCCTTGGCTTCCTCAAAGCCCCCCACCGTCACCGAAAAGCTCACGTTCCGGGAGGCGATATTCCCCTCGATCTTTGCCTCGCTCATCCGGATGTCCGGATTCAAATCCGCGAAAATCATGTTATAGTGGTACAAAAGCTGGCTCTGATTGGGGTAGGCGGGCATCACCGTCACCTTCTCGGGGGGCAGAGCAAAAATCTCTTCCAGCTCCTTCTTCATTCTATTATATTCCTGGGCCTTGACCAGTGCCAGATTGGTGTCGTCCTCCACCTGAAGCATCCGCTCTTCGATCTCCTCCAGCCGGTTCGTCACGGGGTAGTGGATCACCATAAAGTAAAGGCCCGCCAGCAAAAACACCACCAGCAGCAGAAGGATCCCCTTCTCCCGCTTGGTAAAGCTCCTCATCAGCATTTTACTCTCCATTCCGGAGCGCTCTGCGCGACGGGGCGATGAGAAATTCGCGAATGCGATTTCTCATCTGCCATCAGGAGAATTTGTGGCGCTCCTGCACAAATTCTCATGTGAAAAATCAGCACATCAGTGTGATTTTTCACACTACTCTCCGCCTCCATTCCCCGCGCCCGCAGCCTGCTCTGCCGTCTGCTCCGGCAGATAGTCCGCCGAAGCGTCCGCCAGGCGGATGCTCATGGAGGCGGTGGTAGTGGCCCGGCCGCTGTCGTCGTGATCCGTATTGTCCACATAGGAGGAAATCTCAATATACTCGATCAGAGGCTCCTCCTCCATCAGAACCTGATTGATATAGGTCAGGGTCTCCAGGCTGATATCCGCCAACACCAGGCTGATGTCCCGGCCGTTGACGGACAGGCTCTGCACGGTGCTGATGGGGAAAAACCGCCTCTCCAGCATATCCAGAACCTTCACCCGGTCAGGGATGGTGCGGTCAAACTGCTCATAGGAGTAACAATTGTACTGGGCCCTCACCGCATCGTAATCCGCGTAGGAGGACTGGATCTGCTCCAGATTGCTCTCCGCGGCTGCCAGCTGGGCCTCCGCCCGGTTTACCTTCTCCAGCCGCGCCACCACGGCGTACTTGGAAAACAGGAAGGCTCCCACAAAAATCAGGACCAAAATAGGGATCAGTCTGGAGGGACTGGCCAGTGTCTTCTCTTTGATCAGCAGATTCAAAGTGGTCTTGGAAGGAATCTTGATCTGCTTTTTCCTGGCGGCCTTCCCCGCCTGCTGCTTTTCTTCGCTCATATCCGCCCTCCCCTACTGCAGCGCCGCACCGGCGGCCCCGAGAGCGGTCTCCAGGTTCTCGGCGGGCGTCTCGCCTATGAGCTCGGAGCAGTCCTGTATGGGGATGGAGAGAGTTCCCTCCAGCACCTGCCGCAGGGCTCCGATCCTGGCGCCTCCGCCCGAGAGATGGATGTGCTCCAGCTCCACGTCGGGATTGTTATATCGGAAAAAGTAAACCGCCCTCTGCACCTCGTTGGCCAGATTCTGATACACCTCCCGGCACTCGGGAAGGGACTGGCAGTCGTCGTGATTGGCCTCCCGGTAGGAGGCGGCCACGAAGGGATCTATGTGCAGGCGGTCCGCGATAATTTCATCCAGCGCACTCATACCGTACTCCACCGTATGGGTGTTCTCGTACTTTTTCCCGTGATACATATACATTCTCACGGCAGTGTGCCCCAGATCGATCAGGCAGTGGGCATGCTCCTCTTTGACGCCTGAGAAGAGATTGGCGTAGGCAATCTCGATGGGGACGGCGGTCCTCAGCTTGATGCCCGCCCGGCGGAACATATCCCTGTAGGTCTGTACCGTGGACTTCAGGCAGGCCGCCGCCATCAGATCCAGCTCCCTGGGCTCCCCGGTCTCCGGGTCCTGATTCACGGCCAACACCGCATAATCGTAATAGTAAGCGTCCTTCTCGGTGGTGATAAAATCCCGGAACTCATAGGGCAGATTGATCATAAGCTGCTCATGGGTCATCACCGGACTGGTCATCCGGCGGCAGATGCACAGATGCCCCGGGAGCACCACTGCGGCCCCGCCCACTCTGACCTTATTTTTTTTGCAGGTCTCCTTGATAAAGTCCGCCAGAGCCTCATAGCTGGTGACCCGGCCCTCCCGGACCGCACCCTCGGGCAGGGGCTCCGAAACTGCCTTCTGAACCTTCCCCTTGGCCGCCACCGCTATATGTAAGGCATGGGAGCCTATCTCAAAGCCTCCTATCGAAGCCATCTGCAAACCTCCTCATCGTCTCCGGCTAGTGCAGAGCCGGTTCCAGCAGCCCCAGATACCACTGAATGATCGGGTCGGCCGCCAGCACACAGAAATAGACGGCCACGCTTAAGGAGGGGATAAAGGGAAACGCCTTCTTCCACCCCGCCCTGTACCCCAGGGAAACTCCGATTCCCACCAGGCACCCCACAATCAGCATCAAAAGCATCTGGGCCCAGTTCAGGTAAAGCCCTATCACGGCTATAAACTTGATGTCCGCGCCTCCCATGGTCTCCTTGTGCAGGAGCCGGTCGGCAATCAAAACAGTCACCAAAATCGCCGCACCGAAGCCCAGCGATGTAAAAAATCCGTCTCTCAGGCGCACCAAGGGCGCCGGATGAGTCCCCAGAAACAGCAGGAAATTGGCCGCCGCCAGAAGATGCAGCACATCAGGCACCTCAAAGGTGGCCATATCCCAAAGGCACTCCGCAGCCAGCACCGTAAACAGCACCGTGTATTCCAGCGCAGCCCAGCCAAGGCCGAACCGCAGCAGAATCCCCGCGTACATGGCGCCGAAGATCACCTCTGTCAGGAAATATCTGGCAGAGATCCGCTCCCCGCAATGGCGGCACTTCCCTCTCAGGGCCAGCCAGCTGAACACCGGGATCAGCTCCAGGGGGGAGAGTGTATGCCCGCAGCCCGGGCAGTGGGAGCGTCCCCAGACGCCCTCGCCCTTCTGCAGGCGGATCTGCATACAGTTGATAAAGCTCGCCGCCACAGCGCCTGCGAAAAAGACCGCCGCAAGCATACCAACGGCGGCAACGGGTGTAAAGTAGGATAAAGGCATGTAAAACTCCAACCTTCCGTTTGTATCAAAAAGTAAATCTTCTCACATTCCCGCCTTCACGGAGCGGAGAGAGGAAAAGAACCCTTTTCCGCTCTCCGCTCCGCCCCCGGCCGCACCCTTTTATAAGGCCGGGGGCGGAGAAGAATGCGATTTGTTAGGTATCAGGCTCCCGGGATGGGAGGGAATAAATAACAAAAGCGTTTAGTTACGGGGTAGAATCCACCCACCCACCGGTGACCTCTCCACCGCTTGATACGGTAACTTCCAGCTTCTTGCCTTTGTAATGCTCAGTTGCATCCGTACATTGACACTCGGCCGTAACCTCATCTGTAGAGGCCAAATCGCCACATACAGTGCAGTTCTTAATTTCGAGATTATCCCCATCTTTTGTGAAAGTGCACACAATTCCACTTCCAGAAGAAGCATGTTCAAGCAAATAATGAGCCTCCGCCAAAGACTTAGCTGCACGCTCTGTATTCTGGTCAACTGAATGACGTGCCTTCTCCAGCTGTGACGAAAACACAGGAATTGCAACAGCCAGCAACACCGCCATGATCGCAATAACGATCAAAAGTTCGGCCAAAGTAAAGCCTTTTTTATTCATTTTGCCCATAAGTAAAACTCTCCTTTCTAAACTAGTAAACATAAAGGATTATTTTACTTGACCTTATCGCCATTGGGCTTCTTTTGATCGTATTGCAATTCTGAACTATATGTTTTCCTAGATACACTAGCACCTAACTTGTCATCTACTCATATTTCACTGGGCGCACTCAATTTTTGCACAGGCCTAATCATTAAAGCTCCAGTTTCCTGTAACAACACCCTTCTCCACTGTAATGACAAGGGAGTCACCGTTCGTTGTATCATCAGTAGAATTTTCCTTAACTACAGCTGACTTCGGCTTTACTGTAGAAGCACTCTTTGCCGCATCCTCGGTAGGTTGTGCCTTTTCGTCTACCATTTTGAGATTCTGCCCAGTGGCATCGTATTCAAAAGCATAATAAACTTTTCCACTGCTCTCAGAATTGTTTAACAAGTAATCCGCCTCAGCCATTGACATAGCCGAACGCTGAGTAGACTGGTCTACAGCGACACGGGCCTTCTCCAACTGTGCAGAGAATACCGGAATTGCAATTGCGATCAAAATCGCCATGATAGCGATTACGATCAGGAGTTCAGCGAGCGTGAACCCCCCCCTTGCTTTTTTCATCTTTTCCATAATAAGACCTCCTTAGGGGAAAGTAAAATATAGTACATCTTAAAGCGCGGGTGCGGCGCTCTATGACCGATAATAAATGCCAGGCCCAAAGGGGTGTTCCCGGTCTGGCACAATACATTGTTCCTCACTGCTATTATACACATTTTTTGACGCTGCGTCCAGCATTTTTTCTTGAAAAACAACCAAAATCAAAAAGGAGACATTATACAATATTACTACAAAAACGCTTTTCTTCTATTCCGTTTCCGTCAAATTGTGATAATCTGGAGGAATTTCTTTGTTGCCTTCATAACCGGCGCCGTACTCCCCGGCCGCAGAAGATCCCGCCTTTCTTGCGTCCTGCTTACTTCTCGGAAGGTTCTATTTCTTTCACAATTTTATAAGTCATTTATCTACATCCGGATTTTTTTAATTATTTTATATTCTCAAATTTTTATGTTGCATACCTGTGGAAAATATGGTACAGTATTGGAAGGGAAAAGCACCCACTCCAAAGTGGATGCTCCCGGTGAAGCTAATGTCCTTACGGACACCGCCTATCCTGTGGCTCAGACAGGATAGGCATTTTCATTCCCTGTTATGAAAAATTTTTACCTCTGTTATAAAATTTTAGTTGAATGTATGTGAAAAGTGTGATATAGTTTTACTTGAAAAGGAAAGCACCCACTCCAATGTGGATGCTCCCGAGGTTGCAATTGTCCGTATGGACACCGCCTATCCTGTGGGCTAGACAGGATAGGCATTTTTATTTCTGCTTTTTCTTTCTCTTTTTGAGAAAGGTAAGCATCGTTATAATTAAGCTTCCAAAGGCACATAGCAATGTTAATATGCCAATGAAAATTGAAATAATTTCAAAAGCTGTCATATAACGTCACCCCCCTTCCAACGTACTATGTACGTTTTGTATGACCGGAAAAGCCGGTCATCAGGTCTCGGGAGGCTGCCTCTGCGCTTCGCTCCGGTCGGCGCCAAACAAGCGTCCCCCGGACGCTTAGCGCCCTGTCATGGGTACTTTCCTATGGCTTACGCCACGCAACCAATATACCATCTCTGATATCACATTGCAACCATTTTTTATGCCTTTTATATGAATATGACGTCTGTTTATATCAAAATTGTATTAACTGTATAAAGCGGCAGCCTTCTCCCAGAAAAAGCTGCCGCAAATTTTTTCTTATTCTGATTGCTTACTCTCATTGAAAATGCGAATCAGGAAGCGCCTGGTAAGTGCCCGGCCTGTGCCTCCTTCAGGCGGGGATGTTCACTGTCCTCCCGCCAGCACTTCCTTCCAGCTGTTGTAGCTAATCTCCCCTTCGCCGCTCACCACCACGATCAGGGGCGTATCTCCCAGCTTCCGGGAGCGGGCCTTGGCGGCCTGGCCGGAACCCTCGTCCCCGCCGTCATTGTACAGATCCCGGGCGGGCGGCGTCAGGGAGGCGTAGTCCGAGCTCTCGCAGGGGGCATGCCGCAGGATCCGGCAGACCTCATTTTCCCCCGTGAACAGATACATCACCTTCTCGTTCCCGGGCCAGTGGCTCATCATGTACTCCGTCCGGGCAGCCGACTCGGCGTTCACGGCCTCCAGCCGGTCCATGGCCCGGCGCTCCTGCTCCTGAAAATTCAGCCACAGGGGCAGGGCGATCAAAACAACCACCGCGACCATGATGATCACTGCCGTAAATTCAAATTTTGTGTAGCCTCTCTCATCCCGCCTCATGGTCAGGCCGTCCCCTCTCATCCGATCCCATTGTACATATTGAACATAGGGAGATAAATTGCAATCACAATAAACCCGATGAAAATACCCAGGCCCACTGTCATAATGGGCTCCAGCATCCCAAGGGCCTTCTGGGAAGCCGCCATGGCCTCCTCGTCGTAGTAGGCGCCGATGGTGGCCATGGTTTCCTCCAGGGAGCCGGACTCCTCGCCCACAGCCGTCATCTCCTTGCACATATCGGGGAGATATTCATTGCTCTTTAAAACCTCGCCCAGGGCCTTGCCGCTCTCGATGTCGGAAACCAGCTTTTCAATGCTCTGGCCGATAGCCTTGTTGTCCATGACTCTGGCGGTGATGGACAGGACCCTGGACATGGGCAGCCCCGCCGTCAGAAGGGTGGACAGGGTGTTGGAAAACTGGGAGGCTGCGTTCATAATGCTGATGCGGCCGATGACGGGGATCTTGACCTTGAGCTTGGCGATATTCAGCTCTCCGCTGGGGGTCTTCTGATAGAGCTTGTAGCCCAGGATCAGGACCACCAGTCCCACCAGCAAAAAGGGCCAGTAGGCCACAAAAAAGTCCGAGGTGGCCATCAGAACCCTTGTGGGCAGGGGAAGCTGCTCTCCCATATTGCCGAACAGATCCAGCATAACCGGCACCAGCTTGACCATGACAATCGCCACCACGATCACAGCCAACACAATCAGGAAAGCGGGATATGACAGGGCGGAGCGCACCTTCTGCTTCACCTTGTGGGCCTTGTCATAATAGACGGTCAGCCGGTCAAAGCAGGTCTCCAGCGTACCGGACTCTTCCCCCGCCCGGACCGTCTCGATGAAGGCCACCGGGATCTTCTTGCCGTTTTTCTGCAGGCTGTGGGCCAGAGAATAGCCGGCGTTCACATCCGCCGCGCACTGGGTCAGGATCCGCTTCATGAGCTTGTCGCTGGTCTGGCCGGCGATCAGCTCCACCACGCGGCCGATGGGAAGTCCCGCCCGGAGCATGATGGAAAACTGGGAGGCCGTCACCGAGAGGGTCTTATCCGCCACCCACAGGGGCTCGTTTAAGTCCACATGGGCCTTGTCCCCTCCCTTTACCTCGGTAATTTTTTCCACAATGGGACAGGTTCTCTTGATCTGATCCACCGCGTCAAATTCGCTGTATGCCTCCACAATCCCGGAAACCAGGGTTCCCTCGGCGGTTCTGGCCTTGTATTTGAAGGTCGTCATACCAATCTCCATTCAGGAGCGCTTTGCGCGACGGGGCGATGAGAAATTCGCGAATGCGATTTCTCATCTGCCATCAGGAGAATTTGTGACGCTCCGGCACAAATTCTCATGTGAAAAATCAGCACATCCGTGTGATTTTTCACATTTCTCCATTCCTTAAAACATCGTGTTCTTCTTCACGTACTCAAAGTCTCTGGCCGCGGCCCTGGCGGTCTCGGCGGAGAGGGTCTTTTGTCTGTAAAGCTGGATCAGGGCGTTGTCCATGGTCAGGGAGCCCTCCGCCGCGGAGGTGGAGATGGCGGAGACGATCTGAGGGGTCTTGCCCTCCCGGATCAGGTTCCGGATGGCGGGGGTCACCATCATGAGCTCCGCCGCGCAGACTCTCCCGCCTCCCCGCTTGGGAAGCAGCTGCTGGGAGAGCACCGCCATCAAAGTGGTGGAGAGCTGGAGGCGGATCTGCCTCTGGCGGCCCTCCGGGAACACGTCCACAATCCGGTCCACGGCCTCGGCGGCCGAGTTGGTGTGGAGGGTGGCGAAGACCAGATGCCCGGTCTCGGCGGCGGTCAGGGCGGTCTCGATGGTGTTCAGATCCCGCATCTCCCCGATCAGGATCACGTCCGGATCCTCCCGGAGGATGGCCCGCAGGCCGGACTCGTAGCTCTCGGTGTCGGTCCCGATCTCCCGCTGGTTGACGGTGCATCTATCGGGCGTGTAAATGTACTCGATGGGATCCTCCAGGGTCACAATGTGATGAGGATAGGTGTGATTGATCCGGTCCAGCAGGGCGGCCAGCGTGGTAGACTTGCCGGAGCCCGTCTCACCGGTGACCAGCACGATCCCCCGGTTTAATCCCGGGAATCTCTGCACCGCCGGGGGAAGCCCCAGGCTGTCCAGATCCGGAATGCGCTCGGAGAGGATCCGGATGGCCGCGGAAACACTGCCCTGCTGCCGGAAAAGATTGATCCTGCAGCGGATCCCTCCCTCAAAGGTGATAGCCAGGTCCAGCTCCCCCTGGCGCTCGATTTTTGTATACTCTTCCCCCGCCATCTGGCGGGCGTAGGCCTCGCACTGGGCGTCGGTCATGATGCAGTCATCGAAATCCTGCAGATCCCCGTCCACCCGGATCCGGATGGGAAGCCCTTTTACAATATGAATGTCGGAGCAGCCTCTCTCCTTGGACTGCTGTACCACCTGCGTCAGATCTGTCATATCCGCTCTCCCTTTCTTCCTGCCTGCCTTCCCGCCCGCCTATTGATCGGTGGCATTGAGGATCCTCGTCATTTCGCTGACGGTGGTGATCCCCATCTCCACCAGTTCCCTGGCGTTCTCTTCCAGGGAGCGATAATTGCCCTCCCGCTTGATTTCCTCCATGAGCTGGGCCCGGGGCACATTGTCCGCGATCAGCCTCTTGGAATTCTTGGAAAACAGGATAATCTCAAACACCGCGATCCTGCCCCGGTAGCCGGTATGATAACAGTTGGGGCAGCCCTTCCCCTTGTAGATTTTCACATTTTCCCGATTTCGGGGAAGGCCCATTCTGGCCAGCTCCTCCTCGTCGGCTATGTACTCGGTCCGGCAGTCAGGACAGATCCTCCTGACCAGACGCTGGGAGATCACTCCCTTTACCGCCTCAGCAATCAGATAGGGCTCACAGCCGATATCCAGCAGCCGGTCCAGCATGGAGATGGCGGAGTTGGTGTGAATGGTGGAGAGAACATAGTGCCCGGTGATGGCGGCACGCAGGGCGATCTGGGCGGTCTCCCCGTCCCGGATTTCTCCAACCGCTATAATGTCCGGATCCTGCCGCAGGATGGAGCGCAGGCCGTTTGCGAAGGTCATATTCACCTTGTCGTTGATCTGCACCTGGTTGACGCCGTCGATGTTGTATTCCACCGGGTCCTCCAGAGTGACCAGGTTCACCTCCTCCACGTTCAGAGTGTTGATCATGGTGTACATGGTGGAGGATTTGCCGGAGCCTGTAGGCCCCACAATCAAAACCATGCCGTCGGAATTCTCCATCAGCCGGTTGAATTTTTCCAGATTTTCCCCAAAAAGCCCCAGGCTGTCCGCCTTCAGCAGCTGAGCGCTCTTGTTCAGCAGACGGATGGTGATCTTCTCCCCGTAGATGGTGGGAAGGGTGGACACACGCAAATCGATCTCCACGCCCTTCACCCTCACGTTGGTGCGGCCGTCCTGGGGAGAGCGCCTCTCCGTCAGATCCAGATTGGACATCACCTTGATTCGGGAAATCACAGAGCCCATCAGATCCTTCGGCACCGTCAAAATCTGCCGCAGGACGCCGTCGATGCGCATCCGCACCACCATTTCCTTTTCCCGGGGCTCCATATGAATATCGGACGCCCGCTCCGTCACAGCCCTCTCGATGATAGAGTTGACCAGCCGGACCGTGGGGGCGGTAACGCTCTCGTCCGCAATCTCCTGGGCGGCGGCCTCCTGCTGGGCCTGGGCCCCTCCCGCCTCGCTTCGCATGGCCTCTATGGCCCGGGCCGCGCCCTCGTTCCCATAGAGGGTGGCAATAGCCCGGTCAACCGCCGCAGACTGGGCGATCCTGGGGGAAACCCTCTTGCGGGTAGCGGTTCTCACCTCGTCAATGGCCACAAAGTTCATGGGATCCACCATAGCCAGAACCAGCTCGTCCCTGTTCAGCCGCAGAGGCACCACGCTGTGCTTCTTGGCAATATTCTTGGGGAGGATCCGGGCCATCTCCGTGGGGATATGCTCCTTGGTCAGATCCACATACTGAATCCCCAGCTGCTGGCTCATAGCGTCAATAAAGTCCTGTTCCGTGATGATGCCGCTGTCAATCAGCACCGTACCCAGACGCTGACGGGTTGTTTTTTGAATTTCAAGGGCCTTCTGAAGCTGTTCCTCGTTGATCAGGCCGGCAGTCTTCAGCAGGTCGCCCAGACGCATGTATGCCATATCGCAGCCTCCGAACGTTGCAATTGTAGTGAAGTGAACCGTCCCCCGCACACGTTTTCCCGTTTATGCGGGCCGCCCATCAGGGCAAAAATCTACGTTTATATCTTATCAAAACGCACAAGCTTTGTCAACGGATGGCGGGGCGGCAGAACAAATTGCACAAAAAAAAGCCCCAAAACCCGCACTGTATGCGAATCCCAGGACTTCCGTGCACCGCCAGGGGCTCGAACCCTGGACACCCTGATTAAGAGTCAGGTGCTCTACCAACTGAGCTAGCGGTGCGTCTGTGTGTTCTGCGTTGCTTTCTTCCAAACACACAAGAGATTATATTATAGGATGGGAAAGATTGCAAGTACTTTTTTATAAAAATTTCATTCTTTTTAAATGCTTTTTTTGTCCAATTTTTACCATTTCCGGGGATTTTGCGGTTCTCCGGAGGTTCCCCGGCTCCGACTCAGATTTTTCCCTGCTTCCTGAGCCGAAGGGCCGCCCGGGCCTCCTTCTCGCTGATCCCCGCCACTGCCCGGGCATCCTTCGGGGCCAGGGGCAGATTCAGGGCCCGAAGGTAGCAGAGCTGCTTTTCTTCTCTTTTGCCACGCGCCAAACCCTGCTCCAGGCCCTCGCTCCTGCCCTGCTCCAGGCCCTCAAGCCTGCCATCCTCCACTAATTCTCTCAACGCTGTGCACATATCGTATCCCTCTCCTTCCTGCAAATATTTATCTTTGTCTTTTTCAAAATTCTTCATTCCCACCAGCACACTGGCCGCCCTGGCCGTTTCCTCGTCCAGAGAATGATATACCGCGTTCTCTTCCAAATACTTCCTGAGCCTCTGCTTATCACTCCGGTAAGGAACCAGCCCAAACAAATCCTTCAGCGGACTTTTAAAACAGTCAAAGTCCTTCATCTCATTCAGGCACACCAGATGGATTCGGTAGTCCGAAAACAGCTTCTCCCACTTCTCCCCATCCTGGCCAAAGTCCATCATATCCTTCAGGCTTCGGGGCCCGTCCCAGGGTTCTCAAAGAGCTCATCCGCTTTAATCACACGTTCCCCTCCGAAGAGCGCCCCGTTAAACAGATCCGCAAAGCGGACATTGTCCCTCAGGTAATCCATCAGGACGTCGTTTACCTCGCCCATATACTTTCCTCCTTTTTTCGGGCAGGAATGCCATGGGCCAACGCCGCCCATACATTTCTGCCGCATGTTTCATTGTCTGATTTCCGGTAAAAACGGCAGAAATGCCGGCGAAAATCGCCACAAACAACAGATGAATTGAGAATCGGAACATAATTTATGTTCTTTATGTGATTTGATTATAAATGAATGTTTTGTTTTTGTCAAGGTAGAATTTTTGAAAATATCTTTTAAAAAAATATCTTATGCGCGGCCCGGTTTACTTTTGCTCCCCATCCGCCTCCGAAGGGGCAATGCCGCGTTCCCGGATAACCTTGAGTGCCTTCTCCAGCTCGGCCACCGCCCGATCCCGCTCCGCGATGGCCTGTTTCCAATTGATTTCAAACCGATCCCGCTCTGCGGCCGCCTGGTCCCGCTCTGCCGTGGTCTGACCCAGCTTAGCCGTGGTTTCCTTCAGCAGCCGTTCCCGTCCCGCCGTGCGGCGGTAGTAGTCCTCTCTGGCCTCGCACTGCAGGCGGATCTTTTCCTCCTTCGTCAGTCGGGCGACGGTGCAGACAGCGTTTTGCAGGTTCTCATCTTCTCTGGCGAGCATCTTCAATTCCTCCCATGTGGCTGCGTTAAACAGGGCGGCCCATTTGTCCAGACCGTGTTCCCGGTCCCGTTTCGTGGCTAACTGTGTCTGAGTCAAGTCTAACACACAGAGGCGGAATTTTCTACTGTAAATTTGACGGGTTTTCTCATTGATCATATAATAGTTTGAGAAAAATTCCGGATGTTCCTCAAAGAGTGTGAAATTCAGGATCCCGATCTGGATGGCCGGACGGACATCCAGGTAGTTCTCGCCCCGGTTCATGGTACTGAAGGTACGGCCCAGGTAACACAGGGAGCGCTCCGGCCAGTCCCCTTCGTTGATCACCTGGAGCTCCAGGTTCAGGTGAGCGCGCCCGTTCAGTCTCACCAGTGTATCCAGCATATAGGTCTTTTCGTCAATGGCTTCTCCCAGTTCAATGGGATTGAGGATGGAGATGCCGGTCACCTCCTGTGGCTCCAGATAGAGCAGGGAGCAGACGAGTGCCTTCAGCACATGGGGATCCTGCTGCATCATAGCGCGGAAGAGGTAATCGTTGCACATGTGCACGGGGACAGGGCCGGTGAGGGATTCCAGAGATACCGGCAAAATCCCGGTTTTGGGGGACAGAGATGGATTTTTGTTCATAAAGACTCCTTCCTGTAGATTGGCAGGAAGAGCCTCTCTCCCTGCTTCATGTGATAGTGGAATGTAAGCAAAGAGATTGAACAAAGAAGGACTGAAAGGAAAGTCCTTGAACCGAAGAACGGCAGTTGGCCGCAGGCGGCCGGAGACGAGGGAGCCGTTCTTGACAGAATTACAGAAAGTTGAAATCCTTTGCCTGAATTCAGCATAACACAGACAGGTGGAATTTGACAAGAGATTTTCAGCATATACAGGAGGCCAAATTTTTATGTATTATATCAAGGCAATCACATACGACATTTCCGTCCTGTTGATGAGGGCCGGACCTTCCTATTTCACAGGAAGTTCCAGCCCTTATATTTGGACACTCCAATCTAAATCTTCCCCTGCTCCCTGAGCCGGAGAGCTGTCCTGGCTTCCTTCTCGCTGATCCCCGCCACCGCCCGGGCCTCCTTCGGGGCCAGGTGCAGCTTCAGGGCCCGAAGGTAGCAGAGCTGTTTTTCTTCTCTTTTGCCCTGCTCCAGATCACGCTCCAGACCCTCAAGCCTGCCATCCTCCACTAACTCTCTCGGCGCCGTGCACATATCGTAGTCTTCTCCTTCCTGATATTTCTCTCTGTTTTTCAAAATATATTTTGGCCTTCGTTTGCATCCTGAATAGGCAGACAGCTTCTAGTCCTTTTTTTCATACCCATATATCGCAGCAATACCATAATACCTAGCCATCCACGCATTAACCCAATCGTCTGCAGCCTCCTTCAGATATCCTGTTCCATTATATGCATCATAGATACTATCAGAAGGTTTTACAATAGGGATCTCCACTGAATCTGCCCCCTCTTCCACCGCTGCTTCTATCAGTTCGATTTCCTCCTTCACCTGTCGCCATGTATTTTGCAGCTTTGGATACTCTCCCAAAAAGGAAACGGCAAAAAACAACAGCATCATCACTGATAGTACCCCGCATGCAAGTCTCGCATGTTCCCAAAATTCACTATATAACCATGCCAATACCACAATCAGCATAACCGAACCCAAGAACCAAGCTCTATCCGGATAATTATTGGAAAAGGTCAACACGGCAACAGAAACCAGGCTTGTCAAAAAATACATGACAGCAAACGCAATTTTATGAATTTTCCCCGCCTTGTTTCCTGAGCAGAAAATATAAAGAGCTCCCGCAATTCCGATCATAATAAACAGACTGCCAAATTCTCTTACAGTAATATGGAAGAGATCTCCCATTCTGTTCAGGTAAGTATCTAAATCCGTTTTTACAGACGAAGTTATACGGGCACTGCTCACAGGCGCGCCGAGCAAAAACAAATAACCGACAATCCCTTCAAGAATACCTCCAAAAGCCCATTTGGGAATTGTCCGCCTCTTGAACACATACCCACCTCCTGTAAGCAGAATTCCCAAGAAAATTGCTGCGCATCCAGTATTTTCGTTGCTGCACCCCGCCAGCAGTCCCAATGCTCCCACCAAAACCGCATTTCGCCAAGTATCCCCTATTTTCCCCGGGGTGCTAAATTCCACTCTATAAAGCAATGTAAAGGACAAAATCAGAACCGCCATCCACAGATAATTTGCCGCCCCGGAAGCCCATAACACTGTCATACCAAACTGCGGCAAGAAAAACCACAGGCACACATAGATCAAAATCAAAAGAGACGCACTCCTTTTTTTGCCATAAGCCGCATGTAAATAAATAAGGGCTCCCAGTGCCACGAACATCAAAGTATTAAAAATCCGAAAACCCTTTTGGCCCAGCAGAAGCACCACCTGGAGAAGCCCATGCGCTATCACTCTCCCATTCCAGTATATACGATGATTAAGCATGGAAGGAATTACCTCCCATATTTTCATCTTACTTACATTTCCCGGCAACCCATCTGTAAAAAAGAAATGATACATAAAATCGTCTGATGTCCAACTCACCATAAAATTCAATTTCAAAAGGATTATGCCTGCTCCCGCAGCGACAACCGCCATCAGGCATACCCCCATTGCAGACGCGCGCCGGCCATAAGGTACACCGGGAGCGGATTTCTTATTCCAATCTTCTAAAATAGAAAGCATCGGCAAGGCTGCTTTTTCCAAAGATTTCCCCCAGGCCCTCACAGTGCCCATAATCCGCTGCCACATATTTTTGCAAACCAAGGAAAAACCTATTACCATGAATGCAACAAATGAAATGACTTCCGCAAACCTCCAACTCACCCGCTTTCCGAAGCGCACCTCCACTACTCCGTCATATCCTTCCGGAATATTCACATAAATCCGGTTATTTTCCTCCGACCGGCCCACCTCCAAATGCTCCCCTGTTGCACAATCCCTTGCCTCATAGCCAGGATAATAAAATGCCGGAACCGTCAAATAAGCCTGCTTGTCCTTCGCCCTTAAGGCAATTTTCATTCTATCAGCTTCTTTTTCATATGACAGAACCTCGATTCCCTGTCCTCCCTCACTTTGGTCTGATAAACATGTCCAAATATCGCTGTTTGCATAAAGATAATCTCCCCCGTTCAACTGAATAGGGTCAAACTCTATGCTGTCATATCGAAAAGATCCTCCTTGATATAGCAGTATTTCGTAAACATAGGCAGTTCCCTGCAGCACCGCTAAAAGGCATAACACAGCGGAAAGCGTTCTAACGTAGGTCCCATTCCACCGCTCCTGCAAATCCATCAGCACAAAGCACCCTAACACCGTACACAAAAGAGAACCTATTGATAGATATCTGTAAGGAACACCTGCGCTTGCCGCCAGCCCACTCAGTTTTTCACTAAAAAAGGAAAGCCTGTCATATGGGAACAGATTTGTCGCCATATACAAGGACAGCCCCGACAAGAAAAAGGCCAAAGCAGCAGGCCGTTTCAGTTTCTGGGTTTTCCAGCTGCCACTCACTGCCAGATAGAGTATCAGCACGATCAGAAAAGCCGTTCCAAGTGCAATTGGCGTTTTATTTCCCAAACTCAGCACATCATTTCCGTGACTTCCCGCCACATTTCCGTTGAAAATGGGAGCCAGAAGTTCCATCCATGTCGCACCCTGTCGTTGAATCTTCCCTCCAGTTCCAATTACTGCGACATTCAAATTTTCACCCATATACTGGATATAAGGTACCATAAACCAGAGATTCAACAGAGCAGCAATCCCCGTTACCTTTCCCAGATAGCATAGCGTTTTTGTCCGAATAGTTCTGCGAAATCCCACCAGCAAGGCCGCCGCTGCAAAAATGCCTGCTATACGTGCCGTCAGCATATGAGTCTGCAAAAGACCTGTTATCCCCAACACCGGGGCCAGCCAATTATGCCCATACCCAGGCTCTTCTGGATCCTCCACCAATGCATAATAAATTCCCAACGCGGCAAGCGGTAAAAACATCAGTGCAGAATATTCATCCACTGCTGACTTGATATACAAACAATACATTCTATAAATAGACAATGTATATAATATACTGCCGATCAGTCCTATGTATTTATCGCTGCTGATCCTCTTGAAGCTATAATATGCGATTCCCGCCGTTCCAAGATTTATTGCAAAGACAAAATATTTATATGCTCCCTGGACAGTAAAGCCCGCTATACGTAAAAGAGCCGGCAACAGAATCGTGAGGTCGCCACACATAACAGAGACCGGGTATCCCCAGCCGCCAAGCCAATCCGTCTGGATTCTTACAGGAAATTGACCCGCCAGGATCCCATCCTTCAAGCCTTCTATGCGATGCAAATGAAACTCCAGTTCCTGTCCATTGGTATAATATTCCCCCAAGACCCCGCAGGAGGCCAGAATCGCTGTCCCCACAATTCCAAGTAAAACTACCCTGTCAAGCTCTCCCTTTTTACATCTTTCCCAAAGCAGAACCAACAAATTGACAGCAGCAAGAAATGCCAGCAGACGGCTCCCCCTGTACCAGATGGAATTCCATGCTGTCCGTATCTCCACACGATCTACAGCCAAACGACCGCTATTCCCATATCCAATTTTTAAGCGCATCCCATCTAATCTGTTATTGGCCCAAAAGTCATATTCCGCACAATTATCTGAAGCTGCAAGCATCACATGATCACTGTATACACTGTATGCTCCTCTGCCGTCCGCCAGTACATCACAGCTGTTTTTATCGCTGTCCGTTTGATAATATACCTTCACCTGATAAATATCCGGCCTCAGCCCGACAGAAGGCGTAAGAAAATACGTTTCTCCTTCTGCTGCCTCTATTACATTCGCCGCTGACTCTTCCCCACCGGAATATAACACTAAATCCGTCCCGGTAAAGATATATTCTTTTTCCCCCTCAAGGCTGAAAAGCAGGATTCCTGCCGCAAAGATCAATATTTCCAGCAAAGTAAGCCCGACATACCAGTTTTTTCGCAGCCCTTTCCTTATCCTTTGAGTCTCTTTTATACCTATTCTCGTCATCAAGCCCGGCCTCTCTCTCTTCACCAATTCACATACTGTCTGGGCACCGCTACACAATAGCTGTCAAACTGCCTGATCCAAAACTGGGACAGGTCTGCAAGCCCTCCCAGGCTGTTCAGGGCGTCCGTGCGGACCACGTAAGCCGTCCAGCGGTCCGTCCGGATCTCTTCCGGGGCGGGGTTGCGGTAGCAGAACCGCTCCCGGTAAGGAATGGGCGCCCCTCGGAAGCTGTCCGTATTCCCCTGAAAATACCGGGCATCCACCTCCAGGGCAAACAATGTCAGGATTTCGCTCACATTGGAGGAACCTGTGTACTGGGTATCCGGCGTGATGTAGTAATAGTCACAGGAAAGACTCCCCGCGTATTCCACCGCGTCCAAAAAATCCGCATAAAAGATATCCTCCATCTGATCCGCCCACACCGTAAAATACCGGTTGAAGAACAGCACGCTCTGGAGGCTGTACACCACCAAAAAAAGCGGAATCAGGCGGCGCCATCTGCGCACCGCATAATAGACAGCCACGCCCGCAAAAAGAATATGTCCGTAAAAAATAATATTGATCCGATTCACGTTCACCGAGTTGATGAACAGCCCCGTCAGCACACTGCAGACCCAGTAGAGCAGCACCAGGGCGCTCACCAGCCGTTCCTTCCCGTTTCCCTTTAAGGCCAGACGAACGGTGAGAACGATCCCAAGCAGGATCAGAGGCAGGGAGCACTTGTACATGGTGCCGAAATCGTCAATGGCATTCCAGATCAGATCCGGCTTCTGCAAAAACGCAACCCTCCAAAGAGTGTGAAAGTTGCTCGTCAGCTGTCTGCCGATGTTTTCCGAGAAAAAGAGAATATCGCTGGAGCGCACACTGCCGGGGAAATAAGGCATGGTGGTAAAGGGCAGCCGCACCGTATCCCACTTCATAAAGTTGATCAGCATGGTCCCGCAGATAGGAAACGAGATCCCAAAATAAACACCTGCGCAGGCTGCTGCCCGCCCCCAGGTAATCTTTCTCTTTCGAAGCAGCAGCCCGCATGCCGCCAGCAAAAATACAGGCACCATGTAAAAGGCTACTCCGTAGGAGTACATACAGAGAGCAAAAAAGAACATAGATAAATAATAGTACCGGGCCTTCTTCATCCCCTTAACCAGAAAATACAGTCCCGCCACGAACATATGGGGAAACATGTTGCAGTCCAAGGCCCATCTGCTCTGCATAAAATGCCAGGGGTTAACAGCGGTAAACAGCAGCACGATCAGGGCGGCCTTCTCTGAGATCATCTCCTTCACCAGCCCGTAGAGAGCCGCCGCCCCCAGCAGGCTGGCCAGCAGAATAGGCAGCCTGGCAGTAATGTGGGTTAACCCCCACAGCTTGATAAAGGGCACCGTCAGATAAGCCAGCAGCACACTCATCTGTCCATAGCCCCAAGCCTGAAAGTGGGCGGGCAGCCAGGTGCCGAACCGGTCTGTCCCATAATCCGCCAGCGCAAGAGCGTCCACAGCGCTCATGGCCCCGTCCTGATTAAAACCCCCGGGGATCTGACCGAATCCCACACAGCGGATGGCGATCAGCCCGTAGAGCGCCAAAAAATACACGGCCCTGCGCCAGGCGGTCCCGGTCAGGGCAGCCTGGCGGGAGGCGGGCGCACCCTCTCCCGCTTTCTTCGAGGCCGCACCCGCCTGCGGATTCCGGCGGGTCGCCCTCTCAGGGCCGCCCTCACGGGACGGTTTCGCCTCCGGATTCTGCCCGGCATCCCTCTCCCCGCCGCCCATGTGCTCCAGCCCGTACACCAGCAGCACTCCTGTAATCGTCACCAGGCAAAGCATATTCAAGGAATCCATATCATTTTCCTCCTAAAGCCAGAACATCACCTGATATTTCATCCGCCAAAACAGCTCCGGCCTCAGATTCATCAGCGCCTCCCCTGTGTCCAGGAAAAAAATCCGCAGCTGATAGACACCCTCCCAGAGCAGACAAAATATCAAAAACCGGCACATCCATCCGCGCCACTCATCACTCTTGATTCCCTCAAAGAGAAGCAGCCAGGCCAGCACCGCCGCCAGCATAAAAAAGATCCGGAAATCTCCGAAATACCTCATGAGAATCCCGGCCATCTGGGTATCCACGCAAAGAATCACCAGGCCGATCCCCATGCAGGCAAAGGACAGGCTGCGCGCCGTCCCTCCGGCCGCCCGCTTTCGCAGCAAAATCAGCGCAGGGCACAGCCAGACAAAAGGACTGACAGCAAACAGTCCCCCGTAGGTGGCTTCCGATATGGTCACACCCATATAATTGCTGGCAAAATAATTCGCCTCCGCAAAGGGGAAGGTAATCGTCGCCTTCAAAGGTGCAAGCAGATACGCCCAGATTCCCAGAGGAATACGGTCCCACACCCAGCCCCGGTAACGCATATCGTTGAAGTTCAGATTGTAATTGGAGCCAAAGTCAAATACGGAGCCGAACCGGGCCCAATTGTACCACATGAGCAGCGCCGCCACCGCCAGCATAGGCACGGCCGCCGCCAAAAACCACCGCCTCCCCTCCCGGTCTGTCACAAGGCGCTTCGTAAAAATCCGCCTGTGCAGCACGATCACCGGGAGCAGAAAAATCAGAAACAGCTGGGGCCGGCATCCCGCCACCAGAGCCGTCAACAGGCTTCCCAGGGCGGTTCGGCGAAGCTTCGGTCCCTCCCCGCCGTCAGCGCTGAGCAGGCACCAGACTCCCAAAAAGCCCAGTCCCATGCCTACACTGATGGGAACCGTGTACATGTCCGGCCGCTTGCTGATATAAATCAGGCCGCTTCCCAGCACCGCCAGTTCGGACAGCAGGCACCAGGCTCCCAGACTGATTCTGGGAAACCAGCGTCGGATCAGCTGATCAAATACTCCCAAAAAGCCCGCCAAAAACATCAGCACGCCAAGCATGACCACCGTGCGGTTTCTCAGATCCTCCCCTGTCAGAAGGTAATAGGGGAGATAAAAGAGCAGCTCCGGCGCTACCCCGAAATAGACGTAATATTTTCCCTCATAGTAGGCGTGATCCCAGAGAAAGCTGGAACCCGTCTCCTGCATCACCCTGGCCCGGCTGGCATAATCGTAGGGATTATCCATCTCCTGCAGGGCCTGGCTGGGCTCCTCCAGCAAAGCCAGCTGACCCTGGCTGAAGGCATGGGCCAGATTCTGATATTCCTTCTGGTGCTCTATACTTTCCACCCGAAAAAAGGGATTCAGCCCGGAAATCTGATACAGCGCCAGAAAATTCAGCAAAAGAAAAATCGCCATGGCCGCTGTCTTTCCGGATCCCATCTCCAAAAAGGGGACCCGATACAAACGGGAGGCCGGGCGGAATATGTACACCAGGAAGCCGATCCCCCACAGCACCAGCACGCGCCAGACGGAAAAGAAAAAGGGGATCACCCGGTTGAGTCCGTACTCCAGCCGGATGCGGCGTCCCTCCCCCAGCTCCATGGTAACCCGCAGACTTCTGCAGTCTCCGTACAGATGATAGGTATGGTACTGGCTTCTCTCCTGATCGTAAACATGCTCCCGGTCCGGCAGCCCATAATAATCCTCATGAGAGATATCCCTGGCCGCCTGATAGAGCGTCACCGCCCCCTGCTCCTTCGGGGAGCGGTCCAGCTGTTCGATCCGCAGATACAGAGTATTCAGCTCCCGGTCAATCCCGCTGAATTCTATGGATTTGCCGCCCTCTCCGGTCAGAAAGCTCCCGTCCTCCTGGGGGATCAGCCCCTCCGAAAAACTCACCTGATAATCCGTGATTTCCCGGCTGCCCAGGCTCCCCCAGTGTCTGTAATTGAACACAAGGATCTCCAGCGCCAGCACGGCCGCCAATATTCCGAGGGCCGCCCGCACCTCTTTTCTCCCGGCGATCTCTCTCACGTTCATCCCGCTGCCTTTCTTCTCCTTTTCCCAGCCGCCGCTCCACACACAAGCGCCGCTGCGGCCGCCGCCGAGATCCACTCTGCCAGCCGCCACAGGGGAGGCTCACGAAAGGCGACAGTCACCGTTCCCTCGGGAACGTCCCCGGGCAGGATCACCCGGATCCTGTTATTGCTTCCCCGCTCCAGAGTCAGACGCCCCCGGGCTGAATCAGCCCGATACCCGGGATAATAAAACAGAGGCACCTCCAGGAAAGCATCCTGGCCCTCCTGTTCCAGCCGGTAGGTTATCTCCAGTCCGTTGTCCCGCCGGCGCAGCACCTGTTCTATCACCGCTCCGCTGCCCGTGACTGTACGCTCCTGTCCAGTCACCGACACCTGGGAACCCCGATACAGATACTCGTCCCCCATGAGATTTTCCGTGTTCAGAAGAGAGCCGTCATAGTGCAGCTCCCAGTAGCCGGAATACTGAGTCTGATAGGACATATCCATACTCTGCAGGAAGCCGATCACAAACACCGCGCAAAACAGTCCGGCCGCCAGGCTCTTGTCCAGGCTCTCCCAGGCTTTTCCGAAAAACACCGCCGCCAAAACGGACAGGAGCAGACACGCCAGGCTCAGATAACGATAGGGCAGTCCCGGCCTTGCCAAAAAGCCCGCCAGCTTTGGCAGATGCTGCTGGAGCGCATGATAGGGGAACAGATTTGTGGAAAGCCACAGGGCAAGCACGCCCAGTCCCAGCAGGATCCCCAGGGTTCTCCGCTCTTTGATCTTCCGGGCCCAGACCGCTGTCAGAGCGATGAGAGTACACAAAATCAGTCCGTTGCTGAAGGGGATGGAAAATTTATTTTTCAGACTGGTCAGTTCAGACCAGCTGTAGCCGTAGTAACCGGATATCTCCTGGGCAAAAAGCTCCGTCAGACTCACTCCCAAAACCTGGTAGTCCGAGGCCATATCGGAGGGCGCCGTACAGTTCAGATCCTCCCGGAAATACCGGAGGAAGGGAATTAAAAACCATAGACTCACCAGCGCCGTCCATCCCACAATCCGCGCCAGGTACAGAAAGGTTTCCCGCTGCAGGACCTTCCTGATCTGAACCAGGCAGAGAATTACAATCAAGATGGCCGCCATCTGACAGGTGAGGATATGCGTCTGAATCAGCCCGGAAAATCCGAGCACCGGGGCAATCAGTCTCTCCGGGGTCTCTCCCAGAGCAAGCTCCTTCAATCTTCCAACTGCGCCCGCCCCTGCACCGCCGGCCTTCAGGCGGCCGCCTTGGATCCGCTTTTCTGCCGGTACTCCCTCCGCAAAGGCGTACCAAAATCCCAGAGCCGCCAGGGGCAGAAACATCATAGCCGTGTACTCCCCAAAGGCTCCCCGCACATAGATACAGCAGAGCCGGTATGGGCAGGCAGTATACAGAAAGCTTCCCAGAAGGGACGCGCCCCTGTGCCGGCTGATTCTGTAAAAGCTGTAGTAGGCGGCCGCCGCCGTGCCAAGATTTACCGCGGCCACAAAGGTCTTGTAGGAGGTCTGGACCGTGAACCCCAGCATCCGCATCAGGGCCGGCAGCAGCAGCGTGGTGTCCCCGTACATGACGGAGACCGCGTAGCCCCAGCCGTTGCACCAGTTTGGCTGGATGCGCACCGGGAATACTCCGGAGAGCAGACCGTCCTTGAGCCCCTCTATCCGCAGCAGGTGGAAGATCAGGTCATGGCCCGGCAGCATGTAGCGGGTCAGCAGCGCCAGGGAGGCGGTCAGAGCGATCATCCCTACACCCACAATCTCAAGCGCATATTTTCTGAGCATCTCCCGAAACCGCCATAAAAATACAGCCAGGTTCAGCAGCGCTAACTTTAGGAACAGACAGACCGCCCGATAGGGCCGGGACTGGGCCGCCGTCTGGACAAGGATACGGCTGACAGACATCCCCTCTCCCTCCGAGGCCACCCACACTACCGCATTTTCCAAAGGATCATTGGCCCAAATCTGAAAGGTTCTGGAATTCTGCGACGCAGGCAGTCCGGCCTGCTCCGCCCACATGCTCTTGGGACCGTTTCCGTTCCCGGTCACATGCACGTTTCCGCCAGATGCCCCCCCCTGGTATTCCACCGTGATGTCATAGATTCCCTTCTCCAGCATCATATCAGGCGTCCTGACCTGGGTGACATTTTCGCCGCTGCTGTCGTCCATCACGCCGCCATAGAGACGTCCCTGAGAGGTTTCCGCAAAAATCTCCTGGGCGCCAAAGGCAAAGTTCAAAGGCTCTTCCCTCAAAATTGCCGCGGCGGCGAACACCAAAATACACAGCTCCAGGGCGGATATAATACCGTAATAATCCCCTGCAGCCCGTTTCAACCAGCTCTTCCCTCTCATCTGTATCCCTCTCCCGTGTACGGAGAAATCCGTGGATTTCAGTATATCAAAAATCCGTATAAAAGTCCAGAGGCGCTATTCCGCATACAGACTGTACATAGCCACATGGTCATAGATGCACCGCCAGCTGCTATGGGCGTCGGCGGTCACGCAAATGTAAGGGGTCCCGCTTTCGCTGATCTGGTAGCTGGCCGCGCAGCTGCCGGACTCGTTGACAAAGCCGGTCTTGCCGCAGAGCACCTCTCCCCCTGTGTCCTTATCCTCAATGCGCCGCAAAAACCAGTTGGAGATGGGGATTCCCTCCGGGTGCTCCGGGGTGGCCGCCGTGGTGTAGGTGTGGGCAGATAGAATCTCCCGGCAGAAATCGTTTTCCACCGCCGCCTTCAGGATCATAGCCATATCATATACGGTGCAGTGGTGATCCTCGTCGTAGAGGCCGATGCAGTTGGTAAAATGGGCCGTTTCATCCAGTCCCAGCTCCTTCAGCTTGTCATTCATCAGCTCCACAAAGGCTTCCTGGGAGCCTGCGGTATAGACCGCCAGGGCCATGGCCGCGTCCGCCCCCGAGGGAAGGATCGTGCCGTAAAACAGATCCTTCACAGGGATCTGCTCCCCCACGGAGAATCCCACCGCGCTGCAGTCATGCACATAAACATAGTCCGTAATGTCAATGGTCATGGTAAAGGTGTCATCCAGCTCCGAGACATGCTCCGCCGCCACCAGAAGCGTCAGGATCTTGGTCATGGAGGCAGGGCTGATCACGGTCCTGGCATTCTGCTGCGCCACGATCTCCCCGGTGCTCTCGTCAATCAAAACCGCGTAGGTGCTGGTCATCTGCTCCGGATCCACGCCGTGGGTGGCGTCCGTCTCCCGGGCCTCATACCCGGTCACAAACTCCACATCTCCCACCTGGATCCTGCTGCCGTCCGACGAGACCCTGTCGTTTCTTCCGATCCCCGCCGGTGTCTGCGGCTCTGAGGGCTCTCCCGCCTCCCCGCTCTCCTGCCCGGATCCGTCCTCCGGGCCGGGCGTCTGTCCCGTTCCCTCCCCGCCGGGCGACGTCGGTTCCGGGCTTTCCGGCACACCGCCTGCCTCCTGCCCGCTCTGGGAGGGCTCCCCCGAAGGAGCGCTCACCGGGCCGGCCGCCGAACCGCTCCCGGAGGCCGCACCGGAAGGATCCCCCTCCCCGGAGCCCTTCAAAATCCGGGAGAACAAAAAGACCGCCCCCACCAGCACCAGCGCGCAGCCCGCGAGCATCATCCCGTACCGGATCCGCCAGCGCAGGCGCGTCCTTCTCTGCCTCTCCCGTCTCATCCGCTGCCGCTGTTCCTCCAGCCGCGCGGCCCTCTCTTCCTCCCTCTCCCGCGTCCCCTGATTTTCCATGGGTACTCCCGCCTTTCCTCAACCTGCCGCCGGCAGATACTCCAAAAGCAGCCCCGCCAGCACGCCGATCCCATACAGCAATGCAACAATCCTCAGATTCTCCCTCCTGTCCCGGTTGACCCGGAACAGGATCAGCACTCCAACTCCGGCGCCCGACAGCAGACCCGACATCATGGCCCCAAAGCTCATCCCTCCGCTCAGATAGAGCTGTGTGATGGCCACGGAGGCGGCACAGTTGGGGATCAGGCCGATCAGCCCCGCCAGGAGCTGTCCCAGCACGGGACGGTTCAGGATCATCCCCCCAAGCGCCTCCTCCCCCACAAGGTACAGCGCCAGATTCAGTCCCAGGGAGATCAGCAGCACAAACAGGAAAATCCGCAGCGTGTGGCTGGCCGCGGAGCGCACGATCCCCTTCTCACAATGACAGTGCTCCTGCTCGCACAGCTCATGGATGTGGGGCAGCTCCCGCTTTCTGCCGGAAACGACCCAGTCGACGCACAGCCCCGCAGCCGCGCCGATCAGCACCTTCAGCCCCAGGATCTTAAGAATCAGTCCTCCGCTCACCCGCTCCGATATGAGAATCGGCAGCATTTCGTCGGAGGTAGACAAAAAAATGGCGATCAGCGTCCCCAGGGACACCACCCGGCCCGTGTACAGATTGGCGGCAGCCGCGGAAAAACCGCACTGAGGCACGGCCCCTGCCGCCGCGCCGATCACCGGCCCCAGCCTGCCCGCGCCCCTGATCAGCCGGTCCGTATGCTCTCCCGCCCTGTGCTCCAAATATTCCATTAAAAGATATGCGGCAAACAGAAAAGGCAGCAGCCTGGCCGCATCCAAAAGCGTATCCCAAATTACTTCTGTCATAAATCCCTCATGTTTTTGTCCGCACCGCTCAAAGGGCCCTAGCGCTCCTCCACCGCCTGGAAGATGTAGAATTTCAGATAGTAGGACTGATCCGCCGCCCACAAAATAGGATGATCGCATGCCTGCGTGCGGAATTCCACCTGGCGCAGCCTCCTGCGGGCCCCGGCGGCCGCCTCCCGGATTGTCTTGGCAAAAAGCTCCGGTTCCATAAAGTGGGAGCAGGAGCAGGTGGCCAGATAGCCGCCGTCCCGCACCAGCCTAAGCCCCCGCAGATTGATCTCCCGGTAGCCCTTCACCGCATTCTTCACGGAGCTGCGGGATTTGGTGAAGGCGGGCGGGTCCAGAATCACCACATCAAAGCTCTCCCCCTGCCTCTCCAGCTGCGGCAGCAGTTCAAACACATCCGCGCACTGGAAATGCACCTTCCCCTCCAGGCCGTTGAGCCGGGCGTTCTCCCGGGCCTGGTCTATGGCCAGCTGGGAGGCGTCCACCCCCAGGACCCAGTCCGCTCCGGCCGCGCCCGCGTTCAGGGCAAAGGAGCCCGTGTGGGTAAAGCAGTCCAGCACCCGCCTGCCTCTGCATATGGAATGGATGGCGGCCCGGTTATTCTTCTGATCCAGGAAAAAGCCTGTCTTCTGCCCGTCCTCCACATCCACCAGGTAGCGCACCCCGTTCTCCAGGATCTCCACCTTGGTATCAAAGGGCTCCCCGATAAAGCCCTTATATCTCTCCATCCCCTCCTGCAGGCGGACCTTGGCGTCGCTTCTCTCGTATATCCCCCGGATCCGGATACCGTCCTCGGCCAACACCTTCTTTACCGCCTCCAAAATCACGCCCTTCCACCGGTCAATCCCAAGGGCCAGGGACTCCACCACCAGCACATCCGAAAATTTGTCCACCACAATGCCGGGCAAAAAATCGGCCTCCCCAAAGATCAGCCTGCAGCTGGAGGTGTCGATGGTCTCCCGACGGTATTTCCAGGCCGCCCTCACCCGTTCCTCCATAAAGCGCCCGTCTATAACCGTCTCTCTCCTTCGGGAGAGAAGGCGCACCAGAATCCGGGACCTGCGATTGGCAAATCCGTATCCCAGGAAATATCCGTCGAAATCCCTTACCTCCACCACATCTCCGTCCCTGAAATCTCCCTGGAAGGAGGACACCTCATTGTCGTATACCCACATGCCGCCCGCCTTCAGACTGCGGCCCTCACCCTTTTTCAGAGTGACCACTGCCATTTCCATACCGTTTTCTCCCGCAAAACGCCGCCCGGGGAAGCCTTTTCTCCGGGCTGTAACCCTATTGTACCAGTTTCCGCCCCTTTTGCAAGTTTCTTTTGACCCTAAGACAGTTTTTCTCCCCGCCGGGCCGGGATTTTTGCCTTTTTGCCGCCGCCGGACCAGGATTTTTGCCTTTTGATATTGACAAAAAGCCTGTCCCTAGTGTATGATCAAACTGTTGCAAATCCCTCGATGCGTGGCTCAGCTTGGTAGAGCGCTACGTTCGGGACGTAGAGGTCGCAGGTTCAAATCCTGTCGCATCGACGAGAGTTCCCTTTAGGAAAGAGAACCAGGCTTTATGCCTGGTTCTCTTCTTATCCTCTTATCCTCTTATTTTCTCATTTTCCCAGGGAAATTTTCCACAAAAACTTTCCAGGGAAACTTTCCAAGGATATAACGCGCTTTACTTTACAACCTGGTTTCGTCCGTTATTTTTCCCGTAATACAGCTTTTGATCCGCTTCCCTGATGATATGATCTATCATCTCGCCGCTTCCTTCCGCCGCGCCGACCGTCATGGTAACCTTCACCCTTTGATCCCTATAGGCGATCTCCCTCCCCCGCAGCTCGTTCAGCAGGCCCTCCAGAGCGTCCGCCGTCTGCTCGAGGGAATAATATTCAAAGACCAGCAGGAATTCCTCCCCGCCCCACCGGGCGGCAAAGCCCCTTCCCTTCATGAGCTCCTTCAGACGGGCGGCCACATCCGCCAGCACTACGTCGCCGCACTCATGGCCGTAGGTGTCGTTTACCTTCTTAAAAAAGTCAATATCTCCGATGGCAACGCAAAAGCTGTTCCCGTCCCCCACTCTTTTTTCCTGAATCTGCTGCAGCCTTCTCTGGGCGTATCTCCTGTTGTAAAGCCCCGTAAGCTGATCCGTTTCCACCAGCTCCCTCAGGGAGTGCTGCATACGGACCACATACCTGCCCATCTCTCCCAGCTCGTCCCTTCTTTTCATAACCTCCGGCTCCAGATCCGCCGAGAGTTCTCCGTTGGCCGTCTTCTTCAGAAGGGTATCAATCTTCATAAAGACCAGCAGAAACCGGTTGGAAAACAGGGTGATAATCAGGATCATAAGGCCCGCAAAGAGCAGAGACACCCCGACAATGGGCAGAATAGACCTTCTCACCAGGAGCTCCACATCCCTGGAGGGCTTTGCCACAAACAGCATACCCACGCTCGTCCCATCCGAATTGATCAGCGGGGCGTAATAGGCGTAATAATTGTCGCCCCCTATGGGCACCTTCGGATAAAATCTGCCCACCTGCCCCTCCATCACTTCCCTGGCAATCGTGCTGCTCACCCGGGTATCTGTGAGCCTGTTCTGCTGAGCATCCATCAATGTGGTTATTACACGCACATTCCGGCAGCTGACGGTTATCTCCACGCCCGTCCTTTCCTTTACGGCATCAACAATGGAAAAATCCCCGTTGAGCAGATGGTCTCCCTTGTAGAAATACAGCCCGCTCTCGTCCTCCACCACAGAATAATCTCCCGGATACATCATATCGAAGGCCACGGCCAGCGCGCTGTTGAGGCTCTCCAAACCGTTTTCCACTTCCCTGTGCATCGTACCCGCAAAACTGCTGGCGGCGAAAACAGTCACAATCAGCGTCAGCAAAAAAATAGGTAAAACACTCATTTTAAGGAACGTCCACCTGAGGCCGCCGATTTTGCTTTTCCTTTCCATGATGTCCTCCCGCCCTGATACTTTCATAATATTAGCAATGCTTATATTATGGCACAATTCATCGGAATGTGCAAGTATGGCTTGCATGCGAGTTTCAGCCGCTTGCATGCGAGTTTCAGCCGTTACTGCTTACGGCTTAGAAAATTTTGGTTTATAAAATTTAGAAAATTTGGTTTTAGAAAATTTTAATAGTAAAACACCTCGACAAGGAATCCCGTTTCTGTTATACTGTACTTGTCTTTGGAAAATCGAGAGCATTTCTATGATCCACGCGGTTCCGCGGCATTTTTCTGAGACTACAACTTCATCCATCAAACAAGAGGAGGAATCTGCTTATGACACAAAGCGAAGCAAGAGAAGTATCCAACCGGGAGGTGAAATCCAGCGCTTTCACCGCCTACTTCAGCGAACCGAAAAATGCAGCCCAGCTGTATTCCGCGCTGGCCGGGGTGGAAACCGCCCCGGAGGACATCGTGATCCGCACCCTGGAGGGGGTGCTGTTCCTGGCCAGGAAAAATGACCTGGCTTTTACGGTGAAGAACAAGGCCCTGGTGATCGCCGAACACCAATCAACTGTGAGCGAGAACATGCCCCTGCGGAGTGTGATCTACTATGGCCGGACCGTGGAAAAGCTCCTGGAGCCCCGGGCGCTCTACCGTCAGAAAAGGATCCCGATCCCAACCCCGGAGTTTTACATGTTCTACAACGGGGGAACCGCCCAGCCTCTGGAAAGAGTCCTGAAATTATCGGAGGCATATCTTGAAAAAACAGAGCATCCTATGCTAGAATGTGTGGTGAAAATGATCAATATTAACCTTCCGGCGAAGCATGAAATTCTGGAGGAATGCCGGCCTCTATATGAGTACGCCTGGTTTATCCAGCGGGTGCGGGAGTATCAGGACGAAGAACTGGGGCGCGACGAGTCGATCCGAAAAGCGATTCTGGACTGCCAGAGGGAGGGAATCTTTGCAGAGTTTGTGCGGGAGCACGGAACGGAGGCGGTGAATATGCTGTACACGCAGTTCAACATGGATGACGCCCTGGATGTGAGATACGAGGAGGGCGTGGAGGACGGATATGAAAAAGGCGTGTCCGCCGGAAAGGCCGAGGGAATTACCGAGGGCAT
>CANQOL010000033.1 GCA_947625475.1 uncultured Acetatifactor sp.
CTGGAGCAGGAGGGCTGCATTGGCCTTTTGAACGCAATCGAGTCTTTTGACGCAAACAGGGGAAGTAAATTTCTCACCTATGCCGCCCCGTCTATCCGCAACGCCATGATGGATTTGATACGGGCGGGCTTCTCGCAATTTGAACAGCAAGTAGCCGATGATAAAAACGGTCTGGGCTTTCGTTTTGTCCGGCTGGACGAGATACTATCTGACGAAGAACGGTTACAGCGCATCGAGGCGATTGCCGACCCGCTCGCCAAATCCCCGGAGCGGATCGTTACAGAACAGGAAACATATCAGGAACTATATAACGCGCTGGACAAGCTCTCTCCGAGGGAGCAGACCTATCTTCTTTACCGCTATGGATTTACGGACGGCATGGAGCATCCGCTGATTGGGACAGCCCTGCATTTCCATTTGAGCGAGAGCCGGGCAAAGCGGACGGAAGAAACGGCGATGGAGAATCTATGGCTGGAACTGCCGTGGTGGTTTTGAGCGAAACGCTGCGGCGGGACGAGGGTTTTGATATACCTTTCGCTCCCTCCGGCAACGGTGAAAAATTCTCCGCTCCGCTGCGGATTTCTCCCCGCTGCCTACACACGGACAGGCGGATTTCGCTCATGCTTCATCCAGTTTTTGCGTGTCAATCCCCGCAAAATCCGCCTGTCCTGCTGTCACTGAAAAGCGCCTGTGTAGCCACAGACACAGCCCCTTTCCAGCGCCAGCGGGAGCAAAAGGTATAACACACTAGACTTTCCTGACGGAAAATCGTGTGCCAAAGGGCGCTCTGCCCCTTTGGATACCCCGCCGAGTGGAACGCTGTTCCCCTCTGGACACCCCATGCCAACAGGGATGCTGCTCGCCCCTATTGGATGACCCAGAGCCGAAAGGCGGGCGCTGCCCTCCTTTGGAAACCTCCCGTATTTTCCTCGCCGGTGAGTACCCAAACTGTGACGAGGGCAGTTTGAGTGTCAGGCGAGGAAAATGAAAAAACCGCTGCATCATCCATCCTAAGACAAAGAAAAATGCAGCGGTTTTCGACCAAAGGCTAAATTAAAAATAGGTGTTCAAAATAGCATATTCACAAAACCTAATTCACGCTTTTCAACTCCATCACCCAGAAATCCTCCATATGATTGGAATAGGCAATTTCATCTTGAATTGTTTCCACATATGTAAAGCCCGCTTTTTGATACGCATGAATAGCTCTTTGATTCCAAGCCGCCACCCGCAGCATCATGCGACCTTTATGCCCCGTCACACGGCGCAATTCCTTAATGCACTTTTTTACAAACGCGGCCCCGTTGCCTTTTCCGCACAGCAGTGGAGCCATTGACCAGCCGACCCACAGATCATCACCGTCATTCTGACAAGCCACCTGACCAATGACCCAATCGCCGTCTGCCAGACAAAACTGTTCTGTCCCCCATGTTGACCTGTCCATAAGCCAGCTATCTGCATCTCCACTGAAGCTATAAGCGTCATAAGGACTCTCATACCTCCAGCCGCCTATCTCCGTGGCGGTTTCTTCCGTAAGCGGCACGAGCTTTTCTCTCCCGCTTGAGTCGAACGACACAGACTTTTCGTATATTTCCATCTTATTCTCCGGCGACCGCTCGCCCGTCGCCGAAAAGCCCATTGCTTCCCAAAATGGTCTTCCTGTAACCGGATCAGCCGTCAGATACATTTTATCCGTACCGTCATTAGTAAACAGCCATTCCAGCCGCCGGTACATCGCCCGGCCATAACCTCTGCGGCGATACTCCGGTTTCACATAGAATTCCATAATGTAGCCGTACCCCGGCTTAATGAAGCCTTTGTGATCCTCATGGTCGATTTTTCCGTAAAGAAAACCGATCAGTGTCTCACCGTCATAGCAAAGCTCCAGATGGCGGTCAGACGGTCCCTGCATGGACAGGATACTCTTGATCCATTTTTGCAGGAACCCCTCCGGCATCGGGTCGTGTCCATGTTCGTCCAGTTCTTTGACATAAGCAGCCATCATTTTTTCAAAGACAGCGCATTTTTCCTTGTCGTCAGAAGACAACTGCACATACTTAATTTTGTTTTCCATTTCTTTCCTCCAAAGTTATATTCGGAGGGTTAGGAAACGTGAACCCTCCATACACGATTCTTTTTCATATGACATCACCCTTTCTTTTTCGTATTTGTATTCATACATCAATATTGATGAATATTGATGCTAATACCTGTCTGATCAAACCCATCTTCTCTATTTATTGCAGTGACCGTCCGGTTTTTTCGCTAATAATTTCATTTTTCGCCCTTTCTTTGCATAAAGAAAACTGACCGGGCATCTATTGATTCTATTTTTCAAACGGAATATCTGCCGGCTTTCAAGCCGCATAAAAGAAGTGCCGCTTCCCATTCCTCTTTTATCTGCCTGATCGACTGCTGTCTCTCGGTTCGTTCCTCGCTCACTGCTTTCGCGGCAATATCAAAGAGCCGACCATTAAGCTGCCATTTCTCCCGTGTGCGGTCTCCGTCCCCAAAAAGAGCAAACGCCGTGGCTCCGAGGGTATAGACGTTTGTAATCTCATCAATAGAAGCTCCCAGCTGATATTCCTCCGGCGACTGAAAGCGGGAACTGCCCCACATCCGTCCCATATCGTTGATACATGGCTGCCTGCGGAAAAAGTCTATATCGCAGATCGTTGTTTTACCATTCTCAAAGTCATACAGGATGCTGCCGTCATAAAAGTCGATAGCAACGTAATTTTGCGAGGCAATATATTCAAAGAAATCCAGTATATCGCTGAACACACAGAGCCTGTCTCGAGCGGGGAGTTTCATAAACCGCCGGTGCTGTGCCGGATACATAACCCCCATACAATCTCCGGCGGCCCACCTGAATACCATCGCAAAGCCACCGCCTAAATCTTTTGCCTCAAGAAATTCGATCAGATTCCTGTGCTGCAAATCCCGATAAACCGGTAACGTGGCCTTCAATCTGGCGACTGCGTCCGCAGGATCGCCTCCATATCGTTCAGCAGGGGCACCGGCGAATTTGACAAAATAACGCCGTCCGTCCTTTTCCGTTCCGAAACAGATATTTCCCGAATCCTGATCGTCAAATACTTTGAATACCGTCCCGTACTCTTTCAGAAAGCCGAAATCAAAAGCGCTTTTCAGCTTGAACGGAACCCCGTCGATCGATTGCAGATAATAACCTTTGAAATACCACGACGGCACCGGATCGCGCATATTGTCATACCAGTTCAGAATATCCTTCGCCTGGTTCAGCATGGTATTTACTTCGTCCGGCCCGAACGGAACCGCCCAGTATATGGAAGAAAGCGTATTGCTCGCAATATAAAGGGCAAGCAGCTTCCAGAATTCCAGCGGAACATCGCCGTCGAAGTAGCCGCTCACCATGCCGGACGCAAAGAGCGGGGACTTCTGCGCGCACCATACGATACGGTTGAATTCCTCCCACGGATCGCCGAAATCATACCGGTCAAAATCAATGATTTGCAATTTTCCGTCCCGGTCGATCATCATGTTTCCGATGTGATAGTCGCCGTGCTGGAATACCTGCGGCCTGCCTTTCAGCAAATGACGGTTTTCTCGAATGTAGTCGATAAACGCTTGTCCGTTTTCATAATGAATCGGACACTCCATATATTTCTGGATTTTGTTGTCCATCTTCCGATTGAAACGGCTTTCCCAGTCCTCCTGCGTTCCCGGAGCCGGTATCGAATGGATTTTCCTCAAAATACGTCCGGCTTCCAACCCATATATATACTGCTCGGTATCCGCCAAGAAAGGGATCACACTCTCTGCGTCATCCCCGTCGATCCATGTTTGAACCGTATATACGCCATCCTCACAGGCGCCGAACTCAACGGGTTTACACATGGGCACATCAAGAGCCGCAACCTCCTGCTGCATACGAAACATATCCGCCCGACTTGCGCTTTTCTCTTTGGGCGTAATCCGTAAAAGATATTTTGTACCATCAGAAGTCGTTGCGCAGTATTTCCGATCACATGACCAGCCCTTATTGATTGGTTCCATGTTTGCAAATTTTCTTTGAATCATAAATCTCTCCTATGCTATGCGTGTACGGTTATATCATCCCATAATACTCCAGCGCAGCCCTAATTGCCGCCTCTTTCTCAGGCGGGCATTGCGGTTGCTTAGAATCTTCCGACTTCGGCTTGTTATAGTTCTCCCGTTCAATAATCCCGCACTTCCGCTTCACTTGCGCGATATACAAATGGCTGACTTTCATTCCGAATTTCTCCAGCACATACCCTTTGATTTCCTCATAGCTGGCTTTCTTCTCGGCGGCGGTCAAATCCATCTCGTCCATGGTGAGTTCAACTTCAATATGATGCTCGACATTGAGTTTGGACAATAAGCATACCGTCTCAACATGCACCGTCTGCCCAAACTGGTCCACGGGGCGGGCTCTCTCCAGCCGGTAGCCCCCTTGGCACAGAAGCTTTGCGTCCCGGGCCAGGGTGGCGCTGTCGCAGCTGACGTAGACGATGCGGTCCGGGCGCATTTTCAGGATGGTCTCCAGGCAGGCGCTGTCGCACCCCTTGCGGGGCGGATCTACCACGATCACATCCGGGTGGCGCATCCGGTCCGGCCCCTCGGCGCCCTCTCCCTGCTCATAGTACCTGGGCAGGACTTCCTCCGCCCGGCCTGCGAAAAAGCTCGCGTTGCCGATCCCGTTTCGCCGGGCGTTCTCCTGGGCGTCCTCCACCGCCCGGGGCACGATCTCCACCCCGTACACCTTTTTGGCCCGGCCTGCCAGAAACAGGGAGATGGTGCCGATGCCGCAGTACAGATCCCAGACGGTCTCCCGGCCTGTCAGGCCCGCGTACTCCAGGGCCAGGCTGTAGAGCTTTTCCGTCTGAAGGGGGTTTACCTGATAAAAGGACAGGGGCGAGATCTGAAAGACCAGCTCCCGGCCGGTGGGCGGGCAGCCCTCCCGGCTCATATCCCGCACACGGATCACGTCCCGGATGGCGGGCTCTCCCCAGATACAGCGGACCTCCCGGCCCATAATCACGTTGGTCTGCTCGTCGTTGATGCTGACTGACACGCTTGTCATACCCGGAATCCGGGCCAGGGCCTCTGTGAGCTCTTCCTGGGCCGGAAGGAGTTTCCCTTCTCTTTTCAGCTTTTCCCCGGGGGAACAGATCACCAGACATACCATGATCTGCCCGCTGGAGAATCCGTTTCGGATCAAAATATGACGCACCTGTCCTTTTCCCGTTTCCTCCCGGTAGGCTTCCACCCGGTTTTCCCGCATATAGGTCAGAACCGTCTCCAGGATCCGGCCGTTTATCTCCGGCCCCAACAGGCAGTCGGCGCAGGGAATGATGCTGTGGGTGCCTTTGGCGTAAAAGCCGGCCACGGGGCGTCCCTCCCGGTCCTCCCCCACCGGGTACTGGGCCTTGTTCCGGTATCGCCAAGGGTTTTCCATGCCCACAATGGGCTCCAGAATCCGGTCCACCAGCTCCCGGTCAAAGCCTCCGATGCGGACTAGATTGTTCCGCACCTTTTCCTGTTTGAAGGAAAGCTGGCTGCCGTAATCCAGGGCCTGAAGCTGACAGCCGCCGCAGGGTCTGTGGACGGGGCACTTTGGCTCCACGCGAAAGGGAGAAGGCGTGAGCACCTTCTCCACTCTGGCGTAGGCGTAATTTTTCTTGGGGCGGGTAATCCTGGCCTCCACCAGGTCCCCCGCCACGGCGTCCTTTACAAAGAGGGTGAAGCCCCCGGCCCTGCCGATGCCCTCTCCCTGATCGCTCATATCCTCGATCAAAACCTGAACCAGGTCGTTTTTCTTATATTCCATGACAATCCTCATTCCGGGGCACAAATTTTAAAAATCGATCCGGCTGGCCTTTAAGTTGCTCTCAAAGAGCCGGTTGTAGCCCAGCCATTCCGTGGGGCTGGCGTTCTCCAGAATCTCCTTGAAGGTCTCCAGCTTGGCGTCCGTGTCGTCCGCATAGTACAGGGCCACCGCCTCGATCAGGGCAGGGAGCTTGGGGGAGCCGAATTCGTATTTCCCGTGATGGGCCAGGATACAGTGCTGGAGCTCCTGGGAGAGCTCCGGGGGGAAGCCCGGGATCTCTTCGGCCCGCCGGGCCACCATCTGGGCCCCCATGAAAATATGTCCCAGATACTGTCCCTCGTCCGTGTAATCGTTGCGGGGGAAGGGAGCGATCTCCCGCACCTTCCCCATGTCGTGGCACAGGGCCGCCGTCAGCAGCAGGTCCCGCTTCAGGATCGGGTAAGCGCTGCAGTAATAGTCGCAGAGCTTTGCCACTCCCAGGGTATGCTCCAGCAGCCCCCCCACAAAGCCGTGGTGGACGGTCTTGGCGGCGGAGGAACGGCAGAATGCCTGGAGAAAGGCTTCATCCTTTACGAAGAATGCCTCCAGGAGCTGTTTTAAATAGGGATTGCGGATGCTTTCCACGATTTTCAGGAGCTCGCGGCGCATCTCCCCTATGTCCTTCGAGCTGACAGGCAGGTAATCGGCAGGGTCATATTCTCCCTCCCGGCAGAGGCGCACCCGCTTCACATTGACCTGCAGGGCCCCCATAAAGGAGGTCACCTCCCCGTACACCTCAATGTAATCCAGAGCGTCAAAATCGCTGATGCCCGGGCTGTCCGGCTCCCAGATTTTGGCGTCCAGAGTGCCGGTTTTATCCTGAAGGATCACATTTTCATAGGGCTTCCCGTTTTTGGTGGTGGCGGACTGCCTGTGTTTGCACAGGTAAATGTCGGACACCCGGTCCCCCTCTTTTAAGTCTTTGATGTACTTCATAAGTACCTCCATTCCGGAGCGCTTTTCGCGGACGGGCCGTTAATCGGCTTCCTCCAAAGTGATTTCAAATTCCATTTCCCGATACTCGCCCTGGGACAGGCGCATGACCTTGAGAACCAGGCTCTCTTCCACCTCCGCCTTGTACAGGGCGTCGGTGTATTCCGCAAAGCGGCTGATCGTTTTGTCTCCCACTCCCGTGATGATATCCCCCCGCTGGATGCCCGCCAGCATGGCCGGGGACTTGGCCTCCACCTCCCGCACGTAGGCGCCGAAGGGCACCTGGGATTCCCGGTTGGCATCCTCCGTCACATCCACCCCGCCGATTCCCAGATAGGGGATCTTGGAGCCCTTTGTCATGCGGTTGATCACCTTTTTGAGGTCGCTGATGCCCGCCGCCACGATCAGGTTATCTGCATCCGGGGCCGTATGGCTGCTGGATACAAAGCCGATGACCTGGCCCTGAAGGTTGAACAGAACCCCGGTGGCCTTTTGGCTGCCGTAGATATCCGTGGTGAGCAGCTTATAATTGGCGTCCGGGAGAGTGATCTGGCCGTCTGTGGAGGTGATCATGCCGTATCCCACGGACCCTTCTGTGCCCATGGGGCTTCCCATTGCGATGACAGGACTGCCCAGCAGGTCGGAAAGGTTGGAGGATCCCAGCGGGGCTATTTTCAGCTCGTTTTCAATGAATTCCGAATCCGTCTGGTTGATGTTCACACACAGAATGGCCAGGTTGGAGCCGCTGTGGTACTGCTTGATCTGGGCCTCCTGGCGGGTTCCCTCCGAGAAGGTCACCGTGAGCCGCTGGGCCGAGCGGATGCTGCTGTAGTCCGTCAGGATCAGGATCTCCTTGCCGTTGGTGCCGATCACCACGCCGCTGGTGCGGGTGCTGCTCTCGTAGGTGTTGGAGAACCAGTCCACCGCGGAATTCACTCCGGAAACGGTCACCATGTACTTCTGAAGCTTGGCAATGTAGTCCGACAGGGCCCCGTAGAGCTGCCTGCAGCTCTGCAGATCCAGGGTGACGCCGGAGAGGATCTCATCGATCTGCTCCTGGCTCAGCCCCTCCCCGGCGCCCTCCGAGCTGTCCTCGGAAGCTTGATCCGGAGCCTGCTCCACATCGGAGCCGGGCTCTCCCTCTGTCCGCTCCGCCCCCTCCGGCCCGCTCCCGGCAGCCGGCTCCGATCCCTCCGATCCGCTCCCTCCTTCCGAGGGCGGAACAAGATCCGGCAGCCCAGCCCCCAGGTCAGTGCCCAAAGACGAACCTCCCTCCTGACCGCCCCCAGACTCTCCGCCTAAAGACGAACCATCCTGACCGCCCCCAGACTCTCCGCCTAAAGCCGAACCACCCTGACCATCCCCGGGCACTCCGCCCAAAGACGAACCATCCTGACCATCCCCGGGCGCTCCGCTCAAAGACGACCCTTCCTCCCGTCCGTCCCCGGAGAATCCGCCCAAAGGCGGATTCTCCAAGGCCAATCTGTCGTCCGACAGATTGGCCAAAAGCATATCCTCCGGCAGCATTTCCTCCTGATCCTCCGGGAAGATCACCGCCTGGGGCTCCTCCTCCGGGTAGAGCCAGTTGCTGAGCACGGGCTCCAGCAGCAGAAAGGTCAGGCAGGCCACCAGACCGAAAATCACGGCCATGGCGGCTGTCAGAAGCATCCTCCGCAGGAGCTTTTTCTTGTTGACGGGCCGCGCCTTGATCTTTTCTATCATAAAATCGGTTTGATCCTTTTTTTCCTGATCCGGCATTCCATCCTCTTTTCCGGGGCCCTCCCGAGCCGCCTGCATACCTTAAGTATATGGGATTGTCCCCAAAAAGTAAACTAGTTAATTGATGCTGTTCTCTTTGGGAAAAATATGATATACTTGCCTTATCCCCTTTTTCAAGGAGCCTCGGTTATGAACGAAAAAGTACTTTCCACACTGGAATTTCACAAAATCATCACCCTGCTCGCCGAGCGGGCGGACTCCCAGCCGGGCAAGAAGCTCTGCCGGGAGCTGCGCCCCTCCACCGATCTTGAAGAGATCCGCACGGCCCAGTCTCAGACCAGGGACGCCCTCTCCCGGCTGTTCCAGTCGGGGAGCACCTCCTTTGGAGGCAACGGGGACATCGGTTTTTCTCTGCGCAGCCTGGAGATCGGCAGCTCTCTGTCGGCAGGGGAGCTTTTGAAGATAGCAAAGCTTTTGAACAATGTGTCCCGCATCAAAGCCTACGGCCAGAGGGATGCGCAGGACGCCCCTGAGGACACCCTGGATCCTTACTTTGCCCAGCTCTCCCCCCTGACCCTGCTGGCGGGGGAGATCGACCGGTGCATTCTCTCCGAGGATGAGATTGCCGACGATGCCAGCCCGAATCTGAAGCGGATTCGGCGCACCGTCCTCCAGACGGGTGAGAAGATCCACAGCCAGCTGATCTCCATGGTCAACGGCTCCTACCGCACCTATCTGCAGGATGCCGTCATCACCATGCGGGACAACCGCTACTGCATCCCCGTGAAGGCGGAGTACAAAAGCCAGGTCCACGGCATGGTCCATGACCAGTCCTCATCCGGCTCCACCTTTTTTATCGAGCCTGCCGCCGTGGTGGAACTGAACAACCGGCTCAAGGAGCTGGCCGTGGAGGAAAAGGAGGAAATTGAGCGGATTCTGGCGGATCTCAGCGCCCAGGCGGGCGCCCACACAAGGGAGCTTCAGATCAACCAGCAGGTCATGACCCACCTGGACTTTGTGTTTGCCAAGGCCAAGCTGGCCATGGACCAGAACGCCACGGAGCCCATCTTTCACACAGAGCATTTCCTGCACATCCGCAAGGGGCGCCACCCCCTGCTGCCGGCGAAATCCGTGGTTCCCATCGACATCCATCTGGGCAGGGATTTCGACCTGCTGATTATCACCGGCCCCAACACCGGCGGCAAGACCGTATCCTTAAAAACGGTGGGGCTCTTTACCCTGATGGGTCAGGCAGGGCTCCACATTCCCGCCGCGGACCGCTCGGAGCTGTCCGTCTTCCGGGAGGTGTTTGCGGACATCGGAGACGAGCAGAGCATCGAGCAGAGCCTGAGCACCTTTTCCTCCCATATGACCAGCATCGTCCGCATCCTGAAGCAGGCGGACGCGGATTCCCTGTGTCTGTTTGACGAGCTGGGAGCCGGCACGGACCCCACGGAGGGGGCGGCTCTGGCCATCTCTATCCTAAACTATCTGCACGACCGGGGAATCCGCACCGTGGCCACCACCCACTACAGCGAGCTGAAGATCTACGCCCTCTCCACCTCCTTTGTGGAGAACGCCTGCTGCGAATTCAATGTGGAGACTCTCCGGCCCACCTACCGGCTGCTGATCGGCATCCCCGGCAAGAGCAACGCTTTCGCTATCTCCGCCAAACTGGGCCTGCCCCAGGACATCATCGAGGCGGCAAAAGAACAGATCAGCAAGGAGGACGAGAGCTTTGAGGACGTGATCTCGGATCTGGAGCAGAGCCGCAGGACCATCGAGAAGGAGCAGCAGGAGATCGCCCAGTATAAGGAGCGGATCCGGTCTCTCCAGGAGCAGCTGGTGGCCAAGAATGAAAAGATCGACCGGGCCAGGGACAAAATTCTGCGGGAGGCCAACGAAAAGGCCCGGGCCATCCTTCAGGAGGCCAAGGAGGTGGCGGACGAGACCATCCGGGACTTTAATCGGGCGGGCGCAGGCACGGATATCCGGGAGCTGGAGAAAAAACGTCAAAAGGTGCGGGACCGGATCTCCGAGAAAAATCAAAAGCTCTCCCTGCAGACAAAGCAGGATGGCGCCGCTCCCAGGACTCTGGATCCGGGGAAGCTTAAAAAGGGCGATTTGGTGAAAATTCTGTCCATGGGTCTTACGGGCACCGTCAGCTCCCTGCCGGACGCCAAGGGCAATCTCTTTGTCCAGTGCGGCATTATCCGCACCCAGGTCAATGTGAAGGATCTGTCCTACCAGGAGGAACAGACCGTCACTGCCCCCAGTCTGGAGCGCACCAACACAGGAAGGATCAAAATGTCCAAATCCTTCTCCGTCTCCGCGGAGCTCAATCTCCTGGGGAAGACAGTGGATGAGACGCTCAGCCTTTTAGACAAATATCTGGACGACGCCTACCTGGCGCACCTGCCCAGCGTGCGCATTGTCCACGGCAAGGGCACGGGCGCCCTGCGAAACGCAGTCCACTCCCACCTAAAACGCCTGCGGTACGTGAAGGAGTTCCGGCTGGGCGAGTACGGGGAGGGGGACGCCGGCGTGACGATAGTAACCTTCCGGTAGGATTTCCCGAAGCCGTCACTCTTTAATATAGAAAGGAAACAGTATGGCAAGCAAACAGAAAGTTTTGATCGTGGACGACGACAACAACATCGCCGAGCTCATCTCCCTCTATCTGACCAAGGAGTGCTTCGAGACCTCCATCGTCAATGACGGGGAATCCGTCCTTTCGGCCATCGCCTCCTTCCAGCCCGGACTGATCCTGCTGGATCTGATGCTCCCGGGTATGGACGGCTATCAGGTCTGCCGGGAGGTGCGGGCCAAGTACAGCATCCCCATCATTATGCTCTCCGCCAAGGGAGAGGTCTTCGACAAGGTGCTGGGCCTGGAGCTGGGGGCGGACGATTACGTGGAAAAGCCCTTCGACTCCAAGGAGCTGGTGGCCCGGGTCAAGGCCGTGCTGCGCCGCTGCAAGCCCTCCCCCGCCGTCCCGGAGGCTCCCGACGAAAAATGTGTGGAATATCCGGATCTGATCATCAACCAGACCAACTACTCCGTGATCTACCGGGGAAAGGTGGTGGAAATGCCCCCCAAGGAGCTGGAGCTGTTATATTTTCTGGCTTCCTCCCCCAATCATGTGTTCACCCGGGAGCAGCTTCTGGACCGGATCTGGGGATATGAGTACATCGGAGACACCCGGACCGTGGACGTACATATCAAGCGTCTGCGGGAAAAGATCAAGGATCATTCCGCCTGGAAGATTGCCACAATCTGGGGCATCGGTTACAAGTTTGAGGTCAGGAGCGCTCTATGAGAAGGACACTCTATCTGAAATTTCTGCTGGCATACCTGATCTTCGGCCTCTTCGGCGTCCTGGTCATCGCCACCTTTGTGCCCGCCATGACCAGAGAACAGCTGATCCGGGAGAAGGCGGAGACCCTCTACTCCGAGGCTTCCCTGATCGCAGGCACCTACGCCAGCGGCCTGTACACCAGCCAGGCTTCCCTGGAAAATGTGAAGAACCAGATGGACGCCCTGGCGGTGTACCTGGACTCCACGATCCGGATCATCAACCCCTCCGGGCGGCTGATTCTGGACACAGACATGCCCTTAAACGTGGAGGATCCCCTGATCCTGGAGCAGTTTGACCCCACCGTCACCAAGGGGTCCTATTATACCGTGGGAAATTTTTTTGACAGCTTTGACCGGGACATGCTCAGCGTCATCGCGCCCATCACAACCGACTACAAGGTGCGCGGCTACGTGACCATCCACAGCGACATGGCCCCCATTCAGAGCTTCTGCAACAGTCTGGTAAATATCTCCTACCTGACGCTTGGCATTCTTTTGCTGCTGTCCCTGATCATCCTGATCTTTTTTACGGAGATCGTGTACATCCCCCTGCGCAAAATCACCTACGCCACAGAGCAGTATGCCGCCGGCAACATGCACTACGAGTTTTCCATAGACAGCGAGGACGAGATCGGCTATCTGGCCGCCTGCCTCTCCTATATGGCCAGCGAAATTGCGCGCACCGAGGACGATCAGAAAAAATTCGTGGCCAATGTCTCCCACGACTTCCGATCCCCCCTGACATCCATCCGGGGGTACCTGGAGGCTATGCTGGACGGCACCATCCCCCAGGAGGCCCACGAAAAATATCTGACCATTGTGCTCAACGAGACGGACCGTCTCACCAAGCTCACCAATGGACTGCTCACCCTGAACAATTTAAACACCAAGGGGATGCTTCTGGATTTCTCCGACTTTGACATCAATCAGGTGATCCGGGATACGGCGGCCGCCTTCGAGGGGACCTGCCGCCGAAAGAGCATTACAATAGAGCTGTTCCTCACAGGCGACACTCTCTATGTCCGGGCGGACATGGGAAAGATCCAGCAGGTGCTCTACAACCTGATCGACAACGCCATCAAGTTCAGCTCCAGCAACTCCATTATCAAGGTGGAAACCACCTTAAAGCACAGCAAGGTGTTCCTCTCGGTAAAGGACAGCGGGATCGGCATCCCAAAGGAGGATCTGCGGTTTATCTGGGACCGGTTCTACAAGTCCGACCTCTCCCGGGGCAAGGACAAAAAGGGCACCGGCCTGGGGCTCTCCATCTCCAAGGAGATCATCCTCGCCCACAACGAACATATCAATGTGGTCAGCACCCCCGGGGAGGGGAGCGAGTTTATCTTTACCCTGCCTCTCTCAAAGGAGGAGGCTGAGGAAGACTAAGCCTCTGGAGGACCCTCTCCACATTCCGCTACCGCGCCAAACAATATCAGCAGGAGAACGCAGAAAAATCATATCCCGGCGGCAATATGGAGGATCCAGATTCAAAAAAATGACCACTCTCCGGTAGCTTCCAATAAGACAGTATCGAAACAATACTGACAAAGGGTAGTTGCCAAACAGGTGTGCAACAACGCGACCAGCCATGCTCGGGAATAAGTCCGAGCTTGGTTGGTCGCTTCAAATTACTGATGGGGCTAAATTGTTCTATACAAGAACTAAGCTTTGACTAAAAGTAATAATTCATACCAAGATTTAGTCAAGAAGGATCCCAGAAATACAAGCTTTCCGGATCCTTCTTGACTTCATAACCATTTTCCTTTGACTAATTCCTTGACTAAAAACCGACTTCCTTGACTAAATCTATTGGATGAAGAACCATTCTGCATGAACTGTGCTGCCACGGACGTCTACTGAAGCATTTGCAACTGGTAACGTTCTGCATCTCCAACTATGAAGATGCGTTTCGGAAGGCTTTGGGCGCAAAGCGTGATGCCGAGGCAAGAAAGGAACTGTCGGACAAGCGGCGGACGCTCCAGAAATCCGAAAACCGTATCGCCGAGCTTGACAGGCTTTTCAAGCGAATCTATGAGGATATGGTAGCGGGACGGCTGAGCGAGGCAAGGTTTCAGATGCTTTCCGATGACTACGAAAAGGAGCAAACGGAGCTGCGGGAAAGGATTGCTGTTCTGACCAAGGAGATTTCCGAGCAGGAGGATCAGGCGGACAATGCGGATCATTTCATCCGCACGGTGAAGAAGTGCCTCTGCCTGACGGAGCTGACGCCAGCGATCCTGAACGATCTGGTCAAGGCGGTCTATGTCCACGCGCCGGACAAGTCCAGCGGACACCGAGTGCAGGATGTAGCTATCAGCTACAACTACATCGGGATACTCCCAGCCTCACTTTTGAACGACCTCATAAACAGAACTGCGGTATGACCGAAATCATGCCGCACTCCGAAAACAATCTAAACTTGTTTTATTGGACGCCGCCTTCCCGGCGCACTTTTCTGCGCTTCGGGTCAGGCGGTCTGTAGCTTGCAGAGGCTGGCAAAAAAATGTACTTTTTGGCAACAAAATAATTCAACTATCTGTGTTCTGATAATACCATACAATGTAGAATATTTCAAAAAAATAACAGATGTTTAACTTGCCTAGCTAAAGCATTTTTCTGCGGATTTTTGATTCCATGCTGTAGAAATTCAATATTCCATCTGGTATAATATCCGCAGGAAGGACATCGGGACAAACCTGTACACAATGTTTTCAGGCAGCATGGGGCTGCGGGGTGACAGTATGACAGATAACGAACAGAAGCAGGCCGCCAAAAAGTTTGCGGCGTTCTGGAAGGACAAGGGCTATGAGAAGGGACAGAGCCAGCTTTTCTGGATTTCGCTCTTACGGGATGTATTTGGCGTAGAGCATCCGGAGGAATTTATCATTTTTGAAGAGCAGGTGCATTTAGACCACACCAGCTTTATTGACGGGACAATCCCGGCCACAAAGGTTCTCATAGAGCAAAAAGGGCTGGGCAGGGATTTGAACAAGCCGATCAAACAATCCGACGGATCCCTCCTCAACCCCTTCCAGCAGGCCAAGCGTTACATCACCGAGCTGCCTCTCTCCCAGCATCCCCGCTGGGTGGTGACCTGTAACTTTGCAGAGTTCTATGTCTATGACATGGAGCGCCCGGGCGGCGAACCGGAGAAGATTCTGCTCGCCGATCTGGAGAAAGAATATTACCGGCTGCAGTTCCTTGTGGACACCGGCAGCGACCACCTCAAGCGCGAGATGGAGGTTTCTATTGCTGCCGGCGAGATCGTCGGGCTTTTGTACGACGCTTTTCTAAGGCAGTACAAAGATCCCTCGAACGAGAATTCCCTGCGCAGTCTAAACATTCTCTGTGTCCGTCTGGTGTTCTGTCTGTACGCCGAGGATGCGGGGATTTTCGGCAGGCACGGAATGTTCCACGACTATCTGGCCGGATACGATACCCTCCACATCCGAAAGGCTCTTATGGAGCTGTTTCATGTACTGGACACGGTGCCGGAGAGGCGCGACCCCTATCTGGAGCCGGAGCTCGCCGCTTTTCCTTATGTGAACGGCGGCCTGTTCCAGGATGAGGATATCGAGATCCCTATGTTTACTGATGAAATCCGGGAACTTCTGCTGACGAAGGCGAGCGCGGATTTCAACTGGTCAGAAATCAGTCCCACGATTTTTGGCGCCGTATTTGAAAGCACTCTGAATCCGGAGACACGGCGCTCCGGCGGAATGCACTATACCTCCATTGAAAACATTCACAAGGTCATCGACCCCCTGTTTCTGGATGGCCTGCGAAAAGAGTTTGAAGAAATCAAGGCGGTTTCTGTCCAGAAAACCCGGCAGAATAAGCTGAAGGAATTTCAAAAGAAGCTGGGAACGCTCACATTTTTAGACCCTGCCTGCGGCAGCGGCAATTTTCTGACGGAGACCTTCTTAAGCCTGCGGCGTCTGGAGAATGACATCCTGCGCATTCTATCCGGCGGGCAGATTGCATTCGGTTCCCTGGAATACAATCCCATACAGGTTTCTATCAGCCAGTTTTACGGCATCGAGATAAACGACTTCGCCGTGACAGTGGCCAAGACCGCTCTCTGGATTGCGGAAAGCCAGATGCTGAAGGAGACGGAAGATATTATCCTCATGAATCTGGATTTCCTGCCGTTAAAAACAAATGCCTTCATTGTGGAGGGAAACGCTCTGCAGATCGATTGGGAAAGCGTGGTGCCGAAATACAGACTGAACTATATCATGGGTAATCCGCCGTTTGTGGGTTATTCTCTGCAAAGTAAAAAACAAAAAGAAGATATTCTCTCTGTCTATGTCGATGAAACTGGAAGGCCATATAAGACCGCAGGTAAAATTGACTATGTATCCGGGTGGTATTTCAAGGCAGCACAGTTGATGCATGGCACTCAAATCCGCACAGCATTCGTTTCTACCAACTCTATTACACAGGGAGAACAAGTCGCAGGAGTATGGAAGCCGCTCTATGACCGGTTTGGTGTTCATATTGACTTCGCCTGCCGCACGTTCCGCTGGGACAGCGAAGCCAGCATAAAAGCGCATGTGCACTGTGTAATTATAGGATTCAGCATTGCGCCAAATACGGAGGAAAAACGAATCTACTCTGTGGACAGATATCAAGTAGTCAAAAATATTAATGCCTATCTGCTGGATGCCGATGACATATTTATTGAAAGCCGCAACAAGCCAATATCTTCTGTTCCGGAAATGATAAAGGGAAGCAGTCCCGTAGATGGTGGAAATTTCTTCTTAAACGAGGAGGAATACCGCTTTTTTGAGGCGGCTGAACCAACAGCATTAAAATATATCCGACGTTTTTTGGGCGCAAAGGAATTTTTGCATAATATTCCCCGATGGTGTTTATGGTTGGATGGAATATCCCCAAAAGATCTGTCGGCTATGCCAAATGTAAAAAAAAGAATAGCCGCCGTGCGCGAGTTCCGCCTTGCAAGTCCCAAAGCGGCCACGAAAAAATTTGCTGATTTTTCCATGCGTTTTATGGAATTGCGGCAGCCAGATACAACATATATTCTCATTCCCCGCCATTCCTCGGAAAACCGCAGGTATATTCCCCTTGGTTTTTTAACACCTGATATTATCTGCGGTGATGCAAATAACATGATACCTGACGCAACTATATATCATTTTGGTCTCTTAATTTCAAATGTTCACATGGCATGGATGCGAGCGGTATGTGGGCGCCTGGAAATGCGTTATCGTTACTCTAACGACGTGGTCTATAACAATTTTCCCTGGCCTGCGCCCACCGATGCGCAGAAGGCGAAAATTGAGCAGACCGCTCAGTCCATTCTCGACGCCCGGGCCCTCTACCCGGACGCCAGCCTCGCCGACCTATATGACGAACTGACAATGCCTCCCAAGCTGCGGAAAGCCCATCAGGAAAACGACCGGGCCGTCATGCAGGCCTACGGTTTTTCCGTCAAGGACATGACCGAGAGCAAATGTGTGGCGGAGCTGATGAAAATGTACCAGGAGCTTGTGGAGAAAGGATCCAAAATATAACATATTCAAACTTTGTGAGAGGTGACGCATATGAAAAATCCTGCGGTTGAGGCAGCGCTTCAAAAATGGAAGGCAGGCTCAGGAGATTGCAAGAGAATATTGCGGCAAAAACAAGAATATGTTAGAACATTATCATCAACTGCAAAGAAATATGATCCGGTATCTGCGTGAAGGGCATACCTGAAACATGCTTTGCCATTAGGGGCTGCTGCACGGATATTTGTGCAGCAGCCCCTTTCAATTTTATCATTCTGCGCCCGTGCGGCAATCCCGCTTATGAGGACTTGGTCGGGATGAAGCGCCTGATCTGGCCGGCCACCTCGGAAATCGGCATGGTCTGTACCCAGATGTGCCCGGGACCGGTGACCACCGTGTTGAAGAAGCCTTCCCCGCCGAACAGCTTGTTTTTCAGGCCGGGCACCGACTGAATATCGATGGAGCAGGAGGCCTCCACGGCCGCCAGGTATCCGGTGTCCAGGATCATCTGCTGGCCCGGCCCCAGATCATACTCCACAATATGTCCGTCAAATTCCAGGAAAGCACAGCCCTCTCCGGAAAGCTTCTGCATGATAAAGCCCTCTCCGCCAAAGAGCCCGGCTCCGAATTTCTTCTGGAAGAACACGGAAAGGGTTACGCCTGTCTCCGCCGCCAGAAAACCGGTCTTCTGAACCACGATTTCCTTTCCAAACCCGATCTGGAAGGGCATAATCCTGCCCGGGAAGCAGGACGCAAAGGCGATCGTGCCCTCACCGCCCTCCGCCGTGTAGATATTCTGAAACAGACCCTCTCCTGCCAGCACTCTGCCGAAGGCCTTGCCGGCCCCTCCGTTGGTGCTTGTGGTCATCTTCATGTTGGGAGACATCCAGCTCATGGCGCCTCTCTCAGTGAACATGCTCTCTCCGCTGTCCAGGCTGCAGATCACAACCGGAAGCGTATCACCCTGAATTTCGTAACGCATATGATATCCTCCTTTTTTTTATTTTTACGAAGTCTCCCTCTCCCAGGTTCAGAGAACCAGGTTCTCTGAACCCAGTTCTTTGTGCGTGGCCTTCCTCGCCTGTAAGGGATTCTTCCGTAAATTTAGTTACATTTTGTCATTTTCTTCAATATTTCTCACAGGCAGACCCTGTACTCGTAAGCCCGTCCGCGCTTTCCGACGCGCTCTGTCACGCCCAGATACTGAAACAGGTTCAGAGTCAGCCCCGCCGTATCCTCCTGAATGTGGGCTGCCCTGGCAAATTCCTTTGAGGTGAAGGGCTCCTTCAGCTCATAGGGGACAAACTGCAGATAGTCCTCATACCTCTCAATGAGAGTTTCGTCCAAAAGATCCGTGGGAACCTTATCGTGCTTGGAGGCCCGGATCTTCCGGTTTCTGCCGTAGCCGTTGAGGAGCTTGTATTCCTCCGCCTCCAGAAAAACCAGCCGTATTTTCAGATTGGGGTCCTTCAAAAAGCTTTTGATCCGGTACAGCTCCGCAAAGGCGTCGTAGGCGTTCCCCTTTCTGGGAGATCGGCGCCTCTCACTGATCTCCCCCGTCTCCTTGTCAATCCACACCAGCCATTTCACAGCCACCACAGGATAGACCACCGTCACCGGATACTGAGGCAGAAAATCCGCCAGCTTCTCCCGCAGCCGTTGAAACTGGCCCGTCTGGATCTCAATAATCTGGGAGCCGGTGTAAATATCCGCCACAAAGCTGTCTATGGGGATCTCCTGCCTGTCCGTATCCGGCTCATAATAATTTTTCAGAATGGCATGGAGGGTCTTCTCCGAGAGAGTGCCGATACCCGCCTGAAGCCGGCCCTCCCGGATCACTTTGTCCTTGATTTGAAGAAATCTTTGTCTGTCCTCTTCTCTCATAGGCTGCTCAGGCCGCTGCCGGCCGGTCCTTGGCGTACAGGAGCTTTAGAATAATGGGGGTGGAAATGCTGGATACAATAATCAGCAGAATCACGGCGGTAAAGTACACCGGCTCCACCAGCCCTACGGAGAGCCCCTTCTGGGACACAATCAGGGCCACCTCACCCCTGGTCATCATGCCCACGCCCACCTTCAGGGAATCGGCCCAGCTGAACCGGCACAGGCGGCTCATGAGCCCGCAGCCGATGATCTTGGTCACCAGAGCCACCAGCACAAAGGCCAGGGAGAACAGCAAAACCCCTCCATTCACATTGTCGATACTGGTCTTTAAGCCGATGCTGGCGAAAAACACCGGGCCGAAGAGCATGTAGGAGTTGATATCCATCTTTTCCGCAATATACTTGGAATCCCGGATGGAGCACAGGACGATCCCCGCCACATAGGCACCCGTGATATCCGCAATTCCGAAGAACCGCTCCGCCGCGTAAGCGAAGGAAAAGCAGAGCGCCAAGCCCGCAATGGGAATCCGGCGGGTGTGGGGGTATCTGTTGTCCACCTTGCTGAAAATCCGGTAGAGGATGTATCCCACTACCAGGGCCGCCGCAAAAAACAGGATCGTGGAGATCACCACCCGGCCGGGCTTGGAAGAGGGATCCCGAAACCCAATCACGAAGGTCAGCACAATGATTCCGATCACATCGTCGATGATGGCGGCGCTCATGATCGTGGTGCCCACCTTCCCCTTCAGCTTTCCCATCTCCTTCAGGGATTCCACGGTGATGCTCACGGAGGTGGCGGTCATAATGGTTCCGATAAACACCGCCTCATAGAACTTGGCGGTTCCCAGGGCGGCAGGCCCGTAAAAGGCCATATACAAAAGGGTTCCCCCCGCCAGGGGCACAAACACGCCCGCGCAGGCGATGAGAAAGGCCACGGGGCCGGTCTTTAACAGGTCCTTTAAGTCGGTGCCCAGGCCTGCGGAGAACATCAAGAGCACCACGCCGATCTCCGCCATGCGGGTCAGAAACTCCGTCTGCTGGACAAGACCAAGCAGGCTTGGTCCAATGAGCAAGCCTGCTACAATCTCTCCCACCACCTGGGGCGCTTTGCATTTTCTGGCGAGAATGCCGAAAAATTTTGCAAAGATAATGATAATGGCTAAATCCTTAAATATTCCGTAAGTCTCCATAGCTGTCGGTCCGCGGCCTTCCCGTCACGAATCCTCTTCCTCCTCCTTCGGGAAGGTGATTTCCTTGTCCTCATCTTCCTCAAAATCCTCCGCCACAGTCTCCGGGTATTCCTCCGGTATGGATTCTATGGCGTCTTCAATATTTTCAAATTCCTGGTCCCCGTTGGAAATTTTTTCTCTCACCTTGGCGATCTTGGCCACCTTCACGCCCTGATCCAGCTGAATCATCTTCACACCGGAGGTATTCCTGCCCAAAGTGGAGATATCCTCCATCCGCAGCTGTATGATAATGCCCTCCTGGGTGATCATCATGATTTCATGGTCGTCCGTCACCGCCTTGACCCCGATCACATCTCCGGTTTTCTCGGTGATCTTGTAGCACTTTACGCCCTTGCCGCCCCGGTACTGAAGATTGAACTCGTCCAGGTAAGTCCTCTTGCCCATACCGTTTTCGGACACGATCAGCAGGGAGTCTCCCTGGCTCTGGAGCTGCATGCCCACCACCTCGTCCTCCGGGGACAGGTTCATGCCGATGACACCCATGGCCGTGCGGCCCATGGCCCGCACATCCGTCTCCTTAAAGCGGATGCACATGCCCTGTTTGGACACCAGGAAAATTTCGCTGCCTAAGTCCGTCACCTTCACCTCGATCAGCTCGTCATCCTCCCGCAGGGTGATGGAGGCCAGACCCTTCTTCCGAATGTTATTATATTCCATGAGGGGCGTTTTCTTTACAATTCCCTTCCGGGTCACCATAAACAGGTTTTTGCTGTCACTGTACTCCCGGATGGGGATCATGGCCGTGATCTTTTCTCCCGGGGTCAGCTGCAGCAGGTTGATAATCGCCGTGCCTCTGGCCGTCCTTCCCGCCTCCGGGATCTCGTACACCTTCAGCCGGTATACTCTCCCGTAGTTGGTAAAGAAGTTCAGATAATGGTGTGTGGTGGTCATCAGCAGATCCTCAATATAATCGTCCTCGATGGTCTGCATGCCCTTGATGCCCTTGCCGCCCCTGTTCTGGGCCTTGAAATTGTCCACCGTCATGCGCTTGATGTATCCCAGGCTGGTTAAGGCAATCACCGCGTTCTCCATGGGAACCATGTCCTCGGCGGAGATTTCCGTCACGTCGTAGCCGATTTTGCTGCGCCTGTCGTCCCCGTATTTTTCCGCAATCTGGAGCATCTCCGTCTTAATGACTCCCAAAAGAAGCTTTTCATCCGCCAGGATGGCCTTCAGCTCCTTAATTTTTGCCAAAAGCTCCTGATGCTCGTTTTCCAGCCTCTCTCTTTCCAGGCCGGTGAGAGCCCGCAGACGCATATCCACAATGGCCTGGGCCTGAGGGTCTGTCAGTTCAAACCGGGCGATGAGCTTTTCCTTCGCCTCCGCGGTGTTCTGGCTTCCCCGGATGATGGAGATGACCTCGTCTATGTAATCCAGGGCCTTCAGGAGACCCTGCAGGATATGATCCCTTTCCTCCGCCTTGTTTAAATCGTACTTTGTTCTGCGGGTGATCACATCCTCCTGGTGGGCCAGGTAATATTTCATCATGTCCAGCAGGGTCATCACCTTGGGCTCGTTCCCCACCAGGGCCAGCATGATCACGCCGAAGGTGTCCTGAAGCTGGGTGTGTTTGAAAAGCTGATTCAAAATCACATTGGCATTCACATCCCGGCGCAGCTCGATGACCACTCTGACGCCCTCCCGATTGGATTCATCCCGGATATCCGTGATGCCGTCGATCCTCTTTTGCTTCACCAGCTCCGCGATCTTGACGATCAGATTGGCCTTGTTGACCATGTAGGGAAGCTCCGTGACGATAATCTGGCTCTTCCCGTTGGGAAGGGTCTCAATATCCGTCACAGCCCGCACCCGGATTTTGCCCCGTCCCGTGCGGTAGGCTTCCTCGCTGCTCTTTGTCCCTAAGATCAGGCCCCCCGTGGGAAAATCAGGGGCCTTCACAATCTGCAGGATTTCCTCAATATCGGTCTCCCTGTTTTCCTCCACCTTGTTGTCGATGATCTTCACCACCGCTTTGACTACCTCCCGCAGGTTGTGGGGAGGAATATTGGTGGCCATCCCCACGGCAATCCCGGTGGTTCCGTTCACCAAAAGGTTGGGATAGCGGCTGGGGAGCACCACAGGCTCCTTTTCGGTCTCATCGAAGTTGGGCACAAAGTCCACCGTGTCCTTGCCGATATCCGCCAGAAGCTCCATGGAAATTTTGGAGAGCCTGGCCTCCGTGTAACGCATGGCGGCGGCCCCGTCCCCGTCCATGGAGCCAAAGTTTCCGTGGCCGTCCACCAGAGGATACCGGGTGGACCAATCCTGGGCCATATTGACCAGGGAGCCGTAGATGGAGCTGTCTCCGTGGGGATGATATTTACCCATGGTATCTCCCACGATACGGGCGCTCTTTCTGTGAGGCTTGTCCGGACCGTTGTTCAGCTCGATCATGGAGTAGAGGACCCTTCTCTGCACCGGCTTTAGGCCGTCCCTCACATCGGGCAGGGCCCGGGAGGCGATAACGCTCATGGCGTAATCGATGTAGAAGGTCTCCATTCTTTCCTTCAGATCTACCTCATGTACCTTGTCAAATTCTGTATCCTTGTCAAAAATATGATCATCCATTCAAACTGTTCCAGCCTTTCTGAAAGTAAGACCCTCTGTCAAATATCCAGATTTTTCACAAATTTGGCGTTTTCCTCGATAAACTCTCTTCTGGGATCCACCTTATCCCCCATCAGGGTGGTAAAGGTCAGATCAATCTCAGACTCCTGTTCCTCGTCAAAGCCCACCCTGAGCAAGATCCTCTTTTGCGGATCCATGGTGGTCTCCCAGAGCTGCTCCGCATCCATCTCTCCCAAGCCCTTGTACCGCTGGATCTTGTTGCTCTGGTCCCGGCCTACCTCCTGGAGAATGGAGTCCAGCTCCTCGTTGCTGTAGGCGTACCACACCTTCTGATTTTTTTCCAGCTTATACAGAGGGGGCTTCGCCAGATACACATGCCCCTCCTTGATCAAATCCGGCATAAACCGGTACAGGAAGGTGAGCAGAAGGGTGCTGATATGGGCCCCGTCCACATCCGCATCGGTCATCAGGATGATTCTGTCGTAGCGCAGCTTGCTGATATCAAAATCCTCATGGATCCCCGTGCCGAAGGCGGTGATCATGGCCTTGATTTCCGCGTTGGCGTAGATTTTGTCAAGTCTCGCCTTCTCCACATTCAGAATTTTTCCCCGAAGGGGCAGTATGGCCTGAGTGGCCCTGTCCCGGGCGGTCTTGGCGCTTCCTCCTGCGGAATCTCCCTCCACAATGTAGATTTCACAGTTCCGCGGGTCCTTGTCGGAGCAGTCCGCCAGCTTGCCGGGCAGAGTCATGGTCTCCAGGGCGGTCTTTCTCCGGGTCAGGTCCCTGGCCTTGCGGGCCGCCTCTCTGGCCCTCTGGGCCAGGATGGATTTTTCACAGATGGTCTTGGCCACCGCCGGATTCTGCTCCAAAAAGTAGGTGAGCTGCTCGGACACGATGGCGTCCACCGCCCCTCTCGCCTCGGAATTGCCAAGCTTCTGCTTGGTCTGTCCCTCAAACTGGGGATCCTCAATCTTCACGCTGATGATGGCGGTCAGACCCTCCCTGATATCCTCCCCCGTCAAATTCGGCTCGCTGTCCTTGAGCAGCTTTGCGCTGCGGGCATAGTCGTTGAAGGTCTTGGTGATGGCATTCCGAAAGCCCTGGAGATGGGTTCCTCCCTCCGGGGTGTTGATATTGTTTACAAAGCTGAACACACTCTCATTGTAGGAGTCGTTGTGCTGGAAGGAAACCTCCACATACACATTGTTTTTCTCCCCCTCAAAGTAAAGAATATTTTCATAGAGGGGGGTTTTACTCTTATTCAAATACTGAACAAACTCCTTGATGCCGCCTTCATAGTAAAATTCGGCGACTCTCTGCTTTCTTTCCTTTTGGCTGTCTGCTTTGGCAGGGCTCTCAGAATCGTTCTTCCGGCCTTCCTCCTGCTCATCCTCCTTGGCTCTCTTGATCAGCTCCCCGATCTGGCGGTCCTGTTCACTCTCCCCCTCTTCCTGATCCGATAAAATTTCCGGATTTTCCTCTTCCCCTTGAGAGGAAAACTCCATAATCTGGCTCTTTTCTTCCTCCGTGCGGTTATCTCTCAGAATAATTCTGAGCCCCTTTGTCAGAAAGGCCATCTCTCTCAGCCTTACCTTGAGCACATCAAAATCAAAGATCAGAGTTTCCGTAAAAATCGTGTCGTCCGGCAGAAAGGTTACTTTAGTTCCCGTCTTTTCCGCAGGACAGGTTCCAATCTCCTTTAAGGGATAGCACACATGTCCCTTCTCATAACGCTGCCGGTAAACCTTTCCGTCCTGACAGATTTCCACCTCCAGCCAGTTGGAGAGAGCGTTCACCACAGAGGCTCCCACGCCGTGAAGACCTCCCGATACCTTGTAGCCTCCGCCGCCGAACTTTCCTCCCGCGTGAAGGATCGTGAACACTACCTCCACCGCGGGAATCCCCGCCTTGTGGTTGATACCCACAGGGATGCCGCGGCCGTTGTCTATCACCGTGACGGAATTGTCCTCGTTGATGGTCACATCTATGGTATCGCAAAACCCCGCAAGGGCCTCGTCCACCGCATTGTCCACGATCTCATACACCAGGTGATGCAGGCCCCGGCTGGCGGTGGTTCCAATGTACATGCCGGGCCTTTTTCTGACCGCCTCCAGCCCCTCCAGAATCTGAATCTGGTCCGCCCCATACTCATGCTCCACTGCCGTGTTGCTCAATTTTTCTTCGCTCATATTGCCTTATTCTCCATTCCGATTTTGCCGGGCCTCATTTTCCGGGCCGGATGTTCCGTCTGGCTCCTGCGCCGGACAAACCTCCCCGCCGGCAACCTTAAATACCCTGTTTATCTTGAGCCTGCTGCCCACAAAATCCTCCAGCCCGGTGCAGGTGATGATAGTCTGTATATCGCCGATGCTTCCCAGCAGGTAATTCTGCCGGCTGCTGTCAAGCTCCGACAAAACATCATCCAAGAGAAGCACGGGATTATCCTTCGCAATCCGCTTTACAAGCTCGATTTCCGAGAGCTTCAAGGAGAGGGCCGCCGTCCTCTGCTGGCCCTGGGAACCGTATCTGCGCAGATCCATATTTTCCACAAAAAAAGAAAAATCATCTCTGTGAGGGCCCACAGTCGTCTGCTTCAGCTTTATGTCTCTGTCCTGACTTAGAAACAATGTCTTCTCAAAACCCTCTATGGAGACGTCCGGTTCATATACCATGCGGAGCTTTTCCTTTCCTCCGGACAGTCTTCCGTGAATTTCAAAGATGATTTCACTCAGCTGTTTCTCGAATAATTTTCTTCTCTCGATGATTTTGCTTCCGAAGGATACCAGCTGAGAATCCCATATGTTGAGGGTATCCTTCAGATCCGGATTCATATACATATCCTTCAGCAGCTTGTTTCTCTGATTGACGATCCTGTTGTAATGATTTAAATTGTACAGATAAAAGCTGTCAAGCTGACAGAGCTCCATATCCACAAATCTTCTTCTCTCCGCGGGACCGTTTTTGATGATGCCAAGATCCTCGGGAGAGAAAAACACCACATTTAGGAGGCCCAGAAGGTCCCCCGCTTTTTTGATTTTTTGGCCGTCTATGGCAATCCCCTTGGATTTGCTGCCGCGAAGATGCATATCCACACGGGTCTCGGCCCCATCCCTTTCCAGGTAAGTCCTGATATGGGCCTCCTCCCTGCCAAATCTTATGATCTCCCTGTCCTTGCTCCCCCTGTGGGATTTGGTGGTGGCAGACACATAGATGGCCTCCAGAATATTGGTTTTGCCCTGGGCGTTGTCGCCATAGAGAATATTAGTGCCCTGATCAAACTTGATACTGAGGGAAGGATAATTCCGATAATCCATTAGCTCAAGCGATTTGATGATCATATCCTAACCCTCTATTTTGATCTGCTCCCCTTTAAATTCGATCAGATCCCCGGCTACCAGCTTTCTTCCCCGGCGAGTCTCCACCTCGCCGTTTACCTTCACCTGATAGTCCAGGATAGCAAGCTTGGCCTCTATGCCGGTGCTTGCCATTCCGGCCGACTTCAGAGCCTGGCCCAACTTGATAAATTCATCCTTCAAAACAATCGTATGCATATTTTTATTTCCTTTCATAAAAATCAGTTTACTGTGGTAAAGTTCACCGGAAGGATCAGATAAATATAGCTTTCCTCCCCGTCCTTGATAAAGCAGGGCGCCTTGGGGTTCACCATGTAGAGATCCACCTTTTCATCGTCGATCACCCGCAGGGCGTCTATCAGAAACTTAGGATTGAACCCGATCAAAATATCCTTTCCCTGTTTATCAATGTCAATATCCTCGTTCATACTTCCCATCACGGAATTGATCTTAAGCTCCATGGACGTGTCCGTGATATGTATGATGACAGGCTTTTTGTCGCCCTCCCTCACCAGCAAAGTCGCCCTGTCGATACAGTTGAGCAGCTCTCTCTTGTTCACTCTCACCTTCGTCTCATAGTCGCTGGAAAGCATCTGCTCGATCCTGAAATATTCTCCCTCGATCAGGCGGGACACCACCGTGGTGTTGTCAAATTCAAACACGATATGGTTGGCCGTGAAGAAAATGGTGACATACTTGTCCGTGTCGCCGGAAAGGATCTTGCTGATCTCGTTTAAGGTCTTGCCGGGTACAATCACCTTCTTCGGCTTGTAGCTGTCCCTCAGCTCGATCTTTCGGATCGCAATCCGATGTCCGTCCAGGGAAACCACCTTCATCTCGTAACCGTTGATGTCAAAGAGCTCTCCCGTCATCAGACGATTGCTGTCGTTGTCCGAAATGCAGAAGATTGTTTGGCGGATGACCTCCTTTAAGGTAAACTGGGAAATCGTGATGCTGTCATCCTTCTCCACAGCGGGAAGATAGGAAAAATCTTCCCCCGACTTTCCGATGATGTTAAACTGGGATTTCTCGCAGGTGATCACAGTCTTATAGGAGGAGTCTGTCTGAATGGTGATATCGCTGTCGGGGAGCTTTCTGACGATCTCCAGGAAGATTTTTGCATCCAGGGCTACAATCCCCTTCTCCAGAATATCTCCCTTTATCACCGTCTCCATACCAAGCTCCATATCGTTGGCCGTCAGGGTGATGCTTCCCTTTGTGGCATCGATCAGGATACATTCCAGGATAGACATGGTAGTCTTGTTGGGAACGGCCTTGGATACAATCTGAACTCCGTTCAACAGATTTGACTTAGAACATACTAGCTTCATGGGTGCAAATGACTCCTTCCTCATATCTGTAAATATAATATGATTTTCTTAATATCCTTCTTAGAGGATGTTGATATGTGCATAACTATATCTATTATACTATTTTTCTGGAAAAAAGGAAATGGAAAACATGTGAATTCTCATAGAAAAACTTAAGAATAATTGTATTTTTTCCACATACCTGTTTTTTTCCCTGTTTTCTTTCCTCCATTTACCCACCTGTGGGATGTGGATAAGGGTTAGGAGGGATTGATTTTTTTCTTAATGATCTCTATCTTTGAGCGGAGTTCCTCGTTGGTGAGGATATCTTCCTCTATCTTGTTGACTCCGTGGATAATGGTGGTGTGGTCCTTTTTGCCAAGGAGCTTTGCAATGCCGGTGAAGGAGGTATCCGTCAGATCCCGGCACAGATACATTACGACCTGCCTGGGAACCACAAACTCAGAGTTTCTTCTCTGTGAGGTGATATCCTCCGGTTTTACCCCAAAGTGCTCCGCCACCACCTGAATGATTAGGGAGGGAGTGATTTCTCTGGCCTTGTTCGGATAGATCACATCCTTCAAGGCTTCCTCCGCCAGGGGAAGGGTGAGCTCCACATTGTTTAACTTGGCGAAGGCAAGGATTTTGTTGAAGGCTCCCTCCAGCTCCCGGATGTTGGACTTGATGTTGGTGGCGATATAGACGATAATGTCATCGTCAATCCTGTGGGAGAAGTTTTCCGCGTTCTTTTTCAGGATCGCCATCCGGGTCTCGTAGTCGGGGGGCTGGATGTCGGCGATCAGTCCCCACTCAAACCGGGAACGGAATCTCTCGTCCAGTGTCTCCATCTCCTTGGGAGGCTTGTCCGAGGATAAGATGATCTGTTTTCTGGCGGAGTGAAGCACGTTGAAGGTGTGAAAAAATTCCTCCTGTGTGCTTTCCTTTCCTATTATAAACTGCACGTCGTCTACCATGAGGACATCCACGGTACGATACTTTTCCCGCAGCTTGGTCATGGCGGCAGCGTTTCCGCTTCGGATGGATTCAATCACCTCGTTGGTGAATTCCTCACTGGTCACATAGAGAACCTTGGTACAGGGGCTGTGCTCCAGAATGAAATGTCCGATGGAGTGCATCAGATGGGTCTTCCCAAGCCCCGGCCCTCCGTATAGATAGAGGGGATTGTAGGCTTTCCCGGGGGATTCCGCCACGGCCAGGGAGGCGGAATGGGCAAACTTATTGTTGCTGCCCACCACAAAGGTATCAAATTTATACTTCGGGTTTAAACCGGCGTCCTCCTGGAGCACATGGGAGACGGGGGAGCAGGAAGCATCCCGCTCCTTCGCCGTGCCTAGGCTGATATCTGATTCCAGCACAAACACCGCCTCATAGATATGGTCGAACATCTCTGAGATGGCAACCTGAAAAAAGCTCTTGTACTTGTTGGAAATATAGTTGAGAGCAGGGGCCAGGTCGGAAGGTATCATAATCTGTACTGTGTCTTCTTTTATATCGTAGATCTGAAGAGGCTCTATCCACGTCTTGTAGGAAATATCGGACATGCCGTATTCCCTTCTCACCGTCTCTTTGATCTCCAGCCAGTTTTCTCTGATATCCTGATCCATTTTACTACCACTGCCTTCCGTTTTGGAATATATACACTTATCTTAATATAAAAGAGTAAATATTTCAAATATTAGTTTTAACCTGGTTTTAGAATAAAGTTATCCACAGGTTGTGTATAAATTAGGTTATAAATAAAAAATTCACAGGAAATGTGGGGAAGTATGTGAATAACTTTTTTGAACTGTGGATACAAAAATAAATCGGCTTTACATGATTTAGAAGATATTTGCGCAGGTTATATACAAGATATTGTGTTGGGGGAGATAAGTTATCCACCTCTTATGAACATTCAGTGGATAACTTATGCTCATAGAAAAATCGTGCATAGAACTGTGGATAAGTAAAAATAAATATTTTTCATGAAAAAAAATTTTTTTTCATTTTAAAAAATCCGCGGAAAGAGGAAAGTTTTAAAGGATTTTTACTTGACAATACGGCGCTTTTCCTTTAAAATCAAACTGCTGTCCTTCCTGTTTTCAGATGGGAGGGAGAAGGGTTTGCCGCGGTTTACTGTAATATCTAATCTATCCATAGATTAAGACCGTAAGAAGGAGGTGCATTTGTTATGAAGATGACTTTTCAGCCCAAAAAGAGATCCAGATCCAAGGTTCACGGCTTCAGGGCCAGAATGAGTACGCCTGGCGGAAGGAAGGTTCTGGCGGCGAGACGCGCAAAGGGAAGAAAGATATTATCCGCATAGGTCACAGAAATGTGACCTTTTTTTCTCTGAGTAAAAGGGAAAGGATAAGGGATGCGTTTTTCGGAATCTTTGAAAAAGACTCATCAGTTCCAGTCCGTCTATCAGGGCGGCAGATCCTATGCGGACAGGTATTTGGTTATGTATGTGAAGCCAAACGGCCTGGAAATCAACCGGATTGGAATCAGTGTGAGCAAAAAAGTGGGAAACAGTGTTGTAAGACATCGCGTTGCAAGACTGGTGAGAGAAAGTTACCGATTACATGAAAGCATATTCAATAGTGGTTTGGATATGGTAATCGTCGCGAGACCGAGTGCGGCTGCCGTAGGTTATAAAGAGGTAGAGGGAGCACTGTTACATCTGGCCAAGTTACATCAGGTCATTCGGATTTTTTTGTATATGGATCATTAAAATGAAGAGATGGGCGATTGCTCTGATTCGGCTTTACCAAAAATATATATCTCCTCTTAAGAGAACCAAATGCCCCTATATTCCCAGCTGTTCCCAATACGGGATAGAGGCCATCGAAAAGTACGGCCTGATCAAGGGAGGGCTTATGGCCGTCTGGAGGATCTTAAGGTGCAACCCCTTTTCAAAGGGCGGCTTTGATCCCCCGTAGGATGTTTTTGGAAAATAGAATGAGAGTAAAATGATTTAAAATGAGCAAGGAGGATCAATGACAGGTATTGTGTTGACTCAGCATTCAGGCATCTTGAAGCCGATCGCGTGGGTGCTGGGAAAAATCATGGAGGGGATCTTTTCGGTTCTGGATTTGATCGGAATCCCCAACATAGGTCTGGCTATCATCTTATTTACCATTGTAGTATATCTTCTGATGATGCCTCTGACCATCAAGCAGCAGAAATTTTCAAAGCTGTCCGCCAGAATGAATCCTGAGCTGCAGGCCATCAATGAAAAGTATAAAAATAAGACGGATAATGCTTCCATGATGGCTAAGAACGAGGAAATCCAGGCGGTCTACGGAAAATACGGGGTGTCCCCCACGGGAAGCTGTCTGCAGCTTTTGATACAGATGCCTATTTTGTTTGCCTTATACAGGGTGATCAACGCCATTCCCGCCTACGTGGGGAAGGTGAAGGAGGCATTCTTCCCCTTGGTGGACAATGTGATCGACACCCAGGGAGCCGTTGAGTTCATCCGGGACAATATGGTAAACTCCGGCATGTATAACAAGCAGTTCGGGAACGCTGCCTTTGAGATGGGGGCTCACACGGACTATGTGAGAAATACGATCATAGACTGTCTCAACAGGGCTTCCACCGCGGATTTTGAAAATCTGGCGGGTCAGTTTACTGTCCTGGCGGACAATGTGAAGTCCACTATGAGCCGGCTGGCGGAGTACAACAATTTTCTGGGGCTGAATATAGGAAACTCTCCCCAGTATATTATCTCCCAGGCATACGGGGAGAAGGCATGGGCTCTGGTGATCGGAGCCGTCATGGTGCCTGTGCTGGCGGCCCTGACCCAGTGGATCAATGTGAAGCTGATTCCGAAGCAGAACAACGGGAATGCGGACGACACGATGGCTGCCACTATGAACGGTATGAATATGGTGATGCCCATCATGTCCGCGTTCTTCTGCTTCTCCCTCCCCTCCGGTATGGGACTTTACTGGATCGCGGGTTCCGTGGTGAGAAGTATTCAGCAGGTGCTGATCAACAAGCACATTGACAAGATGGATTTTGAAAAGATCATTGAGGACAATTCCGCCAAGAATGCCAAAAAGATCGAAAAGAGAAAGCAGCAGCAGGAAAAGATCAACGCCTATGCCAACATGAATACCCGGAACATTCAGTCCCGGGCCAATATGAACGCCCAGGGGAGTTCCAAAGGGAGCGCGGTTTCAGGAAACGCAGTTTCCAAGGGTGCTTCAGGCAGCGGAGGTTCTCAGAGCGGCAAAAAGCCTCAGACGGAAGGAAGAAAGACCGATTCCGTTTCTGCGGATTCTTCCAGCATCCGTTCCAAGGTAAATATGGTGAAACAGTTTAACGAGAGAAACAATAAGGAAAATTGATTCAGAGCCGGGAATTGCCCGGGGGAGGAAAGACTATGGAATATATTGAAGTATCCGCCAAGACAGTCAGCGACGCTGTGACGGAGGCATGCCAGAGGCTGGGAGTTGCGAGCGACAGGTTAGAGTACGAGGTGGTGGAGGAAGGATCCGCCGGATTCTTAGGGATCGGCGCAAAACCCGCTGTCATCAAGGCGGCGGTGAAATGTTCTCTGGAGGACAACGCCAGGATTTTCCTTCAGGATGTGTTTGCGGCTATGAATATGGAGGTTGTGGTGAATGTGGTCTACCATGAGGAAGAAAAGACCATGGACATCGACTTGAGCGGGGATGAGATGGGAGTCCTCATCGGCAAGAGAGGACAGACGCTGGATTCCCTTCAGTATCTGGTGTCCCTTGTGGTGAACAAGGAGACTCAGGAATATATCCGGGTCAAGGTGGACACGGAAAATTACAGAGAGAGAAGAAAGGAAACTCTGGAAAACCTGGCCAAAAATATTGCCTACAAGGTGAAGAGAACCAGGAGATCCGTCTCTCTTGAGCCCATGAACCCTTACGAGAGAAGGATTATTCATTCCGCCCTTCAGAATGACAAGTATGTGACCACCCACAGCGAGGGGGACGAGCCCTTCAGAAGAGTGGTCGTCACCCTGAAAAAGGATGTGAAGGAGTACAAGGGTTACGGCAGGTAGATCCGCGGCGTAACGAAAATCCGGCCCGGGAAGGAGATTTTCCCGGGCCATTTTTTACAGGAGAATTTGCGGCGCTCCGGAATGGGGATTAAAATGGATCAGGATACCATTGCAGCAATCGGAACAGGGCTTTGTGAATCCGGAATCGGCATTGTGAGAGTCTCGGGCGGCGAGGCCGTGGAGATTGTGGACCGTATTTTTTTTGATAAAAGGGGGAGATCCGTACTCTCCGGAAAACAGACCCACACAATCCACCACGGATGGATCAGGACCGGGGAGGGCGAGATCCTGGATGAGGTTTTGGTGATGCTCATGAGAGGTCCGCGCACCTTTACCGGGGAGGATACGGTGGAGATCAACTGTCACGGGGGCGTGCTGGTGCTCAAAAAGGTGCTGGAGAGAGTGCTTGAGGCCGGAGCCAGGCTGGCAGAGCCGGGGGAGTTTACCAAGAGGGCCTTTTTAAACGGCAAAATGGATTTGGCCCGGGCGGAGGCGGTGATGGATGTGATCGCCTCCGAGAGCGATTATGCCCTGCGTTCCTCCCTGGATCAGATGAACGGGTCTCTTTCCGGGAGGGTAAAAGAGATACGGGCGGATATTCTGAGAGAGACAGCCAGGATCGAGGCGGCCCTGGATGACCCGGAGCACATGAGTCTGGACGGCTATGGGGATATTCTGCAGGGGAAGATAGAGGATATTCTAAAGGATCTGAACGGGCTGATTGCCACGGCGGACGAGGGGAGGCTGATCCGGGAGGGGATCCTGACGGTGATTTTGGGAAGGCCGAACGCCGGAAAATCCTCTCTCATGAATCTTTTGGCGGGGCAGGAGAGAGCGATCGTCACGCAGGTGCCGGGAACCACCCGGGATGTGCTGGAAGAAAAAATACGGCTGAGAGATATCAGCCTGCGGGTGATGGATACGGCCGGAATCCGCACCGCCGGGGACGAGGTGGAGAAGATCGGCGTGGAGAAGGCCAAAAAATGCGCCTCCGAGGCGGATCTGATCCTGTATGTGGTGGACAGTTCTCTCCCTCTGGGGAAGGAGGATGAAGAGATATGGTCTCTGATCTCCGGAAAAAAGGGGATTATTCTCTTTAACAAGTCGGATCTGCCCCAGGCTCTGTCCCCCTGCGAGCTTTCCCGGAGGATGGAGAGCTTCTGCCCGGGGGAGCATTTTCCGCTGATCGTAACCTCCGCCAGAGAGAAAAAGGGTCTGGAAGAGCTGTCCGAGACCGTGGAAGCTATGTTTTTTTCCGGCGGGCTTTCCCGGGGAAGGGAGCCGGTCATCACCAATCTGCGCCATAAGGAGGCCCTTTGCCAGGCCAGGGACAGTATGCTGCTGGTGAAGGAGAGCGTGGGCCGGAATATGCCGGAGGATTTCTATTCCATTGACCTGATGGACGCCTGCGCCTGCCTGGGAAGGATCACAGGGGAAGAGGCGGGAGAGGATCTGATCCGGGAGATCTTTTCCCGGTTCTGCATGGGAAAGTGAGAGACGTGAAAAGCCCGCCGGGCGGGATTCTGAAAAGAGGTAGGAAATATGAAAATTTCCGTGTTTTATGAGCATATGGCGGAGGCGTGTGAACAGACCGGCAGATCCATGGAGGAAATTTGTTCTCTGGTGAGATCCTTTGGAATCACGGGGGTGGAGATAGAAAATACCAGGCTTTACAGGGAGGGAGAGAGAATCCGCGGCCTCCTTGAGGGGGCCGGCCTTGAGATCAGCTGTATCTACGGCTTTTTTGATTTTGGGAGCCTGGAAGAGAGGGAGGATACGTCATTGGCCTTGGAGAAGTCTCTGGCCTTGGATAAGCCCTTGGAGAAGTCTCTGGCCTTGGATAAACCCTTGGAAAATCTTGAGAAGGGCTTCGATATGGTGCGTCTGGCGCGGCAGTTTTCTGTCGGAAAGATCATGCTGATCCCTGGATTTGTCTCAAAAAAGGATGTTCACCCCAAGAGACTTTCCCTGATTCTCGGCAGAGAGGCCAGATCCTCCCGCTACCACAGGCATGTGAAAAATATGATGAGCGCTCTCAAAAAAATCTGTGAGCAGGCCGGTAAGAGCGGAGTGACTGTAGTTTTGGAGGATTTTGACGATGAGAAGGCCCCCTTCGCCACCGCCAGCCAGCTGAAGCATTTTTTGGAGGAAGTCCCGGGACTGTACTGCGCCTTTGACACGGGAAATTTTCTCTACAGCGAGGAAGACGCCTTCGAGGTGCTTCCCATGTTTCTGCCGAGAATCCGCCATGTTCACTGTAAGGACAGGACCTTTGAAAAAAAGGAGGGCGAGACCCCGAAGGAGACGGTGAAGGGAAGGGAGATGTATTCCTGCGCCGTGGGCAGCGGGTGTATCCCCATGGAACGGATTTTGGACGAGATTCTGGCCAGCGGATACGAGGATTATTTTGCCATAGAGCATTTCGGATCCCTCAGCCAGCTTCAGGATATGGAGCAGTCCGCCAGATGGCTTGCGGAGTATGAGGCGGGGTATCAGAAAAAAAATGTGGCGCAGAGCGCTCCGGAATAGAGGATAATGTGAAAAATCACACTGATGTGCTGATTTTTCACATGAGAATTTGTGGCGCTCCGGAATAGAGGTAAAAATGAAGGTTACTGTGTGGAATGAGTATGAAGAAGAGCTTCTCTACGAGGATGTGAAAAGGGTGTATCCTCAGGGAATCCATGAATGTATCAGAGAATTTTTGGCAAAGAACGAGGATATGGAGGTCAGATGTGTGACACTCTCCATGCCGGATCAGGGGCTCTCGGAGGAAATTCTCCGGGACACGGATGTGCTGCTCTGGTGGGGACACCAGGCCCATGAGAAGGTGACGAAGGAGACGGCGGAGAGGGTCAAAAGGCATGTGCTCATGGGCATGGGTTTTATTCCCCTGCACTCCGCCCACGCCTGCAGACCCCTGAAAGAGCTTTTAGGCACCAGCATGAATCTGCGCTGGAAGCACGGGGAGCGGGAAAAGCTGATCTGCGTGGCGCCCTCCCACCCCATTGCCAGGGGGATCACGGAGCCTGTGATTTTGGAGCAGGAGGAAATGTACGGGGAATATTTCGACATACCAAAGCCCGATGATGTAGTATTTTTGGGATGGTTCTCCAATGAAGAGGCGTTCCGCAGCGGATGCACCTTCACCCGTGGCTGGGGGAAAATCTTCTATTTTCAGCCGGGCCATGAGGAATACCCTGTTTACCGAAATCCTCAGATCCAGCAGATCATCACCAACGCGGTCCGCTGGGCCGCCCCGGTGAACAGAAGGGACGGGGAATATGAATGTGTGCAGGTGCATTGAGCGCCTGTGTGTTTATGTGACGGACAGAGAAAGGCAGCGGAGCATTTTATGGAGGAAACGATCAGGGAAGAAAAGAAAACCGGGGAGTATCTGGCGGATCAGGTGGATGTGTGCGTGGTGGGCGCAGGCCATGCGGGCTGCGAGGCGGCCCTGGCCTGCGC
>CANQOL010000034.1 GCA_947625475.1 uncultured Acetatifactor sp.
GCGGAGAGCTGCGCAGATGGGATGTGAGAATTGTGTTCATTCATAGACGGTAGATTCCTTTCTTTTGTGTCACCGGTTGGATGAAAGATGTTCAGCCAGATACCGTGTGATCTGAAAATTATGAGTGTCGGGGAAAAGGCAAGAGACTGGGTCTATGTTGGTCAGATAGAGCGGACCGCAGGAGCAGACCTTTCTGGCGTGCAAAGTGTTTAGTGAAAAGTACGTTATCTGGACAATGCGGCGAGACGCCCTGAACCAAATAGAGTGAAACAAATGCCGCCTGCTGAAACAGGCTGGGTGCATTTGTTTGGAATGTGGTAATCATACCACGGTTCTGCGGATTTGTAAACCGTAAATTTTTACAGAAATTTTCCAAACCAAAATTTTCCAATCAGTAAACGCTTCCCGATTTATACTGTAAATACTTCTTAATCTAAACCGTAACTACTTCCCAATCTAAATCGTAAACCTCTTCCCAATGCATATTGAAAAACAGGAGCAAGCTATGCTAGAATAAGTAAAAGGACAGTCCGTTAATCTGCCGGACTGTATCCGGCGTGAGAGGAGGAGAAATATGCGGGAAGAATATCCAAGACCCCAGTTTGAACGGGAGGAATGGCTGTGCCTGAACGGGACCTGGGAGTTTGACTTTGACGATGAAAACCGGGCCGGGGCCGAGCATTGGGAGAGCGGCGGCCATGTGCTGGGGAGACAGATAGAGGTTCCCTTCTGCTTTGAGAGCAGGCTCAGCGGGATACAGGACACCTCTTTCCATGACCGTGTCTTTTACAGGCGCCGGTTTGAGGTCCCGGAGTCCTGGAAGGGCCGGAGGATCCTGCTGCATTTTGAGGCGGTGGACTACCGGTGCCGCGTCTTTGTGAACGGCCGGCTTTGCGCGGAGCACACCGGCGGAAACGTGGGCTTTTCGGCGGATATCACGGATTTTCTGCAGGAGGGGATGCAGACGGTGGCGGTGGCCGTATATGATCCGGGGCGGGATGAGACCATACCCCGGGGAAAACAGTTCTGGGAGGAAAAGAGCGCCGGGATCTGGTACACCAGGACCAGCGGGATTTGGCAGAGCGTATGGCTGGAGCCGGTGTCCCCCGCCCATATAGAGCATGTGAAATATACGCCGGATCTGGACGCGGACTGTCTGGAGCTGGAGGTGGAGCTTTCCCAGGGAGGGCCGGAGCTCTGCCTGGAGGTACAGATTTCCTTTCAGGGGGAGGAGGTCTGCAGGGACAGATATCCGGTTTTGGGCCGGCAGGTGCTTCGCCGCCGGATCGATCTGGCGGGGGAACAGATCTTTCACAGCGCGCCGGGGCGCTGCTGGACGCCGGAGCACCCGGTTTTGTACGATGTGACTCTGCGGCTTCTGGCAGGCGGGAAGGAGACGGACCGGCTCAAAAGCTATTTTGGCATGCGCAAGATCCACACGAAGGACGGGGTAACCTACCTGAACAACCGCCCCTATTATTTCAAACTGGTGCTGGATCAGGGGTATTGGCCGGACGGTATCCTGACGGCCCCCTCGGACCAGGATTTTGTGCAGGATATCCGGCTGATGAAGGAGATGGGCTTCAACGGCTGCCGCAAGCACCAGAAGGTGGAGGACGCGCGCTTTTTGTATCACGCGGATCATATGGGTCTTCTGGTCTGGGGGGAGATGGCAGCTCCCACAGTCTTTACGGACCGGGGGGCTGCCGCCTACACCGGGGAGTGGCTGGAGATCCTCAGGCGGGACTATGATCATCCCTGTATCGTGGCCTGGGTGCCTTTCAACGAGAGCTGGATGATTCCGCAGGTGGACCGGGATGTGCGCCAGCAGAACTACAATCTGGGAATGTATCATCTGCTGAAGGGCCTGGATCCCACCCGGCTGATCGTGGGGAACGACGGCTGGGAGATGACGAAGAGCGATATCTGCGGCATCCATGATTATTCCCACGGCTCCACCCTGGAGCCGGACAAGCAGGAGTTTTTCAGCCGCTCTCTCCGGGATAAGGAGCTTCTCCTGTCCCCGGCCCATGGCGGAAAGCCTGTTTATGCCCAGGGCTTTTCCTATGACGGGGCTCCCATTTTGATTACAGAGTGCGGCGGGATCCGGTATGCCGCCGCTGCCCGCGGCACCTGGGGCTACACCAGCGCGGGGAACGAGAAGGATTTCCTGAGACAGTACGAGCATGTGATTTCCTCCATCCTGAAGTCGGATCTGGTGTACGGCTTCTGTTATACCCAGCTGACGGATGTGGAGCAGGAGACAAACGGGCTTTTGACCTTTGACAGAAAGCCCAAATGTGCGCCGGAAAAGATACGCGAGATCAACGGACGCTACCGAAACAGCACGGTGGCCCGATAGCCCGCCCGGCCCGGGACGCCAGAAGCAAAGGGGCGCCCGCGGGAGGCGGAAAGCAAATTAAAAAGGAGAGAACAAAATATGTGCACAGCAGTTACCTACAAGACAAAAGACCATTATTTTGGAAGGAATCTGGATCTGGAATACTCCTATCATGAGACGGTGACCGTCACGCCCCGCAAATATCCGTTTGCATTCCGAAAGGCCGGGATGCGGGAGACGCACTATGCCATGATCGGCATGGCCTTTGTCCAGGACGGATACCCGCTTTATTATGATGCGGTGAATGAGAAGGGACTGGGTATGGCAGGTTTGAATTTCCCGGGAAACGCCTATTATGCGCCGGCGCAGGACGGGGAAGAGGGAATAGACCAGGTGGGATCCTTTGAGTTTATCCCCTGGATTCTCTGTCAGTGTGACACGGTGGCCAAGGCCCGGGAGCTTCTCTCTCATATGAAGCTGGTGGATATCCCTTACAGCCCCCAGCTGCCCTCGTCTCCCTTGCACTGGATTATCTCGGACAGGGAGGAGTCTGTCACGGTGGAGTCGGTACGGGAGGGCCTGAAGGTTTATGACAATCCCATCGGCCTTCTGACCAATAATCCGCCCTTTGACGTTCAGATGTTTATGCTGAATAACTATATGAGCCTGACGGAGGAGGCGCCGGAAAATCATTTTTCGGATACCCTGGAGTTAAAAGCCTACAGCCGGGGGATGGGGGCCATGGGGCTGCCCGGGGATCTTTCCTCCGCCTCCCGCTTTGCCAAGGCCGCATTCACCAAGCTGCATTCCCGCTCCGGAGCTTCCGAGTCCGAGAGTATCAGCCAGTTTTTCCACATTTTGGGGAGCGTGGCCCAGCAGAGGGGCTGCGTACATATGGGAGAGGGGAAGTATGAGATCACCATCTACAGCTCCTGCTGCAATGTGGACAAGGGCATTTACTATTATACCACCTATGAGAACAGCCGGATTACAGGGGTGGATATGCACCGGGAAAATCTGGACGGAAGCGAGCTGGTGTCCTTCCCCCTGATTACGGGACAGCAGATTCAGATGCAGAACTGAGAAGAAAAGGGAAGATATGGCGGGTGCGGGCGATCCGGGGAGGGCTGCACCGAGGGAGAGCAGGCACTGGCAATCCGGGCCGGAGGAAGCACAGAGGGGCGCAAAGGGGCCCGGAAAGCAATCCGGCACGGAGGAAGCACAAAGGGCACAGAGGGGACGGAAGGAGCACGAAGGATGAAAAGGCAGGATTTGGCAGAACAGGTGATAGAGAGGCTGAAGGCGGAGTACCCGATAGCGGAGTGCTCCCTGGACTACGATCAGGCGTGGAAACTGCTGGTCAGCGTGCGGCTGGCGGCCCAGTGCACCGACGCGCGGGTCAATGTGGTGGTGGAAAGGCTCTATGAGAAGTTCCCGGATGTGGAGGCGCTGGCCCAGGCCCCCGTGGAGGAAATTGAAAAGATCGTGCATCCCTGCGGCCTGGGGAACAGCAAAGCCCGGGATATCAGCGCCTGCATGAAGGTGCTCCGGGACAAGTACGGGGGGAAGGTGCCGGAGGATTTTGACGATCTGCTGGCGCTGCCGGGGGTGGGGCGCAAGAGCGCCAACCTGGTGATGGGGGATGTGTTCGGCAGGCCCGCCATTGTGACGGACACCCACTGTATCCGCCTGTGCAACCGCATAGGGCTGGTGCACGGTCTTAAGGAGCCTGCCAAGGTGGAGCGGGAGCTTTGGAAGATCATCCCCCCCGAAGAGGGGAACGATTTCTGCCACCGGCTGGTTTATCACGGCAGAGAGGTCTGCACGGCCCGGACCAAACCTTACTGCGACAGATGCTGTCTGCAGGATATTTGTGAGAAAAACGGAGTATAGCAGGTGTGCTCCGGAGTGAGGATTAAGATGGCGGACGAGATCAGGATACGGATGGCCGGGCCGGGGGATGCCCTGGAGCTGCTGGAGATTTACCGGCCCTATGTGGAACATACAGCGATTACCTTTGAGTATGAGACGCCCGGCATAGAAGAGTTTCAGGACCGGATTGCGGGCACTCTGGCCCGGTATCCCTATCTGGCGGCCTGCCGGGGGGAGGAAATCTTAGGGTATGCCTATGCCTCTCCCTTCAAGGAGAGGGCGGCCTATGACTGGGCGGTGGAGACATCTCTCTATATCAGGGAGGATTCCCGGGGCAGAGGGATCGGGAGGGAGCTGTACCGAAAGCTGGAGGCCGTGCTGCTGGCCCAGAACGTCCAGAATGTAAACGCCTGCATCGCCTGTACGGACAGCCCGGATTCCCGCCTTGACAATCGCAGCGTCGGGTTTCACGAACATGTGGGCTACCGGACGGTGGGGACGTTTCACCGGTGCGGGTACAAGTTTGGCCGGTGGTATGATGTAGTCTGGATGGAGAAGCTGCTGGGCGGACATCCTGACAGCCCCGGGAGAGTGATCCCCGTGGGAGAGCTGGGAGGAAGGATGAAGTCTCTGCTGGCGTAGGCCGGAGGGCCCGCCTGCAGGCTTGGGAGGGGGCAGATGAGAAATCGCATTCGCGAATTTCTCATCGCCCCGTCGCGCAAAGCGCTCCGGAAGGGGGATTAAAATGAGAATGTATGATCTGATTATGAAAAAGAGAAACGGGGGGGCCTTGACCGGGCAGGAGATCGACTACTTTGTGTCGGGGTACACCGCGGGGGAGATCCCGGATTATCAGGTATCCGCCCTGATGATGGCAATTTATTTCCGGGGGATGAGCCAGGAGGAAACCCTGGCCTTGACCCTGGCCATGGCCCGCAGCGGACAGATGCTGGATCTCTCCGGCATCCGCGGCGTGAAGGTAGATAAACACAGCACCGGCGGCGTGGGAGACAAGACGTCCCTGGCGCTGGCGCCCATGGTGGCGGCCTGCGGACTGGCGGTGGCCAAGATGAGCGGCAGGGGGCTTGGGCATACCGGGGGGACCATCGACAAGCTGGAGAGCTTCCCGGGCTTTACCACGGAGATTTCCCTGGAGACCTTCCTTGAAAACGTGAACCGCATCGGCATTGCCATCATGGGGCAGACGGCAGATCTGGCCCCGGCGGACAAAAAGCTCTACGCCCTGCGGGATGTGACGGCCACCGTGGATCAGATGTCCCTGATTGCCAGCTCTATCATGAGCAAGAAGCTGGCGGCGGGAGCGGATGCCATCGTGCTGGACGTCAAGACCGGGAGCGGCGCCTTTATGAAGACGCTGGAGGACGCGGTGAGCCTGGCCCGGGAGATGGTGAGGATCGGGAAGGACGCTGGCAGAAGGACCGTGGCGGTGGTCACGGACATGGATCAGCCCCTGGGGAGAGCGGTGGGCAACGCCCTGGAGGTGAAGGAGGCCATTGAAACCCTGAAGGGACGGGGCCCGGAGGATTTCAGGGAGCTCTGCATGACTCTGGGGACCCAGATGCTGCTGGCGGGCGGCGCCGCCCGGGAGGCGGGGCAGGCCCGGGAGATGCTGGCCGGGGCGCTGGAGAGCGGCAGGGCGCTGGAGAAGCTGGCCCGGTTCGTGGAGGCCCAGGGCGGGGATCCCGGGGCCGTGTATGACACGGACCTGCTGCCAAGGGCTTCCCTGGCGGTGCCCGTGGTGTCCGGGGAGTCCGGGTATGTGACTCACATTGCCTGCGAGGAGGTGGGGATCTGCTCCCTGATTTTGGGAGGCGGCAGGGAGACCAAGGAGAGCGTCATCGACCTTTCCGTGGGCCTTATCCTGAACAAGAAGCCGGGGGATCCCGTGGAGAGGGGAGAGGTGCTGGCCTATCTGCATGCCAACGATCCGGGGAAGGCGGCCGAGGCGGGAGAGAGGCTTCTTGGCGCCTACCGGATCGGCCCTAAGATGCCGCAGAAAAGTCCTTTGATCAAGGAGATTATTGACTAGACGGGTCATTTTTTTTGACCTGATGGGTTAAAAAGGCTCTGCATAATACCCCTGTAACAGTCATAGACTGGTTACATGAGAAAAGAGAAGACGAACGGCGGACATGTAAAAAAGAGGGGCGAGGCGCTCATAGAATCCCTCCAGCTTCCCAAGGACATTATGCTGGGGGCTCTGAAGGTGAACCTTACAGGCAACCGGGAGGCATGGATCGAGAATTACAAGGGGATTTTAGAGTATACCTCCTGCAGGATTCTCCTTCAGGGGAAAAACTGTCAGGTCTGTTTTGAAGGGAACCGGCTCTCCATTGACTATTACACCAATGAAGATATGAAAATCAGCGGATGCATTGCCTGTATCCGGTATCTTTAGGGGGAAAAGGGAAGACGTGGTAGAATTTCTGAAGTACATCAAGGGCTACGTCAGGATAAAGGTCTGGGGGGCCTCCCCGGAGCGGTTCATGAACCTTTGCAGCAACCGGAACATCCTGCTGTGGAACATAGAGCAGGAGGGGGATATCTACTATATGTGCATCAGCCTGCAGGGCTTTTATAACCTGAGGCCCATCGGGAGGAAGACCGGTACGAAGGCAGTCATATTGCAGAGGTACGGTCTTCCTTTTTTAGTGCCCTATGTGTTTTCCCGCAAGGTGTTTGTGCTGGGGCTGATTTTCTGCGTGGGATTTTGGATTGCCAGCTCCCGGTTCATCTGGGATATCAGCCTTACCGGAAATTATCAGATCACGGAGGACGTCTTTATGGATTTCCTGCGGGATGAGCAGGTGAGGGTGGGGATGCGCAGGGACGCACTGGATATCGAGACGCTGGAGAAGGAGATCCGCAGGACCTTCCCCCAGGTCACCTGGACCTCCGCCAAGCTGGAGGGCACCAGACTCCTGATTTCCGTCAAGGAGAACGACGCTCCCATCCTGACCCGGGAGGAGGGCGGGAGCGGCGGCACGGATCTGATCTCGGACTGTGGAGGCACCGTGGAATCCATGATCGTCCGAAGCGGCGTCCCTCTGGTTCGGATTGGAGATGCGGTGGAGGCGGGGACAGTGCTGGTGGAGGGCCGCGTCCCCATCTACAACGAGGACACCACCGTCAGGGAGTATCTGTATGTGGAGGCGGACGCGGATGTGCGCATACGCCACGAACTGCCCTATAAAAGCACCCTGCCCCTCTCCTATGTGCGCAAAAAATACACCGGCCGGGAGAAGCAGAGACATTTCCTGCGTCTGGGGGATCTGGAGGTGAAGTGGCTCTGGGAACAGCCCTATCTGGTGTACGACACGGTGATCAGGGAGACCACGCCCCTTGTCTTTGACAAGCTGGGGATTCCTCTGCATTTCGGGAGCTACACCTTCCGGGAGTACCAAAACACGGAGTACGAGTACGCCCCGGAGCAGGCCAAGGCCCTCCTGACCAAGGAATATGAACAATTTCTTTTCACTTTGATGGAAAAAGGGGTACAAATTATTGAAAAAGATGTTACAATAGAAAAAAGTGGGGACAACTGGATGATGGAGGGAGCCCTGCAGGTGGTGGAGCAGGCGGCGGGGAAGGCTCCCACTCCCACGGGTGAGAACGCCGGGGAGACCACAGACAGCGGAGAATAGAAAAGGAAACAGAAAGAGAGAATGAGTGAAACGTCTTTACACATGGATCTGCCGGCCGAGCACATGAGGAAGATCTTCGGCATGGGGGATTCCTACCTGAAAAAGATCGAGAAGGACTTTCAGGTCACGGTGGTGGACCGCAACGGCAGCGTGGTGATCACCGGCGAGGAGAAGAACGCCAACAGGGCCTGCCGTATCTTAAGCCAGCTGGCGGAGATATCCCGCCGGGGAAATGAGATCGAGGAGCAGAGCGTAGATTACGCTATCACTTTGGGTATGGAAGAAAAAGAAGAGTTTTTGACGGATATAGACGGGGACGTGATCTGCCACACGGTAAACGGCAAGCCTATCAAGCCGAAGACCATCGGCCAGAAGCAGTATGTGGACGCGATCCGCAGCAAGATGATTGTGTTCGGGCTGGGGCCGGCGGGAACCGGCAAAACCTATCTCGCCATGGCCATGGCCATCACCGCCTTTAAGAACGACGAGGTGGGACGGATCATCCTGACGCGTCCCGCCATCGAGGCGGGGGAAAAGCTGGGCTTTCTGCCCGGGGACCTGCAGAGCAAGGTGGATCCGTATCTGAGGCCCCTCTATGACGCCCTCTATCAGATCATGGGGGCCGAGAGCTTTGCCCGGAACATGGAGAAAGGGCTGATCGAGGTGGCCCCTCTGGCCTATATGAGGGGGCGGACCCTGGACAACGCCTACATCATCCTGGACGAGGCCCAGAACACCACGCCCGCCCAGATGAAGATGTTCCTGACCCGGATCGGGTTCGGCTCCAAGGTTGTGGTCACCGGGGACACCTCCCAGAAGGATCTCCCCGCGGGGACGAAATCCGGCCTCGACGTGGCCGCCCGGGTGCTGGGAAAGATGGAGGACATCGCCTTCTGCAGCCTGACCAGCAGGGACGTGGTGAGACATCCTCTGGTCCAGAAGATTGTGAAGGCATACGAGGACTACGAGGCGAAGGAGAAATACCGGGCCAGCCGGGAGAAGCACTTGAGGAAAAATTAAAGGAGAACCGATATGAGCTTTTTTGTGGAGATCGAAAAGCGGGGGGAGCTGGATTTTGACGTGGAGGAAGTGCTGCGCCAGGTGGGAGAGCGGGTGCTGGAGACGGAGAAGTGCCCCTATCAGACCCAGGTGAACCTGCTTTTGACGGACAACGAGAGTATCCGGGAGATCAACCGTGTCTACCGGCAGACAGACCGGGAGACGGATGTGCTTTCTTTCCCGGGGCTTTCCTTTGCGGAGCCCGGCGTGTTTGAGATCCCGCCGGAGGATGAGGCGGGCTGCTTTGACCCGGAGACGGGGGAGCTTGTGCTGGGGGATATTGTGATTTCCGCGGACAAGGTGGCGGAGCAGGCGGAGAGCTACGGCCATTCCTGGCGGCGGGAGTTTGCCTTCCTGGTGGCCCACAGTATGCTGCACCTGTGCGGCTATGACCACATGGAGCCCCTGCAGGCAAAGGTTATGGAGGAAAAGCAGAGCCGGGTATTGGAAGAGCTTGGGATCACCAGGGACGCTGAAGGGTGAAGCGGTGCGCCAGAGGGGCGGCGGGCCGGCGGATAAAGGGATGGAGGTACAAATGAACCAGATGGAAGTAAAGCGCAGACAGATACAATATGTTTCCTACCTGATGGGTGCGGCCCTCTGGCTTTTCTTTGGACGGCTGATCGGAGACAACGGGCTGGCCTATCTGGCCGCCGCCACGGAGTGCATGGGTTTCTTCCTTCTCCTGGCCTCTGGCACAGTGCCGGACGGGCTGGGGCGGCTGGTGCGGAGCCGCCGGGGGAAGGGACAGTATAAGAGCGCCGAAAAGCTGCGCAGGCATACCTGGCGGGTACAGATCCCTCTGGGGCTTTTCTGCACTCTGCTTTGCGCGGTGTCAGGAGGGATCCTTCTGGAGAAGGTGCTGCGGATGCCCTATGGGAGCTTTGCGGTGAGGCTGATGGCCCCCGTGATCCTGCTGCGGACCGTGACCTCCCTGATGCTGGGCGGCTTTCAGGGGAACGGCTCCCAGATGCCCGCCGCCTTCTGCGCGCTGCTGCGGCAGATCCTGTTCCTGCTGTTCGGGATCCTGTTCTGCAGGCTTTTGGCCTCCTATGGGGAGAAGGTGGGAAACCTTCTGGCAAACGAGGACTTTCAGGGGATGTACGGGGTGGTGGGACTGGCCCTGGCCATGGCGGTCACGGAGCTTCTCCTTTTGATCTGTCTGGGAGTCCTTTACCTGGGAAGCGACAGGAAGGGGGAGGGCAGACGCAGCGAGGGAGGGCTGCGCAGGACGGAGAGCTTCTCCGAGAATATCCGGGCGCTGTATCGGATTTCCTCCTTTGGCATGGGGCTTTACATTCTGGTCAAGCTCCCGGTTTGGGCCGGCCTTGCGATATACCAAAGGAGCGTGCCGGATATCTATGCCTCAGCCCATCTCTACGGGGCCTATTACGGTGTCTATCTGGTGGTGTGCGGGATCCTGGTACTCTCTGCGGGGATCTGTTATCTCAATTTATACGGGAGGATGACCGCCGCCTCCAAAAAGGGGGACAGGCATACGCTTCGGGAGCTGGGAGCCGCAGGCGTCCACCATGCCTGGCTCTATGGGCTTTACACGGGGGTGGCGCTGGCGGTGCTGGCCCCGCAGGCGGCAGGCGGGCTTTTTGCGGGGAGCGATCCCGGCCTGGAGGGTATGCTGCGGGCGGGCTCGGCGCTTGTGCTCTTTGTGTGCCTCGCCGCCGTCCTTCTCATGCAGCTGACGGCCCAGGGAGAGAGGATCCCGGTGCTGGGGGCGCTGGCGGCCGCGGATGTGATCTTCTGCATCAGCTGCCGGCTGCTGTGCGGCGGGGAGGGTGGGACTCCCCTGGATCTGGTGCTGTCCGGCCTGATCGCCTCGGGGGTTTTGGCCGCCGGGTGCATGGCCTATTCCATCCTGCGGGGGAATCTGCGCCTGGAATATGTGCGGGTGCTGGCCATTCCGCTGGTGGCGGCGGGGATCGTGGGCCTGATCCTCATGCTGACGGCCCGTCTGCTCACGCCCCATCTGGGCGCCTCCTTCAGCTTTTGGCTGAATGCGCTGCTGGGCCTGGTTTTGTACCTGGGGATCCTGATGGCGGCCAGAAATGTCACGGAGCAGGAGGTCAATGTATGGAACGGCCCCCTGGGACGCAGAATCTGGGGGATTTTGATCCGTTAATTGAATAATTTTCTAAAAACAGGCTGATACTGATACCAGTAAAACGGGAGGCAGGAAGATGAAATTCTATAAGTTCCTGAGAGGTATCAGTTTGTTTTTCGTATATCCGATCGCGTTTATGGGGATGGGGTTTTTGGCCGGTGTCTGGGTGATGGATTATTTTTACCCGGGAAGCCTGTCCGGATTAACGCCTCAGACCTCCCTGGTGCAGGATGAGATGGGCAGGGGGAACCTCAGGCCGGAAACCCTGGAGGATAAGAGCTTTCTTCTGGGGGAGGCGGACCGGGATCCGGTCCAGGGAGAGGCTTCGGAGAGCCAGATGATGATCGATGCCCTTCAGGAAGCCTGGCCGGAGGATACGGAGGCCGCAGAGAGCTTTGAGAAGATCTCCGCCACTACGGAGTATGTGCTGGAGGAGACGGATGTGGCCACCGGCAGCACGGTGGAGACCACCTGGAAGATCCCGGAGATGTATATCGGCATGGATAGAGAGCAGTTTGTGGAGGCCATGCGCGCTTACGGGGAAAATCCGCCCCTGGCCGAGCGGGAGAGGGGCTTTGTAAGCCTGGAGGTGCGGTCCTTCTCCGAAAAGCGGGTGGTAGTGGAGATGTTCTACGAGTATGTGAGGCCCAGCAAGAGCTTTTATCTGATGGCGAAGGACAACTATGTAGTAGTTTATCTGGAGGACAGGGAGACGATCTATCTGTACACGGATATTCTGCTGACGGATCTGCCGGACAGGCTCCAGCAGGACATCATCCAGGTGATGTATGTGCCGGACGAGGTGAGCCTGTACGATTTTCTGGAGACCTATACCAGCTGACAGAGCGGCATCCGGGGAGAAGCGGGAGTGTGAGCTTATGGCACAGGGAAAAAGAATCGGAGTAGTGGGGGCGGGAGCCAGCGGGCTGGCGGCCTCCATTGCGGCGGCCCGGGCGGGAGCGCGGGTCACTCTGTTTGAGAGAGGGGAGGAACCCGGCAGAAAGCTCCTTTTGACGGGAAACGGAAGGTGCAACCTGGGAAACCGGGATCTGAAACCGGAATACTATCACAGCTCGGATCCGCAGAAGCTGGCGGCATGTCTGGCCCGGTACGGCCTTGGGGAAACCCTGGCCTTTTTTGAAGAGCTGGGGCTTTTGCTGCGGGAGAGGGACGGATATCTGTATCCGGCCTGCGGCCAGGCCCAGGCGGTGCGGGAGGTGCTCCTGGCCCGGGCCAGGGCCCTGGGGGTGGAGGTGAAAACCTCGGCCAAGGTAAACCGGATCCGGCGGGGAGGGCCGGGGGAGATCCTGCTGGGCTGGGGAAGGGAGCCGGAGGCGGCCTTTGATAAGGTGATTCTTTCCTGCGGCGGACAGGCGGCCCCCCGGACGGGCTCTGACGGGACGGGCTACTATCTGGCCAGGCAGCTGGGCCATTCGGTGACCTCCGTCTATCCGGCGCTGGTGCAGCTGCGCTGCCGTGAGAGCTTTCTAAAGCAGATTGCCGGGGTCAGGGCCCAGGCGGCGGCGGAGCTGTGGGCGGGGAGTACTTTTGTCTGCCGGGAGGCGGGGGAGGTGCAGTTTACGGACTACGGCGTCTCCGGGATCCCGATTTTTCAGCTGAGCGGCCAGGCGGCCCGGCTGCTGGAGAAGGGGCCGGTGCGGGTCAGGATGGATTTCCTTCCCTGGATGGACCCCCGCCGGGATGGGGACTTCTGGGAGCGGCGGCTTGAGCGGCTGGGATCCGCTCCGGCGGAGGATTTTTTTGCGGGGACTTTACATAAAAAACTGCTCCTGCTTCTGGGAGAGCTGGCGGGGCTGGACAGATGGTGGAAAAAGCCTGCCGCAGAGGTACCGGGGGAGGCCATGGGGAGGATGTTTGGCCTGTTCAGGGGGCTGGAGCTGACCGTCACGGATACCAATTCCTTCGACCAGGCCCAGGTGTGCCGGGGAGGCGTGGATATGAGAGAGGTGGACGGGAATCTGGAATCCCTCCTGGCGCCGGGGGTGTATTTCGCGGGGGAGCTGTTGGATGTGGACGGCCGCTGCGGCGGGTACAACCTGCAGTGGGCCTGGACCAGCGGCCTGCTGACGGGCACAGAGGCGGCGAAATAGAGACGGCCGTTTGGAAAGGAACATTCAAATGATACAGATACAGCAGATTAAGGTGCGCCCCGGGGCGGATCTGCACAGGGAACTGAGACGCCGGGCGGCCAGGATGCTCGGACTTAAGGAGGGGGAGATCCGGGAGCTGCAGCTTCTGCGGCGCTCCCTGGACGCACGGAAAAAGCCGGAGCTTTTTTACAGCTGCGGGGTGGAGGTTTCCCTGAAGGGAGGGGAGCCCAGAGAGCGGCAGCTGGTACAAAAGCTCCGGGATCCCCGGATCACAGCGGAGAAAAGGGTGTCCTATGTGTTCCCTGAACCCGGCTGCGAGCCCTGCCCCGGCCGTCCCGTGATTGCCGGGATGGGGCCGGCGGGGCTTTTTTGCGGCTATTACCTGGCCAGGGCGGGCTACCGGCCTATTCTGATCGAGCGGGGAAAGCCTGTGGAGGCGCGGACGGAGGACGTGGAGCGCTTCTGGCGGGAGGGCGTCCTTGCCCCTGACTCCAACGTGCAGTTCGGAGAGGGCGGCGCCGGGGCCTTCTCCGACGGAAAGCTGAACACCCTGGTGAAGGATAAGCTGGGGAGAAACCGGGAGATCCTTCAGACCCTGGTGCGCTTCGGGGCCCCGGAGAGGATCCTGTGGGACGCCAGGCCCCACATCGGCACGGACATTCTCTGCCGGGTGGTGAGAGCCATGCGCCGGGAGATTCTGCGGCTTGGGGGAGAGGTATTCTTTGAAACCTGTCTGGAGGATGTGATCTGCCGGGAGGGCCGGCTTGAGAGCATCCGGCTTGGGAGCAGCCGGCAGGGGGCTTCCCCTCCTGGGGAGCTTCCCTGCCGGATCCTGGTGCTGGCTGTGGGGCACAGCGCCCGGGACACCTTTCAGATGCTTTGGGACAGACAGCTCCCTATGGAGGCCAAGTCCTTTGCTGTGGGGCTGCGGGTGGAGCATCCCCAGGAGAGCATCAATCAGAGCCAGTACGGCAGAAGGGATCCGGGGGAGCTGGGAGCGGCCGCCTACAAGCTGACCGCCTCCGCAAAGGACGGCAGAGGCGTGTACTCCTTCTGTATGTGTCCGGGCGGCTATGTGGTGAACGCATCCTCCGAGAAGGGGAGGCTGGCGGTAAACGGCATGAGCTACAGCGCCCGGGAGGGACGAAACGCCAACAGCGCCGTCATTGTGACCGTGACCCCGGAGGATTTTGCACCCGGCGGGAAAAGGGGAGACGGACCGGTGCCGCCTCTGGCGGGGGTGGCCTTTCAGCGGGAGCTGGAGGAGCGGGCCTTCCTGCTGGGCGGAGGGAAAATCCCGGTGCAGCGCTACGGCCTGTTCCGGGCCTGCGTGGAGAAGGGCTGCGGGGAAGCGGAGCTTTCTCCCAGGGAGAAGGCTGACGCCCTGGCGGAGGGGCAGGTTCTGGCGGAAGGGCAGGCTCTGGCGGAAGGAAAAACTCTGGCGGAGGGATCGGCCCTGGCGGATCCCTTCGATTCTCTGACGCCATGCACTAAGGGGGAGTGGGTCTATGGGGATGTGAGCCGCATCCTGCCGGGGGCCCTGAACCGGGCCCTTGTGGAGGGCATGGAACAGTTCGGCACACAGATCCCAGGCTTTGACCGGCCCCAGGTGCTGCTGCTGGGGGTGGAGAGCAGGACCTCATCCCCGGTGAGGATGCCCAGGGATGAGGATGGGGAATCCTCCGTGAAGGGCATCTATCCCTGCGGCGAGGGGGCCGGGTATGCGGGAGGAATCACCTCCGCCGCCATGGACGGGCTGAGGACCGCCGAGAAAATTGCAGGGAGATATGCGCCGCCGGGATCCGGAGATTTTGACAGGGATGCGGAACCCGAAGATTTTGACAGGAAGAAATTGACGGGAGGCGGCAAATAGAGTACACTGTTCGGGAAGTGTCTTATTTTGAAAAATGTTTCGCGCAAGGGACTACAACAGAGGACAGAGGTGACACAAGGGATGAATTTAAGAGAAGCCATAAAGGATAAAAAGAGGATTGTGGTCAAGATCGGCTCATCCTCCCTCCAGCACGCCCAGACCGGGGATCTGGATTATACCCGGCTGGAGCGGCTGGTGCGGGAGCTGTGCGATATCCGGAACCAGGGAAAGGACGTGATTCTGGTGACCTCCGGGGCCATTGCCGTGGGGAGAAAAGCCCTGCATTTGAAGGCCCGCCGGCCCGGGGAGGAAACCATGGCACAGAAGCAGGCATGCGCTGCGGTGGGACAGGCCCGGCTGATGATGACCTACCAGAAGCTCTTCGCGGAGTACAATCAGGTGGCGGCCCAGATTTTGATGACCAAGAATACCATTGTGGACAATATGAACCGCTACAACGCCCACAATACCTTCTCCCAGCTGCTGAGCATGGGGGTGATCCCCGTGGTCAACGAGAACGATACGGTGGCCACCTATGAGATTGTCATCGGGGACAACGACACCCTCTCCGCCATTGTGGCGGCCCTGGTGGACGCGGATCTCCTGATCCTGCTGACGGATATCGACGGGCTGTACACGGACGATCCCAGGCAGAACCCGGATGCCCGGTTTGTTGAGCAGGTGGATGAGCTCACGGATGAGCTTTTTCAGATGGGGAAGGCCAGCACCGGCTCCAGCGCAGGCACCGGGGGCATGAATACCAAGCTGGTGGCCGCCAGGATCGCCACCAGCAGCGGCGTGGATATGGTGATCGCGGGGAGCAGGGACATCGGGGTGCTCCACAGGATCCTGGAGGGAAAACGGGAGGGGACTCTCTTTGCGGCCCACAGGGATGAGGCCTTTGACCTGCCCGCCTTCGTGGAGCATCTGCACAAAAATGAGGAGCAGGGCCGGCCATGAATCTGGAGGAAAAAATCAGTCGGATCAATGAGCTGTATCATAAATCCCAAAGGGAGGGGCTGACGGAGGCGGAAAAGCAGGAGCAGCAGGCCCTGCGCCGGGAGTATGTGGAGAATGTGAGGGCCAACCTGCGGGGGCAGCTGGAGCATATCTCCGTGCAGCGGCAGGACGGAACCGTAGAAAAGCTCCTATCCCGGGAGGAAATCCGGGATCGGAAGAGCCGGATCAGAAGGGAGGCGCTGTCCCGCCGGGAGGCCCTGACGGATCAGGAGCGGGAGAGGGGCCGCGTCCTTTTGACAGAGCGGATTCTGGGACACCAGTGGTTTTACATGGCCCAGAGCCTCCTGTGCTTTGTGAGCACCGGCACGGAGATCGATACCGGGGAGATCCTGAGAGAGGCCCTGCGGCTGGGAAAGCGGGTCTATGTGCCCAGGGTGGCGAGACAGGAGGGGACCATGGAGTTTTACCGGATCCTCTCCCTGGATGAGCTTTCCCCCGGCTATGGGGGGATTCTGGAGCCCCCGGCAGGAGAGGCATATGCGCACCGGGAGGGAGAGAGGGCCCTGATGCTGATGCCCGGGGCGGCCTTTGATCCGAAAAAGGGGCGGCTGGGCTATGGGAAGGGTTTTTATGACAGGTATCTGGCGCAGCACCGTCCTCTGGCGGAGCGCACCATCGCCGTGGGCTTCCGGTGCCAGATGACGGAGGAAATCCCCCAGGAGAGGACGGACATCCGCCCCTGCCAGGTGATATTGGTTTGAGGGGGCGTCGCGCGAAGCGCTCCGGAAGGAGGGCAATGTGAAAAATCACGGAATGATGGAGGAGAAAATGGAACTGCGGGAAATGGGAGAGAGAGCTTCTAAGGCCAAGTATGTGCTGCAGAGGCTCACGGAACAGGAGAAAAACGAAGCCCTTCTGGCCGTGGCGGGGGCCCTGGAGCAGGGCTGTGAGGAAATTCTTGCCGCCAACCGGGAGGATATCCGGCTGGGTGAGGAGGCCGGGATGCACCCGGGCCTGCTGGACCGGCTGCGCCTGACAGGGGAGCGGGTGGAGTCCATGGCCCTGGGGCTGAGGCAGGTGGCGGAGCTGCCGGATCCCGTTGGGGAATGTATGGAGAGCTGGGAGCGCCCCAACGGGCTGCGGATCGAGAAGCGCAGGGTCCCCCTGGGAGTCATCGGCATCATCTACGAATCCCGCCCCAATGTGACGGCGGATGCCTTCGGCCTGTGCTTTAAGGCCGGCAACGCGGTGATCCTGAAGGGCGGGAAGGACGCCCTGCGCTCCAATATCGCCATCACCCAGGTGATCCGCCGGACCCTTTCCGGCTGCGGGATCACGCCGGACGCGGTCTGCCTGATCACGGACACGGACCGCCAGGTGACCAACGCCTTTATGCGCATGAAGGAGTACGTGGACGTGCTGATCCCCCGGGGGGGAGCGGGCCTGATCCGGGCCGTGGTGGAAAACAGCACCGTCCCTGTGATTGAGACCGGAACGGGCAACTGCCATATATATGTGGACAAAGACGCGGATCTGGATATGGCGGTGTCGATTATAATGAATGCGAAAACCCAGCGGATCGGTGTGTGCAACGCCTGCGAGTCCCTGGTGGTCCATGAGGCGGTCCGGGAGGAGTTCCTGCCCCGCCTGAAGAAGGCCCTGGACGAAAAACAGGTGGAGATCCGGGGGGACGAAAGGGTCCGTGCCTGCATCGACTGCGTTCCCGCCTCCGAGGAGGACTATGGGACGGAATATCTGGACTATATCCTTTCCATGAAGACGGTGGATTCCCTGGAGGAGGCCATCGCCCATATCAACCGTTACAATACGAAGCACTCCGAGAGCATTCTCACAAGGGATCCCGCCAGGGCCCAAAAATTTTTAAATGAGGTGGACGCGGCCTGCGTGTATGTGAATGCCTCCACCCGCTTCACCGACGGCTTTGAGTTCGGCTTCGGGGCGGAGATCGGCATCAGCACCCAAAAGCTCCACGCCAGAGGCCCCATGGGCTTGAGGGAGCTTACCTCTTACAAATACCAGGTGTACGGGACGGGCCAGATCAGAGGGTAACGTGCGCCGGAGGGCAGGATAGGCCCCTTCAACGTGCCTATTTTGAAGTGGCGCAGGGGAGAGGGATGTGCTATCCTGTCTGTATGGAGCAGATATCTGCAGACCCATAGATCTGCCGGGGGCAAAGGGCCTTTTCCCTCCGGCAGCACACAAAAGGAGGAAAGATATGACTATGTTGACAGGTATCCCTGTGGTGGGGCCCATTGTGGTCCTGGTGCTGGCGGCGGCAGCCGCCCTGATCGTGATTTTCCTGACCGGCTATGTGAAGGCTTCCCCCGACACTGCCCTGATTATTTCGGGACTGAGAAAGAATCCCAAGGTGCTGATCGGGAAGGCCGGGGTGAAGATCCCCTTTCTGGAGAGGAAGGATGAGCTGAACCTTCAGCTGATCCCCATCGATGTGAAGACCTCCAACGCGGTGCCCACGGCGGACTACATCAACATCAATGTGGACGCCACCGTCAACGTGAAGATCAGCGACAACGAGGAGAGGCTGAAGCTGGCGGCCCAGAATTTCCTGAACAAAAACGCGGAGTACATCGGCCGGGTGGCCAGAGAGGTGCTGGAGGGCAATGTCCGTGAGATCGTGGGCAAGATGGCCCTGGAGGAAATGGTCTCCGACCGGCAGAAATTCGCGGCCCTGGTGAAGGAGAACGCGGAGCCGGATCTGGCGGCCATGGGCCTGGACATCATCAGCTTCAACGTCCAGAATTTTGTGGACGGCAACGGGGTGATCGAGAACCTGGGTGTGGACAATATTGTCAAGATCCAGAAGAATGCGGCCATCTCCCGGGCCGAGAGCGAGAAGGAGATTGCCAAGGCGCAGGCCAACGCCAAAAAGGAGGCCAACGAGGCCCAGGTCAACGCCGAGTCCGAGATCGCGGTGAAGCAAAACGAGCTGGCCATCAAGAAGGCGGAGCTGAAAAAGGATTCCGATATCAAGAAAGCAGTGGCGGACGCGGCCTACAAGATCCAGGAGGAGGAGCAGAGGAAGACCGTCGAGATCACCACGGCCAACGCCAATATTGCCAAGCAGGAGAAGGAGATTCTCTTAAAGCAGAGAGAGGCCGAGGTCATGGAGCAGGCCCTGGACGCCCAGGTGAAGAAAAAGGCCGAGGCGGAGAAGTTCGCCAAGCAGCAGCAGGCGGACGCCCAGCTGTATGAGAGGCAGCGGGAGGCGGAGGCCCGCAAGTTTGAGACCGAGAAGGAGGCCGAGGCCATGAGAGCCCAGGCGGAGGCCAAAAAGTACACCATGGAGCAGGAGGCCGAGGGAATCCGCATCAAGGGTGTGGCGGAGGCGGAAGCCATCCGGGCCAAGGCGGTGGCTGAGGCCGAGGGAATCGAAAAGAAGGCGGAGGCCATGGCCAAGATGGGTGAGGCCGCCGTTCTGGAAATGTACTTCAAGGCTCTGCCCGATGTGGTGAAAAATGCGGCCGCTCCCCTGGAGAAGGTGGATCATATCACCATGTACGGGGACGGGAACAATACCCGCCTGATGAAGGACATTATGAACACCGTCAATCAGGTGACGGACGGACTGAAGGAGTCAACGGGCGTGGATCTGTCCGCAGTGCTGTCCGGCTTCCTGGCGGGGAAGGCTGCCAGCGGAAGCAAAAAGTCTCCTGAGGAACGGGACGGGGAGGAAAAGAGATAGTTTTTGGCTGATTCCCGGCTGTTGTTTACGGTTCTAGCCTGCGTTTTTTTCGCATATACTGAAAATAGTATTTGAAATCCGCGGAAAACAGGTGTATAGTATGGATAGATATTATTTCAGGAAATGCGAACAAATAGACAAAGGAGGGCAGCCTATGATCCTGATGGATATTCGGATCGATAATTTCTACTCTTTTAAAGATTTTCACATGAATATGTCTTACCCGAAACGGATTGTGGATTCCCCGGTGGAGGGCGAGTACCTGGAGGACAGGCCCAATTTCCGCTATAAGAAGATCAATATCATCATGGGGGGCAACGCCACGGGCAAGACCTCTCTGGGGAAAATGATCAATCTTTTTGCCAATTACTGCAATGATGAGCTTCCTGGGCGGTTTTTCGGTCTGGTCAACGATCCGGAAAAGCCCGCCGCCCTGCAGGTGGATTTTGTGACCAGGGACAATCAGCTGTACCGGTGCCGCCTGGAGGTGGCACCGGAGGAGCAGGAGGAAAGGCCGGAGGAGAGGGTGAGAGTCCGCACCGTATGCACTCCCATCGGCCCAAGGGACAGGTATGAGACCTGTGCCGAAAGGCTGGATCAGGGGGTGGATGTGAGAAAAGTGGACAGCCTTCTGCTGGTGGACACAAGGGGCTGGTATTTTACCTATCCTGCGGACGCCAATAAAAACAAGCAGTATTATTCCATAGAAAACAGTGCGGACTACTTAAAAATACTGGAAAATATTCTGCTGACGCTGGATCCCTCCATCAAGAAGGTGATCAAGGTCAAAAATGTGAAAAATACATATGCCATTAAATATGAGCATTTTGAGGTCCTGATCCAGGACGGGAAGATTGTGGATACGGACAGGCTTTCCAGCGGGACTAAGGCGGGGATCGATATCTCCTACATTATTGCTTCTATTCTTTGCAACAAGCATAGTCTTTATTATTGCGACGAGAGATTCTCCTTTGTGAACAGCGATGTGGAAAAAACATGTCTGTCTTTGATGATCCAGAAGCTGACGGGGAAAAAGCAGCTGTTCTTTACCACTCACAATACGGACATTCTGGATATGCAGCTGCCCAAGCATTCTTTTATTTTTCTGAAAAAAGATATCAAAAACATCAGGGAGCCCATCCGCTGCGTGTATGCCTCAGACTATCTGAAGCGGAACACAGATTCCCTGAAATGTGCGGTGGAAAACGATTTGTTCTCCGCTGCGCCGGATCTGGAAAGGTTGTATGAAATAGAAGAAATGTAAGAAGATGCGGAAGAGGAATTCATGGGGAGAGAACTTATTTACCAGTATTATGTGGAAGGGGAGGACGAAAAGTGCCTGCTGCGGGCGCTTCGGTCTGAGCTGCAGTGCATCCGGCCGGGGAAAATAGAGATTTTCAATGCGCTTCAGGATCGGTTTGACAGTAAAAAATACAAGAGCAGACTCAGAACGCTGCACCGGCGGACCACAGTGGTGCTTGTGTTTGACACGGACACAATGAATGTGAACATCCTGCGGGAAAACATTCAGTTCCTTAAAAAGCAGGGCATGGTCCGGGAGGTGCTGTGCATTCCTCAGGTGAAAAATCTGGAGGATGAGCTGGTGTACTGCTGCCGGATCAGGAGAATTGAGGATTTTATGCCCAGCAGATCCCGGAAAAATTTTAAGTCAGATTTGATTGCCTGTACCAATCTCGCAGCCAAGCTTACGAAAAACGGCTTCTCCGTGGAAAAGCTCTGGAGCCGCCGCCCGGAGGGAATATTTGCGGAGTTTCCCGGCGACGGGGAGAAAATCAAACTGACAGATAAGAGGAAAGGACCCGGAAAATGAGTGTTCTGGAAAGATTTTTGAGATATGTGAAGATTGACACCCGCTCGGATGAGGCGTCCGGCTCTGTGCCCAGCACGGCGGGGCAGCATGAGCTGGCCCGGCTCCTGGCGGGGGAGCTGGGGCAGATGGGGGCGAAGGAAATCGTCTACGACAGGGAGCACTGCTATGTCTACGCCACAGTGCCGGCCTCCCCCGGCTGCCAGGATGCGCCGGTGCTGGGACTGATCGCCCATATGGACACCTCTCCCGCCATGAGCGGGGCCGGGGTGAAGCCCAGGCTGATCACCGGGTACGACGGCCGGGATATTGTGCTGAATGAGAAGGAGGGGATCGTCCTCCGGGTTCAGGACTTCCCGGAGATCGCCGATTGCCGGGGCCGGGATCTGGTGGTGACGGACGGGACCACCCTGCTTGGGGCCGACGACAAGGCGGGGGTGGCGGAGATCATGACGGCGGCGGAATATCTGCTCACCCACCCGGAAATCAGGCACGGGCAGATCCGCATCGGCTTTACGCCGGACGAGGAAATCGGCCGGGGGACGGATCATTTTGACGTAAAGCTCTTTGGGGCCGACTGTGCCTACACGGTGGACGGGGGCGCTCCCGGGGAGCTGGAATACGAGAATTTCAACGCGGCGGGTGCCAGGCTCCTGATCCGGGGCTGCAGCGTGCATCCGGGCGCCGCCAAGGGCAGGATGAAAAACGCCCTGCTGATCGCCATGGAATTCCAGAGCCTGCTGCCCGTATCCGAAAACCCCATGTACACCCAGGGGCGCGAAGGCTTTTATCATCTGGACGCTCTGGGGGGCAGCGTGGAGCAGGCCCAGGCGGACTACATCATCCGGGACCACGACCGGCAGAAGTTTGAGGAAAAGAAAAAGCTTTTCCTGGAGGCGGCCCGGTTTCTCAACGCAAAGTACGGGGAGGGAACGGTCACCGTAAGTCTCCGGGATTCCTACTACAACATGCGCCAGGCCATAGAGCCCCACATGTATATGATTGATCTTGTGAAGGAGGCCATGGGGGAGCTGGGGCTTGCGCCCTGTGAGGTTCCCATCCGGGGCGGCACCGACGGGGCCCGGCTGTCCTTTATGGGCCTGCCCTGTCCCAATCTTGGCACCGGAGGCGGGGCCTGCCACGGGAAATTTGAGTACGCCTGCGTCCAGTCCATGGAGACTGTGACAAAGCTGCTGATCCGTCTGGCGGAAAAGTACGGGGAGAGGAAGCGGGGAGCAAATGAGTGAGCTGAGATTCGCCGGGGATAAGGCCCCCCTTCAGGAGCCGGAGCGGCAGTACTTTTTTTTGGAGCGGGCGGCGGCCCATGTGGAGGAGCTGGCCCGGGAGCTGGGGAGACGTCCCACCTGCTGTGTGACCACCTTCGGCTGTCAGATGAATGCCAGGGATTCCGAAAAGCTGGCGGGGATCTTAAAGCGGGCCGGCTATGAAATGACGGACCGGGAGGACGCGGATTTTGTGATTTTCAACACCTGCACGGTCCGGGACAATGCCAATCAGCGGGTCTACGGAAGGCTTGGGGTGTTGAACGGTTACAAGCGGCGCAATCCCCGGATGCGGGTGGCCCTGTGCGGCTGCATGATGCAGGAGCAGACGGTGATCGACAGGATCCGGGAGAGTTACCGCTTCGTGGATCTGATCTTCGGCACCCACAACATCTATAAATTCGCGGAGCTTCTCACCGCCATGTTTGAGCAGGAGGGCACGGTGGTGGATATCTGGAAGGACACGGACAGGATCGTGGAGGATCTGCCCGTGGAGAGAAAGTATCCCTTTAAGTCCGGCATCAATATCATGTTCGGCTGCAACAATTTCTGCAGCTACTGCATCGTCCCCTATGTGCGGGGGCGGGAGCGCAGCCGCCGGCCCCAGGATATCCTGAGGGAAATCCGGCAGCTGGCGGATCAGGGCGTGGTAGAGGTGATGCTTCTGGGGCAGAACGTGAATTCCTACGGGAAGACTCTGGAGCAGCCCATGAGCTTCGCCGGGCTTCTGCGGGAGGTGGAGCAGATCCCCGGGATCCGCCGGATCCGCTTTATGACCTCCCACCCCAAGGATCTGTCCGATGAGCTGATCCAGGTGATGAAGGAATCCCAAAAGATCTGCCGGCATCTGCATCTGCCCCTTCAGTCAGGCTCCACCCGGATCCTGCAGGCCATGAACCGGCGCTACACCAAGGAGCAGTATCTGGCCCTGGCGGAAAAGATCCGCAGGGAAATTCCCGATATGGCCCTGACGACGGACATTATTGTGGGCTTCCCCGGGGAGACGCAGGAGGATGTGGGGGAGACGCTGGACGTCATCCGCCGGGTGGGGTTCGACAACGCCTTTACCTTTCTTTACTCCAAGCGCACCGGCACTCCGGCCGCCGTCATGGAAAACCAGGTGTCAAAGGAGCAGGCCCAGGCCGGTTTTGACCGGGTGCTGCAGCAGGTGCAGGACACGGCCAGGGAGCAGGTGAGGAAATACCAGGGACGCACCATGGAGGCGCTGGTGGAGGAGGTCAATACAGGCTCCCCCGGCCTGGTGACAGGGCGCCTGTCCAACAATACCCTGGTCCATTTCCCCGGGGACGCCTCCCTGGTGGGCAGGATTGTGGAGGTCTCGCTGGAGGAATGCAGGGGCTTTTACTATATGGGGAAAATGCTGACATAGGGGAGAGAGTGATGCCGCCCTCCAGGAGCGGAAAGGACTGCCGGGGATTTTGGCAGGGATAGAGCGAAGATACCCTGCAGGAGCGGAATGCCTGCGGAAACAAAGTGAGTTGGATTGGGTGAAACGCACCGGAAAGAGGATACATATGAGCGGAGAGGAAAAGGGTTATGGGCTGACGAACCCCAAGGCGGCCCCTCAGGCCCGGGAGCTGTACCGGTATCTGTGGGAGACCTGGGGAAAGGGGATCCTGTCAGGACAGCAGGAGGATCCCAGGCGGCAGTGCAGCCAGCGGGAGATGGACTACATCCGGGAGCAGACCGGGAAGCTGCCCGCCATCCGGGGACTGGACTATATCCATGACGATTTCGAGGGAGTCAACAAAAGGGCCGCCGCCTGGCATGAGCAGGGCGGGATCGTGACGGTCTGCTGGCACTGGGGCGCGCCGCCAAACGGCATCGGCTACCCCTCCAGCCAGGGGGAGATCGATATGGAGGAAGCCCTGCGGGAGGGGAGCGATTTAAACCGGGCAGTGCTGGCGCGCATGGACGAGACAGCCCGGGCCCTGGGGGAGCTGAGGGATCTGGGGATCCCGGTGCTCTGGAGGCCCCTCCATGAGTTTGACGGGGCCTGGTTTTGGTGGGGAAAGGGCGGCCCCAAGGCCTTTGTCCGCCTCTGGCGGCTGATGTATGACCGCTTCACCCGGGTTCACGGCCTGGACAACCTGATCTGGGTGCTGGGCTACTGCGGGGAGCCCAAGGAGGGCTGGTATCCCGGGGACGACTGTGTGGACATTATCGGGGCGGATACCTACCGGGAGGGCGTCCATGAAGAGCTCTACCGGCGTATGGAGAGCATCACCCAAAAGAAAATGCCCATCGTCTACCATGAGAACGGCCCCATGCCGGATCCGGAGGTGCTGTGCCAAAAGGGGCCCAAGTGGCTGTGGTTTATGACCTGGCACACGATCCACATCATGGAGCAGAACACGCCGGAGTATCTGAAAAAGGTGTACGGGCACCCCTATGTGATCACCTTGGATCGGCTGCCCTGGAATTGAGACCGTTATGAGTAGGGCTGTGATGAAGAAAACTGCGCTTGTTCTTTCCCTTTTTCTGCTGTGTTCCCTGGCCGGCTGCCGGCAGGGGGCAGGGGACAATCCCGGGGAAACGCACAGATCGGGTGCTGCCGAATCTGGGGATACGGCTCCGGGAGCTGTGGGGAATCCTTCCGGGGAAGGGATTCCTGCATCGGCCTGGCGGATGACCTCGGCTAAGGAGCTGACACTTAAGCTTTCGGGGGCGAAAAACCTGTACTGTGATACCTTTGACGGAAAGGTCTATATCCTGGAGGCTGAGACCCTGGAGGAGGAACCCCCGCAGGGGAAAGGCCAGGAGGAAAAGGCCCGGAGGAACCGGGGGAGAGCGGCCCGCAGCTGGCTCTGAGCATCTGTGTGCTCATGTCTCTTTTTTCAGGATGCTGCGCCGCAGTTTGCCCAAATAATACTTTGAAAATACTATATTGACGGAATGCTTATGACGCATTATAATCTAAGGCAGAAGCAGCAGGCAGCTGTGAGGGGCTGCGCCATGTGAGGCGAAACATAGCGGCAGGAGGGGATACGATGAGGGAGCGGATCGGACGAAAAAGGATTTTATGGGATGGATTCCCTGCACTTTTCACGGCCCTGGCGGCCTGCCTTATTTTGTGCGGCTGCGGCGGGACTGAGGGGAAGAGGGAGCCGGAGAAGGCGCAGACGGACGCCAGTTCCCAGCCGGCAGCATGGGAGGACTTTGCGCTGCCCGGAAAGCTCACGGAGGATCAGATGCTCTGGGCGGGAGACTTCGTGCCGTGGGAGAGCATGGACGCCCAGGCGGGAGAGGCACAGTACCTGGACGCCGGAGCCAGCGGATCTGTGCTGTGGCGTTTTGGCAGGGATGGGGAGACGGGGGATGGCTTTTGCCTGGAGACCTATGACACAGAGACCGGATCCTTTGCCTGCCGGAGGTTTGCCGCCGGAGAATCCGGGCTGGAGGAAAATGTGTATGTCCTGGATGCGGCGAAGGATGGCAGCCTGATTTTTCGGACCCTTTCTTTTGAACCGGATGGGGAGGGACTTACGTCCATGAAGGTGGACCGTCTGGTTTATCTGGATCCCTCGGGGGAGGTGGCCGGTACCCTGGATGTGCGCTCCCTTTGTCTGGAGCAGGGCATGTGGGAGGAGGAGTCCTTCCCGGAGCCCATGTTCCCGGATTACAGCCTAAACTGCGACGGACAGGGCAATCTGCTGGTCAGCGTCTATGGGGAGGGGCAGGGTCTGCGTCTCGCCATGTTCAGCCCGCAGGGAGAGCTTTTGCTTTCCAGGGAGGAAGAGGGAGAGCAATCCCTTCCCGCCGGGGTCCTGTGCACTCCCGGGGGCAGACTGGTGCTGCCGGTCTACGACGGGAAGGAGAGATGCTATGAATTTTGGCAGGCGGACCCGGAGGGAGGCGGCTGGCAAAGTCTCTGCAGGCTGGAGGAGGTGATGCCCAGCTATATGTGCCAGCTGTATGGGATGGAGGGAGACTGGCTGTATTACCGTTTCGAGCAGACCGGTGACCGGATCGAGAGATGGAATGTGGCGGACGGAACCAGAGAGGCGGTCTTCGACTTCCGGCAGGCGGGGATAGAAAAGGGCTGGGAGAGTCTGCTGGCGCTTCCCGGAGATCATTCCGGAGATAAATTTCCCGTTCTGTATCTGATCAGGCAAAAGGGCGGCGGGGCCGACCGGGAGCTGGTGACGCCTCTGCAGGCGGAAAGGCCGGCGGAGAGCAGCGGGGCTGCGGTGGCGGATCTGGTGGGAGTCGGCGAGCTGGAGGCCTGCGCGGTTCAGGCTTCCCTGGAGAGCCTGAATCAAAAGTACGTCTATGAGGACGCAGCCGGCCAGGAGCAGAGGGACCGGATCCTGGCCCAGCTTTCCCAGGGGGAAGGGCCCCAGCTGTTGTTTGTGTCTCTGGAGGATATGTATCTGCTGGAGGAAAAGGGGCTTCTGATGGATCTGGGGGAGATTTTGCCAAAGGAGCTTCAGGAGAGCCTGCTGCCCGGAGCCCTGGAGATCGGCACTGTGGAGGGCCGTCTGGTAGGTATCCCGGAGGCGGTCAGCGTTCAGTCCCTGGCGGTGTCCGGCGAGGTCTGGGAAGAGGATGGCTGGACGCTGGAGGAACTGACGGGCCTGATGAAGGAGGGAAGGCTGAGGGGCGCACTGCGCAACACCCCGGGAACCCTCATGGGACGGTACATGGACCCGGTGATGACAGTGACACAGCTGGCGGGCTGCAATCTGGAAAACGCTGGGTTGATCGACTGGGAGAAGGGGGAATGTTATTTTGAGGGAGAGCTGTTTGTAGGCCTGCTGGAGGCTGCGGCAGAGGATATGAGCGGCGTCCCTGTGGACGGGGAACGCTGGTTAGGGGCAGGAGGGGATGTCCTGTCCGTCGCCACAGGGGATGTGCTTCCGGGGTCGTGTCTGGAGCTGTTTGCCCGTCTGGAGGCGGAGGGCGGACGCATCGTGGGCATGCCCGGAGAGGACAGAGCGCCCGGGTATCTGCAGGAGGCGGAGGGCGTGCTTGTGGCCAACAAAAACACAGCCACCCCGGAGGCGGCGGCCTGTTTTCTGGAGGTTTTGCTGGGGGAGGAGCTTCAGGATCGGCTGTCGGACGCCTTCCGCATAAGCGTCCGAAGGCTGGACCCTGAGAGGTATATTGTCAGGGATGAGGAAGGGAGACTTCTGTTTCAGGGGAATGACCGGATGGAGGTGCCGGTCTTTGCGGACGGCTCCAACGCGCTGGAGCGGGCGGCGGATTTTTTGAACCGGTGCCGGGCCTGCCCCCGGCGGCATACGGCAGTCGTCCGGATTTTGTCCGAAGAGCTGAGCGATATGCTGGCCACGGGGAAATCCCCCCGGGAGACGGCCCAGGTCATTGACAGCCGGGTGCAGCTGTACTTGGACGAGAATCGGTAGCGAAGCGTGATTCTAGTCCTTCCCATCCATTAAATTTAGGATGCCGGAAAAAACGAAACGGATCTGCGATTCCCCATAGGCGAGGTACTGCTTTCCTTCTTCTTCGATATGATAATAGACCCGGAACCGTTTTTCGCCCACCAATTCCTTGCGGGAGGAAATCAGTCCCCGGGAGGACATTCTGTACAGAGGACCGTACAGGGCAGCCTCTTTCAGTTCAAAGGCTCCCCTTGTGCGCTCTGTCAGGGTGCTCCGGATTTCATATCCGTACATATCCCGTTCGCACAGCAGATGCAGTATGAGCAGCTCCGTAATTCCGCTGCGGACATTTTCGTAAATATCTTTTTCCCATTTCATATGCGTATACCTGCTTTTATTGTATCATAAGCCAGTTGATTTTCAAGACTGTTTTTCAGAATCCTGCGCCGCGGCATTTTCAGAATCCTGCGCTGCGGCGAGAGCGGATGAGGGGAGAAAACAGCGGCTCAGTACGGATTTGTCGCAGTGACGGGAATGGCCGATATATGCGCAATGAGAAGCACAAGGGCGCAAATCAGCAGGATCGCCGCAAAGGCAAGAATCCCGATGAGCCTCCAGCGATGGGCACTGTTCCTAAGCCTTTGCAGACGCAGCCCGGCCTCCTGCCGGTCATAAAAACTCTCGGCAATTTCCTGCGGAGTGCCGAAACGGTCACAGAGAACCTCCCGCGTCATATTGGGCTGCTGGGCCGCAAACCGGGAGATGTCCCTCTTCAGTTCTTTTAAGAAGTCTGTCCTGACAGACCTCGGGCAGTCCATTCTATCCTTCACCTCGTCCAGATACTGGCGGATCACGGTATGTTCGGTCTTCATGTCGATCCTCCTTTCAGTACACGTCTGACACAGTTATATAGCCAGTGGTTTCATATATGATGTGGAGCAGATACACAAAAGCCAGCAGGAGCATGATGGAGGCAAGGATTCCCACGATCCTCCAGCGCAGCGCCCGCTTTTTGGCTTTTTGCAGTAACAGGGCGGTTTCCTCCCGGTCTAAGAAGCCATTGGCGATCTCCCGCGGAGTACCGAACCGGCCGCAGAGGATCTCCCGCGTCACAATAGGCTGCTGGGCCGCAAACAGGACGGCGTCCTCCTTCAGATCCTTTAGAAAAGCGGCCTTGACAGACCGCGGACAGTTAAGGCAGCTTCTTACCTCGCCCAGGTACTGGCGGATCACGGCGTTTTCAGATTTCATCTTTGCCTCCTCATTCTGTAAAAGATTATTCACATTTACCGTTCTTCGTATCAGCTTATCTTACCATGTATATATTTTTGCTTCAATGGTATTTTCAAAATATTGTAGGTTTGTCAAACATTTGTTACACAGACCGCAGATAATCCAGTAGTACCTGTCTGGGAGTATGCCAGCCAAGAGGACGCATGGGGAAACGGTTGTAGTCTCTCTGGTTGTACAGCTTCAGCTGACGGCTGAAATCTTCAAAAGAATAGAACCTGTGGGTGGCATAAAACCTCTCATTGTCCTTCCGGTGGCTGCGCTCCACTTTCCCGTTGTGCCTTGGCGTAAAAGGACGGATCAGCTTGTGCCGGATCCCCAGCTGCTGCAGCCGAACCTGGAAGATCGTAGGCTTATCAGAACCACCATTAGAGGAGAATCTCTTCGTAAACTCCTGGCCATTGTCAGTCTGTACGCACTCTATAGGGCATGGGAAGGCTTTTACCAGGTGTTCCAGGAAGAACATGGAGGAGTAGGAGCTATGTTCCTCGAAAGCCTCTACAAAGCGCCAGCGGGAGTATTCGTCAATGGCGGTGTACTAATAGAACTTCTTTCCCTTTGCCTCGTTCACCAGGCAGACGGAAGGGACAAACTTCACGTCGATCTGGATGCGCTGACCGGGATGGTCCATCTGTTCGTAAGGCTTAGGGACGTACTTTGGGTTGGGCGGTTTAACAGCGGTAAGGCCCTGCTTTTTGAGGAAGCGGTAAAGGCCAGGGATGGAGCGGTTGTAACCACGCTGCGTGAGTTTGACCCAGAAGATGACGAGGCCGGCATCGGGATTGCGCCTGCGCATATCGGAGATGAGTTTGGTCTCTTCCTGGGTATGCTGGTTCGGATGGTGGTGAGGGCGCCTGGATTTATCACGCAGGGACTCAATGGAGCCATCAAAGCGAGCTTTCCAGCGGTAGATGTACTGCCTGTTAGTCTTATATTTGATAGCAGCGTTGGAAACACCATATTTATCAGCATAATGGATGAGGGATAGACGAAAGCGCATATCTTGTGTTATACTAGCCACAGCAGAGACCTCCTTTAGTTTGTTTTTTGTTGTGGTGACTAAAATATAACACAAAGGCAGCGTCTCTGCTTTTTAAATATTCAGTTGTAACAGATGTATTGTAATCCTACATTTGCTTCAATGGTATTTTCAAAATATTATATTGACGGCAGGAACAAAAACATATTATAATTGAATAGAACAGGAAAGATTTTATGTAATTTCCGTAACATTTTTTTGCCAGAGGCTTGGAACGGTTGACAGATAAACTGTAACTTGTTAATTTGTTGATAGGAGAACGGCTGGCAGCGGTCTGTCAGCAAAAGATCCGTTTTCCCGGGATCCCGTAAAAGGGCCCGGTATGAAAGAGATCTGCAATCCGGGAGGGCTGTTTTATGAAAAAAGGATTTTGGATCTGCGCGGTACTTATGGCGCTGTCTCTGGTTTCTCTCTGGGGCTGTGCCGCTGGGGAGGGCAGAGGGACGCCGGGGGGCGGAGAGCAATCCGCAGATCAGGCATCCTCCGGCGGGACGGACTGGTCCAAGGTTCGTTTTGCTTCGGTGGGAGAGGTGAAGCGGGAGCAGGCCCTGTGGGCTCAGGATTATCTGACCCTGGAGCCGGAGGGGATCGAATGGGACGAGGAGATGGAGAACCTGCGGTCAGAGATGGAACCGGTATGCCTGGAAGATAAGGTTTACAAGCTGTGGTTTGTCGACAGCAGCGATCCCTACGAGATCCGGGACTGTTATCTGCAGATTCTGGATGGGGACAGCATGGAGACGCAGCTCACCCGGGTGGATCTGGGCCAGGCGAAGCTTGGCGGGGAGGAGGGAGACCTCCGACAGCTGCTCGGTATGCAGGCGGTGAGCGGGGAGGAGATCGCCCTCCGGGTGACCAATGTCAATATCTCCCGGATAGAGGAGGATGGGTGGCCGGTATACGAACAGCTTTTCAACGGGATTGTCTACATAAGAGACGGGGAGAGAACGGGACAGGCGGATCTGTATCCCTTTTTTCGGGAGCATGATATGGATCTGGGGCAAACCATATTCCTGGAGTGGGATTGTGACGGGGAGGGGAGAATCTATATGAGAAGGGGAACCTCCTCCCAGGCCGTGAAGTACCTGGATATATTCGACCGGGAGGGCAGGCTGCTGACAGAGCATGAGTTTGAAGAGCAGGAATCGCTGACGGAGCCCATGCGGACGCCGGACGGCGAGCTGATCTATCCTGTCTTTGACAATGAGAACAGGGTCACAGACCTGCTTTGGTTTGAGGCGGGGCAGAACCGGGTAAGCAGTATCGCCGCAGTGGAGGGGGAGTTCGTCGGGCAGCTGTACGGGATCCAGGGGGATATGGTCTATTACAAAAGCGGTCTGGGGCTGGTGCGCTGGGATACGGTTTCCGGAGAGCGTCAGTTGGTGTTCCGATACGATGAGAACGGGATAGAGGACGGGATAGGCACGGCCCTGGCCCTGAGGGAGGGGGAGGGCCCCCTGGTGGTGTTCTGGATGGAGGACGGGACGGACTGGGTGGTCCCGCTGTCCCAGGAGCCGGTTCAAAATGCGGAGACGGTGCGGGTGGTCTCTCTGGTGGAGGAGGGGCACCTCCGGGTACAGAACAGCGTGCCTGCGGCGGACCGCTTGGATCCGACCAGAAGCTATGTCTATGAGACGCGGGGAAAGAGTGATTTGGAGGATTACCGGGATCAGATTCTGGCTCAGCTGGTGTCCGGGGAGGGCCCCGATCTCATGTATGTATCTCTGGAGGATATGGAGATGCTGGCCGGGACGGGAGCGCTGGCGGATCTCACAGAATACCTTTCACCGGAGTTGTTGGACACTCTGCTGCCCGGGGCAAGGGAACTGGGCACGGTGGACGGGACCCTTGTGGGGATTCCCCCCGGACTCCAGGTGTGGAGCATGCTGGTGGGGAAGGAGGTCTTCGAGGAGGACAGCTGGACGCTGGAGGAGATGGTAAGTCTCATAGAGAACGGCAGTCTCAACAACAGGTTCCTGAACCGGCGGAGCGGCAAATACTGGGGCGCTCTGGCGGTGATGAATTTTTTGACGCGCTACAGCGGGAGAGAGTCCTTTCCCATTGACTGGGAACAGAGGGAGAGCCATTTTCAGGATGAGCTGTATATCCGTTTTTTGAATGCGATCGGAAAAGACATGTCGGATTTTGAATTTGAGGGAACGGCCCGGGAGGCGGCGGGAGGCGGAAGAACGGTCCTGCTGGTAGATTTTGGGAGTATAGATGACCTGGTGGCCTTTGCAGGCGAACATGGGGCAGAGGGGAGCCACTATGTGGGATTTCCCACGGAGCACGGCAACGGAAACTATCTGACTGCTCCCGGGGTTGTGGTGGTGAATCGCAGCGCATCGGACAGGGAGGCGGTGTCCGGATATCTGGAGTATCTGTTGGGAGAGGAAATGCAGAGTCTAACCTCTTTTACAGCTTCATATATGGTGCCGGTGACGGCCCTGCCAACGGAGGGTATTACAACCCACACCGACAGTCAGGGCCAGTTGGAATACTGGTGGAAGGGGAATACGGTGATGGTCTTTGAGGACGGGACCAGCTCCGTGGACGAGGCGAACGCCCTGCTGGCCTCCTGTGTGCCGGCCAGAGAGATTCCTCAGGCACTCTACGACATCCTGTTTGAGGAACTGCAGGGGTATGTAAACAGCGACAGGTCTGCCCAGGAGGCCGCCCGGATCATCGACAACCGGGTGCAACTGTACTTGGACGAGAATGGGTAAACCGGGGAAAAGCAGGAGAACAGCTCATAGCGCTGAGCTTCTTACAAAGGATTGCAGCAGCATCAGAGAGGGGGCTGTTAAATTGCGCACTGTGAAAAAAAGTATACGAATGGGGATCCTTTCTATCATACTGGCTGTGCTTTTCTGTGCCTGCTCCGGAAATGCCCAAGAGGGGAGCGAGGCCCAGAGAACGGAAGCAGACCTCCCAGAGCAGGAGAGCGCTTCCCAAAGCCTGAACCGCACTCCGGGGGGCTGCCCGGTGGAGGAAGAGATCGGGGAGGATTCCCTTCTCTATGCCTTGAGCTTTCAGCCCTGGGATAACTGCCAGAGGGAAGACTGTTATTATGACAGCTATCAGTCTCTCGGGGACAGAATGTATCAGATGGAGCGGGGAGGGGACCGCTTAGACGCGCTGATCACGGTGACAGACCGGGAGGGAAAGCCGGTGCACAGCTTTGAGGTCACAGTAAAGTCCCTGGGCGCCCGGGAGGGAAGCGAAATCCAAAGTATGGATGTGCTGGGGGAGGACCGGTACGCCTTCCTGACGGCGGTCCCCGGGGAGGAATACACCGTCCTTTCCTATGAGCTTTTCCTGACGGACGGGGAAGGACAGGTGAAGGAGCACAGAGATTTGACGGAAAGCTATCTGGAGAAGGGCGGCCTGGATTATCAGGGGATGTCCTGTCTGGTGGACGGGGCGGGCTATTCCTATGAGTATTTATCGGGCAGGATGATCGTGGCGGACGAGTCGGGTCAAACCGTTCTGATTCAGGATCTGGAGGGAATGGAGAGCTTCGACGATCCCGTCCGGGATGGGGAGGGAGAATTCTATTTTCCCATTCATGAGGAAAGGCTGACCACCCGGATCGTCTATTTTGACCGACAGACCCTGACCTTTCAGACCCTGACCCGGCTTCCGGAGTATGTATATCAGCTCTACGGCATACTGGGAAGCCGGCTCTATTACCGGACGGATGAGGGAATTGTCTGCTGTGACACTGCCGCCGGCTCACAGGAGCTGCTCTTTTCTTTAAAGGAGATCGGATTTGATCTAAACAGCTGGTCCTATCTGCTCCTGGCCCAGGGGGAGGAGCCTGAGGTGCTGATCTTTGACATCTATGAAAGCCTTCGGATCACTCTGGGAAGGGAGGCGCCCCAGCCGGGACCTGCCCTGCAGGCGGTAAGTCTCCTGGGGGCCTATGACCCTGGCCGGGAGGGGGCCGCGGTAGCCAGCCGCCGCAGCGCCCTGTATGATTACACCTGGGAGAGCTATCAGGAGGAGAGCGACCGGAGCCGGATTCTGGCCCAGCTCACGGCGGGAGAGGGGCCGGATATCCTGTATCTCTCCCCTCAGGACATGGAGCTCCTTGGGGAGAAGGGTGCGCTTATAGACCTTCGGGAGCTGATCAGCCAGGAGACGCTGGATTCTTTGTTTCCCGCGGCGGTGGGGATCGGCACCCGGGAGGGAAAGCTGTGGGGGATCCCGGACGAGTTTTATGTGTACAGTATGGTTACCACCCGCTCCATCTGGCCTGAGGATACCTGGACTCTCTCCGATTTTCTGGATCTGGCGGAAAACACGCCGGATCTGGTGGGGCTGGAATCCAGTTATGCGGGAGCGTATTATCTGTTTGGGCGCCTGATATGTCTGGATCTGATGCATTCTCCCTTTATTGACTGGGAGAAGGGGGAGAGCCTGTTTGAGGATGAGGAATTTGTCAGGTTTCTGCGGATCATAAAGGAGAAGGGGGAGACTCCGGATTCCGATGATCCGTATCAGTATGGAAAGTGGCTCAGGGAGGGAAAGACCCTGTGTTATGACGAGTGGATCTATGCTTTGGGAGAACACAGCTCTCTGCTGAAGCAGTTCGGCAGCGACGCATTTATGGTAGGGTATCCCACGGAGACGGGAAACGGCAGTTTTGGCGCATCTTACGGGGTGTTTGCAGTCAGCCGAAACTGCAGCGACAAGGAGGCGGCCACGGTTTATCTGGAGACACTTCTCAGTGAAAGTGTTCAAAGTAAAAAGGGTAACAACAATCACAGTGTGTTGGCTGTGAGGCGGCAGAACTGGGTCATTCGCGATAACCAGAGCCCGGAGGAACAGGCCCGCCGGGAGAACCTGATGAAGGATGAGGCGTTTCTGGAGACCTGTGTCCCTCTGCAGAATCCGCCCCAGGAGCTGGATGATATCATTAGCCAGGAGGTATCAGAGTATCTGGCCGGAGACACTTCCGCCGAGGAGGCCGCCCGGATCATCGACAACCGGGTGCAGCTGTACTTGGACGAAAACGGGTAAACCAGGGGAAAGGGTTTATGTAATTTCCGTAACATTTTTTTACCGGAGTCTTGGAGCGGTTGACAGGTAAACTGTAACTTGTTAATTTGTGGATAGGAGAACGGCTGGCAGCGGTCTGTCAGCAAAAGCTCCGTTTTCCCGGGATCCCGTAAAAGGGCCCGGTTTGAAAGATATCTGCAATCCGGGAGGGCTGTTTTATGAAAAAAGGATTTTGGATCTGCGCGGTACTTATGGCGCTGTCTCTGGTTTCTTTCTGGGGCTGTGCCGCAGGGGAGGGCAGGGGGACGCCGGGGGGCGGAGAGGGATCCGCAGATCAGGCATCCTCCGGCGGGACGGACTGGTCCAAGGTCCGTTTTGCTTCGGTGGGAGAGGTGAAGCGGGAACAGGCCCTGTGGGCCCAGGATTATCTGACCCTGGAGCCGGAGGGGATCGAATGGGACGAGGAGACGGAGAACCTGCGGTCAGAGATGGAACCGGTATGTCTGGGAGATAAGGTTTATAAGCTGTGGTTTGTCGACAGCAGCGATCCCTACGAGATCCGGGACTGTTATCTGCAGATCCTGGATGGGGACAGCATGGAGACGCAGCTCATCCGGGTGGATCTGGGTCAGGCGAAGCTTGGCGGGGAGGAGGGAGACCTCCGACAGCTGCTCGGTATGCAGGCGGTGAGCGGGGAGGAGATCGC
>CANQOL010000035.1 GCA_947625475.1 uncultured Acetatifactor sp.
GAAGATAGTTTAAGAAACAGAAAGAAGGCTCATAAAGAAAAACAGGAAAAGTGCCAACGAGTACTTGACACAAACCCCCTTCAGCGGGGAGTTGCCATTGCAGAATTCCTGTGGTACAATGTCCACAGGAAAAGCATCTGTGGACTTTTGATTCCATGTGCGCCTGGCGGCGCACAGTAATGTGGTACAATAGGAGGAAGCGAAATTCCAACCCACCTGTTCCGGCAACAGGAGGAAGACAGGATAGACAAAATAAGGGCGATTTGCCACTGCATCAGAGCCCGTTTTTGTCTATCCTGCCTTCCTCCGTCCCGAGCCCCAGCCCCAAGTACCGGTTCCCAAGCCCCAGCCCCAAGTACCGGTTCCCGAGCCCCAACCCCAAGTACCGGTTCCCGGCCCCAGCCCTATGTATCGGTTCCCGGGCCCCAGCCCCGGCACACATTCATTCTTAACCAGACAACAAGGAGGTTTTCCCATGATCGGCGCCGACGCCATTATCAAATGCCTGGAGGCAGAAAACGTACAGTACGTGTTCGGCTACCCCGGTGTAGCCATCTGCCCCTTCTATAACAGTATCCTGCAGTCCCAGATCAAGACCATCCTGATCCGCACCGAACAGAACGCCGCCCACGCCGCCAGCGGCATGGCCAGAATGACCGGCCGTCCCGGCGTCTGCGCCGTCACCAGCGGCCCCGGGGCCACCAACGTGATCACCGGCATCGCCACCGCCTTTGCGGACAGCATCCCCCTGGTGTGCATCACCGGCCAGGTCAACAGCACCCTTCTGGGCAGCGACGTGTTCCAGGAGGCGGATATCACCGGGGCTGTGGAGTCCTTTGTGAAATACAGCTACCTGGTCAAAAACCCAGCCGACATTCCCCGGATTTTCAAAGAGGCCTTCTACATAGCCAACACAGGCCGCAAGGGCCCCGTGCTCATCGATATCCCCATCGACGTGCAGAACGCCCCCCTCAAATCCTTCGAGTACCCCCAGGAGGTCAGCCTGCGCACCTATAAGCCCACCGTCAAGGGACATGCAGTCCAGCTGAAGAAGGTGGTGCGGGAGCTGGAGAAGGCCAAACGCCCCCTGATCTGCACCGGAGGCGGCGTGCTACTTTCCGGGGCCAAGAACGAACTGCGCGCCTTCGCGGAGAAACACCGGATCCCCGTGGTCACCACCATGATGGGAATCGGCGCCATGCCCACCCGCCATCCCATGTTCTTCGGCATGGTGGGCAACAACGGAAAACCCTATGCCAACCGGGCCATGAACGAGTCCGACCTGCTGATTATGGTGGGCGCCCGGGTGGCCGACCGGGCCGTGAACCAGCCCGATCTGATCACCCAGAACAAGGTGCTGGTGCACATCGACGTGGATCCGGCGGAGATCGGCAAGAACGCGGGCCCCACCATTCCTCTGGTGGGAGACGCCAAACATATTTTTCAGGATATGGAGAAGGAGGACTTCTCCTGCGAGCATGAGGAATGGATCCGTACCCTGGAGGAATACCGGCGCACCATGGAGCCTAAGCGCCGCCCCAACCCCGACTATGTGGATCCCGCCGCCTTCATCACCCTGCTCTCGGAGAAAATGCAGGAAAAGGCCGTCTACGTGGCCGATGTGGGCCAGAACCAGATCTGGTCCTGCGGCTACCACATTGTCAAGGACGGCAGATTCTTTACCTCCGGCGGCATGGGGACCATGGGCTACTCCATCCCCGCAGCCATGGGAGTGAAGCTGGCCGCCCCGGAGCGGCAGGTTGTGGCCGTCTGCGGGGACGGCTCCTTCCAGATGTCCATGATGGAGCTGGCCACCATGAAACAGTTTGACATCCCCGTGAAAATCATCGTGCTGCGGAACAATTACCTGGGTATGGTGCGCGAGTACCAGCACTACACCTACAAGGATAACTATTCCGTGGTGGATCTGACCGGCAGCCCCAACCTGGAGAAAATTGCGGAGGCATACGATATGAAATACCAGCTCATCCGGAACATGCAGGGGGCCGCCCAGGCCATCGACCAATTCCTGGCCGGGGACGAGAGAGTGCTCATGGAGTGCCTCATCGACCCCATGGACCTGGTGAAATAAGGAGGCGGAGCGCAAATGAATAAAAAGAAGAGAATTTATTCCGTGCTGGTGGAGAACCGCTCCGGCGTCCTGTGCAAGGTGGCGGGCCTTTTCTCCCGCAGATGCTTTAACATCGACTCCCTGGCCGTGGGGGAGACCGACGATCCCACCGTCTCCTGCATGACCATTGTCAGCAGCGGCGACGAGCGGACCATCGAACAGATCGAAAAACAGCTCAACAAAAAGCTGGACGTGATCAAGGTCAAAACCTTTGAGGAACCCCAGAGCGTCAGCCGGGAGCTGATGCTGGCCAAGATCAAATACAACAAGGGAAACCGCCGGGAAGTGATGGAGATCTGCGAGATCATGAAGGCCCAGATCGTGGATATGTCCAAACACTTTATGATGATCCAGATCTGCGACGCGCCCGAGAAAATCAAACTTCTCATCTCCATGCTCCAACCCATGGGCATCGTGGAGGTGGCCCGCACCGGCACCCTGGCCCTGTCCAAATGCAGCGCCAACGAACAAACTGAATAATGGGGACGCACAAAATAAACAGGAAGGTTGACATTCCTGCCTTCCCTTGCTAAAATGGGAAACGGACGCACAAAGACCGGCTGTCGGCCGGCGGAAAGGCGGATAAAATATGCAGAGAAAAGTATTTCAGCTGCTGGTGGACAACACCTCCGGCGTTTTGAGCCGGATTGCGGGACTCTTCTCCAGAAGAGGCTATAACATTGACAGCATCACCGCCGGAGTGACGGCGGATCCCAGATTCACCCGCATCACCATCGTGACCTCCGGGGACGACGTGATCCTGGAACAGATCGAAAAACAGGTGGCCAAGCTGGTGGACGTACGAGACATCAAAGAACTGAAGCCAGATGAGAGCGTGTACCGGGAACTTGTCCTGATCAAAGTGCGCGCCAGCGCCGACCAAAGACAGGGCGTCATCGCAGTAGCAGACATCTTCCGCGCCAAGATCATCGACGTGGCCAAAGAAAGCCTGATCATCGAACTGACCGGCAACCAGGCCAAAATCGAGGCATTCATCAGCCTCCTTGACGGCTACGAGATCCTGGAACTTGCCCGCACCGGAATCGCCGGCCTGGGCAGAGGAATCGAAAACGTAACCTACATAGAAGAATAACCGCCAATGCGCAGCCGCGACGTACAATCGCCTGCCTGGGCCCCCAGCCAGCACCCCCCAGCCAGCACCCACCCAGCCCCCCTTTTTTATGTTAGCTCTAGGGACCCCCTATCAGTTATAAACAACTCAACCAAACCAAACCAAATCAAATATGGAGGAAAAAAACATGGCAAAAATTTTTTACCAGGAAGACTGCAACATTTCCATGCTGGAAGGAAAAACCATCGCCGTCATCGGCTACGGCAGCCAGGGACATGCCCACGCACTCAACGCGAAGGAGTCCGGCTGCCACGTGATCATCGGCCTCTACGAGGGCTCCAAGTCCTGGGCGAAGGCCGAGGCACAGGGCTTTGAAGTCTACACAGCCGCCGAGGCCGCCAAAAAGGCCGACATCATCATGATCCTCATCAACGACGAGCTCCAGGCCGCTATGTACAAAAAAGACATCGAGCCCAACTTAGAGCCCGGCAACATGCTCATGTTCGCCCACGGCTTCAACATCCACTTCGGCCAGATCGTCCCCCCCAAGGACGTGGACGTGACCATGATCGCCCCTAAGGGCCCCGGCCACACCGTGAGAAGCGAATACCTGGCCGGCAAAGGCGTTCCCTGCCTGATCGCCGTGCACCAGGATGCCACCGGCAAGGCCCAGGATATCGCCCTGGCCTACGCCCTGGCCATCGGCGGCGCCAGAGCGGGCGTGCTGGAGACCACCTTCCGCACCGAGACAGAGACCGACCTCTTCGGCGAGCAGGCCGTGCTGTGCGGCGGCGTGTGCGCCCTGATGCAGGCTGGCTTTGAGACCCTGGTGGAGGCGGGATACGATCCCAGAAACGCATACTTCGAGTGCATCCATGAGATGAAGCTGATCGTGGATTTGATTTACCAGAGCGGCTTCGCGGGCATGAGATACTCCATCTCCAACACCGCCGAGTACGGCGACTACACCACCGGCCCCAAGATCATTACCGAGGAGACCAAGAAGACTATGAAGAAGATCCTGAAGGATATCCAGGACGGCACCTTTGCCAAGGATTTCCTGCTGGATATGTCCTCCGCCGGCGGCCAGGCCCATTTCAAGGCCCTCAGAAAGCTGGCCAGCGAGCATCCTTCCGAGAAGGTGGGTGAGGAAATCCGCAAGCTCTACAGCTGGAACAACGAAGAGGACAAATTTATCAACAACTAACCCCCATCCCTTCTTTGCCGGAGAAACCGGATTCGGAAGGGCGTAAGGACAGATCAGCGATTTCAGAAAACCAAAGGATTTCTTTAGAAATTCTTTGGTTTTTTCTGTGGGAGAAATTCATTTTTACGGGATATCATAACCGTGTCAGACAAAGGGTTGCGGACTGCCCTGCGGGGCACTATAATAAAAGGGATAAGCTATATAGTAAGCAGAAAGAAACGGGTAGACAAATATGGAACAGAAATACAGCATACTGATCGTGGAGGACGACAAGGAGATCCGGGAGGGCGTGGAGATCTATCTGCGAAACCAGGGCTACCGGGTGTTCCAGGCGGCCAACGGACGGGAGGGACTGGAGATCGCCCGGCGGGAGGACATCCATCTGGCCATCGTGGACATTATGATGCCTGTGATGGACGGGGTGACCATGCTGATGAAGCTGCGGGAAATGGAATATGAGTTCCCGGTTCTGATGCTCTCCGCCAAGTCCGAGGAAGTGGACAAGATCATGGGCCTGAACATGGGGGCGGACGACTATATCACCAAGCCCTTCACCCCTCTGGAGCTTTTGGCCCGGGTCAACTCCCATCTGCGCCGGTATCACAAATACCTAAACGCCCTCTCCGGCGGGGAGGAGAACAAGAGCGGCGTCCTGACCCTGGGAGGCTTAGAGCTCAACGAAGAGACCGTGGAGCTTACAGTGGACGGGGAGTATGTGAAGATCACCCCCATGGAATTCAGGATCCTGCAGCTGCTTATGAAAAATCCGGGGAGGGTGTTTTCCGCGGATGAGATTTACGAGAGAGTCTGGAATGAGAAGCCGGTGAACACGGACACGATCATGGTCCATGTGCGGAATATCCGGGAGAAGATAGAGGTGGACCCCAAAAATCCCAAGTATCTGAAGGTGGTCTGGGGCGTGGGCTATAAGATGGAAAAGCAGTGAGATGGGAGGTCCTGCGGGATGGAAAAGAAGAAAAAAAGACCGGTCTACAGAGGAATAGCGGCAGCGCTGGCCGCCAGTGTGCTCCTTGTCTGCTGCATCTTTTTTTATCAGGATACCCTGAAGCAGACACAGGCGCAGAGCTCAGGTGCCAGCCAGCTCGGGCTGGAAACCCAGGACAAGCTGAGGTGCTTCCTCTATTATAACTATGTGCTCTACGGGGATCTGTACAACTGGAGGAACCGGACCAGCGCCTCCTACGCCCGGATTTACCGGCAGGAGGGAAATTATCTGGACTTTGTGGAGACCTACCGGGGGCTTTTGCTGGAGCGGGAGTCCGGCGGATATGCGGCGCCCGAAACGGATCGGGGCATTTCGGAGGATTCGGATGCCCGGAAGGCGGCCCCGGAGAAGGAGGCCTGGCTGACCTACCGGGACGGAGACGAGTATTTTTTTTACCGGGACAGATATTACCTGGCGGATGAAGAGAACTATGACAGCGCTCTCTGGCGTTACGGGGAGGCGGCCTCCAGCTTCAACGGCTGCCTGGAGTACTGGCAGGGGGTTCTGAGGGAGGATTCCCTCCATTTCTGGATCCAGGACGGGTCGGACCCGGAGCTTATGCTCAGCAACGCGGGGGGAGACCAGGCGCCGGAGAAGGAACAGTATCCCTTCCTGATCCAGTATATTTACGACGAGGAGGGCAGAGTATCTCTGGGCCAGGTGACGGGGGAGGATCCCCAGGCGCTCGCCTCTCAGCTCCAGACGCTGATCCGCAGGGATATCCTCTATGACAGAGAGACGAACGGTCTGGGCAGCTTCCTGGCGGGGGCGCTGGAGAGCTATGAGGTCTACCGGACCCTGGCGGAGGACGCCTCCTACATGGCCGGCCCCAAAAACTGTGTGATCACCTACGGAATCCCCAAGGCCCTGTGGGACCAGATGAAGGAGGCCGCCGAGACCAGCCTTACCATAAACGGGGCTTACGGGGTTTACTATAACTATGACTTTGAGAACGCGGCCCCCGGCCTGCTGCTGCTCTGCATGTTCTTTGGATTCTTTTTCTCCAACGCTGTGAGCCGGGAGCGCCAGGAGAGGCTGGAGCTGCCCCGGATACCCCTGGAGGCCGTCCTTTGCCTGACGGTTTTGCTGGCCTTCCTGTACCAGTTCCTGCCGGAGGCCTTCCTGTACGCCGGCGTGTGGAAGAGGTGGCCCTTCTTCCCGGTAAATCCTCCGGAGCTTCAGACCGTTCTGGGGTACGGATGGGTCTCCCTCCTGGCCTTTGCCTTCTTCTTCACGGGATGGTACATGGGGAGCTGTCTGGGGGAGGTGCTGTGCCTGGGCCTGGGAGGGTATCTGAAAAAGAGGTCTCTCTGCTATCGGGTTTTCCCCTTTACCCGGAGAAAATGCAGGGAATTCTTTGAGAGCTATCTGAATATCAACCTGACAAAGAAGACCCGGAAAAAACTCTTCTGGCTCCTTTTTGTAAACGGGCTGCTCTGCTTTGTGTTCTGTCTGTTCTGGGCCGGGGGAATCTTCGGGATTCTCCTGTACTCGGCGGTGCTGTACCTGATCCTGGGCCATTTCCTGGAGCAGGTGCGGGAGCGGTATCAGATCCTGCTCCAGGCCACCAACCGGATTGGCCAGGGGGAGCTGAACGTGGTGATCCCGGAGAATCTGGGCCCCTTTGAGCCCTTCAAGCCCGAGCTCTACAAGATCCAGAACGGCTTTAAGCGGGCGGTGGAGGAGGAGGTCAAAAGCCAGCGCATGAAGGCGGAGCTGATCACCAATGTGTCCCACGACCTGAAGACCCCCCTGACGGCTATCATCACCTATATCAATCTGCTCAAGGAGGAAAATCTCACCAAAGAGCAGCGGGATCAGTACCTGGACACCCTGGAGAGGAAATCCCTGCGGCTGAAGGTTTTAATCGAGGATCTCTTTGAGGTGAGCAAGGCCAATTCCGGCTCCGTCTCCCTTCAGCTTGTGGCGGTGGACCTTTGCAATCTCCTAAAGCAGGTGCACTTCGAGCAGGCCGATAAGCTCTCCGAGAGAGGCCTGGACGTGCGGATGCGTCTCCCGGAGCGGAAGGTGCTGCTGATGCTGGACAGCCAGAAGACCTACCGGATTTACGAGAATCTCTTCGGCAATATCGCCAAGTACGCCATGGCGGGCACCCGGGTCTATGTGGATCTGGAGGAAGGGGAGGAGCTTGTGACGGTGACCCTGAAAAATATTGCGGAGCAGGAGATCAGCGTCAGCCCCGAGGAACTGACCGAGCGGTTTGTGAGAGGCGACAGCGCCCGGGGCAGCGAGGGAAGCGGTCTGGGCCTGTCCATTGTGAAGAGCTTTACGGAGTTGCAGGGAGGGACCCTGTCCATTGAAATAGACGGGGATCTGTTCAAGGCCGTCACCTGCTGGAAGCGCACGGTGTAGGAAGAGAGGATGGGAGTCCCGAGGGCGGCTGCACATGGTGTACAACACCTGGCGTACAATGCCTGGTGTACAACACCTGGTGGGAAGCGCTTGGCGCAGGGCACCTGGTGTAACACGTTTGGAGGATTCCCTGGGGGAGAGAGTTTGTGATTAGAAAGATAAGAAAGATTATGCCCGGCTACGGCTGGGCTCTGGCGGGGGCGGCCCTCTGCCTGAACGGAATTGTATATTTCGGCAGCCGGCTCTTTACCGCGGACAGATTTCACTGCTGCCTGGCCTGCCCGCTGGATGAGAGGATCCCTCTGATCCCCTGGTTTATCGCCGTGTACTTTCTGGCCTTCGGATATTGGGGGATTGGCTATCTGCTGATCTGCCGCCAGGAGAGGGAAATCGCCTTTTGGATCATGGGAGGGGAGCTGCTGGCCAAGACGGCGGCCCTGGTCTGTTTCCTGGCCCTGCCCACCGCCATGGGGCCGCTCCGGCCGGATCCGGCGTCCCTGGATCAGGGGGGAATCTGGGAGAGCTTGACAGTCCTTCTCTACCGGATGGATCCGGCGGACAACCTGTTCCCCTCCATCCACTGCCTGGAGAGCTGGATCTGCTTTCGCGGGGCCCTGTGCATGAAGAAAATCCGGGGCTGGTACGGGCCGCTGTGTCTGGCCGCCACTTTGCTCATATTTGCCTCCACCGTGTTCCTTCGCCAGCATGTGCTGGCGGATATCGCGGGAGGCGTGGCGGCGGCCGAGCTGGGGCTGTACTGCTCCGGAAGGCTGCTTAAGAAGGGATGCTTCCAAAGATTCGGCATTCTTGGGAGCATCCAGGGGAATATCCCTGGGAGCATCTGTGAGGATATCCCGGCGGGGGAAAAGGGAGGCCTGGGATGAAAAGGTGGAAGCTTTGGAGCCTTCTTTTTGTACTGCTGGCAGTCCTCACCCTGTGGGCGGTATCCGCCCAGAGCCGGAGCCTCTCCCCGGAAGGGCTTCTGGCGGCCCTGAAGGAGGCGTCCCCTGTGTATCTGCTGGGAGCCGGGGCGGGCACGCTGGGATTTCTTGTTTTTGAGGGGGCGGCCCTGCTGGAGATCCTAAAGGCTCTCGGATACCGGCGGAGCGGGGGAGCGGGTTTTTTGTACTCGGCGGCGGACGTTTACTTTTCCGCCATCACCCCCTCTGCCAGCGGAGGCCAGCCTGCCAGCGCCTTCTTCATGATCCGGGACGGGGTGCCCGGGGCAGTGGCCCTTCTGGCCCTGGCAGCCAATCTGATCCTCTACACCCTGGCCCTGCTGGCGGTGGGGCTTGCAGGATGGGGGATCCGGCCGGAGATCTTTTCCCACTTCGGCGGGGCGGGAGAGCTTTTGATCCTCCTGGGCTTTCTGATCCTGGCAGGACTGACAGTGTTCTTTTGGCTGCTGATTGCAAGACCCCGGATCTTGGAGAAAATCTGCGGGGGGCTTTTAGAGCTGGGGATCCGGCTGCGGATCGTGAGAAAGCCCGGGAAGCGGCGGGAGAGGCTGGCGGGGGCCATGGAGCAGTACCGGGCCTGCGCCGGGGTGATGGGCTCCCACAGAGCCGCCTTTTGCAGGGCCTTTGGGTGGAACCTGCTCCAGCGCCTCTCCCAGATTTCCGTGACCGTGTGGGTGTATCTGGCCTTGGGAGGGGAAGCGGCGGGAGCGCCGGACGTATGGGTGACCCAGAGTTTTGTAACCATCGGAACCTACAGCGTGCCCATCCCCGGCGGGATGGGAGCCGCGGACTACCTGCTGCTGAAGGGCCTGGGAGCCCTTTTGGGGGAGGAGGCGGCGGTCTGCCTGGGGCTGATTGCCAGAGGAATGTCCTTTTATCTGTGCATCCTGGTGAGCGGGCTGACCGTGCTGGCGGGAGGAATTGCCGGCAGAAGGCGGAGAAAAAACAGGGCCACAGGGACACAGGGGGAAACACCTCCTGAGAAGAGGTAGGAGGGGCGTTTTTGGCGGCGGGGAATCGCTGCCGTCAGTGAGGAAAAACCGTCAGAGGGGACGGAGAGGGAAAAAGGAGGAGCGGGAGATGATCGGAGTGTTCGACTATACGGTTTGGCTGACATATCTGTCTTTGATTTTTGGAGTGCTGGGGATTATGGTTTCCCTGCAGCAGACGGGGCATCCCTACATAGGAGTCTTTTTTCTGCTGCTGTGCGGCCTGTGCGACGCCTTTGACGGGAAGGTGGCCAGGACCAAGAAGGACCGGTCGGAGTTTGCCAAGAAATTTGGGATCCAGATCGATTCTCTGGCGGATCTGGTGTCCTTCGGGGTGCTGCCGGCCTGCATCGGAAACGCCATGATCCGGGTCTGCCCCACCATTTCGGAGGTGCCGGATTGGTACCGGAACGGGCGGCCCGCCTTTCCCGGGGTTGCGCTGCTGTATCTGATTATGGTGCTGTATGCACTGGCAGCCCTGATCCGGCTGGCCTACTTCAATGTGACGGAGGAGGAGAGAAGCCGGGTGGAGAGCGGAAACAGAGTGTATTATACGGGCCTGCCCGTCACCTCGGCGGCGCTGATCTTTCCCACGGTGCTGCTCTTTCAGCATCTGATCCCGAAGGATATCACCTTGGTCTACTTTGGGGTCATGCTGCTGACAGGCTTTTTGTTCCTGGCAAAATGTAAAGTCCGCAAGCCCGGCCTGGGAGGCGTTTTAGCCATGGTGGCCGTGGGGTTTGCGGAATTTGTGCTGCTGGCGATGTACCTGAAGTGGAGATAGCGGGCCGGAGGGAGCGCAGAGGCCCTTTGCGGGATGGGAGAGAAGGGAGAGACGTATGGAAAAACCGGTGAGACCGGAGAAGGACGGCAGTCTGCTGACATATTTATACGGCCGCAGGGGAGGAAGGCTTCTCTTAAAGCTTTTGTGCGCAAAATGGCCCTCCCGGCTGGCGGGGGCTTTTCTGGATTCCCGCCTGTCCGCAGGACTGATCGGCCCTTTTATCCGGAAAAACGCAGTCCGGACGGAGGAGTACGAGCCGGGGCCCTACCGGAGCTTTAACCAGTTCTTCTGCCGCAGGCCAAGGAAGGGGGCCCGGCCGGTTGACGCGGACCCGAAGGCCCTGATCGCCCCCTGCGACGGGCTTTTGTCCGCCTATCGGGTCACAAAGGATCTGATCCTTCCGGTGAAGCAGAGCCAGTTTTCCCTGCCCCAGCTCCTTTTTGGGGATCCCGTCTGGCGGGAGTTTGAGGAAGGGCTCTGCCTGGTGTTCCGGCTGCGGGTGGACCACTGCCACAGGTACTGCTATGTGGACAGCGGGGTAAAAGGGGATAACTTTGCAATCCCGGGAAGGCTTCACACGGTGCGCCCCGTGGCCCTCAGAAGGGTGCCTGTGTTCGCGGAAAATGCCAGAGAGTACACGGTGATCGATACGGAACACTTCGGCCGGGTGGTGCAGATGGAGGTGGGGGCCATGCTGGTGGGCCGGATCTGCAACCGGCAGGGGGCCGGGAGCGTCAGGCGGGGCCGGGAGAAGGGCTGCTTTCTCTACGGAGGCTCCACGGTGATCCTTCTGCTGAAAAGGGGCGCGGCCGCGCTTCCCGAAGAGGTCTTTGAGAGCACGCGCAGAGGGCTGGAGATACCGGTGCGGATGGGAGAGAGGATCGGAACATCCCTTTTATAAAACTTGCAGAGGCGGGAAATCTGTGGTAGGATAGGGATAAGATTTTTTCGCAGGAGGATTTGGCTATGGGAATGACGATGACACAGAAAATCCTGGCCGCAGCCGCAGGGCTTGAAAAGGTGGAAGCCGGACAGCTCATTGAGGCGAAGCTGGATCTGGTGCTGGGCAATGATATCACCAGCCCGGTGGCGATCAGGGAAATGGAAAAAATGAAGGTGCAGGGGGTCTTTGACAAGGACAAGATCGCCCTGGTGCCGGATCATTTTGTGCCCAACAAGGATATTAAATCTGCGGAGCACTGCAAGTGTGTGCGGGAGTTTGCACGGCGCAATGAGATCACCAACTATTTTGAGGTGGGCGAGATGGGCATCGAGCACGCCCTGCTTCCGGAGAAAGGGCTGACGGTGCCCGGGGACGTGATTATCGGCGCGGACTCCCACACCTGTACATACGGTGCTCTGGGAGCCTTTTCCACCGGGGTGGGCAGCACGGACATGGCGGCGGGCATGGCCACCGGCATGGCCTGGTTCAAGGTGCCCGGAGCCATACGGTTTTGCCTGGTGGGCAGGCCCGGAGAGTGGATCAGCGGCAAGGACGTGATCCTGCACATCATCGGGATGATCGGGGTGGACGGCGCCCTGTACAAGTCCATGGAATTTGTGGGGGAGGGCATCCGCTATCTGTCCATGGACGACCGGTTCACCATCGCCAACATGGCCATTGAGGCGGGGGGAAAGAACGGGATTTTCCCTGTGGATGAGACGGCCGAGGCATATTTGAGGGAGCACACCTCCCGGAGCTGGAAGGTCTATGAGGCGGATGAGGATGCGGTGTACGATGAGGAGTACACCATTGACCTGAGCGCCCTTCGTCCCACTGTGGCCTTTCCCCATCTGCCGGAGAACACCCGCACGGTGGATGAAATCAAGGAGGAAATCCCCATCGACCAGGTGGTCATCGGCTCCTGCACCAACGGCAGGCTGGAGGATCTGCGGACCGCGGCCAAGGTGCTGAAGGGCAGGAGGGTGAAGAAGGGCCTGCGCTGTATTGTGATCCCGGCCACCCAGGCCATTTACCTGCAGGCCATGGAGGAAGGGCTTTTAAAGACCTTTATCGAGGCGGGGGCTGTGGTGAGCACTCCCACCTGCGGACCCTGCCTGGGAGGCTACATGGGCATCCTGGCCAAGGGAGAGCGGTGCGTTTCCACCACCAACCGGAACTTTGTGGGACGGATGGGGGATGTGGAGTCTGAGATCTACCTGGCAAGCCCCGCTGTGGCGGCCGCCAGCGCCGTCACCGGCAGGATCTCCTGTCCCTGCCAGCTCTAGGGCTGCAATGTAATACAAAATATGCAGGACTGTCCGGGAAAGGAGCGCCGCGGACAGTATGGTGCTGATTTTTTAAACGGGAATTTGTGTGGGAGCGCTGCAAATTTTCCTAGTGGCAGAAGAGAAATCTGCGGATGCGGTTTCTTATTGCCCTGTCGCACAAGGCGCTCCGGAATGGAGAATAGGATGAAAGCAAACGGAACGGTTTTTAAATATGGGGACAATGTGGACACGGATGTGATTATCCCCGCCAGATACCTGAATTCCTCGGACCCGGCGGAGCTGGCGTCCCACTGTATGGAGGATATCGACAAGGATTTTATCAAAAAGGTGAAAAAGGGAGATATCATCGTGGCGGACAAGAATTTTGGCTGCGGCTCTTCCCGGGAGCATGCGCCCATCGCCATCAAGGCGGCGGGGGTGAGCTGCGTGATCGCCCAGACTTTTGCCAGAATTTTTTATCGGAACGCCATCAACATCGGCCTTCCCATCATCGAGTGCCCGGAGGCCAGCCGGGGGATCCAGGACGGGGATCAGGTGGAGGTGGATTTTGACTCCGGCGTGATCTACAACCGGACCAGGGGAACCCAGTTTCAGGGGCAGGCATTTCCGGAATTCATGCAGAAGATTATCGCCGCCCAGGGGCTGATCAACTACATCAACAGCAAGGAAGAATAAGGCGCGGAATCACCGGGGCCGGGGGAGAAATCCTTCGGCTCTTTTTTTGTGACAAAAATAATGCTCCCCTTTCAGCAAGAGACCTGAAGGAGGAGCCTTTTTTTACCCGCAAGGGGCAGCTTCCGTGATGAATTATCGCTCATTTCGACATTTGCGAAAGACACAAAATATACTATCATACCTGTATCAGATTCTTAGCAAGCATACCACGAAAAGGTATAAATGTCAATAACAGAAAAGAGGGAAAACATGGGAGGAAGTATCTATCTGCGCCGGGACGGGCGCTACGAGGGGCGCTGCAGGACATCGGGGGAAAACGGCAGACTCTGCTACTTCTATGGCAGAAGCCGGGAAGAGGTAGTGCAAAAAATGCAGGAATTTTGGGAAAGCCAAAGCTTTGACGACGCACAGCTGACGGTAGAAATGCTTTTTGAGGAATGGCGGGAGGCAATCCGGCTGCGGGTGAAGGAATCCACCCTGGCCAATTATGAGGGAAAAGCCAGATCCCATCTTCTTCCTGCCTTTGGAAAACTTCCCATTCAGGATGTGGATCCTGCCAGGCTGCAGTGTTTCATCTCAGAAAAGCTCGGGAAGGGCCTGTCGGCCGGTTATATTTCCGACATGGTAATTCTGTTTAAGTCCATGATGAAATTTGCCGTCAGCCGCTACAACATCCGAAACCGGATCCAGGAGGTGGTGCTGCCCAAGAAGAAAAGGGCTCAGATCCGTTTGCTGTCAAAAGGCCAGCAGGGGAGTCTGCACCGGTATCTGAACGCTCATCCGGATCCAACCTCTCTTGGGGTTGCGCTCTCCCTGTTTACGGGACTGCGCATCGGGGAGCTGTGTGCCCTGAAATGGCGTGATATAGATCTCTCCGGAAGAAGTCTTCATGTCACCCAGACCCTCCAGCGGATCCGCGCAGAAAAGGGTACAAAGCTGGTGCTGACAGAGCCGAAGAGTGAATCCTCCGTCAGAGAGATCCCTCTGCCGGAATGCCTGATGCCCATGCTGAGAAAGCTGGCCGGCTCGGGAGAGACATATGTGCTTTCTGGGACGGGAAAACCGGTGGAGCCCCGCCTGATGCAGTACCGGTTCCAGAGGCTGCTCAAAAAAGCATATCTGCCGTCAATCCATTTCCACGCCCTGCGGCATATGTTTGCCACCAACTGTGTGGAGATGGGGTTCGACGTGAAGTCCCTGAGCGAGATACTGGGGCATTCCGGGGTGGAGATCACGCTGAACCGGTATGTGCATTCCTCCCTGGAGAGGAAGAAGCAGTTCATGAAGCGTCTGAGGTTTGCAGCCTGAGTGTTCCCAAGAGAGAGCCTGCCCGCTGCGGGTGATGGATTTTCGCAAATGTCGAAATTCAAGACATACCTGTGGAGTGAAGAAAGAGTGGAATCCGGAAGCAGAGGGGAGCTCATGAGCAGAAGGAACATAAAAAGCATGTTGTTCGAGGATGGGGCCGGGGAGTGGCTGGGATGGGTGAGGCAGAGAGTGAAGCCTACCTCTTACGCCCAGTACATAGTGAAATACGAGAAAAACATCCGCCCGTATCTTGGAAAAACAAAGTGGGCGGAGCTTACGGGCGAGCAGATCAAGGGCCTGGAGAAGCGCCTTCTGGAGGAGGGACTGACACCCCAGTACACCTACGACAACCTGGTGCAGACCAAGATGATCACCAAGTATGTGTCCCGGGTGTACGGCTGCCCGGACCCGGGGCTGGATGTGGTACTGGAAAAGCCAGGCAAGAACCGGGCCGGCCTGAACGGCCAGGGGTGGACTGGGCAGAGTGTACAGGGCTGGAATGCGCAGGATCAGGCCGTGCCGGACGGGGGCCTGCAGAAGCAGGCGGCAGACGGGCAGAGTGTACAGGGCTGGAATGCGCAGGATCAGACCGTGCCGGACGGGGGCCTGCGGAAGCAGGCGGCAGGCGGCCAGGGTATCCAGGAACAGGCCAGGGACGGCAGCGGTACACAGGGCCGGTATGGGGACCGCCGGGACGTTCAGAGCCAGAAACAGGGCCGGGAAAGGGGAAGGGGTGAATTTTTGTACGATGAGACCCTCTGTGAGAGGCTCTGCCAGGCGCTGACAAAGGATCCCACCCCCACCAAGGCGGGGATTCTCTTAACCCTCTTCGGGGGACTGAAGATCGGGGAGCTGTGCGCCCTGCGGTGGGAGGATGTGAACCTGGATGAGGGCCTGGTCTCGGTGCGCCAGACCCTGCAGCGGATTTCAGTTGGGGAGAACACGGGCCTGGTGCTGATCGACTTAAAGGGAGGCCCTGGGGAGAGGGTGATCCCCCTGGCCCCGTTCCTGCGGGAGATCCTGGGGAGGCTTCAGGGGGAAAGAGGCACCTTCTTCCTGTCGGGGAAGGAAACCCCGGTGGAGCCCCGGACCATGCAGTACCGTCTGCGGGCCCTGCTGAAGAGCGAGGGGCTGCCGGATATCAGCTTCAGCAGCCTGCGCAAGCTCTTTATCAGCCGGTGTATGAGCAGCGGAGTGGATCTGGTGACGATCACAGAGATCCTGGGGAATGCCACGGTGCAGAGTACCTACGCCAGCTGCAGCCGTCCCAGCCTGCGGAGCAAGATCGAGGCGATCGGCCTGGTGGCGGAGGGGGTAAGGTGATCCTGCAGACGACGGCCCTGCCGGATGAGGTGTGCCCGGAGAGGGAGCTGTACTATCGGGAGAGCGGGGAAACAGTTCAGACACAGGATGGGATTTTAGAGCTTGCGGAGGGGAGCCGGATCCGCACAGACACCTACATGAACCTGCTGGATGCGGATGCCTGGGAAAGGTACGGGGAGATTTCCGGGATCTGTCTGCAGATCCGCCTCCAGGGAAGAGGGAGGCTGCGGATCTATCGGATGGGAAACCCGGGGGAAGCGGGTACTGCGGAGGAAAGACCGGCCTCCGACGAGCTTCTGGCCGAGGCCGTCTGGAGCCTGCTTTTGCCGGAGGAAAAGGTGATATCCCTGGGGGATGAGGACTCCCGGGGCCTGCTCTACTGGCAGTGGGAGGCATGGGAGACCAGCCGGATCCTGGAGAGCTCCTGGCAGGCTGAGGCGGCAGGGAGACGGGAGATCTGCCTGTCCCTTGTCATCTGCACCTATCACAGAAGGGTACAGTTGGAGAGAAACTTAAGCAGGCTATGTCCCGGGCTGGAAAAGCTGGAGAGGGAGAGAGAGAGAGGCTATGCCTCCCGGATCCTGGTGGTGGACAACGGCCGTGAGCTGGGGGAGGGCTGGCCGGAGCAGTACGGGGGCCGGGTAAGGCTCTATCCCAACCCCAACACCGGGGGCTCCGGAGGCTTCGGCCGGGGGATGGAAGAGACGGTGAAGAGCCTTCCTGAGTTTCCAGCCACCCATGTGCTGCTGATGGACGACGATGCGGAGCTGCAAATGGAGAGCATTGCCAGGTTATGCGCCCTGCTGTCTTGCCTGAGGGAAGAGTACCGAAAAGAGGCTGTGGCAGGGAGAATGTTCCGGATGGACCGCCGTCAGATCCAGTACACGGCGGCGGAGATCTGGAACGGTGGGGAGATCCGTCACATTGGCTGGAACCTGGATATGGGCCTGCGGGAGAACCTGCCCGGTATGAACGACAACCGGGGGGCCCAGTATGGGGGCTGGTGGATGTGCTGCTACCCCATAGAGTACATAAAAGCCAACCGCCCCTTACCCTTTTTCCTCCACTGCGACGACGTGGAGTACGGCCTGCGTCAGGGAGGAACCCCAATTCTGCTGAACGGGATCCAGGTGTGGCATGAGACCTACGAGAAACGTCAGGATCCGGTAATTGCCTACTACGACGTGCGCAACAGCCTGTTTGTGAATGAGCTGTACAGCCGGCCTTTCGGGCGGGAAGAGATCCTGGGGTTTTGGAAGGGGAAGATTTCAGAATGCCACCGCAGGGGGGATTACCTGGGGGAACGCCTGGGGATCCTGGGGCTGGTGGATTACCTGAAGGGCCGGAAGGAGCTGGAGGGAATCAACCCGGAGGGGCATCATAAGCGCCTTAGCCGGAAGAGATACGCCACCCGGCTTGGGAATGCGGTTTTGTGGCGGCTGGCGCAGCTGGGAGTCCGGCGCCGGGGCCCGGCTGGGCACTTTACTGTGGTGAAACCTGGCCCGGCAACAGGCCAGGAACCGGAATCCGGCTGAGAAGCGCTATGGAATGACAGCCGGCAAAACGGGAACCCGGGGGTCGTGAATGTGTGACGAGGGAACGAAAGCCATCATTTACAGGAGAATAAAAAATGGTTTCAAATTCTGCTAAAATCCTTGACATCACGCTGCAGGATATCATATTCCAGCCGGATATTGCCGATGACAGGACGACGGGTATGTATTACAGAGGCATGAGTCCCATACTGCTCACTGAAAATCACGATTTCCTTTTAAGAGAAGAATCTTTCTATGAATTTTTGACATATATCAATTCTCTGTCCGTCAGAAAATGGCGAACCTACACCTTTGCCCATGATTTTACGCTCAAGCTTGACCTGAAGGGCAAATTTGCGATAGAGCTGATGGGGCATTACGTGGACAGCAGAAATAACATACAAAAAGAATGGCTTGGAAGGTATATGTTTGACCTGGATGATTATACGGAAATATCCCTTCCATATCCGGAAGATACGAACTGCTCGGTAGTATCGTTTCAGATATCGCCTATAGAGGACACATTGATCCGCAGCGGAAAATACTGCGCCAAGACCGAAACAGTAAACGAGCCTTTTATCTCCTTAATTACGGCCACCTTCCGAAAGGAAAGCTATATCAGGAAAAACATAGCCCTGATACAGTCGAATCTTTTCGACGATAAGGAATATGCCCCCTATTTTCAGTGGTTCATCGTAGACAACGGAAGAACGCTTGATGTGAAGGAACTGTCAACAGACAAAATAAAGATCGTGCCAAACAGCAATACAGGCGGCTCAGGCGGCTTCACAAGAGGGATGATAGAAACGCTGGACAATGACAGAAAGGCCACCCATGTTCTGCTCATGGACGATGACGTGGAATTCTTCCCTCAGAGCTTTAAAAGGCTCCTAAAGCTGCTTATGCTTATACGCCCCGAATACAGCGGCTGTTTCATCAGCGGGGCCATGCTGGAAGCGGCGGAAAAGAATATACAGCATGAGGATGTGGGTGTGTTCAGACCTGACGCCTCCCACGGCCCTTACAAGCCCAGGTACGATCTGGCCCAGGAGGAGAGCGTCGTCAGAAACGAGCAGCCGATACCGGAGGACGTCCATCAATACGCAGGCTGGTGGTACTGCTGTATCCCCATGTCCGTGGTAAATGAAAGGAATCTGCCCCTGCCCTTTTTTGTCAGGGGAGACGATGTGGAATATTCCATACGCAGCCGTGCCAGGTTTCTCACCCTGAACGGGATCTGCATCTGGCATGAGGGTTTCGCCGATAAATTTTCAGGGGCCATGGAGCTGTATCAGGTGCATAGAAACGATCTGATCCTCAGGGCAATGCACCCGCAGCTGGATGACGTGCAGCTGATAAAAAGGATCCGGGAGCTGTTCTGGGAGGAGATCTTCAAGCTGGATTACAGAGGGGCGGAGCTTCTGCTGGATTCGGTGGAAGATTTTTTGAAGGGGCCGGAATTTATAGAGTCCCTCGACGGGGAAAAAAACATGCGGGAGAAAGCGGCCAAGGACAATGTCCTGCGGCCCATCACGGAGGAGATCCGCAGGTATATGGATCCCGACAGGCTGTATCGGTATGAAAAGCTCCCAGGGCCCGCCAAGTTTTTTTATGATCACACCTGCAACGGCCAGAAGCGTGTCCGGATCTGGATGCGGGCGAGGATCGGCGTCATCCCTTACGGATTCGGCTACTGTCCGGCCAAACAGAACCTGGCGGAGACGGTGTACGCCGTGGATGTGCGCAGGGGAGCCTATGCGGTGTACAGACGCTCCCACAGGGAGTTTCGGAGACTGACAGAGCGCTACCGCAGACTGATGAGCCGCTATGACGCGGAATATGAGGCCCTCGCGGAAAAATATCGGGAGAAAAGGGAATGGCTTACGAGCGGGAACTTTTGGGAGCAGTACCTGAAAGGCTGAAAAGAGGGGCTGCCCGCTCTATGCCCGGAGTCGAAATATGGGGAAAAAATACGATGTTGGCATATTGGGAGTCTGGACGGGATGCAATTACGGCAGTATCGCCACCTATTACGCGCTGCATCAGTTCATCCGGAGTGAGGGAAGAAGCGTTCTGATGATCGACAAGCCCATCCTGATGGAGGATGACGTGGAACGGACGCAGACACACGCCAGGCGGTTCGGAGAGGAGCATTATCACATCAGTCCCCAGTACCGGCTGGAGGAGCTGCAAAAGCTCAACGAGAGCTGCGAGACTTTTGTGATCGGTTCGGACCAGGTATGGAATTACGGGATCAGCAGAAATTTCGGAAAGGCTTTTTACCTGGATTTCGCGGCCCGGGACAAAAAAAAGATCGCATACGCCGCCTCCTTCGGACATGAGGTGGATTTCGCCCCTCCCGGCGAGCGCCGGAGGATCTCGGAATATATGAGCCATTTTGACGGGATCTCGGTCCGGGAGGCGGATGGGGTCAGGCTGTGCCAGGAGGCCTACGGGATTCTGGCCCGACAGGTCCTGGACCCGGTCCTTATGGCGCATCCGGCCATATTTGAGCCCCTGATCGAGAGGGCCTCGGCCCGGGAGAGGGAGCCCTATCTGGCGGCGTATATTTTAGACCCCACTCCGGAGATCCGGGAGGCCATCCTGTATCTGGCCAAAAAGCTGGGGGGACTGAAGATTGTCAACCTGCTGGACGGGTTGCCCTGGCTGTTTGAGAGGAACCGCAGGCTTATGGATCTGCCCAACTGCGTGGAGAACCTGCAGGAGGAGGACTGGCTGTACTATCTGAGCCATGCGGACTTCATCCTGACGGACTCCTGTCATGGGGCCGCCCTGGCCCTGCTCTTCCACAGACAGTTTCTCCTTCTGGAAAATGAAGCCAGAGGGATCTCCAGGGTCCGATCCCTGACGGGGCTGTTTGGGCTGGAGACGCGTCTGGTGAGCGATCCCCGGCGGATCCGGGAGGATGCGTCCCTCCTGGAGCGGATCCCTTACCAGAAGGTGGACCGGATCCTGTGGAGGGAGAGGAAAAGGAGCAGAGCCTTTCTCAGGGACGCTCTGAATGCCCCCAAGCTCTCCTACAGGGAGCTGGAGGAGAAAAACCGCGCCAGGGGATGGGCGGAAGATATGTTTCAGGAGGAAGGGATGTCATCATGAAGATAGCGGTTGCTGGGATCGGATATGTAGGACTGTCGGTGGCGACGCTCCTGTCCCAACACAACCATGTCACGGCGGTGGATGTGGTGCAGGGTAAAGTGGATCTGGTGAATCGGCGGATCTCTCCCATTGCAGACAGGGAGATTGAGCGCTTTTTTGCGGAAAAGAGGCTGAATCTGTCCGCCGTCCGGGACGGGAAGGCGGCCTACAGGGAGGCGGATGTGGCGGTGATCGCGGTTCCCACCAACTACGATCCCGATCAGGATCACTTTGACACTTCTCATATCGAGGAGGCTGTGGAAGAGATCCTGGGCTGCGGCAGCAGGGCGCTTCTGGTGATCAAGTCCACAGTGCCTGTGGGATACACGGAGGCGCTGCGGGAACGGACCGGATATGGAAGGATTCTGTTTTGCCCGGAGTTTTTGCGGGAGTCCCGGGCGCTGCAGGACAATCTGTACCCCTCCCGGATCATCCTGGGATACGACCAGGGGGAGGAAGACCTGGCCGGGGACGCCCGCCTGTTTGCCCGGCTGATGTGCGAGGGTGCCTGTAAAAAGGACATCCCGGTGCTGCACATGGGCTCCACCGAGGCGGAGGCGGTAAAGCTGTTCGCCAACACCTACCTGGCCCTTCGGGTGAGCTATTTTAACGAGCTGGACACCTACGCGGAGCTGAAAGGCCTGGACAGCGGACAGATCATCCGGGGAGTGTGCCTGGATCCCAGGATCGGGGATTTTTACAACAATCCCAGCTTTGGGTACGGGGGGTACTGCCTGCCAAAGGATACGAAGCAGCTTCTGGCCAATTACAGGGATGTACCGGAGAACCTGATCGCGGCCATCGTGGAGAGCAACCGTACAAGAAAAGATTTTATCGCGGAGCAGGTGCTCAGGCGCATGGGGAAGGAGGCAGGAGGAAGAAGAGATGCGGAAGAAAAGAGAGATACAGGAAAGACTCCCACGGTGGGGGTGTTCCGCCTGACCATGAAGAGCAACAGCGATAATTTCCGACAGAGCTCCATCCAGGGAGTGATGAGGCGGATCGGGGAGAAGGGTGTGAGGATCCTGATCTACGAACCCACTTTGGAGGACGGATCGGAATATGCCGGGTATGAGGTGGTCAACGATCTGGAGAGGTTCAAGGACTCCAGCGATGCGATCCTGGCCAATCGGTATGACTCCTGCCTGGACGATGTGGCGGAGAAGGTTTATACGAAGGACTTGTTTGGCAGGGACTAGGGCAGGGGGCCGGGCGGGACCGGCCAAGGGGATAGAAAATTCCAATGGCAGAGGTATGAGGATGGGCCGGAAACGGGACAGAGATGGGAGGAAAAACTGCATAGTGCGTGTCAGGACACAGGGCGGTGCGGCTGTGGCGGTCTCAGTGATCATCCCGGTCTACAACGCGGAAGCTTATCTGCGCCGGTGCCTGGAGAGCGTGACGGGACAGACCCTGGAGGAGATCGAGATCCTGTGTGTGGACGACGGCTCCACGGACGGGTCTTTAGCGATCCTGGAGGAGTATGAGAAAAGGGACAGGCGGCTCCGGATTCTGCGCAGACCTCATCAGGGAGCGGCGGCGGCCAGAAACGCCGGGCTTGGCGCCGCCAGGGGGAGATACCTCTCCATTCTGGACGCGGACGATTTCTTTGAGAGAGACATGCTGGAGAAGGCCCTGGCAAGGGCCCGGGAGGGCGGGGCGCAGATCACAGTGTTTCAGACCGATCTGTACGACGATGCATCCGGGTGCTTTGAGGCATGCGGCTACAGCATCCTGACGGACCGTCTGCCCGGGCGGGATCCCTTCAGTCCCCGGGAGATCCCGGAGAGGATCTTCAACATCGGCTGCGGCTGGGCCTGGGACAAGCTCTTTGAGCGGGCCTTTGTGGAGCGGTGCGGGATCCGGTTCCAGAACATCCGTACTACCAACGACATGCTCTTTGTCTTTTACCTATACAGCCGCGCGGAGAGAATCTCCGTGCTCAGAGAGGTGCTGGCCCATCACAGAGTCAATGTGGCCGGAACCTTGTCCGCCACCAGAGAGCGTTCCTGGGACAACTGTTATCTCGCGCTGAGAGCGCTTCAGGAGAGGCTGCGCCGGGACGGGAGCTATGAGACATACCGCCGCAGCTTTGTGAACTGGTCCCTGAACCTGCTCCTTTGGCATATGGACACCCTGCAGGAAAACTGCCGCAGGCTCCTGGAGATCAAGTGCCGGACCGGGTACTTTCAGACGCTGGATATACTGGGGAAGGAACCCGGATATTTCCACAGCCGGGAGGAGTACCGCAGGCTCTGTGAGATCATGGAGAGGGGGCGGCGCGTCAAGGTCTCCGTGATTCTTTGCGTATACAACGGGGAGCGGTATCTGAGGGAATGTCTGGAGAGTATCGGCTCCCAGACTCTGGAGGAGATCCAGATCCTCTGCGTGGACGACGGCTCCCGGGACTCCACCGCCGCCATCCTGGAGGAGTTCGCGGGGCGGGACAGACGGGCGGTTGTGATCGCCAAGGAACACACCAACGCCGGGGACGGACGGAACCTGGGTCTGGAGCTGGCGGATGGAGAGTATCTCTCCATCCTGGACGGGGACGACCTCTTTGAGCCGGATATGCTTCGAAGTGCCTATGAGGCGGCGGCCGGTCTCCCGGCTCCCGGGGAGAAAGCGGACGTGTGCCTGTTCCGCCGGGTGCAGTTTGAGGATGGGGAGGAGGGCGTGCGGGACTGCCCCTGGACCCTGAAGACGGAGCAGATGCCCCAGGGGCGCCCCTTTTCCCCGCGGGACTGTCCGGACCGGGCCTTCACCATGACCGGCTGTACGGCCTGGGACAAGCTCTTCCGCAGGGAATTTATCCAAAGAGAGGGGATCCGCTTCCAGAGCCTGTCCTCCTGCAACGACATGCGGTTTACCTTTTCGGCTCTGGCCGCCGCGGCCCGGATCACGACTCTGGATCAGGTGCTGGTTCGGCAGAGAGTGGGCCATGTCCGTTTTCTGGCCCGGGACATCGAATTTCTCTGGCTGGATTTCTTTCACGCGCTGAAGGGACTGAAGGACTGGCTGACTGAGAGGGGGCTGTACGAAACCTTTCAGCGGGGATACCTGAACTGGGCGCTGGATTTCTCCCTGTGGAATATGCATCACTACAGGGAAAGCTTCCGGGAGCTGATCCGCCAGAGCCTGAAGCGCCGGATTTTCCGGGAGCTGGGACTGGCCCAGGCCCCGCCGGAGACCTTCTTCTCCCGGGAGCAGTATGAAGAGATGAGAGAAATCCTGGAGGAAGGGGCAGGGGAGAAGGGTACATCCGGCGGATGGGGCCCTCTCCGCCCCAGGGTGTCCGTGGTGATCCCGGTCTACAACGTGGAGCCCTATCTTCGCCTGTGCCTGGAGAGCGCGGTAAACCAGACCCTGGAGGAGATCGAGATCATCGCCGTCAACGACGGCTCCACGGACGGCTGCCCGAAGATCCTGCGGGAGTATGCGTCCCGGGACAGACGGATCCGGGTGATCGACCAGCCAAACGGCGGCTACGGCAGGGCCATGAACAGGGGGATCGAACAGGCCCGGGGGGAGTATATCGGGATCCTGGAGCCGGACGACTTTGCGGACCCCCATATGTTTGAGGATCTGTATCTGGCGGCAAAGAAAAAGAGGCTGGACTTTGTGAAGGCGGATTTTTACCGATTTCAGCACGACCCATCCGGCCAGCTGAGGCTGTCCTGCATCCGGACGGCGAAGGAGGACCGGAACTACCGCAGGGTGATCCGGCCCATGAAAAAACCGGACTCCTTTCACTATGTGATGAACACCTGGTGCGGGATCTACCGGAGGGATTTCCTGGAAAAGCACAGGATCCGCCACAACGAGACCCCGGGCGCCTCCTTCCAGGACAACGGCTTCTGGTTCCAGACCATGATGTACGCCAGGAGGGCCATGTACCTGGACCGGCCCTGTTACTTCAACCGCAGGGATAACCCGGGTTCCTCCGTCCTCAGCCCGGAGAAGGTGTTTTGTATGAATGAGGAGTACGAATTCATCCGGGAGCTGGTGATGGAGAGAGGGCGGGATAAAAAACTCCTGCTGAGGTTGATGCATGTGAAGCAGTTTCGGAATTATCGGTATCGGTATGAGACCATCGCGCCACAGTACAGAGAGGCATTTCTGAAAAGAGCGAGGGAGGAGTTCGGGGAGGCGCAGGCCATGGGGGAATTAGACCTCAGTCTCTTTCAGCCTGAGGAGCGGGAAGTGCTGGGACGGATGATGAATGCGGAAATAAGCGAGGAAGCTTAATATATATCAAGAAAAAGGAGAGAGCCGGCAAATGAGCGAGAGAGAGAGGAAAGTACGGGCGCTGCGGGAGCAGAAGAATATGGTCGGGGAGGAGCAGAAGGCAGAAGCAGTGTCACGGGAGGCTGAGACTATTCAGCAGGATACTGGGACTGTGCCGCAGGGGGCTGAGATCATAGAGCAGGATACAGAGACTATGCCGCAGGAAACTGTGATCACATCACGGGACGGTGAGGGGTCACAGCCAAAGGCAGAATCTGCTCGAGGGGAGGAGACTGAGGTGGAGACCGCACAGGACGGGGACTATCAGGAGGCCGTGCGCCTGACCCGTGAGAAGGTGATGATCCATGAGCTGATCAACTTTGACAAAGAGCCCGAACAGCCGGTGAAGGTGTCTATCGTGGTGCCGGTCTGTAATGTGGAGCAGTATCTGCGGGAGTGTCTGGACAGCTGCGTGAACCAGACTTTGAAGGAGATCGAGATCATCTGTGTGAATGACGGCTCTACGGACGGGTGTTTGGATATTTTGAAGGAGTATGCAGAAGCGGATGAGCGTGTAAAGGTCATCAGTAAGGATAATGCCGGATACGGACATACTATGAATCTGGGAATGGATATGGCCCGTGGGGAATACATCGGTATTGTGGAGAGCGACGATTTTGTAAAACTTGAAATGTATGAAGCGTTATATAACATAGCAAAGGAAGAAAATATTGACATTGTGAAAGCAGATTTTTATCGCTTTACAAACATAAATGGATATCAGCACTTGTTTTACAACGTATTAACAACAAATAGATCGCTATATAACCATATTCTGACATCAAAAGATAATTTGGATATGTTTAAGTTTACAAACACCTGGACAGGAATATATAAAAGATCCTTTTTAATTCGGTATCAAATTAGACATCAAGAGACCCCTGGAGCTTCATATCAAGACAATGGTTTTTGGTTTCAAACTACAGTGAGTGCCAGTAGCATTTATTATTTAGAAAAAGCTTTTTATATGAATCGACGCGATAATCCCAATTCATCTGCATTTCAGATTGATAAGGCATATATGATCAACAAAGAATATGCATTTATAGAATCTTTCCTGGATAATAATCCTGACCTGCAAGAAAAGTATGTTTTTTATTTTGAAGTCAAAAAATTTGATGCTTATTATTTCAATTATCGAAGAATTGCACCAGAACTAAAGAGGGACTATGTAACATCCTTTTCTGATGAATTTAAAAGAGCATTGGAGAGAGGGAGAATTAAGCCTGAATTATTTAGTTCCGGAAATTATCGGTTGTTGTGTGAGTTAACAAATACACCGGATGAGTTTTATGAAAAAACAAAAGATAATACAAATATATCGTATAAATTAGATATGGAAAGAAAAGTTCCAATTGTATTTATTTGTGATGATGGGTATGTGATTCCTACGGCAACAGCCATCGCGTCATTACTGAAATTTAAAAAGAGTAATACAAAATATGACATATCTTTGATTGCTGTTAATATGTCAGATGATAACATTAAAAAATTTTCTTTGATAAAACATGCCGATGTAAATATCAATATAATATATATCCAGGAGAATTTATTCAAAAATCTGCATTCATCTGAAATAACGAAATATGGTGTTTCTGCAACGGCACTCATTAAGTTTTTGCTCCCGGATATTATGGTCGATTACGAGAAGCTAATATACTTGGATGGTGACATCATTGTAAAAAGAGACTTAAATGATCTCTATCAGACAGAGCTTGGAGATAATTTTGCCGGTGTAGTTAGAGATATTCCCCAGGTGCTATACTCACGCCAGATTTTTGGAGCAAAATATGGAAGAAATTATTTCAACTCTGGGGTGATGGTGCTTAATATATATAAAATGAATGAAGAAAATCTTGTAAATAGATTAATTGAAACGAAGAAAAGCCTGGATAGCAGATTAATGGATCAGGATGTATTCAATGAGGTCTTTGCAGACCGTGTTATACAATTGCCGATTAAGTACAATACATTGTATGTAAATTTAATGCGCTCAAAGGATAAGTACCAATTGAACCAGATTAATAATTTATATGGGTGTAAATATACTACGCTGGAAGGTGTACGAAGGGACAGTGCAATTATACATTATTGTTCAAAAGATAAACCATGGAAATATTATGATGTTCCATTGGCAGATATCTGGATAGAGCATTTCTTACGATCTTCATATGGGAGTCTCAAAATAATCCGTCGTAGTGTTGGGAAAAATGAAATCGTGGAATGTAATGGGAATATAGAAATAGCGTCAGACAATATTCAAGAATTGGTCTGTCCGATTGTGTTTTATTATTCGACTGATAATATCAATGCTACAAGAGTAATAGTAGATAACTTGGCATACATAAAGAAGAACTCATTGGAGGATGAGCGTTTTGATATATATATTCTTTTTGAAAGTGAAATTCCTCCCAAAGCATATATCAATATATTTTCGTCTCATAGGATACGAATCTTCTATGTCGATATCTCTAATATGCTATTAAGGGATAGCGAATATTCGAAGAACAGAAGATTGCATAAAAATTATTATAGAATGCTAGTTCCAGAAATATTGTGCCAGTATAACAGAATATTGATCATTGATGGAGCGATTGCAAAACATGACTTCAGTAGGTATATTATGGAATGTGTAACTTCTGGTGGCATAAGTTTTCTACATGGAAATATATTCTCTTTTTGGAATAGTCCGATTGTAATTATTGATGTAAAGGATTTTATTTGTAATATTACTAAGTTCAAGTTTTTTGACAGTTATAATGATAAGGAAAAAGGGAATTTTAGATATTCGAAATCATTTGAAGATGTAATATCGCAAGATATGTCTGGAAAGATAGATAGGTATTTTTGGGATGTTATTGAACAAGAAAGTAATAGTGTAGGACAAGAACGGGAGATAGAAGGAATAATAAATCAATTGATATTGTCTCAAAATAAGGTACTTAGTGAAAATAGACAGATGATAAGTGAAATGAACAAAAAATACGGTGCATTATTGGAAGAGTATGAAAGAAATTTAGAAGAAAGCAGGGAGCGAGAGCGGGAAGTTGAACAGTTAAGGTATGAGTTAATGGCAACGAGAAATTCATTTTCATGTAGATTAGGGTTGGCGTTAACAGCAATCCCGCGAAAAATGCTTAGACGAAACTAGAAAACGAATATTTGGAGGAGACAAGCAAAATGGATAATAAGAAGATAACCGTAGATATTCATGGAAGTTGTGTATCATGGGACGTTTTCTCAGATCAGGTCTTTTTTCAGGTAGGTACCTATATAGGCAGAAATACAATAATGTCTGCGACATATCCAAAGATTATTGATGGGTTCAATGATTCGTCAAATAATAATAGCCCATGGGAACAGAGAATGTTGGACATCGATTTTTCCAAACGAATATTCGATGAATTTAGAAAGAGTAAAAGCGAATTTTTGGTTATTGATCTGATGGATGAAATATTTGACCTAGTTAAAATAGAGGTAGACGGACATACATCAGCGGTCACGTGGTCAGAGTGTTTAAAGAGGTCTTCTTTTTCAGAAACTTTCGAGGTAAATATTATTGACACTAAGAAAATAAACTATGAAAAAACAATTGATGCAATTAAGTTTTATTCAAATGAAATCAAAAAAATATACAGAACTAATAGAATAATCATAAATGAAGTTTATCCGGTCAATGAATACTATGATAAATCTGGTGAATTAGTTCTATTTGACCAGATTAGGCAGATTGAAGCTAAAAAGAATCGGTATAAACTTGAATTATATTATTCTATATTAGAGAATGAGCTTAAGGGTTGTCATGTAATTAAGATGGATGAAAATACCAAATGTGATGAACTCCACCAATGGGGGTTGGCCACGACTCACTTCGAAAAAAAATTCTATGCAACTACGTACAATAGAATCCTGAATATTGTCAGGCAGACTGACGATCTTAATATATTGGTGGAAAATTATGATCGTTTCTACAAAAAAATAACGAGGATGCCGCGCCGAACTGTTTGCGGGGATGAGGTGTTTAAAAGTAAGAATATCGTGATCTGGGGTGCACAACAGTACTTCGCACAGAACATAGAGAAAATTGACTCGAGAATTCATGCAGCATATATATATCTAGACGGTAGGTCTTCTGATAATATTAAGGATAAATATCAAATATTAGCTTCATTGGATGAAATTGCAGAATTAGATAATCCTTTTGTAATTATTGCGAAAGGTCGGGTAGAAGATATAAAGAGAATAGCTGAAAATCTTAGAGACAGGAATATTAAGTTTGACCATTTGGAAAACTACGCAGCAGGACGGTTAAGCATAAAGTGCCTAAAGGCAATGGGGTTTTATGATTACACAGATGTAAGAGGAAACAGAATAGTAATAGATAAGAATGTATCTGATAAGACTATTCTGAACACATTGAGAAGTAAGCAAGGATATATTGAACTGGGGAACCTTAAAGTTGCCACTCGATTGGTACTAACGCTTCTAGGAACAAAAGGATATTGCAATATAGGGGACGATTGTAGTTTTGCGGATACAACGATCACAATAGGGACGAATGGTACTGTAAAAATTGGCAAGGATTGTATGTTTTCACATTCGATTGTGATTGCGCAAAGTGATATGCACCATATTTTTGATCTGCGTAATAAGACTAGAGTTAATTACGAGAAGTCGGTCATAATTGGTAATCATGTATGGGTTGGAAGAGAAGTGGAGCTTCTTGGGGGAGCAAAAATAGGGGACAACTGCATTGTTGGAGCTAGGGCAATTACTTCAGGTACATTTCCGTCAAACGTAATTTTAGCAGGTAATCCAGCGAAAATCATAAGAAAATCTGTCATATGGGCTAGGGACGATATTAAGTTCTCTGATTTTGACGATTTTGACGATTGTGAGGACAAGAACGCTTTAGATTATTTATAATATTAATACGATAACTCGTACCTCAAAATAATCTGCTAGGGGTACTCGGATTAAGTAAGAAATCTAGGTGAGACTCTAGGGGTTTCGTATAGTTTCACCTATTGGGAAAGTTTAGATACAGAGAAATGTCCATCTCCTTGGCTCATTTATCTGAGATATTGAATGAAAAATCCTTGAAAAATAAAGAAAAAAGACTTGACTAAATAGGGAGGATATATTGTATGGATAAGCTGGAGGCAAGAATTATTGGCAATAATTTATATGTAAAATACATAAGCGAGAATAATATAGAATCTAATAACCTTTATATTTTCCGAGTGTTTTTATATGATGTTTTGGTTGAAGAAAAAACTACACCATATCCTGAAATAAACTTTAATTTGAATGGAGAGGGAATCTACAGAGTTGAAATGCAGACAAATAGCAAAACGAGGAAAAGAAGTTATACAACTATAGCATATTTTGATAAAAATAAAGAAAAATATATGGATTTTATCAAAGGGAGTGATATTATTGCAAACTATGGGTGCCCTCAATATTATGAATATAATTATCCGTTTCAGGATTTTTCTGTAATTTACAACGGGGGGGGGGTATGTGACTTTGAGGAGTGTAAGATAAATGGTTTTTCAGTATATAGAATAGAAGATTATAATATGTATTTGGTATCTAAGAATCAATTTAAAAATGTAGATAACGCTAAAATATTGTTTTCTGGGTATATTTTAGATAATAAATTGATCTATGGAATAAATGATATCTCAGAATACATTGACGATTTGGAATATATGAAGGGGTGTTTTAGTGCATGTATAGAGGGAAACGGAAATCTTTGCGTTTGTTCGGATTATTTTGGAATGTATCCAATTTATTATTACAAAGACTCAGAATGCATTATTGTTTCAAATAGGTATCATTTATTATTATTATGTATGAGGGATTTAAAGATTAAACCCAAAGTCAGATTGCGGAATGTAATATCTGTTTTAAGTGCTTTTTCGGCGTGGAATAGTTATCCAATGTCTAATATGACACTCTTTGAGAATCTGTATATTTTAGATGTTGGGGAGAAGATTGAGCTAACGCCTGAAGGAAATATGATAATTACAAAGACCGGTATATATGAAGTTTTTTGTGGAAATAACGATATTACCGAACAAGAGTACCAAAACTTGATTAATTTAGCGAAGGAGGAGATAGAAAACAATATTAACGTCTTACTAAATTCACGAAGATTTGAAAAATACTCTGTGGATCTAACGGGTGGTATGGATAGTAGAATCGTGTTTGCAGCATTGACAAATGTTTATCGTTCGGATTGCGATATAAAAATATATACTGCTCAGAATGGCAGTAATGATTATTTTATTCCTCTAAATATCATAGATGCATTTCAATATGATTATGACTTTGAAAGCAAATTTGTTTCTGGATTTATTAATGCTAAAAATTGCAATCAGACATTAGATGATTTGCTTGAATGTAGGTTGAGTCTTGATTTGGGCAAATCCTATTCCCCGTCTATGATTGGATATGTTCTTCATAACACGGAAAAATGTTGTAAGATGACGGGGGCATTAGGTGAAATTATCAGTAGACCATATGTCACATATAGTATTTTTGGTAATGAAATTTTAAACATGGATATGACTGCGGATATTACAAATGAACAGATGGAGAAAGTACATGCTTATTTGAGACGTAATCTTATGGTGGACTACGAGAGTGCTGGGAAAGTGTTTGAAAATGAGTTCGTGGAATCCTTTAATAAAATTAACTGGGGAAGGAGTTTCTTTGAAAAATTAGAATATATGTACGTAATGAGAAGAAATAGATTCCATTTTAGCCAGACAAGAGATGGGGGAATGGGATATATGTTATTTGCTCCCAATATGTCTAAATATGGTTTTAAGGCATTTCATAGCAACTACGGATTTCGAAAGGGATTTGAACATGGTTTAAATCTCATTCAAAGTATAAATCCTGTAGTGGCATCATTTGACTATTCGTCTGAATATTATAACAACATGGTAAAGATGATTAACAAAAAGAAAAATGTAATTTGCCCTCGTATTTCAGTGAAAGCTGATGTATCACGACATGATGCATTGGAAAAGGATTACTACAATGAGCATCATAGGACAAAATTGTCTCTAGCATATTCTGCGCTCGACAATATAAAGGATGTGGATGTATATCTTCGAAATATGACGCTTTGCAGTCTTAAACGGCTGATGTGCATAGATAATGACGAATTAGATGAGACGATTGGTGAGCCATTGTTTTTTTTCTTGGTAGATTATTTTGAAAATAATCGGAATCAATATACGGCTCTCCGGGTTAAATCATATTATGCAAAAATAACCAATATTGTAGCACAAATTAATATTGTATACGGAAAGCAGAAGGTGCTACTGAAAAGAGAATAAAAGCATGGATTATTCATATATGGGATAGTATAAGTGGATTAATATACTGTACTGTTCTAATTAATGAAGAGGTATAATAATTACCAGTGTGAGTGATATCGAAGTCGCCGGAACAGGAGAAGAGAAAGTTGGAGGAATTCTGGAAACGGATTATGAAGACGATTTTGGACAAATAGGTGTTGATGGTGAGGATACAAAAATAGAGGATACAGAAATAGAGGATAAGGATACAGAAATAGAGGATACGGCGATGATAACTCCGACCACTCCGGCGGGACTGGATTTAACGGGTTTAGACGAGGCAACTGCAATCAGCCTGTGTTCTCAAAACGGCTATACATACACCATTGAATACTATCTGGGAGGGAACGGAACGGTTATTTCTCAATCTCCGGCATTCTCAGAATATATTGAGGCTGGAAGCAATATAACCATTAATATTGGTATTTCCCATAGTGACTTTTCAAATAAGCTGCTGGGATTGATCAATGAGAAGAGAAGAGCGGCGGGGCTGGGAGAATTGAGTTTCTCAGAACAGCTTAATGAAGTTTGTGGCATTTTGGCGCAAGAAAATGTGAATTCTGTTGATTGTGTTCGCCCGGATGGAAGTCATTGGTCAACTGCTTTATTTGAGAACGGCGTTTCTCTGTATGACGGAACCTTTACTACAAGAAATAATATCACTTCACTGAGCAGTACGGATAAAAGAATTAAGTATGCGGGGAACCAGTATGGTCAGGGAAATTTATTGACGGAATCATATACTGTGATTGGGATGGCATATTCTTCTGACAATATGCTGGTAATTATTGTCGGTTGTTAGATATTATGATTTTGCTCCATTGTTCATATGGAGCGGCATACATTCTTTATATGAGGAAGACAAAAGATGTGTTCACACCTTGATTTCGGTAATGAGGAGCATAGAAAGCTTGCAAGACGCATTAAGGAGGGACGGATATCGCTGTTTCTGGGTTCCGGTTTTAGCAAGGGGCAATAAGTATCACCGTGGCCACAAGCGTAACCCAGGTGGAGGCCACCCGGAATCAGCTGGGAGACAAGGTGGATATTGTGGTGGAACCGGAGAGGCGCAACACCTTTCCCGCCATCGCTCTGTGCGCGGCAAACCTGTTTTATGAGAAGTACTGCGACGGGGAGGAGACGGTGGTCGTATTGCCGGTGCACCCCTATGTGGAATACAATCACAGAGGTGATGGAGCCGGTGAATGGGTTTTTTATTGCCAGTGAGGACTGCACAAACATGCATGTGATCAATGAGCTGGAGATCCTGTGGTGGTCATGGGAGCCCATGATATGATTGTGGCGGCTGGCCCGGACGGGAGTTTGGTGTTGGATAAGGAGAAGAGCTCGTTTATCAAGGAGTATGTGGATCACATAGATATGCGCCCCATGTATGAGGAGCGGGAGTGGGGAGATTACACGGTGCTGAATGTAAACATGGATGAGGAGCACCGTAAGGCGGTGACGAAGAAGAAAACCGTGCGGCGCGGGGGACAGATTCCGGAGAAAATACATAAAGAGCACTGTACCGTGTGGACCGTGCTGAGCGGGAAGGCGGTGATCCGGATCAACGGGCGCAATCATGATGCCTATGCGGGAGATACCTATACGGATAGACAGGGGAGTACCCCACTCCCTGCGGGCGTTGGAGAATATCGTGCTCCTGGAGGTGCAGATCGAGGGGTGAGTGTCTGCTCGGGGTTGATACATAACACAACGGGGCAGGTCTCCAGGATATAGAAGAGATCTGCCCCGCTGCGGATAACTATCTACTCAGCGGCGTCAGGAACGGTTTGTCCCAACTCTCTGAGCATCTGTCTCATACGCTCGTTCTCGGCGGATAAATTTTTGTTATTTTCCTGGAGGCGGTCCCGTTCTGCGGCAGTTTTTGCAATTTCCTGGATCTTTTCCTGGATGACCTGTTCGTTCCGGATGGCGCGGCGGTTGGCCTCCTTCAGCCTGTTTTCCAGAGTGAGAACCGCCGTATTGCGGTCCATGAGACTCAATACAT
>CANQOL010000036.1 GCA_947625475.1 uncultured Acetatifactor sp.
GCAATACATAAAAATAAATTTGACAAAAAAAATAAGCCTGATAAGGCTTTCCAGAGATTGGGGTGTTAAAAACCCGGGTGGACGGCAAAACCTACAGGACCGAGCATATCGTACTCACCCAGGGGGTGGAACGCATCCGTTTCGGATGGTGCCTTCAGAGAATTTGGGAGCTTTTTTCCCCGATCTGAGAAGGAACGACATATTTTTTCCTAAAAAATGCAATTCGTTCTTTGCGAATCGCATTTTTTATGTTATAATCCTTTAGACGTTAATCATGGGGGCTTTTGTAGAAATTTTCCTCCCACTGAATCCGTTATCCTTTATCATCTATTATATATGGAGGGCTAAACATGAGTACTACTTCAAAAGCGAGTCAAAGAATCGAAGCTTTACTCGATGCAAACAGTTTCGTTGAAATCGGTGCGCTCGTAACTGCCAGAGCTACAGATTTTGACCTGAAACAGACGCCGACGCCTTCGGACGGCGTGATCTGCGGCTACGGCCTGATCGGCGGCAGCCCCGTCTACGTGTACAGCCAGGACGCGTCCGTCTTAGGCGGCACCGTGGGCGAGATGCACGCCAAGAAGATCGCGGGTCTCTATGATCTGGCCATGAAGACAGGGGCGCCGGTGATCGGCCTGATCGACTCCGCGGGCCTGCGCCTGCAGGAGGCGGCCGACGCGCTGAACGCCTTCGGCGAGATCTATCTGAAGCAGACCCTGGCTTCCGGCGTGATCCCCCAGATCACCGCTGTCTTCGGGACCTGCGGCGGCGGGCTTTCCCTGTTCCCTGCGCTGACCGATTTTACCTTTATGGAGGAAAAGGCCAGGCTCTTTGTGAACGCGCCCAATGCCCTGGAGGGCAATGTGATCACCAAGAACGACACCTCCGGCGCGGCGTTCCAGACGAAGGAGAGCGGCATCGTGGATGTGGCGGCTCCCGAGGGCGAGCTGATCGCCTCCATCCGCGAGTTGGTCGGATTCCTGCCCGCCAACAATGACGTGGATTTGAGCTATGAAGAGTGCCAGGACGATCTCAACCGGGTGAATCCGGAGATCGCGGGCTGCGCGGGGGATACCTCCGTGGCTCTGTCCATTCTGGCGGACGGGAACCGTTTCTTTGAGGTGAAGGCGGACTACGCCCCGGATATGGTGACCGGCTTTATCAAGCTGGACGGCAGCACCGTAGGGTGCGTGGCCAACCGCTGCGAGATCTGCGACGGGGAGGGCAAGGTGGTCAAAAAGATGGACGCTGTGCTGACCCCTCAGGGCTGTGAGAAGGCGGCGGATTTTGTCAATTTCTGCGACGCCTTCCAGATCCCCGTGCTGACCCTGACCAATGTGAAGGGCTATGAGGCCACTGTGGACTCGGAGAAGCGCATTGCCGCGGCGGCGGCCCGGCTGACCTACGCCTTTGCCAACGCCACCGTTCCCAAGGTGAATGTGATTGTGGGCAAGGCCTTCGGCACCGCCTACTCGGTGATGAACTCCAAGGCCGCCGGCGCGGACCTGACCCTGGCCTGGCCTGCCGCCCAGATCGGCGCCATGGACGCCAAGCTGGCAGCCAAAATCATGTACGAGGGGCAGGGCGCGGATGTGATCGACCGGAAAGCGGCGGAGTACGAGGCCCTGCAGAACAGCGCCCTGGGCGCGGCCAGAAGAGGCTATGTGGATCAGATCGTGGAGCCCGGGGATACCAGGAAATATGTGATCGGGGCCTTTGAGATGCTCTTTTCCAAGGCCGAGGACAGACCGGCAAAGAAACACGGGACCGTGTAGAAAGGATGATGCAAGTATGAAGAAATTATTAGCTTTGTTCTGCATGCTTACCTGTCTCTTCGGACTGACGGCCTGCGGCGGGGAGGAGGGCTATACCGAGTTTGAGCAGCAGAAGCTGGACTACGCAAAGCAGGCGGCGGCCCAGCAGTTCATCCCCTTTCTCTCCCAGTTTGCGGACGATGTAAGGGCGGGTGCCTTTGACGAGAACACCGCCGAGGAGATTGAGTATGTGCTGGCCCAGCAGTCCCAGCTGAATGTGGACGGCAATGCCTTTAAGTCCGCCGTATCCTCCTTCCACTCCACCATGCAGGAGATCGGCGCCATCACGGACGTGGGGGAGGCCACAGCGGAGTTTGACGGAAGCACCATCGTGGTCAATGTGGATGTGACCTGCGAGAAGGGGAAGGCCACCGCGGAGGTGATCCTCTCCAACGACATTTTCCTGGAGCTTGAGTCTGCCGCCCTGAACAAGGTCTCCGGCATCGGCGAGCTCATGGGGAAGGCGGCCCTGAATACCCTGATCGGGATGGGGACCGTGTTTATCGTGCTGATCCTGATCAGCCTCATCATCTCCGCCATGGGGATCATTCCCAAGCTCCAGGCCAAGGCGGAGGCCAAAAAGAAGGCGGCGCTTCCTGCCGCGCCCACGCCGGAGATCCCGGCAGCCGCCCCGGCAGAGCCGGAGGTCCAGGAGAGCGACGACTTAGAGCTGGTGGCGGTGATTGCAGCTGCCATCGCGGCCAGCCAGGGGGCACAGGCCACCGACGGATTTGTAGTGAGAAGCATCCGCAGAGCGGGTAAAAGATAGAACAGAATAAAATGGAGGAAAGAAAAATGAAAAATTATACCATCACTGTGAATGGCAATGTATATGACGTAGTAGTGGAGGAGGGCGCCTCCTCTGGCGCGGCTCCCGTGAAGGCTCCCGCAGCCCCCAAGGCGGCTCCCAAGGCAGCCCCCGCGGCTCCCGCGGCAGCTCCCGCTTCCTCCGGCGCGGCCGGCAGCGTGAGGATCGAGGCAGGCGCGGCAGGCAAGGTGTTTAAGATCGAGGCCAAGGCGGGCCAGGCTGTGAAGGCCGGCGACGCTGTGGTGATTCTGGAGGCCATGAAGATGGAGATCCCTGTGGTGGCACCTAAGGACGGCACCATCGTCAGCATCGACGCGGCAGTGGGTGATCCTGTTGAGGCGGGCGCTCTGCTTGCCACCATGAACTAGGCCGGGATGAGAATTTCCCAACAATGAATCACAACAGGAGGTCAACAAATGGATTATATCTTAAACACGCTGGATAACCTGATCCATCAGACTGCGTTTTTCAACCTCACCTGGGGGAATTACGTGATGATCGCGGTTGCCTGCGTCTTCCTTTACCTGGCTATCGCCAAGGGCTTTGAGCCTCTGCTCTTAACCCCCATAGCCTTCGGTATGCTGCTGGTGAACATCTACCCGGACATCATGCTCCACGCGGAGGAATCCGCCAACGGCGTGGGCGGGCTGCTGTATTACTTCTATATTCTGGACGAGTGGGCGATCCTTCCCTCCCTGATCTTCATGGGGGTGGGCGCCATGACGGACTTCGGTCCCCTGATCGCCAACCCCAAGAGCTTCCTTCTGGGGGCGGCGGCACAGTTCGGTATCTTTGCGGCTTACTTTGGAGCTATTTTCCTGGGCTTCAATGACAAGGCGGCCGCGGCCATCTCCATCATCGGGGGCGCCGACGGGCCCACCTCCATTTTCCTGGCGGGCAAGCTGGGGCAGACGGCCATCCTGGGCCCTATCGCGGTGGCGGCTTACTCCTATATGTCCCTGGTGCCCATTATCCAGCCTCCCATCATGAAGCTGCTGACCACGGAGAAGGAGAGAAAGATCAAGATGGGACAGCTCCGCCCCGTCTCCAAGCTGGAGAGGATCCTGTTCCCCATTATCGTCACCATCGTGGTGTGCCTGATCCTTCCCACCACCGCTCCCCTGGTAGGGATGCTGATGCTGGGCAACCTGTTCAGGGAGTCCGGCGTGGTGCGCCAGCTCACTGACACCGCTTCCAACGCCCTGATGTATATCGTGGTGATCCTGCTGGGTACCTCCGTGGGAGCTACCACCAGCGCGGAGGCCTTCCTGAACTGGGATACCATCTTCATCGTGATCCTGGGACTGGTCGCCTTCATGTTCGGCACGGCGGCGGGTGTGCTCTTCGGCAAGCTCATGTGTATTGCCACCAAGGGCAAGGTGAACCCGCTGATCGGCTCCGCCGGTGTGTCCGCCGTTCCCATGGCGGCCCGTGTGTCCCAGAAGGTGGGCGCCGAGGCGGATCCCACCAACTTCCTTCTGATGCATGCCATGGGCCCCAATGTGGCGGGCGTCATCGGAACCGCCGTGGCGGCCGGGACCTTTATGGCAATCTTCGGAGTATTTTGAGCGGCAGAATCATTTTCAATATTCATATAGTGGAGGAAACGTAAATGTCAGAACAAGTTAAAAAACCGATTCAAATTACGGAAACCATTCTGCGTGACGCCCATCAGTCCCTGATCGCCACCAGAATGCCCACCGACTTTATGCTTCCCATCCTGGATAAGATGGATCAGGTGGGATATCACTCCGTGGAGTGCTGGGGCGGCGCCACCTTTGACGCTTCCCTGCGTTTCCTGAAGGAGGATCCCTGGGACAGACTCAGAAAGCTCAGGGACGGCTTCAAGAAGACCAAGCTGCAGATGCTTTTCCGGGGCCAGAATATCCTGGGCTACCGGCCCTACGCGGACGATGTGGTGGAGTACTTCGTACAGAAGTCCATCTCCAACGGCATCGATATCATCCGTATCTTTGACTGCTTCAACGATCTGCGCAACCTGCAGGCCGCGGTAAACGCGGTGAACAAGTACAAGGTGCAGGAGGGCAGAGGGGAGGCCCAGGTGGCCCTGTCCTATACCCTGGGCGACGCCTACACGCTGGAGTACTGGATGAACACCGCCAAGAGGATCGAGGAGATGGGAGCCGATTCCATCTGTATCAAGGATATGGCGGGCCTGCTGGTGCCCTACAAGGCCACGGAGCTGGTGAGCGCCATGAAGAGCGCAACCAAGCTGCCCATCCAGCTGCACACCCACTACACCTCCGGCGTGGCCAGCATGACCTATTTAAAGGCCGTGGAGGCAGGGGTGGATGTGATCGACACCGCCATGAGCCCCTTCGCCATGGGGACCTCCCAGCCGGCCACCGAGGTGATGGTGGAGACCTTCAAGGGAACCCCCTACGACACCGGCTTCGATCAGAACCTGCTGGCGGAGATTGCGGACTACTTCCGGCCCTACCGGGACGAGTGCCTGGCAAACGGCCTGCTCAATCCCAAGGTCATGGGCGTGGATATCAAGACCCTGCTCTACCAGGTGCCCGGCGGCATGCTCTCCAACATGGTGAGCCAGCTCAAGGAGCAGAACGCGGAGGACAAATACTACGATGTGCTGAAGGAGATCCCTCAGGTGAGAAAGGATCTGGGCGAGCCGCCTCTGGTGACCCCTTCCTCTCAGATCGTGGGAACCCAGGCCGTGTTCAACGTGCTCATGGGCGAGCGCTACAAGATGGCCACCAAGGAGACCAAGGCAGTCCTGCGGGGCGAGTATGGCCAGACCGTAAAGCCCATGAGCCAGGAGGTCATCGACAAGGTGATCCCCGGCGTGGAGCGGATCACCTGCCGGTATGCGGATCTTTTGGACAACGAGCTGGATAAGCTGGAGAGCGAGATGAGAGAGTACAAGCAGCAGGACGAGGATGTGCTTTCCTACGCTCTGTTCCCTCAGGTGGCTATGGACTTCTTCAAGTACCGCCAGGCCCAGCAGGAGAAGGTGGATATGACCCAGGCGGATACCGCCAACGGGGCGTACCCCATATAAGGGCTTTTGGATAACAGACCAGACAAAGGCAGAAGACGGTGATCAGCAAAGGCCCGGCGCAGCCGGGCAGATCACCGGGGCTTCTGCCTTTTTGGGCGGTCAGGACCTTCTTGACAAGAAAAGGGAAAATCGGTAAGATTACACTGACGGGCAGGGCCGGGATCGGCCGGGGAGCGCCCGGAGCGGGAGAGAGAGGATGGAAGCAGGAAGCAATGTATTGGACAGGATCCGGGAGAAATACGAGGGGATGAGCAAGAGCCACAAGAAGGCGGCCTCCTACATCCTGGAGAACTATGACCAGGCGGTATTTATGACGGCAGCCCGTCTGGGCAGCGCCCTGGGGATCAGCGAGTCCACGGTGGTCCGGTTTGCCGCCGCCATGGGCTATGAGGGGTATCCCCAGTTCCAGAAGGCCCTGGAGGAATGTGTGAAAACCAAGCTCAGCAGCATCCAGAAGATGGACGCCAAGTACGGCCACAGCACCCAGTCCGAGATCCTGACCACTGTTCTGAACGCGGATATCGAGAAGATTCAGGACACCATCCGCAGCATGGATCCCATGGCCTTTGAGGCCGCGGTGGACATCATACTGAAGGCGGACCATGTTTACATTATGGGGCTTCGCAGCAATGAGCCCCTGGCGGCCTTCCTTCATTTTTACCTGAATATGATCCGCAGGAACGTGATCCTGCTGAGCACCACCAGCGTCAGCGAGACCTTCGAGCAGATGCTGCGGATCGACGAGAAGGACTGTTTCATCGGGATCAGCTTCCCCAGATATTCCATGAGGACTTTAAAGGCCATGGAGTTTGCCAACGACCGCAACGCCAAGGTGATCGCGGTGACGGATTCCGCCCATTCTCCCATGAACCTGTATTCCTCCTGCAACCTGCTGGCCCGCAGCGATATGGTCTCCATTGTGGACTCCCTGGTGGCCCCCTTGAGCGTGATCAACGCCCTGGTGGTGGCCCTGTGCCTGAAATGTCCCAGGGAGGTGAAGGAAAATCTGGAGATGCTGGAGCAGGCATGGAACAACTATCAGGTCTATTTAAACGATGAGATCAACTTCATTGACGACGAGCCCATCCTGAATTATTCTCTGCGAAAGGAAGAGTAGGGGCTATGGGAGAGCGCGGACAGAAAAGGCAGGGAGAGAGAAGCGCCGACGTCCTGGTGGTGGGCGGGGGAGCTTCAGGTATGATGGCGGCCATCGCCGCGGCCCATACACCCGGGATCCGGGTGATCCTGTTGGAAAGAAACGAGAAGCTGGGGAAAAAGCTCTATCTGACGGGCAAGGGCCGGTGCAATCTGACCAATGGCTGCGAGGGGGAGGTTTTTTTCTCGAATGTGCTGACAAACAGCAAGTTTCTCTACAGCGCCTACCGTGCCTTTGACAACCGGGCGGTGATGGAGCTGGTGGAGAGGGCGGGCTGTCCCCTGAAGGTGGAGCGGGGGGAGAGGGTATTCCCGGTGAGCGATCACTCTTCCGATGTGATCCGGGCGCTGCGGGCGGAGCTGGATCAAAGGGGCGTCCAAGTGGTGCTGCAGTCCAGAGTGTGCCGGCTTCTGACTCAGGGCCCTCTGCCGGGGGAGGAAGGGCCCCGGGCGGCGGGAGTGGCCCTGGAGGACGGCGGAACCTGGAAGAGCCCTCAGGTGATTCTGGCCACAGGCGGGCTCTCCTACCCCTCCACAGGCTCCACCGGGGACGGATACCGCTTTGCACAGGCCTGCGGGCATCAGGTGACGCCCCGCACGCCGGCGCTGGTGCCTCTGACAGTGAGGGAGGGCTGGTGCCGGGAGCTCATGGGGCTGTCCCTGAAAAATGTGAGCCTCACTCTGAAAAAGGGCTCCAGGGAGCTCTACAGCGGCTTCGGGGAGATGCTCTTTACCCACTTCGGGGTCAGCGGCCCCCTGGTTCTCACCGCCAGCAGCTATTACGGGGCCGGCGGCGGAGGGCAGATGGGCCTGGAGCTGGATTTAAAGCCCGCCCTGACGGGGGAACAGCTGGATAAAAGGCTGCAGCGGGAGTTCGCCCAGGCGGGGAGCCGGCAGTTTTCCAACAGCCTGGGGGGCCTGTTTCCCCACAGGCTGATCCCGGTGATGGTGAGGCTCTCCGGGATCGAACCGGATAAGAGGGCGGGCGAGATCACCCGGACAGAGCGTCAGGCATTTGGGGAGATGATCAAGAGGCTTCCCCTCACGGTCACAGGGACCCGGGGCTACGAGGAAGCCGTCGTCACCCGGGGAGGGGTCGAGGTCCGGCAGGTCAGCCCCTCCACCATGGAGTCCAAGCTGGTCAGGGGCCTCTATTTTGCAGGAGAAATGCTGGATCTGGACGCTTTGACGGGCGGATATAATCTGCAGATCGCCTGGTCTACCGGGTATCTGGCGGGCCGCAGCGCCGCCAGGAGGGCGGCGGAGGGATCTTCCGCCCGGAAAACAGAAAATAAGAGAGGAACTGGGAGAATATGAGCTACAATGTTGCAGTGGACGGCCCCGCGGGAGCCGGAAAGAGCACCATCGCCAGAGCGGCGGCGGCGAGACTGAATCTGATCTATGTGGATACCGGAGCCATGTACCGGGCCCTGACCCTGTATCTGATCCGGGAGGGCGTGGATCTGGAGGATGAGGCGGAGGTGATCCGCAGGAGCGGGGAGCCGGAGATCACCCTGGGCTATGAGCAGGGACGCCAGAAGGTCTATCTCAACGGGGAGGATGTGAGCGGCTCTATCCGCACCGAGGAGGTGGGGATCGCCACCGCCAGGGTCAGCGCCCTGGGGCCTGTCCGGGAGGGGATTGTCGCCATGCAGAAAGCCCTGGCGGCCCGCAGCGACTGCATTATGGACGGACGGGACATCGGAACCTGTGTGCTGCCGGATGCGGATGTAAAGATCTATCTCACCGCCAGCAGCCAGGTGCGGGCGAAGCGCCGCTACGATGAGCTCACCGCCAAGGGCCTGGCCTGCGATTACGATCAGATCAAGGCGGACATCGAGGCGAGAGACTATCAGGATATGCACCGTCAGGTATCGCCCCTGCGGCAGGCCGAGGACGCCGTCTTGGTGGACACCTCCCACATGACCATAGAGGAAGTGGTGGAAAAGCTCGTTTCCCTGTGCGGACGTTAGAGGAAGGGGCGGAGCTGTCATGGAAGTGAGACTGGCAAAGACCGCCGGCTTCTGCTTCGGGGTAAAGCGGGCGGTGGACACGGTGTATGAACAGATCAAAACGGGAAAGACAATCTATACCTACGGCCCCATTGCCCACAATGAGGCGGTGGTCCGGGATCTGGAGGAAAAGGGCGTCCGGGTCATCGAGAGCCGCCGGGAGCTGGAGCGGATGCAGGAGCTGCCTCCGGAGCGGGCCGGAGAGGTTGTGGTGGTTATCCGGGCCCACGGGGTGCCCCGGGAGATCTACGAGCTGATCCGGGAGAAGGGATTTGTGTGCGTGGACGCCACCTGTCCCTCCGTCAGGCGGATCCACCGGATTGCGGAGCGGGAGAGCCTGGCCGGAAAGCATATTCTGATCGCCGGGAACCCCGTCCATCCGGAGGTGGAGGGGATCGTGGGATGGTGCCGGGGGCCCGTGACGGTGCTGGAGAGCCCGGAGGATGCGGAAAAATACGCACCTCTGGAGGGAGAAAACCTCTGTCTGCTGTCTCAAACGACATATAATTACAAGAAATTTCAACATATAGTTGAAATTTTTCAAAAAAAAGGTTACAATGATATTGTTGTGAATACTATCTGCAACGCAACGGAGAAAAGCCAGGCCGAAGCGAGGGCCATTGCAGCGCAGGCGGATATCATGATCGTAATAGGCGGAAGGCACAGCTCGAATACGGCGAAGCTGTATGAGATTTGCCGCGGCGAGTGTGAGCATACCTATTTTATACAGACACTGGATGACTTGCATTTAGAGGAAATACCTAAATCTGCTCGACTGGTGGGAATTACAGCAGGGGCCTCAACCCCAAACAAATTAATAGAGGAGGTTCAAAATTATGTCAGAGTTAACTTTTGAACAAATGTTGGAGGATTCATTAAAGACAATACATGCGGGGGAGGTAGTGGAAGGCACTGTCATCGATGTGAAGCCGGAGGAAATCGTACTGAACATCGGATATAAGGCGGACGGGATTCTGACCAAGGCCGAGTACAGCAATGACAACAGCGTGGATCTGACCACAGTGGTGAAGCCCGGCGACACCATGGAGGTGAAGGTCCTGAAGGTAAACGACGGGGAGGGGCAGGTGCTGCTCACCTACAAGCGTCTCGCCGCAGACAGAGGGAACAAGAGGATCGAGGAGGCGTACAACACCCATGAGGTGCTGAAGGCCCCTGTGGCCCAGGTGCTGGAGGGCGGCCTGAGTGTGATCGTGGATGAGGTCCGGATTTTCATACCCGCCAGCCTGGTCTCCGACACCTACGAGAAGGATCTCTCCAAGTACGCGGGACAGGAGATCGAGTTTGTCATCAGTGAGTATAATCCCAAGAGAAGAAGATATATCGGCGACCGCAAGCAGCTGATTGTGGCGAAGAAGGCCCAGATGCAGAAGGAGCTCTTTGAGAGGATCAAGGAGGGCGACATAGTGGAGGGCGTTGTGAAGAACGTCACGGACTTCGGCGCTTTCGTAGACCTGGGCGGAGCGGACGGGCTGCTGCATATTTCCGAGATGTCCTGGGGCAGAGTGGAGCATCCCAAGAAGGTGTTCAAGGTGGGGGATAAGCTCACCGTCCTGATCAAGGAGATCAACGGCAGCAAGATCGCCCTGTCCCTGAAATTTGACGATTCCAATCCCTGGAGGAACGCCGCTGAGAAGTATGCGGTGGGCACCGTAATCACCGGAAAGGTGGCCAGGATGACTGATTTTGGCGCGTTTGTGGAGCTGGAGCCGGGTGTGGATGCCCTGCTGCATGTGTCCCAGATTGCCAAGGAACATATTGATAAGCCGGCCAACGTGTTAAGCGCAGGTCAGGAGATAACGGCCAAGATCGTGGACTTCAACGAAGCGGACAGGAAGATATCCCTGAGCATCAAGGCTCTGCAGGCACCCGAACCCGCCAGGGAGCAGGAGGCGAAGGCGGCGGAGGAAGACGCAGACGCGGTATCTGTGGATATCGACGCTGTGATTGCCGCCGAGAAGGCGAAGGACGAGACCGCGGCGGAGACTGATGCCGAATAGGAAACGGACAAAAAAGACCGGTTCCCGGCCTGTAAGAGGGCTGAGGGGAAGCGGTCTTTTTAAATATGTCCGGCAGAAGCCGGCACTAGCACTGGGACGCTATCATGGAGAGCACATGGGCGGCGTAGCGCCGGAAGGTCTCCCGGTCCTTTTTCAGCTCATCGGTGATTTCAAAGAAAAGCTCCCTGCTCTGGTACTCCCGCTTGAAAAAGGGCTCCACCACCACATCCCACTGGGGAAGATAGGCGGACCGCTTGCGGGTGTAGCAGGTGGAGGCGGAAGCCTGCATCCGGTGATCCCTGTCCACAAAGGCGCCCACGGACTTGTGAAGGGCAATATCTTCCTCGGGAAGGTAATAATAGTCCCGGTAGTTTGCATAGAAGTATTTTAGCTCTTCCTCATAGATGGGGACTCTCAGCTCGCCCTGGGAGCCGCAGCCCTTGAAATAACAGCCGCAGGCTCCGAAGGAGACCTCCCTGGGGAGAGGGGAGGGGAGAGAGAGGGTCATGTAGAGCTCCTGGCGCTTTTCCCCGGAAAGATCCCGGTAGGCGTGGGACTGAACCCTGCGCACCCCCACAGGGCGGTGAAACAGGTCGTGGTAGGACAGGATGGGCAGGAGAGAGAGCATGCCGGAGAGATCCTCCCGGTTGTGAAGCAGGAGCAGATGTTCACTCTCAGGGGAGTGAGTCTTTACATAGGAGTGATAGATTTCAATCAGCTCCCCGCCGGAGTAAATGTCCTCCCGGTCAATTCCCAGAAAGCGCTCCAAGGTCTTCTGACGGCAGTTGGGAAGCCCCAGAAAGTGCTTGTAGGGGGAGACACACCGGTACAGGTCGGTGGCCTCGAAATCGTCAAAGCTGTAGGGGAGCCCGAACTGGCGGCACTTGTGGAGCAGAAAGGGAAGGTCGAAGGTGGAGCCGTTGAAGTGGAGCAGATGCCGGCGGGAGCGGGACTGGGCGAAGGAAAAGAAGGCGGCCAGCAGGTCGGACTCCTCCTCATAATCCTCGGCAAACCACTGGATGAGGTGCCAGTCCCCCAGGACAGAGCGGGCCGTGTCCAGATAGTCCTGGTAGGCGCAGCCGATCAGGTAAAGGCGTGAGGTGCTGGGAGAGAAGCCGGTGGTTTCGATATCCAGAAGCAGCAGGCTGTCGGGGGAGGAAAGGGTCTCTATGGGGTATCCGATCGCCGGGGGATCTGCAAGTAAGGTGTGAACAGTTTTCATATGTAGAAATAACCTCCTTTGGAGTGTAAGGGTAAGGTAAGTATAACATATGTTTGAGGAATCGGCTAGAGAGGATTTCAGCCGGCGCCAGACAACATGTTATATCACATAGGAAAGGACATAGATTTATGGGAAGAGGAAGTTTTGTGGGAGGGATACATCCCTATGACGGAAAGGAGCTCTCCAAGGATAAGCCGATCAGGACCGTCCTGCCGAAGGGGGAGCTGGTGTACCCCCTCTCCCAGCATATCGGCGCCCCCGCTGTCCCGGTGGTAACCAAGGGGGACCGAGTTTTGGTGGGACAAAAAATCGCGGAGGCAGGCGGATTTGTGTCCGCGCCCGTGCACGCCTCGGTGTCCGGGGTGGTGAAGGGGATTGAGCCCAGACGCCTGGTGACCGGGGACAGCGTGATGAGCATCATAGTGGAAAACGACGGGCAGTATGAAGAGATCCCCATGGGGCCGGCAAAGGATCCTCAGGAATACACGCCCCGGGAGATTGTGGACTGCGTGCGGGAGGCCGGGATCGTGGGCATGGGCGGCGCGGGATTTCCCACGGCTGTCAAGCTCTCCCCCAAGGAGCCCGGGAAGATTGATTACGTGATTGTGAACGGGGCGGAGTGCGAGCCCTACCTGACCAGCGATTACCGCAGGATGCTGGAGGAACCGGAAAAGGTGCTGGATGGGCTGAAGATCCTGCTGCGGGTCTTCCCCAAGGCCCAGGGAATCATCGCCATAGAGGACAACAAGCCGGAGTGTGTGAAGCTGTTTCGGCACATGACGGCGGGGGAAACCCGGATCCAGGTGCGGGCCCTGAAGACCAAATACCCTCAGGGGGCGGAGCGGACTCTGATCTATGCGGTGACGGGCCGGAAGATCGACTCTACCCGCCTGCCGGCGGACGTGGGCTGCATTGTGGACAATGTGGACACGGTGGTAGCCGTCTGCCGGGCCGTGCAGGAGGGGAGGCCCCTGATGGAGCGCATTGTGACGGTGACGGGGGACGCCATCGCCGATCCCCAGAATTTCCGGATCCGGATCGGAACCTGCTATCAGGAGCTGGTGGAGGAAGCGGGAGGCTTTGTGGGCAGGCCGGAGAAGATTATCTGCGGCGGCCCCATGATGGGCTTCAGCATGTTCGATCTGAATGTGCCGTCTACCAAAACCTCCACGGCCCTGCTGTGCCTGTCCCGGGACGAGGTGTCCGCCATGGAGCCCGGGCCCTGCATTAACTGCGGCAGATGCGTGGAGGCATGCCCCGGGAGAGTGATTCCCAGCCGTCTGGCGGATTACGCGGAGCACTTCCAGGAAAAGGAATTTTTGGAGAATAACGGCATGGAGTGCTGTGAGTGCGGGTGCTGCAGCTTTGTCTGCCCGGCCAGGAGACCTCTGACCCAGGAGATCAAGTCCATGCGCAAGATACAGCTTGCCAAGAGAAAAAAGTAGGAGGAAAAGAACGTGAGTGAAAGACTGAAGGTTTCTTCCAATCCACATGTCCGCTCCAGGGCCACCACAAGCGGGATCATGGCCGCCGTGATTCTGGCGCTGCTGCCCGCCGCCGGCTTTGGGATATACAATTTCGGGCTTCGCGCCCTGATGCACATTCTGTTGACTGTGGCCGCCACGGTCTTGACGGAGTTTTTGTTCGGCCTGAGCCGGGGACGCAGCACGGTGGGGGATCTCTCCGCGGTGGTCACCGGGCTTCTGCTGGCCTTAAACCTCCCGGTGAGCGCTCCCTGGTGGGTGGGCGTTTTGGGCGGGGTGTTTGCCATCCTGATCGTGAAGATGCTCTTCGGGGGGCTGGGGCAGAACTTTATGAACCCTGCGCTGGGGGCGCGGTGCTTTTTGCTGATCTCTTTCCCGGCGATCATGACCGACTTTTCCTGCGACGCCTACACAGGGGCAACCCCTCTGGCGGCCCTGAAGGCGGGGGAGAGCGTGGATCTGAAGGCCATGATTCTCGGCACCACAGGGGGGACTATCGGGGAGACCTCCGCGGTTATGCTCCTTCTGGGGGCCTGCTTCCTGATCCTGATGGGGGTTATCGACCTGAGAATCCCTGGCAGCTACCTGATCTCCTTTTTGATTTTTGAGATTCTTTTCAGCGGACACGGACTGGATCCTGCCTATCTCGCGGCGCAGCTGGCGGGCGGCGGCCTGATGCTGGGGGCCTTCTTTATGGCCACGGACTATGTGACCCGCCCTATCACCCAAAAAGGCCAGTATGTGTACGGAGCCTTCCTGGGGATCATGACGGGGATCTTCCGGATCTTCGGCCCTGCGGCGGAGGGGGTCTCCTACGCCATTTTGCTGGGCAATCTGCTGACGCCCCTCATCGAGAAGTATACGAAGCCTGTCGCCTTTGGAAAGGCCGGAAACCGTGGAAAGGGGGACAAGAGCCATGGAGAAAAATAAGGGAGGCGAAAGGAAGGCCATGCTCAGGGACGCGGGGATCCTTTTTGCCGTCACGCTGCTGTCGGGGCTGCTGCTGGGATTTGTCTATGAGCTCACAAAGGAGCCCATCCGTCTGCAGGAGGAAAAGGCTGTGCAGGAGGCGTGTCAGGCGGTCTTTGCCCAGGCGGATTCCTTTCAGGAGAGAGAGTTTTCCTTAAGTGAAGAGCTTGAAAGGGAGCTTTTGGGGGAGGGAGTGTCCATAGGGACCCTCTATGACGCCCTGGACGCCTCGGGGGCGCACCTGGGTTATGTGGTGGAGTCGACATCCTCTGAGGGCTACGGCGGGGACATTACCCTGTACATAGGCGTTACGGATCAGAATCATCTGAACGGGATCTCCATCCTGTCGATCTCCGAGACCCCGGGTCTGGGAATGCGGGCGCCGGAGGTGCTGGTTCCCCAGTTCGCGGATAAGGAGGCCGGGATCTTCTCCTACACCAAGAGCGGGAGTTCTTCTCCTTTGGAGATAGATGCCATCAGCGGGGCCACCATTACCACCCGGGCCGTCACGTCGGCGGTCAACGGGGGGCTGAAAGCCCTGGAGGGACTTTTGGAAGGAGGTATGTAAGGTGAAAGAGAGCAAGTGGAAGATAGGGGAGAGGCTGTTCAACGGCATTGTCCGGGAAAACCCCACGCTGGTGCTGACACTGGGCATGTGCCCTACGCTGGCGGTGACTACCTCCGCCGTAAACGGGCTGGGCATGGGACTGACGACAGCGGTGGTCCTGGCCTGCAGCAATCTGATGATCTCCCTGCTGCGCAGGGTCATTCCGAATAAGGTCAGGATTCCTGCCTTCATCGTGATCATCGCCTCCTTTGTGACGGTGGCGCAGCTCCTTCTGGAGGCATATCTGCCCTCCCTGAACAAGGCCCTGGGCGTCTATATTCCTCTGATTGTGGTCAACTGCATTATTTTGGGCCGCGCGGAGAGCTATGCCTACTCCAATCCCCCCGTCCCCTCCCTCTTTGACGGAATCGGCATGGGGCTTGGCTTTACCCTGGCGCTGACCTGTATCGGGGCAGTCCGGGAACTGCTGGGGACCGGGAAGGTGTTTGATTTGCAGGTGATGCCCTCCTTCTACACGCCTATCGGGATCTTTGTGCTGGCTCCCGGGGCCTTCTTTGTACTGGCCATGCTGGTGGCCCTCCAGAATCACCTGAAGGCCATTGCGGCGGCAAAGGGCAGGGATGTGAGCAAGGTGGGAAGCGGCTGCGGGGGTGACTGCCCCCACTGCGGCGTGAGCGGCTGCGCGGACAGAGGCGTCCCTGGGGACGGCCCTGCCGTGATCGATCTGACAAAGGAGGGGAAATAAATGGAGACTGTGAAAGAGCTGCTGATTATTTTGATCAGTTCTTCCCTGGTGAGCAATGTGGTGCTCAGCCAGTTTCTGGGACTGTGCCCCTTCCTGGGAGTGTCCCGCAGGACCGAGACGGCGGCGGGCATGGGGACGGCGGTGATCTTTGTCATCACCCTGGCCAGCGCGGTGTCCGGCGTGCTGTACAAATTTGTGCTTCAGAAATTTCACATAGAGTATCTGCAGACCATCTGCTTTATCCTGGTCATTGCCGCCCTGGTGCAGTTTGTGGAGATGTTCTTAAAGAAGACGATCCCCTCCCTGTATCAGGCGCTGGGCGTGTATCTTCCTCTGATCACCACCAACTGCGCGGTGCTGGGAGTGGCGCTGACCAATGTGCAGAAAAAGTACGGTATTTTGGCGGGTGTGGTCAACGGCTTCGCCACGGCGGCGGGCTTTACCATCGCCATCGTGATCCTGGCGGGGATCCGGGAGAAGATGGAGTACAATGATATCCCAAAGGCCTTCCGGGGAATGCCGATCGTACTGCTGACGGCGGGCCTGATGGCCATCGCGTTCTGCGGTTTTTCGGGACTGCTTTGACGAAGAAAGGATGACGTGACTATGATCTCAGGTATTGTAACGGCCGCCCTGGTGGTGGGGGCCATAGGGATCCTGATTGGGCTGTTTTTGGGAGCGGCCGGGATCCGGTTTCAGGTGCAGACAGATGAGCGGGAGGAAGCGGTGCTGGCAGCCCTTCCCGGCAACAACTGCGGAGGCTGCGGCTATGCGGGCTGCGCCGGGCTGGCGGCCGCCATCGCAAAGGGGGAGGCCCCTGTGAACGCCTGCCCGGTGGGAGGCGCCCCGGTGGGGGAGAAGATCGGAGCCATCATGGGAGTGGAGTCAGAGGCAAAAGAGCCCATGGCGGCCTATGTGCACTGCGCGGGGGACTGCGGCAGGGCGCAGACCGACTATGACTACAGCGGCGCCAGGGACTGCCGGATGCTCTCCTTTGTGCCAAACGGCGGGCCGAAATCCTGCAACAGCGGCTGCCTGGGCTTCGGGACCTGCGCCCAGGTCTGTCCCTTCGACGCGATCCGGGTGGAGAACGGCGTGGCCCGGGTGCTGACGGAGAAGTGCAAGGCGTGCGGGAAGTGCGTGGAGGTCTGCCCCAAGAAGCTGATTTCCCTGGTGCCTCTGAAGGCGGGGGCCCTGGTGGCCTGCAGCAGCACGGACAAGGGGCCGGTGACCATGAAGGTCTGCAGCGCGGGCTGTATCGGCTGCGGGCTCTGTGTCAGGAACTGCCCGGCGGGGGCGGTGAAGGTGGAGAATTTTCATGCGGTGATTGACTACGAAAAATGTACCGGCTGCGGCACATGCCGGGAGAAGTGCCCCAGGAAGTGTATCGAGGCCAGATAGGCGATCGGATAACATATTTTCAGGACTAGCTGTATAAACTATATTATGGGAGCTTGTCAGGCTCCCGTAATATAGTTTTTTTAATGCTAAATTCTGGAAAAGGGTGAGAATATGTATAGAAAGGCATTGGGAGCGCTGGTGTTGGTACATATGCTGTTCCTGGCGGGATATGTGTGCCTTCTGGCGGGAGATCTGAGCCAGGGGGGACAGGAGCCGGTGAGCGCGGCGGTCCTGGATCAGGCTGTGATTGCTGACGGGAAGAGCGGCGGGCTGGGAATCGTGCCCTGTGCTTCCTCCGGCCAGAGAGTGGTGGGATATGCCTCCCTGGAGCGGACGGCGCCCACCCCGGCGCCGGAGGAACAGGAGAGCGGTCCGGTCTGGGTGCTGGGCCAGGAGGATTACGATATCCTGCTGCGCATTGTGGAGGCGGAGGCCGGCACGGAGGATGAGGACGGAAAGCTCCTGGTGGCAAATGTGGTGCTCAACCGGGTTGCCAGCGACAAGTTCCCGGACACGGTGCAGAAGGTGGTACTCCAGAAAAATGAGAGAGTGACCCAGTTTTCCCCGGTGGCCAGCGGGCGGATCTGGAAGGTGGAGATCAGCCAGGAGACCTATGCGGCGGTGGACCGGGCCCTGGAGGGGGAGGACATTTCCCAGGGGGCTCTCTATTTCGCCTCCCGCAGGTATGCCAAGTCCAGCAGTATGCGCTGGTTCGATAGATGCCTGACTTTTTTGTTTGCCCACGGGGGACATGAGTTTTTCCGCTAGCAGGCGGATCTGCGGGAGGCTTTCCCGCTTCCCGGAGCGGGGCCTGCGGTCCCGGGGCGGCCTGGGGCGCTTTCCCTCTTCTGATTGACAGGGGGCCGCCGGGGGTGATATGCTGAAGGTGATGTACGAAAGAGAGGCCAGGCCGGCCGGGAGGGCAGCGATGGCAGTCTATTTGATCCGCCATGGGGAGACGGACTGGAACAGGCAGATGCGCCTGCAGGGCCGCAGAGATATTGAAATGAACGAGACCGGCATCGCCCAGGTGCGCCGCAGCGCCAGGGCTCTGGCGGCCCTTGGCGTGCGCCCGGACGTGATTGTGGCGAGCCCTCTCTCCCGGGCACGCCGGAGCGCGGAGCTGATCGCCCGGGAGCTTGGGTATGCCGGGGAGAAAATCCTGGTGGAGGCGGGCTTTATCGAGCGCGACTTCGGCCAGGGGGAGGGAGCGCCCTATACCCAGGAGATGATCCGCCGGGGCAGCATATCCTATCCCGGCATGGAGAGCCTGGAACAGGTGAGGGAGAGAGCCGGGGCCGCTCTGGAGCGCACTCTGGGCCGGTTCCCGGACAGAGAGCTGATCATCGTATCCCACGGGGCCGTGATCCCCGGGCTCCTGTCCCAATTGACCGGCGGGGGGCTTCCCGCTTCCTCCGGCGCCCTGCGCGTCACGCCGGCCAGCGTCCACAAGGTGGAGGGCCCTGGGCCGGGGGCCAGGGTCTGGAAATTAACGGATTGCGCCGCCTGGGAATCTGTGATATACTAATGCCCAATGAAAAAGTCTGCGGGAGAGAGGAAATTGTGATGGAAGTGATGTATAAAAGTACCAGGAGCGAGAGCCGTCCGGTGACGGCCTCCGCCGCTATCTTACAGGGATTGACCCAGGACGGAGGCCTGTTCGTCCCGGATCACATCCCGGCTCTGGACAAGAGCCTTCGGGAGCTGTCGGCCATGAGCTATCAGGAGCTTGCCTACCAGGTGATGAAGCTGTATCTGACGGATTTCACCGAGGAGGAGCTGCGGGCCTGTATCCGGCGGGCCTATGACGAGAAGTTTGACACGGAGGTGATCGCGCCTCTGACACAGGCGAAGGGAGCCTATTATCTGGAGCTGTTCCACGGAGCCACGATTGCCTTCAAGGATATGGCGCTTTCCATTCTGCCCCATCTGATGATTACCGCGGCGGCCAAGAATCATATGGAGAAGGAGATTGTGATTCTGACGGCCACCTCCGGGGATACCGGCAAGGCGGCCCTGGCAGGCTTCGCGGGAGTGAAGGGTACCCGCATCGTCGTCTTTTATCCCAAAAACGGCGTCAGCCCCATCCAGGAGAAGCAGATGGTGACTCAGCGGGGGGACAATACTTTGGTTGTGGGGATCCAGGGCAATTTTGACGACGCCCAGGCCGGTGTGAAGAAGATGTTTTCCGACAGGGCCCTGGCAGGGGAGCTGGAGGCGGCCGGATTCCAGTTTTCCTCCGCCAATTCCATCAATATCGGGAGGCTGGTGCCTCAGATCGTCTACTACGTGTACGCCTACGCCCAGCTCATGGCGTCGGGCAAGATCGCGGAGGGAGAAAAGATCAATGTGGTGGTGCCCACAGGTAATTTCGGCAATATCCTGGCGGCCTTTTACGCCAAAAACATGGGGCTGCCCATTGCAAAGCTGATCTGTGCCTCCAACGAAAACAAGGTGCTGTACGATTTCCTGCGCACGGGCGTCTATGACAGGAACCGGGAGTTTGTTCTCACCAGCTCCCCCTCCATGGACATTTTGATCTCCAGCAACCTGGAGCGCCTGATTTATCGGATTGCCGGGGAGGATCCGAAGGTAAACGCCGGGCTCATGGCTCAGCTGGGGGCGGAGGGGAAATACCGGATTACGGAGGATATGCAGGCCGCCCTGGAGGATTTTTACGGGAACTATGCCACCGGGGAGGAATGCGCCCGGACCATCCGGGAGCTCTACCGGGACTGCGGCTATGTGATAGATACCCACACCGCCGTGGCGGCGGCCGTGTATGAAAAATACCGCCGTGAGAGCGGGGACACGGCCCAGACTGTGATCGTATCCACCGCCAGTCCCTTCAAATTTACCCGCAGCGTGATGAACGCCATCGACGCCGGGCACGACAGGATGACGGACTTTGAACTGGCGGACGAGCTCTCCCGGCTGGGGAATGTGGCCGTGCCGAGGGCGATCCAGGAGATCCGCACCGCCCCCGTGATTCACAACCATGTGTGCAAAGTGGAGGAAATGCCTCAGATGGTGAGGGACTTTTTGAATTTGTAGGATCTAAGGGGCTGATCTCCGGACATGGGAGGTCGGCCCTTCACACTTTTGACATATTTCTGAGTTACAATATCTTCATGATATCGGGCCGATAGGGATGTGTTCCGCGCCGGCATGGGAAGTGCGGCGCCGAGGGATACGGGTGCCGAAAGGCAGGGAAATTCAGACGGGGCTGCGGATGCCGTGAGGCAGGGAAAATCAGGCTGGGATACGGGTGCCGGAAGGCAGGAAAAATCAGGCTGGGACGCGGGCGCCGGATGGCAGGAAAAGAGGCTGGCCGCGGTGCCGGAATGGAGAAGGGTATGGAAGGATTAAAGATTCTTGTGGTGGATGACGAGAGCCGGATGCGCAAGCTGATCCGGGATTTCCTGGTCAAGAGCAATTATGAGGTGCTGGAGGCGGAGGACGGCGTGGCGGCCCTGGATGTGTTCTTTGCACAGAAGGATATCGCCCTGGTGGTGCTGGATGTGATGATGCCCCGGATGGACGGCTGGCAGGTGTGTAAGGAGATACGGGCCTACTCCAAGGTCCCCATTATCATGCTCACGGCCAAGGGGGACGAGAGGGACGAGCTGCTGGGCTTCCAGTTGGGAGTGGACGAGTATATCACCAAGCCCTTCAGCCCCAAGATCCTGGTGGCGCGCATCGAGGCGATCCTTCGCAGGACAAACCCCCAGTCCAGGGAGGAAAAGCTGGCCTGCGGGGGGATCCAGATCGACCGTGCCGCCCATCAGGTGCTCATCGACGGGCAGCCCATTGAGCTGAGCTTCAAAGAGTTTGAACTGCTCACCTACTTTGTGGAGAACAAGGGCATCGCCCTCTCCCGGGAGAAAATTCTCAACAGCGTGTGGAATTACGACTATTTTGGGGATGCCCGGACCATAGATACCCATGTGAAGAAGCTCCGCAGCAAGATGGGCGCGAAGGGGGATATGATCAAGACGATCTGGGGAATGGGCTATAAGCTGGAGGCGGAGTGATGAGGACTTCCATTCGCAGACATTTTGCCTGCGTGACCATCGGCGTGCTGGCCGTCGCTATCCTGCTGTGCTGGTTCCTGAACAATACCTTTTTGGAAAAATACTATGAAAAGGAGAAAAAGGACGCGGTGGAGGCGCTTTACCAGAAGCTGGACCAGGCGGTGAGCCAGGAGCTTCTGGACAAGGAGAGCTTTCAGATTGAGGTGCGCCAGTATATCTACCGCTACAATATCAATACCGCCATCCTCAACTCCAATTCGGATCTGGTGTTTGTGGCGGCGGCCAACAGCGACGAGCTGAAAAACAAGCTCCTGGGCTATATCGTCGGAATCCCTATTGTGTCTGGGGAAACGCCCCAGCCCAACGAGGTGTTCAAGGTCCGGGACGTGCGCACGGGAACCGAGTACATTGAGATGTACGGGGAACTGGAGAAAGGATACCGGTTCCTGATCAGCTCCCCCATGGAGAGTATGCGGGAGAGCGTGCGGATATCCAACCGTTTTCTGGCCTACGTGGGCGTGCTGGTGGTGGCGGCCGGGGGAGTTTTGATGTATCTGATCTCCCGGGGGCTGACCCGGCCGATTCTGGAGCTGGCCGGTATCTCCGAGCGGATGACCCGTCTGGATTTTGACGCCAAGTATGAGGTGAAGGGAAAGGATGAGATTGCTCTGCTGGGAAGCAATATCAACAAGCTCTCCCGGTCTTTGGAGCAGACGATATCGGAGCTGAAGACGGCCAACAATGAGCTGAAGCGGGATATCGAGAAGAAGGAGCAGATCGACGAGATGCGCAAGGAATTCCTCTCCAATGTCTCCCATGAGCTCAAGACGCCCATCGCTCTGATCCAGGGCTATGCGGAGGGCCTCAAGGAGAGCATCAACGACGACCCGGAGAGCCGGGATTTCTACTGCGAGGTCATCATGGACGAGGCAGGCAAGATGAACGGCATGGTGGGAAAGCTCCTTACCCTGAATCAGCTGGAGTTTGGCAATGACGTGGTGACCATGGAGCGGTTTGACATCACGGCCCTGGTCAGCAATTATCTGCAGTCCGCCCAGGTCCTGGCCAGGAGAAGCGATATTGAGGTGCGGATGGCCCAGAGGGAGTCTCTCTATGTGTGGGCGGATGAGTTCAAGACAGAGGAAGTATTTGCCAACTATTTCTCCAACGCGGTGAACCACTGCGACGGGCCGAAGGTGATTGATATTAAGCTGGAGAAAATTCAGGATAAGGTGCAGGTGAGCGTGTTCAATACGGGGCAGCCCATCCCCCAGGAGAGCCTGGAGCACATTTGGGAGAAGTTTTACAAGGTGGACAAGGCCAGAAGCCGGGAGTACGGCGGCAGCGGCGTGGGGCTCTCCATCGTGAAGGCCATCATGGAGTCCATGAACCAGCAGTACGGGGTGGTCAACTACACCAACGGCGTGCTGTTCTGGTTCCAGCTGGAGGCCGCGGAGAGTGGGAAGGCCGGGGATTAGGTCCCGGCCGGATGCCGCGGAGAAATATAAAGAGTATGAGGCCGCTGCAGGGGAGGGAGGAAATTAGAGATGGAACAGACGCAGAACCGGGTGCCCTACCCGGATAAGAACGGATGCTTCGAGGAACTGATCCAAAGGATCCGGCAGCTCACCTGGGAGTCCCGGGATCCCTATTTCACAGAGTATCTCCAGAAGCTGGAGAAAAGGGCCAGACAGGAAAAATATCAGGTGGATCTGATGGCCGAGGAATTAAACCGCAGCTACCGGCTCTACCTGACCCGAAACGGACTGGAGGGGCAGGCAGGCCAGCCTATGCCTGCCCAGGCCCAGCCTATCCCTACCCCTATCCCTATCCAGCCCCAGCCTATCCCTATCATCCAGCCCCAGCCTCAGCCGTGGGCAGGCCAGGCTCAGGCCCAGGCCGCCTGGGCGCCGGCTTCCGGGCCGGCTCCCGCTCCCCGCAAAAATAAAGAATTTACCGTAGGAATCAGCGTATTCAGCGTGGTGGGGGTGGTCTTTGTGCTGGCCGCCTTTGTGATGCTGGGTATGAATTTTATGGAGGGGATGCTGAAGGGCCTGTGCATGTACGCCATTGCCCTGGTGATCTGGGGCTTTGCGGAGTTCTTCATCAAAAGGCGCAGCCAGACGCTGTCTCTGATCTTTTCCTCCCTGGGAATCGCAGGGCTGTACATGGCCACCATGGTCAATTACCTGAGTCTCCGGAACATGAACACGGCGGCGGCTATCCTGGTGACGGCGGCCGTTACGCTGGCGGTGCTGCTGGCCAGCCGCAGGAAGGAATCGGGGATTCTGCGCATGATCGGGATCCTGGCCTGCTATCTGAGCGTCCTGATGCTGGATGTTCCCCCGTCGCCCCTGTCCTATATAGGGTTTATCTGCGTGATTTTCCTGATTAACCTGATGTGTATTTTCCTGCCGGTGCAGAAGCTGGAATACCCTCTGGGGCTGGGACATATGGCGGCGGTGGCGGTTTTCAGCCAGATTTTCCTGCTCAGGACCCTGCTGCATGTCAGCTTTGCCGGCCAGCGCTGGGAGCCGGTCTCCCTCTGGGAGCGGACCGGCCTGGGATACTGCCTGGCCGTCTATCTGGTGACGGCCTTCCTGACTCTGGAAATTATTTTGTGGAAGCTGCTCCGGAAAAAGGAGGAGGATTCCCTCAAGGTCCTGTTCGGGGTCAGCGCCCTGATGCTGGCAGGGTGCGTTTTGATCCTGCTGACGGCCTACTGGGGCGAATGGCGGCCCCTGGCGGGAATTTTGCTGGGAGCGGCGGCGGTGCTGGGGGCGCTGTTCTTTTACCTGACCCGCTTTAGCAGTGCCAAATGGCTGCAGTATTATCTGGCGGCGGGCATGGCCCTTGCCACCTTCGGCCTGTGGGGAAATCCCTGGGAGAGTGCGGCCGCCCTGCTGGCGGTGCTGGCCCTGGGGAGAGTGTGCTCCTTTGACAGGGCGGTCCGGGCAGGGGATGCGGTGTTCACGGCGGTGACTGTCCTGGCCATACTTTTAGACCGGGGCTGGGGCCCCTCCCTGCTGCTGTTGGGGGGACTGCTCCTTAGCATCCCGCTGATCCGCCGCTGGCAGACCTACCATGAGTCCGTGATTCTGGCGGGGGTGTTCCTGCTGGTCTGGATGCGGGTGGAGGGCGACCTGAAGCTGCCCTTGATGATCCTTGTCCTGCTGTCTGGCACTCTGCTCTTTAACAATGTGAGACGTCTGGCAGGAAAAGGCATACGGGGCCTCAACTATGCCGCCCTGGCAGCGGAAATCTGCTGCTATCTGGTGCTGACGGTGAAGGATTACCCGGATTTCCGGCTGATCTATGTGCTCTTTGCGGCCCTGGGCCTGGGGATTATCCTCCTGACCCTGCAGCCGAGGTACGGCTTTTCCCTCCGCTGGAAAAATCTGGCGGTATCCGGCTTCCTGGCCTATATGGTGCTGGTGAGCGAGTTCCCGGTGCCCATCCTGACCAGCATCCTGCTGATGGCGGTGGGACTGCTCAGCATCGGCATGGGGTTTTACCTGTCCGACAAAAAGCTCCGGATTTTCGGCCTGACCCTTTGCCTGCTGGTGTGCTTTAAGATCGCCCTGTTTGATTTCTACGGAGTGGAAATTGTCCAGCGCATGATCCTGTTTTTCTCTGTGGGCATCGCCGCCCTGGTGATTTCCGGCATCTATGTGCTTTTAGAGAAAAAATACAGCGAGGGGGAGCGGCGCTAGGGCGGGTTTTGGCCTGCGCCGGATTCAACCCATCAAACAAAAAGGAGCTTCCTCATGCCAAATTTCTCCCTCTGCGACGACAACGCCGGCGAGCGCGGCTACATCAGACAGCTTGTCCTGGACTGGGCAGCCCGGTCCGGGACGGACGCCGGTATCCGCGAATACCCCTCCGCGGAGGCGTTCCTGTTCGACTATGAGGATCACTGTCCGGATATCCTGCTTCTGGACATCGAAATGCCCGGGATGAACGGGGTCGATCTTGCGAAGAGGCTGCGCGCCCGGGCGGAAACGCTGCAGATTATCTTTATCACGGGGTATCCCGACTTTATGGCCGAGGGGTACGAGGTGGAGGCGCTGCACTATCTTTTAAAGCCCGTCACAGAGCAAAAGCTCTCGGAGGTTTTAAATCGCGCTCTGGGAAGGCTTTCCGGTCAGGAGCGCAAAATCCTGCTGCCGTGGGAGGGCGGTGAGCTTGCGCTTCCTGTGGGTGAAATCCGTTTTATCGAGGCCCAGCGGCAGTATTCGGTGATCCACGCGGGCGGGGGAGAGTATCGCCTGAAGATCCCAATCTCGGAGCTGGAGAAGCGGCTGGACGACTGTTTTCTGCGGGTTCAGCGCTCGTTTATCGTGAATCTGCGGGAGGTTTTGCGGATCACCTCCGCCCAGGTAATCCTCAGGGACGGCCAGGCCGTTCCTATCAGCCGGGGGATGGCGGACAGGATCGGGAAGAAAATCATTGAACTTTTTTAGGGGAACGGGATGCTTTTAGAGAAACTGATCAACAAAAGAATCGAGCGGTATCAGTCGGAGCTTCTGCAGAAATACTGCGACGAGGTGGAGTCCATGTACCGCAAAATGCGGGGCTGGCGGCACGATTACCACAATCATATTCAGGCCATGCAGGCATCCATGGCCCTGGGGAAGTACGACGAGGTAAGCCGGTATCTTTCCGAGCTGAACGACGATCTCACCGCCGTGGACACGGTGCTCAAGACCGGGCGGGTGATGGTGGACGCGATTTTAAACGGCAAGCTGAACATCGCCGCCCAGAATGAAATCCCTGTGAACGCGAAAGCGAAAATCCCGGAGGGCACGTCCGTTTCGGACATTGACCTGTGCGTGATGATCGGCAATCTCCTGGACAACGCCATTGAGGAAAACAGGCGCCTTTTGCCTGAATCCCGCTTTATCCGCGTCTACATGGGCCGAAAGAACACGCAGCTTTATCTGGCCGTTACCAACGCCGCCGGGAAAAAGCGCCTCAAAAGCGGCACCCGGTTTGCCTCCGCAAAGGGGGCGGACCACGGCTTCGGGCTGGCGAGGGTGGAATCGGTTGTGAAAAAATACGGGGGCCGTTTTCTGGCTGACAGCGAGGACGGCGGATTTACCGCTGAGATACTCATACCGCTTGACGGACAGGAAACAGGGAACGGGGAATAGGAGCTCTATTCCCTCTTTTTTCGTCTGCATTTGGTACACAAAAAACAGCATTTCGTACCCGGAATCCGCATTTTCTCCGGGGACATGCTATACTCGCGCCAGGAGGTGAAAAAAATGCTGCGAAAGAAAAAAGAAAAAGAGCAGGCCCGAAAACCGAAGTTCGGCATGTTCTCCTGCGTGGGATATATCTACCGTATGCTGTGGGAAAATGAGCGGTTTCTGGTGTTCGTGGGGCTGGCGGCGGTGCCGCTGTCCCTTTTGGCGGCGGCCTTCGGGCTCTATGCTTCCCCGGCGATCATCCGCGCCATCGGAAGCACCGGCGGCTTCGGCTCTGTCGCCCTGGTGATCGGGGGGATTGTTTTGGCGAGGGCCCTTGTGGACGCGGCAAACGGCTGCCTTGGGTCTGTGGTGGCAAACGCGGAGCTGAACATGGTGTCTATTCTGTCGTACAAAGCGGCCTGCGCCGAACGCACTGCCGACCAGTATCTAAATTATGACGTACCTTACATGGAAATCAAGGAGAGGGCATTTGTGGCCGTCCGGGACCATTCCCACGCCACACACTTCCCCATGATTTTCGCGGAGACGGTGGGAGAGCTGCTGAAATTTTTCCTCTTCGGCGCCACGGTGTCACTGCTTCACCCTGCGATCCTTGTGATTTTGATCGTCGGCGCGGCGGTAAACCGCCAGATGTCCAACTGGCAGTGGCGGAAAAATTATCAGGAGCGGGACGGGCGAAACGCCGCAGAGCGCAGGCGGAACTATATCTCCTATGATATCTCCCAAGACCTGGGCGGCCAGAAGGAAATCCGACTTTTTGACATGGCGGGATCCCTCCACCGGCGCTTCTCCCTGCACATCGACGAATCGCTCCGGTGGCAGAAAAAGCATGAGGGCCGCGGGTTTTTCGCGTCGCTGACAGATTTCCTGATTATTCTGCTGCGGGACGGGGCGGCCTACGCGCTTTTAATCGACAGGGCCCTTCGGGGCCAGGTGGACGCGGCGCAGTTTGTGCTGTATTTTTCGGCCATCAGTTCGCTGGCGGAGCTTTTGGGCGGGATCGCGTGGAAATTTCAGCAGGTAAAGGAGGGCTCGGCCCAGGTCAGCGACCTGCGGGAGTTTTTGGAATATGAGGGCAGACTCAACCGCGGCGAGGGGCTGCCCGTCCCGAAAAAGCCCTTTTCCGTGGAGTTTAGAAATGTGACCTTCCAATACCCCAAGGGTGAAAAAAAGGTGCTGGAAAACGTCTCCTTTAAGATTGAAGCGGGGGAAAAGGTGGCCCTTGTGGGTCTCAACGGTGCGGGGAAGACCACGCTTGTTAAAATGATGTGCGGCATGATTCTGCCGGACGAAGGGGAGGTGCTGCTGGACGGCCGCACACTCTTTGCATACAACCGCGACGAGATGTATTCCCTTTTTGGAATCATCCCGCAGAAGTACAGCCTGCTGCCCGTGTCCCTTGAAAAGAACATTGCCTGCACCGAGAGAGAGGAGGAAATCGACCGCGGGAGGCTGATGCGTGCGGTGGAGCTTTCCGGCTTTCAGGAAAAGGCGGACAGCCTGCCGAAGGGGCTTAAAACACCCCTTAACCGCGCTGTAAATGAAGACGGGATTGAACTCTCAGGCGGGGAAAAGCAGAAGCTCCTTCTGGCGCGTCTCATCTACAAGGCCCCGCTCTGCATGATTTTGGATGAGCCCACGGCGGCCCTTGACCCCATCGCGGAGGACAAAATGTACCGCCGCTACAACGAGATCTCGAAAAATGCAACCTCGGTGTTTATCTCACACCGCCTCGCCTCCACACGCTTCTGCGACAGGATTTTCCTTCTGGACGGCGCGAACTTTGCCGAGGTCGGAACCCATGAGGAGCTGATGGAAAAGGGCGGGAAATACCGGGAACTTTTCGATGTTCAGAGCAAATATTATCAAGAGGAGGCGGCGGCAAATGGCTGAAATTACCCGGAAAGACCACATTACCCTGAGGGAGGACCTGGCCTGCCTTAAGAGGGCAGTTAAAATCTGGCGCGACTATGCGCCGAAATACTGGACATCCGCTGTCGCCCAGAGAATTCTCCAGAGGGTTTCCGTCTATTTTTCGCTGACCGTGTCGGCCCTGCTTCTCGATGAAATTTCGGGGGCGAGGGATCCGGACAGGCTGATTTTGTTGGCGTGCCTGGCCGTCTTCGGCGGATTCCTTTTCTCGGTGACCTGCCGGGCGGTGCAGATGAAAACGACGGTTTTGGACAGCCAGAATTATTACAGATATTCTCAGATCCTGTTTGACGAAAACTGCAGGCTTCAGTATGAGCATCTGGAAGACCCGGATGTAAGGCTGCTCAGCGAGCGGATCAATGTAAACACCAGCACCATTTACGGCGGGCTGATGCAGGTTTTGTACACCGTTCCCAGTATTGCGGACTCGCTGACCGAGCTGGCCCTGTCCCTTTCTCTGACCGCCGCGGCCCTCTTTGCCGCCGCCTCGGGGCGTTTTACGGGGATATTGGGATGGATCAATTCACCCTGGTCGGCGGTGCTCATGCTCCTTATGATCGCGGCCTTTTCCTTCCTGACGGCCAGGCTTCAGGTGAGCAGGGAGAGCCGCCAGGAGGACGCCAGGAGCGAGATATCCCTGACAAACCGCTGCTACAGGGCATACGGCGGCCTTTCCGGCATGGACATGACGGTTTTCGGTCTTCACTCCATCGTATTGGGCGAGTACAAAAAATACATTCTGCGTCCGCCGTGGCTTTTGAAGCTCCAGAAGACCGGCCTTGTTTTCAGCATCCTGGAGGCGCCTAAAAACGCCCTCATGCAGATTCTCATACACCTTTACGTTGCGGCGAAGGCATTTTGCGGGGCGTTCGGAATCGGCAGCTTTGTGCTTTATGAGGGCGCCATCAGCCGCTTTGTGAACGCCATTGACAGCCTTGCCAGGAGCCTTACCCAGCTGCGGTTCAACACCGGTTATCTGCAGACGACCTACCAATTTTTCGATTTGCCAAACAGGATGTACCAGGGCACCCTGGCCGTGGAAAAGCGGGACGATCTGGACTATGAAATCGAATTCCGGGATGTGAGCTTCCGGTATCCGCGCACCGAGGCCTATGCGCTGAGGCATGTCTCAATGAAGTTCCGAATCGGGGATAAAATTGCTGTGGTAGGCGAAAACGGTTCGGGCAAAACCACCTTTATCAAGCTCCTGTGCCGTCTCTACGATCCCACCGAGGGCAAAATCCTCCTGAACGGCATTGATATTACGCGGTATCGGTATGACGAGTATCTGGGGCTTTTCTCAGTCGTTTTTCAGGATTTCAGGCTGTTTCATTTTTCTCTGGGCGACAATGTGTCCTCGGGCCTTGGGTATGACGAGGCCCGGGCGAGAGACTGCCTGGAGCGTGCCGGAATGGGGGAGAAGCTGAGAGAGCTTGACAAAAAGGCGGAGAAAGATGGGAGAAGCGCCCTGGACAACTGCATGGGCAGGCAGTACGACCTCGGAGGCATCGATTTCTCAGGCGGGGAGGAACAGAAGACCGCCCTGGCCCGCGCTCTCTATAAGGATGCGCCCTTCGTGATTTTAGATGAGCCCACCGCCTCCCTTGACCCTCTGGCCGAGGCTGAGGTGTATGAGAATTTCAACCGGATTTCCAGGGACCGCACCTCTGTGTTCATCAGCCACCGCCTTTCCAGCTGCCGCTTCTGCAGGAGGATTCTGGTCTTTGACAAGGGGAGGATTGTGCAGGACGGCGGACATGAGGCGCTCTATGCACAGAAGGGCAAGTATCAGGAGCTCTGGGACGCCCAGGCGGGGTACTATCAGAAGACAGAGGCGGGAATAATTGGCGCCGCGGCGGGAGCGGACTGAAATTTTGAGGACGGTGGGACTGACTGCAAGGGCGGTGAGGCTGAATGTAAAAAATGATTGACGGGGGAGCCAATCTGTGTTAGTATCTTTTTAGAAAAGGTGTTACCGTAAAGCAACGGTTCGCCTCAGTTGGTTTTTTTCAAAAAAGCAACCTAACTTTGGTCGGGGCGGTTGCTTTTTTGATGTTTATTATTTTTTTGGGTCTGCCGGATGCTGATTGTTGTGACGATGATGCTGATAACCGTCACAACGATCCCGGCAAGTTCCAAAATCATTTTGAACACCAATGCTGCATACCTTTCGCAATATTTTCCCATATGTATCCCCTCCTTCGATACAGGTGATTTAAAAGAGATATGAGCAGGATGAAAAAATTTAGGAAGAATGCGGTTATACAGATCCTTAAACACTGTCATCGTTAATGCGAGGACGGTAAAAGCCTTGGACAGAGCGGTTGAAAAAAGCAGGAGATACCAAGCCACACTGAAACCTGAGGAAAAGGCGTATGCAGCATTTATAAGGAGGGCAAGACAGTGAACAAAGAATGGGAAAGGTTATATGAAGAGGCAATGAGCGTTTTGAACCCCCATGATGTTTCCAATAAAATGTGGGTGGGGAGTGTGGCATCTGCCGTACTCACGAAAAAAGGTAATATTTATAAGGGCATATGCATTGATACAGACGGCTCTATAGGGATGTGTGCGGAAAGAAATGCTTTATCAACAATGCTTACATACGGCGAAAGCGAGATTACGAAAGTGATTTCAGTATATAAAGATGGAAATATAATTCCATCCTGCGGTATTTGCAGAGAATTTATGATGCATTTGGGCGGAGATGTGGAAAATATAGAAATCCTATTAGATAAAGAAGGGAGGACAGCAAGATTGATTGATTTGATGCCCGAATATCCGCGACATAAATAAATCCGGTTTGTTTCAATAGCCACTACCACAATCACAACTGAGTAACAGCACAGAGCAAGACGGTTGTGAATAATCGTTCTATAACGAGCAGTATGTGTAGGTGAGACTGACTGCAAAAAAATGATTGACGGGGGAGCTGATCTGTGTTAGTATCTTTTTAGAAAAGGTGTTACCGTAAAGCAACGGTTCGCCTTGGTTGGTTATCTTAAAAAAGCAACCTAACTTTGGTGAGGGCGGTTGCTTTTTTGATGTTTATTATTTTTTTGGGTCTGCCGGATGCTGATTGTTGTGACGATGATGCTGATAACCGTCACAACGATCCCGGCAAGTTCCAAAATCATTTTGAACACCAATGCTGCATACCTTTCGCAATATTTTCCCATATGTATCCCCTCCTTCGATACAGGAAGCTCTCAAAATGGAATCATTTTGGCAAAAGGCGAACCGCTACCCGTTTTGGTAACACCTGCCTCCATTCTATCATAGTGACAGAATTTTGCAAGATATTACAGTAAATAAATTTTGATTCCGGTTTTATTTTATAATTTTTTAATATATAAACAATATTTCGGATTTTTTACTGCCGGGGCGGGACGAAAAAGGAGGGAAAAGAGTGCCAGATGGGACATTTGGCGGCGAATTCAAGAAAAACTCTTGTATAAAAATGATAGATATGGTAATATATTCCAGAGAATTCAAGGGCATAATGGTGTACCACCCGATGAGGCTGGCACCTCATCGGGCAAGGATGGTAACATGGCTACCACACGATACAGACAAGCGTCTGCGATACACACATGTATCATTATAGGGCAATTTGCCTCAAATTACAATGATTTTATGTGGAAAAGCGGCGCAGGTCTGAGCCTTCGTTGTTGTATAACGGCAAGGTGCATGGTGTGGACGCATACCGGCACCTTGTTCTTGATTTCTCACCGGGGAGGGAGGCCTGCTTTTTGGCCCTCCCGGTTTTCCCCGTGTGAGAAGTCGGAGTTTGAGAGAACTGCGGCTGTGGTTGGTCTGCGGTTCTCTTTTCTTTTTCTCCGCATTGGGGGAATTTGCCGGGCGGAGGTCTCCGATTCTCAAGTCTCTACTTTGCATCGGCCGGGAGAGCCGAAAAGGGCGCCCGGCACAATTCTCAGAAGGAGGAAAAGGACATGAGAAAGAGAAACTGGAAAAGGCTGCCTGCCCTCTTGGGAGCGGGGATACTGGCGCTGTCCGGTACGCTGGGGGCATCCGCCGCAGAGCTGAAGGATCTTTTTGATCCGGAGTACTATGCGGATACCTACGCGGACGTGGAGAGCGCCTACGGCCACGACGCGGATGCCCTGTGGAAGCATTACCAGGAACACGGCATGCAGGAGGGGCGAAATGCCTGCCCATACTTTGATGTGCGGTATTACAGGGAGCACTACGGAGATCTGGAGGAAACCTATGGGGACGACTGGAGCGCCTACTATGAGCATTTTCTGGAGCATGGGATTTTGGAGGGGCGCAAGGGGTCGGAGAACGGCTTTGACGCGAAGGACTACCTGAGCCGGCATGCGGATCTGCAGGAGACGATCGGGGAGGATCCGGTGGCCCTGTTTGAACATTATATCGCAAGCGTCAGATATCTGGAAACAGAAAAACCGATTCCTGATATAGCGGAGACCACAAAGCCGCAGGAAGTGTCAGAAGCTGCACAGACGGAGGCGGTAACGCCGGAAGTCACACAGCCGGAAACCTCGGTCGGCTTAGTTGCGATCAATGATCTTGCCAATAAAAAAAGCTTGAAAAAACGATGCACCGATGAAGAGTTTCAGGCCGCTTATGACGCTGCGGTTTCAATCGTAACGCCTCTCATCGGGCTGAGCAGGGAAGAGCAATTGTCAGGGATTGAATCGTCGCTCCGCAGCATGTTTGACAGCGGGCAGGTATTGTATTCAACCGAGGCGGCGCACTACAACGATCCGTACGGGTATTTGATTCTGGGTGTCGCATCGTGTGCCGGGTGTACGAGAACAACGGGATTGTGTCTTAACATGTTGGGAATCCCTTATGAACATGTAAACGAAAACCAATGGAAGCATCAGTGGTGCCGGGTGGAGGTTGACGGAACGTATTGGATTTGTGATGCTTTAGGTCTGTATGTGGGGCCGGAACCGGGGCCATACATACATCCTATTTTTGGTGGAGGTTGACGGAACGTATTGGATTTGTGATGCTTTAGGTCTGTATGTGGGGCCGGAACCGGGGCCACATACATCCTATTTTCAACTGAATGTATCGATCCAATAAGAAATCATGCAGGCTGGCCGTATCAAAGCGGCCGCTTGCACATTTACCCGTTAACATCAGATGTTGCTGATCTCCTGGAAAGTCTATAAACAGATCACTTGGTTTGTCCTTGAGCTGCCAACTTCGCTGTCTTTATTGTGCTTGATGTTTGGAGGGGGCGCGCCGCCTCCAATACGTATTTACTTGCTGCTAAATGGGGAGTCTTCCATAGTGAGAAATGAATAAAAAAAAGTTGTTGACAAAGCAAAGCGACTGTGATAATCTAATAAAGCTGTCGCGAAAGACAACAGCAGGCCGGACCGGGAGGAAAAGCCGTGTTCTGCGTTAGCAGAAGGCAGCATTCCTGTAAAGGAAGGCAGCATTCCCGTGAGGGAAGGCATCGGACCTTGACAAATAAACAGTAATGCAACCCTGAAAATTCTTGAGAAGAATTATTCAGAAGGAACGTTCAGTGAAGC
>CANQOL010000037.1 GCA_947625475.1 uncultured Acetatifactor sp.
TGATTCCTCTATACCATAAAAAAGAATAAGCCCAGACCCTGTTTATCTGGGGTATAGGCTTATTATACGAGGAGATATCCATTGAAAACAACTGCATGAATAAACGCAGTGGCCCGGTATGAAAAAAATTTAAATTTCCTGTTGTATTTCTGAAAGTTTGTGGTATAATTGTCTTGTTGTTGTGGAAACATAGCTCAGCTGGGATGAGCGCTCGCCTGACTAGCGGGAGGCCAAGGGTTCGAGCCCCTTTGTTTCCATCGAACCTTTGGGCGCGGCTTGGGCAGAGCGCTTGCTGGTTCATCCTTCGGGGCATTAGCGCAGTTGGGAGCGTGCCACACTGGCAGTGTGGAGGTCACGGGTTCGAATCCCGTATGCTCCATCAGGAAATGGAAAAGGAAAAGCATCTGGAGGGTGTCTTTTCCTTTTCTTTATATAGAAATAATTTATCTGGAAAGTTTTTCCACAGCGGACGGGAGGATGAGGGATTGATCGGATTGATTGCAGCCAGGTCAAAAAATAATGTGATCGGAAAGGACGGCAGGATCCCCTGGAGGATCAAGGGGGAGCAAAAGCTCTTCCGGGAGCTTACCACCGGGAATACGGTGATTATGGGGCGGAAATCCTATGAGGAAATCGGGCATTCCCTGCCAAACCGCCAGAATATTGTGGTTTCCCGGACGAAGAAATTTGAGGGGGAGAATCTGGTCACCGCCGCCTCCCTTCAGGAGGCCCTGGCTCTGGCCAAGGGGCCTGATATCTATATTGCGGGAGGCTACGGCCTGTACCGGGAGGCTATCCCTTACGTGGATGTGATGTATATAACCGAGGTGGATCTGACCGTGGAGGACGGGGATGTGTTTTTCCCGGAGTTTGCGGAGACGGATTTTGACGTGACGGCTGGAGAGAGCGGGGGAGACGAAATCCGCTTTACCAGAACCACATATACCAGAAAGGAAGCAAAAGCCCATGAAAGTTGTGCTGCAGGAGCTGACCAAGATCTTTCCGGCCCGGAACAAAAAGTCCGGCGGTGAGGTGACGGCGGCCAAAAATCTGAATTTTGAAATCCCCGACGGCGAGCTTGTCAGTCTCTTGGGGCCCTCCGGCTGCGGGAAGAGCACCACATTGAATCTGCTGTGCGGCCTGCTTAAGCCCACCGGCGGCCGGATCTTTTTCGGGGAGGAGGATGTGACGGATCTGCCGGCGGAGAAAAGAGGCGTGGGGATGGTGTTTCAGAACTATGCCCTGTATCCCCATCTGACCGTGCGGCAGAATATTCTGTTTCCCCTTCAGAACCTAAAGGGGGCGGAGCGCCCCTCCAAGGCCGAGATGCTGAGGAAGGCGGAGGAAGCGGCGGATCTTGTGCAGATTGGGGAACTGATGGACCGCAGGCCGGGGGAGCTCTCCGGCGGACAGCAGCAGAGGGTGGCCATCGCCAGGGCTTTGGTCAAGATGCCCCGGATCCTTTTGATGGACGAGCCCCTCTCCAACCTGGACGCCCGGCTCCGGCTGCAGACCAGGGAGGAAATCCGCCGGATCCAGCGGGAGACCGGCCTGACCACGGTCTTTGTGACCCACGATCAGGAGGAAGCCATGAGCATTTCCGACCGGATCATCGTCATGAAGGAGGGGGCGGTGCAGCAGATGGGCAGGCCCCAGGAGGTGTACGATGAGCCTGCCAGCCTTTTTGTAGCGAAATTCCTGGGGACGCCCCCCATCAATGTGCTGCGGGGAACCGTGAAGGGGGAGCGGCTCTATATCGGGGAGGAAGCCGTGAGGGAGGCCCCCGGCGTGCCGGAGGGAGAGGTGCTGGCCGGGATCCGGCCGGAGGGCTTTACCCTGTGCCAGGGGGGTGCTTTTACCTGCGCCCTGAAGGCGGTGGAGGTTATGGGACGGGATATCAGCGTGGTCTGTACCCATCCTGCCCTGGAGGGGGAGACCCTGCGGGCCATTATCAGCGCGGAGAACCTGGCCCAGATCGGCGGGGAGAAGGTGCGCTTTGACCTGAAACCCGGAAAAACCTTCCTGTTTCGTCCGGATGACGGCGAGAGGATCCTGTAAGGAGGGACGAGATGGAAAAGAACAACCCAAAAAGCTGGCTCTACCTTTTGCCGGCGATCCTGTTCCTGGGGGTATTCCTGGTATATCCGCTGATCGATGTGTTTGTCTACTCCTTTGAGGAGGGCTATAATTTCGCCTCTCAGACCTATCAGGGGGTGGGCCTCTACAACTATTCCTATGTGCTGCGGGATCCCTATTTCCTGCAGGCCCTGAAGAACACTTTCCTTCTGGTGATCATTACGGTGCCCCTCTCCACGGGGCTGGCCCTTTTGATCTCCCTGGGGCTGAGTTCTGTCAAGGCTCTTCGGCAGCTCTTTCAGACGGTCTATTTCCTGCCCTATGTGACCAACACCCTGGCGGTGGGGCTGGTCTTTATGATTCTGTTCAAAAAGACGGCCTACACAGACGGCTTTATCAATCAGATCCTGGGCTGGTTTGGGATCGGCGCCGTGGATTTCATGGACGGGCCCTACTGGGCCAAGATGTTTGTGCTGTGCCTGTACACCGTCTGGATTGTGATGCCCTTCAAGATCCTGATTCTCACCAGCGCTTTGGCCAGCGTGAATCAGGAGTACTACAATGCCGCCAGGGTGGACGGGACTTCCTCCCTGCGGATCTTTGCCCGTATCACCCTGCCCATGATCTCGCCCACTCTGGTCTACCTGGTTATCACGGGTTTTATCGGGGCCTTCAAGGCATACAGCGACGCGGTGGCCCTCTTTGGCACCAACCTGAATGCGGCGGGGATGAACACCATTGTGGGCTATGTATATGACATGCTGTACGGCAACAGCGGCGGTTATCCTTCCTACGCTTCGGCGGCGGCCGTTCTGCTGTTTTGGATTGTGCTGACCGTCACCTGCCTCAACCTGCTGGTCAGCGGAAAGAGGAATTAGTGAAAATCACTCGGAATGGAGATTACTATGGAAATGCAGACTGAGTATGGGAAGGGGCGCCGGGCGGACCGGGCCCGGAGAGCCCTGGGAAAGACCGCCGTATATGTGCTTCTGGCCTTCTGGGCCCTGATGGTGCTGTTTCCCTTTTACTGGATGGTGCTCACCTCCGTGAAAAGCTACGGGGCCTACAACTCGGAGTATATCCCGAAGCTCTTCACCCTCTCGCCCACCCTGGAAAATTACAGGGAGGCTTTCACCGGGGTGGCCCTGGCCAGATATTTTGCCAATACCCTGATTTTTACGGTATGTACCACGGCGCTGATGCTGCTGGTGACGGTTTTGGCGGCCTATGCCTTTGCCAGGCTGGAATTTAGAGGGAAAAATGCGGTGTTCCTGCTGTTTTTGTCCCTGATGATGATTCCCACCGAGCTGGTGGTCATCACCAACTATGTGACGGTTACGAACCTGGATCTGCGGAATACCTTTCTGGGACTGATCCTGCCCTCCGTCACATCCGTCTTTTATATCTATCTGCTGAAGGAGAATTTTGAGCAGGTGCCGGATCAGCTCTACTACGCGGCCAAGGTGGACGGCACCTCCGATCTGAAATACCTGTTTAAGGTGATGATCCCCATCTGCAGGCCCACTGTGGTCACCGTCACCATCCTCAAGGCTATCGAGTGCTGGAACTCCTATGTGTGGCCCAGGCTGGCCACGGACGACCCCAACTATTTTCTGGTCTCCAACGGGATCCAGGAAATCCGGGAGAACGGCTTCGGACGGGAAAATATCCCCGCCATGATGGCTGCGGTGGTGGTCATCTCCGTGCCCCTGATCATTTTGTTTTTGATTTTCCGGCGCTCCATCATGGCCGGCGTGTCAAGAGGAGGGACCAAAGGATGAGAACCGGAGCGGGAAGGAGAGGGGCGGCGCTGGCCCTGGCCCTGCTGGCGGCGGCCGCTCTGACGGGCTGCCACGGGGCCAGAGCCAGGCAGGCCTTTGAAATCTCGGAGGAATTCGATACCTCCCGGGAGTATGAGATCACCTTCTGGGCCAAGAACGATACCAACAAGACCCAGACCCAGATCTATGAGACTGCCATCTCGGATTTTCAGGAGCTTTACCCCAATATCACCGTCAATCTGCGCCTGTACACGGATTACGGCAAGATTTACAACGATGTGATCACCAATCTGTCCACGGACACCACACCCAATGTGTGCATCACCTATCCGGACCATATTGCCACCTATCTGACGGGGGAGAGCAGCGTGGTGCCCCTGGACGGGCTCTTTGCCGACGAAAAGTACGGCCTGGGGGGCAGCCAGGTGCGCTTTGATTCGCCGGCCCAGGGGGAGATTATCCCCCAGTTTCTGGAGGAATGCGCCATTTTGGGACAGCACTACGCCATTCCCTATATGCGCTCTACGGAGGCATGCTACATCAATAAGACCTATGTGGAGAAGCTGGGCTATACCCTGCCGGATGAGCTGACCTGGGATTTTGTCTGGGAGGTGTCGGAGGCGGCCCTTGCGAGGGATGAGGCGGGCAATTTCGCGGTGAACGGCCAGAATGTGCTGATTCCTTTTATCTACAAATCCACCGACAATATGATGATCCAGATGCTGCGCCAGATGGGGGCGGACTATTCCACAGAGGACGGGCAGATCGGGCTCTTCAACGATACCACCGCCCAGATTCTTAAGACGGTGGCGGCCCATGCACAGAGCGGTGCCTTCTCCACCTTCAAGATCTCCAGCTATCCGGCCAATTTCCTGAACGCGGGCCAGTGTATCTTTGCCATCGACTCCACGGCGGGGGCCACCTGGATGGGGAGCAGGGCTCCCCTGGTGGACATCAGCCCGGACAAGCTGGTGGACTTTGAGACGGCAGTGATGCCCATCCCACAGTTTGACCCGGAGCATCCCCGGATGATTTCCCAGGGCCCCTCCGTCTGTATTTTCAACAAACCGGATCCCCAGGAGGTGCTGGCCTCCTGGCTCTTTGCCCAATATCTTCTGACGGACCAGGTGCAGATCGCCTACGCCCAGACGGAGGGGTATGTGCCGGTGACCTCCAAGGCCCAGCAAAACCCGGAATATCAGGACTATCTTTCCCGGGGCGGGGAGGACGACGGGCTCCATTACGATGTAAAGATCAAGGCCTCCCGGCTTTTGCTGGAGCATGTGGGGGACACCTTTGTGACGCCGGTATTCAACGGCTCCGCCTCTCTTCGGGATGCGGCGGGGCAGCTGGTGGAGGATGTGACCAAGGCAGAGCGCAGGAAGCAGAGGGTGGACGACGCCTTCTTGGAAAAGCTCTATCAGGATACGGCCTCCCTCTACCGGCTGGACCAGCTGGGAGGGGGAGCGGGCCCCTCCGGCGGGGGGGCCATTTCCGGGGAGCTTCCCCTGGCCTCCAAGGCCCTGCTGGGGTCCCTGGCTGTCATATGGCTGCTGATGGGGCTGCTGGCAGGGCGCAGGGAGCTTCTCCGGCGTCAAAAAAAGGGGGAAAATCGGTAAAATCGGAAAACTTGCCATTGATTTCCTGAAAGTTTTGTATATAATAGGTGTGTATCCTATATCTGTTCAACGAAGGAGGACTATTATGAAAAAAGGATTACTGATATCTCTGCTGGCGGCATCCCTGGTGCTGATGGGAGGCTGCGGCGCGAAGGATGAGGGCACGACTCAGGAGAGCACTGCTGTTGAGGAGAGCACTGCTTCTGAGGAAAGCAGCGCCGCTTCGGAGAGCACCGCTCCCGCCGAGGGCGTGATGACCCATGAGGAATATGTGGCGGCCGCTCTGGACACCCAGGTGACTGTGGAGACCTATGTGCAGGCCAAGCAGTCCTGGTGGGAGGATCAGGCTACCGTTTACGCCCAGAGCGAGGACGGCGCCTATTTCCTGTACAATATGGCCTGCTCCCAGGAGGACTATGACAAGCTGACCGTGGGCACCAAGATCCGCGTCACCGGCTATAAGTCCGAGTGGTCCGGGGAGGTGGAGATCACGGACGCGACCTTTGAGATTCTGGACGGCAGCTACACGGCCGCTCCCCTGGATGTGACAGAGCTTTTGGGAACGGACGAGCTGATCAATCATCAGAATGAGTTCGTTTCCTTCACCGGCATGACGGTGGAGGCCGCCGGCCAGGATGAGTCAGGGAACGATGTGGCGTTCCTCTACAACTGGGACGGCTCCGGCCAGGAGGGGGACGATCTGTACTTCAACGTTTCCCTGAACGGAAACACCTACACCTTCACGGTGGAGTCCTATCTGTGCGACAGCTCCACGGATGTGTACCAGGCGGTAAAGGGGCTGCAGATCGGCGATGTGATCGACCTGGAGGGCTTCCTGTACTGGTATGAGGGCGTAAATCCCCATATTACGGCGGTAAAATAATAAGGAACAGGGATGGAAAAGAGGGTCCTTCCGGGGCAAAAGAGGGAGGGATCCTCTTTTTTCACAGGTTTTACAGATCTGTAAAGAAAAAAACCTTGACACCCTTCCCCATCTGTTGTATGATAGCAACAGTGTTTTGCACGGCACGGGCGGAAAGCGGTTTGGACGGCGGTATGGAAAAGATTGTAAGGCAGGCCCTTCTGTACGATTTTTACGGGGAACTGTTGACGGAGCATCAGAGGAATATCTATGAGGACGCGGTGTTTAACGATCTGTCCCTGGGGGAGATTGCCGGGGAGCGGGGGATCAGCCGTCAGGGCGTCCATGATCTGATCCACAGGTGCGACAGGGCCCTGGAGGAATATGAGGAAAAGCTCCACCTGGTGGAAAAGTTTGAGCTGGCCAAGGGCAGGGTGCGGCGCATCCTGGAGCTGGCTCAGGAGACCGAAGGGGAGAGGCCGGAGAGCGAGAGCGGGAGATTTCGGGAGATTTGCCGGATTTCCCGGGAGCTTTTAGAGGAATTATAGGGCAGAGGACGGATGCATGGCATTTGAGAGCTTAACGGATAAACTGCAGAATGTGTTCCGCAGCCTGCGAAGCAAGGGGCGCCTCACACAGGAGGACGTAAAGACCGCCCTAAAGGAGGTCAAGATGGCTCTCCTGGAGGCGGATGTAAACTTCAAGGTGGTCAAGCAGTTTGTGAACACTGTGGAGGAGCGGGCCGTGGGACAGGACGTGATGAACGGACTCAATCCCGGCCAGATGGTGATCAAGATCGTCCATGAGGAACTGATCGCCCTCATGGGCTCCGAGACCACGGAGCTGGCCTTTCAGCCCGGCAAGGCGGTTACGGTGATCATGATGGCGGGCCTTCAGGGCGCCGGCAAGACTACAGCCACCGCCAAGATCGCAGGCAACCTAAAGCGCAAGGGCAAGAAATCCCTGCTGGCGGCCTGCGACGTGTACCGGCCGGCCGCTGTGGAACAGCTCAAGATCAACGGCGCCAGGCAGGAGGTGGAGGTCTTTTCCCTGGGAACGGACCGTAAGCCTGCGGAGATTGCAAAAGAGGCAGTGGCCTACGCGGAGAAAAACGGCCACAATGTGGTGATTTTGGATACCGCCGGCCGGCTTGCCGTGGACGAGGCCATGATGGCGGAGCTGGAGGAGATCCGGTCCGCTGTGACGGTGCACCAGGTCCTTCTGGTGGTGGACGCCATGACCGGTCAGGACGCGGTGAACGTGGCCAAGGCATTTGACGAGCGCATCGGCATCGACGGGGTGGTGCTCACCAAAATGGACAGCGACACCAGAGGCGGCGCGGCTCTTTCCATCAAGGCGGTGACGGGCAAGCCGATCCTCTTTGTGGGCATGGGGGAGAAGCTCACGGATATGGAGCAGTTTTACCCCGACCGCATGGCCAGCCGGATCCTGGGCATGGGGGATGTGCTCTCCCTGATCGAAAAGGCCCAGGCCAATCTGGATCTGGACGAGGAGAAGGGCCGGGAGATGGCCGGCCGTATGAAGAAGGGCAAGTTCGATTTCGAGGACTACCTGGAGAGCATGAAGCAGATGCGGAAGATGGGCGGGCTGGGCAGTCTCTTAAGTATGCTGCCCGGGCTGGGAGCCGGAGCCGCACAGCTGGAGTCCCAGATCGACGAAAAGCAGCTGGCCCATATCGAGGCCATCATCCTGTCCATGACGCCCCAGGAGCGGCGCAATCCCAAGCTCTTAAACCCCAAGCGCAAGTTCCGGATTGCCAAGGGGGCAGGGGTGGATATCAGCCAGGTGAACCGCCTGGTCAAGCAGTTTGAGCAGAGCCAGAAGCTGATGAAGCAGTTTGGCGGCGGCAAAAGGGGCAGAGGCATGTTCGGAGGGCTGCCGGGCATGGGCAGGGGGAAGTTCCCCTTTTAGGAGAGGATACGGGACGGCCGGGCCGGTTCCCTTATCATACAATTTCACATTTATAAACAATGGAGGGTAAAAAAATGGCAGTAAAAATCAGATTGAGAAGAATGGGACAGAAGAAGGCGCCTTTCTATAGAATCATCGTGGCAGATTCCCGTTCTCCCAGAGACGGCAGATTCATCGAGGAGATCGGCACCTACGATCCTTCCACCGACCCCAGCACCTTTAAGATCAACGAGGAGGCTGCGAAGAAGTGGCTGGCAACCGGCGCACAGCCCACAGAGGCGGTGGGCAAGCTGTTCAAGGCTGCGGGGATCGAGAAGTAAACGCCGGCGCTTGCAATTGGAGGTGGATTAGATTGAAAAATCACACTGATGTGCTGATTTTTCACATGAGAATTTGTGCCGGAGCGCCACAAATTCTACTGATGGCAGATGAGAAATCGCATTCGCGAATTTCTCCTCGCCCCGTCGCGCAAAGCGCTCCGGAATGGGGATTGAAATGAAGGAACTGGTTGAAGTGATCGCGAAGGCACTTGTGGACCACCCGGATGAGGTGGTTGTCACAGAGAAGACGGAAGGCAGGAATTTGACAGTGGAGCTTCACGTGGCCGCATCCGATATGGGCAAGGTGATCGGAAAGCAGGGCAGGATCGCCAAGGCAATCCGCTCTGTGGTAAAGGCAGCATCTTCCAAAGAGAATAAGATTGTGGATGTGGAGATCATGTGATCTCAGGATCGGCAGATCCGGGACAATGATGGACTGTCTTCGGGGCGGGACATGCGCAGGTATGTTTCCGCCCTGTTTTCAGATTTATGGGTGCAGGGCGCCCCGTCGCGCGGAGCGCTCCGGAATGAGGAATGATATGGAAGATTTTTTTCAGATCGGGATTGTAACCTCTCCCCACGGGATCCGGGGGGAGGTGAAGGTTTACCCCACCACGGACGATCCCGGGAGATTTAAAAGGCTCCGGCAGGTGCTGGTGGGGGATGAGAGGCGTCCCCTGGAGCTGGAGGGCGTCAAGTTTTTTAAAAATATGGTCATCGCCAAGCTGGGGGGGATCGACACCCCGGAGGCGGCGGCCAGGCTGCGGCAGAAGAGCCTCTATGTGGCCAGAAAGGACGCGGTGGACCTTGGCCGGGACGAGTATTTTATCGCGGATCTGATGGGCCTGCGGGTGCTGGACGAGCAGGAGAGGGAGCTTGGGATTTTGGAGGATGTGCTTCAGACCGGGGCAAACGATGTGTATCAGATCCGGCTGGCGGAGGGCGGGGAGCTTTTGCTGCCGGCCATCCGGGAGTGCATTCTTTTTGTGGATGTGAAGCAGGGCTTTATGAAGGTGCATGTGCTGGAGGGGCTGCTGGAGAAATGACGACGTTTCATGTGCTGACCCTTTTCCCGGAGATGGTGGAAAACGGGCTGAATACCAGTATTTTGGGCAGGGCCCGGGAGAAGGGGCTGCTGCGGTTCCATACGGTCAATATCCGGGATTATACCGCCGATAAGCACAGGAAGGTGGACGATTACCCCTACGGGGGCGGGGCGGGGATGCTCATGCAGGCCCAGCCCGTCTTTGACGCCCACCGGGCGGTGCTGGAGGAAATCCGGGGACGGCGGGGCGGGGAGGCCTTTCCCCAGGGGCCGGTGCGCACTGTGTACTTGACGCCCCAGGGCAGGCCCTTCACCCAGGCCATGGCCCGGGAGCTGGCTGGGGAGGAGGAGTTGATTTTTCTCTGCGGCCACTATGAGGGGATCGATGAGCGGGTGCTGGATGAGGTTGTCACGGACCGGGTCTCCATCGGGGACTATGTGCTCACCGGCGGGGAGCTGGCCGCCATGGTGATGATTGACGCCGTCTCCCGGCTGGTGCCGGGGGTTTTGGGGAACGATGAGTCCGCCCAGACGGAGTCCTTTCACAGGGATTTGCTGGAATATCCCCAGTATTCCCGGCCGGAGGTGTGGCACGGGAAGGGGGTGCCCCAGGTGCTGCTGACCGGGGATCACAGGAAAATCCGGGCCTGGCGGCTGGCAGAGTCGGAGAAGCTCACCGGGCAGCTGCGGCCGGATCTCTATGACCGGTATCTGCAGAAGCGGCAGGTGGTTGGGCGCCTTTCCCGGAGGAAAAGGCGGAATATCCATATGATGGAGCTGCTGGAGCGGGGCCTGGGGGAGGTCCTTTATGCGGAAGGGGAAAATGTGCTGCTCGCCGGGCCGGGGAAGCTGTACATGGCGGATGCGGGCTCCCTGGAGGAAGCGGAGCGGATGTTGGAGAGCGGGTTCGGAGCCTCCGGGCCGGCGCGGGGCTGGGAGCTTTGTTCGCCTTCCCCCTTTGTAAAGGAAGTGCTGGTTCAAAGATGGGGAGGGCAGGTCCTTATGGAGTGTGTGCAGGCCTGTTATACCCGAAGGGAGCCTCTGCCGGTGCGGCATAGGGATATCAGGGTTCTGGGGGAAGAGTGGCTGGGGGAGCTGCAGAAAAGGTATTCTCTGGCAGGGGAGAGGTATCTGCGGGAGAGGCTGGCGAAGGGGGGGGTTTTTGGAGCGTTTTTGGAGGGGAGGCTGGCAGGGTTTATCGGGCTGCATGAAGAGGGGAGTATGGGGATGCTCTGGGTGGATGAGGACTGCCGGAGGCGGGGGATCGGGGCCTCCCTGGAGGCCTGGCTGATCAACCGGCTGCTGGAGCGGGGAGAGACGCCTTATGGGCAGATTGAGGCGGGGAACCTGGGCTCGATCCGGCTGCAGGAGAGGCTGGGGCTGTATTTGGCGGAAGGGAGTGTTTGGTGGGTGGAGGACAGTAGAGGGATGGACGGATGATTTGGGGCTGGGGACGTTCAGCCGCGCCCTTGCCAAACAAGTTTGGCTGCAAAGCCGCGCTGACGCGCTTTCCGCTGCTGCGCAGCTCTCTTTGCTCATAAACGGGATAAAAAGTACTTGCAATCATCTCATTTGTGTGGTAGAATCAATGCGTTGTCAAAATGCGATGGTCCTCTGTTACGGTATGTATTAAGAACATCTAGTTTATGAAGGAGGTTCACTATGAGTGACATTATCAGAGAAATCGAGGCGGAACAGCTGAAGGCTGCGGTGGATGAGTTTGAGGTGGGCGATACCGTCAAGGTCTACGGCAAGATCAAGGAGGGCAACCGCGAGAGAATCCAGGTATTCGAGGGCGTGGTGCTCAAGAGACAGGGCGGAAGCAGCAGAGAGACCTTTACCGTGCGGAAATCCTCCGGCGGAATCGGCGTTGAGAAGACCTGGCCCGTGCACTCTCCCAATGTGGAGAAGGTGGAGGTAGTCAGAAAGGGTAAGGTAAGACGTGCTAAGCTGAATTACCTCAGAGACCGGGTAGGCAAGAAGGCCAAGGTGAAAGAGCTGGTAAAATAGTGACAGGCTTGGAGGGGACAATTACTTTGGTAGTTGTCCTTTTCTGATAAGGGGAGCTTTTCATGCCCAGGACCAAAGGACTGAGTTTTTACAAAAAAAAGAAGAAGATCAACAGATCTCTGATCCGGGATATATTCAGCACGCTTTTCTGTATGGCGGCGGCCGTGTTTGTGGCGGCGGTGATGGTTTATTTTTTCGGGATGAGCATCAATGTGGTGGGCGTGTCCATGGAGCCCGCCCTGTACAACGGCCAGCAGATCTTTGTGGACCGGTTTCTGTACACCTTCACTGACCCCAGGGCGGGGGATGTGCTGGTCTTTCTGCCAAACGGCAATGAGAACTCCCACTACTATGTCAAAAGGGTCATAGGGGTGCCCGGGGACCGGATCCAGATCCGCCAGGGGAACTGTTATGTAAACGGGGAGCTGAGCCCCTATGTGACGCACAGAGTGCTGGAGGCGGGAATTGCGGAAAATGAGCTGGTGCTGGAGCTGGGGGAATATTTTTGTATGGGGGACGACCCCAACAACAGCGAGGACAGCCGTTCTGCCAACATCGGCCCCGTGAAGGAGGAGGACATTGTGGGCAAGGCATGGTTCCGCCTGGGAGCGGATATGGGCTTTATCCGCTAGAGCGCGAGGGGGATGGAGATGAATTATCAGTGGTATCCCGGACATATGACAAAAGCGGTCCGCATGATGCAGGAGGATATAAAGCTGATCGATCTGGTGATCGAGCTGCTGGACGCCCGGATTCCCTTCAGCAGCCGCAACCCGGATATTGACAGGCTGGCGGCCGGCAAGTACCGGCTGGTGCTGCTGAACAAGTCGGACCTGGCGGATCCCGGCGCCAATCAGCAGTGGGTCCGGTATTTTTCGGAGCAGGGAGCGGCCGCTCTTCTGGTCGACGCAAGGTCGGGAGCGGGAGTGAAGGCCATAGAAAATCTGGCGCAGACAGTGTGCCGGGAAAAGCTGGAGCGGGACAGACGCCGCGGGATCGTAAACCGTCCCATCCGCGCCATGGTGGCCGGCATCCCCAATGTGGGGAAGTCCACTTTGATCAATGCGCTGGCCGGGCGGGCCTGTACCAGGACCGGGAACAAGCCGGGGGTCACAAAGGGAAAGCAGTGGATCCGGGTGGGAAGGACTCTGGAGCTTTTGGATACGCCCGGCATCCTGTGGCCGAAGTTTGAGGATCAGACTGTGGGGATGCGGCTTGCCCTGATCGGATCCATGAATGATGAAATCCTGTCGGCGGAGGAACTGGCCCTGGATTTGGCGGGGGAGCTGTCACGCCTTTATCCGGGAAGCGTGGAGAAGCGTTACGGACTGACCGGGGAAGCTAAGGGGCATGAGCTCCTTGCCGGGATCGCCATGGCCAGATGTGTGCTGGGCCGGGGAGGGGAGCCGGATCTGCCCAGGGCGGCGGCGGCCCTGACGGAGGACTTCCGAAGCGGGAAGCTCGGCAGGATGACCTTGGAGAGGCCGGAGAATGAACACAGGGAGGTTATGTGAGATGCGGCAGAGGCAGGAGGAAACGCAGACGGAAGAGGCATTGGAAACGGAAAAGTCAAAGCTGAGGGAGTGGGCCGGCACGATCCTTTATTTTGCATGTGTGATGGGCGGGACCCTGCTCCTGATCCTGTTTGTGGGACAGCGGACCACGGTGAACGGGGAGAGCATGGTGCCCACTCTCCAGGACGGGGACAACCTGATCGTGGATAAGATCACATACCGGTTCAGGGATCCGGAGCGGTTTGACATCATCGTGTTTCCCTTTCAATATGAGAAAAACACCTATTATATCAAGAGGATCATAGGTCTGCCCGGGGAGACGGTGCAGATTGATCTGGAGGGCAATATTTATATCAACGGGGAAGTGCTGGAGGAAAACTATGGCAGAGAGGTGATCCTGCCCGATAAGGTGGGGCGTGCCATTGAACCCGTCACCCTGGGGGAGGACGAGTATTTTGTGATGGGGGATAACCGGAACAACAGCAAGGACAGCCGGACCCAGATCGTGGGGAACATCAAGAGAAAGGATATTGTGGGCAGGGCCTTTCTGCGTTTCTGGCCCCTTGACAGCTTCGGTATCCTAAAGCACCAATAAAAGGAGAGTTTCCATGGGGGAGAGTGTCAGCGAGATCAGAGAAATCCTGCGGCAGGCCGGGGAGCGGGAGCTGCCGGAGAAGATCCTTCAGTTTGAGGGGGATGAGAGAAGCGGCGTGCGGGCCTGTGTGGAGGCGGCAAAAAGGCGCCTGGAGGCCCTGGGCCGGGAGAGGGAGCGGATCCGAGAGCTTTGGAAGTACGAGGAAAAGTACGGGGACTACCGGTATATCTGCGGCATCGACGAGGCGGGCAGAGGCCCCCTGGCGGGGCCGGTGGTGGCGGGGGCGGTGATTCTGCCGAAGGACTGCGATATCCTGTACGTGAACGACTCCAAGCAGCTTAGCGCGAAGAAGAGGGAGGAACTCTACCAGGTTATCACAAGGGAGGCCCTTGCCTGGGGCGTCGGGTATGCCACCCCGGAGCGCATCGATCAGATCAACATCCTTCAGGCGACCTATGAGGCCATGCGGGAGGCGGTGCGCTCTCTGAGGGTTCAGCCGGATCTTCTGCTGAACGATGCGGTAAGGATCCCGGGGCTTCCCATGACTCAGGTCCCCATCATCAAGGGAGACGCCAAGAGCATTTCCATCGGGGCCGCCAGCATTGTGGCCAAGGTGACCAGGGACCGGCTCATGGAGGCATACGACAAGGTGTATCCCCAGTACGGGTTCGGGGACAACAAGGGATACGGGAGCGCGGGCCACATTGAGGCTCTGAAAAAGTACGGGCCCACGCCCATTCACCGCAGGAGCTTTATCAGCCATTTTGTGAAGCCGGAGGAAAAGCTCTCATAAGGCGGATCCCGGCTCCGGCGAGGGGAGAAGCGCCGGGGAGCCCGGGAGAGGGAGAAGGCCCGGGAGGGCATTTTGGAACGTTCTAAAGCGGAAAAGCCTAATCTCAGAGAGCTGGGAACGGCAGGCGAAAGCCTGGCGGCGGAGTATCTGCGCCGCCGGGGCGTGCGTCTGCTGGAGCGCAATTACAGGACCCGGCGGGGTGAGATCGATCTGATCGGACGCTGGGGGGAATATCTGGTGTTTTTTGAAGTAAAATACAGAAGGGGGAGCGGCGGCGGGAGCCCGGAGGAAGCGGTAGGCATCGGAAAGCAGAGGCAGATCTGCAGGGTGGCGGATCACTATCGGTGCGTCAGGGCCGTCCCGCTGGATACGCCGGTGCGCTACGATGTGGTGGCCATAGACCGGGACGGGATCCGCTGGATCCAAAACGCCTTCCCGCACCGATATGGATGATATGGAGGAACCATGTATACATTGATCCGGGCAAAGGGCCGGCGGGAGACGCCGGTTCGCCGCAGCTGTGCCCTGAGCGCAGGGGAAGAGCTGGAATATCTGTATTTTCCGGGCCTTGCGGGCACCGGGGAGGCGGCCCTGTTTACCACCCGTCTTGGGGGGACCAGCCGGGGAGAATACGCCAGCCTGAATCTCGCCTTCAACAGGGGGGATGAGCAGGAGCGCGTGCTGGAAAACTACCGCAGAGTGGGGGAGGCCCTTGGGATCACGCCGGAGGATATGGTATGTACCCATCAGACCCATACCGCCAACATCCGCCGGGTTTACCGGGAGGACGGGGGGAAGGGCATCCTGCGGCCGCGGGACTATACGGACGTGGACGGGCTGGTAACGGACCAGCCGGGCCTTGCCCTGGCCTGCTTTTTTGCGGACTGTGTGCCCCTGTATTTTGTGGATCCCGTCCGCCGGGCCATCGGGCTGGCCCACTCCGGCTGGCGCGGCACCGCGGCGGGCATGGGGGCCCGGATGACGGAGCGCATGGCAGCGGAATTCGGGAGCCGGCCGGAGGATCTGCGGGCCGCCATAGGGCCCTCCATCTGCCGGGACTGCTATGAGGTGGGGGATGAGGTGGCCCAGGCATTCGCGGAGGCCATGGAGAGGATCCCGGGCCGGGAGAGGCTCCTGGAGCAGATCCGGCTGGGCGGCTTTTACCGCTCCGGCCTCTCCGGTCTTCCCCAGGTGATCCTGCCCGGCAGGAGGGAGGGGAAATACCAGCTGGACCTGTGGCTGGCAAACCTTCTGATCCTGGCGGGAGCAGGGATTCCCCTGGAGCGGATCGAGGTTACGGATCTGTGCACCTGCTGTAATCCGGAATATCTGTTTTCCCACAGGGCCAGCGGGGGCAGGAGAGGCGCCCTGGGGGCTTTCCTGATGTTAAGAAAAAACTAATAAAATGGATAGGCAGATCTTAAAAAATTTCTGGTTTAATGAGGAAAAGAGAAAAGCGGCGGCCGCCGGCTGCCGCCTTTGGAACGGAGGACGGGGATGATCAATATACTGGTGTGCGACGACGATAAGGAAATCGTGGAAGCGATTGATATCTATCTGAGGCAGGAGGGCTATGGGGTGTTCCGGGCTTACGACGGGGAGCAGGCCATGGAAATCCTGGAGCGGGAGGATATCCATCTGCTGATTATGGATGTTATGATGCCCAAGCTGGACGGCATCCGCGCCACGCTGAAGATCCGGGAGCACAGCAGTATTCCCATCATCATCCTCTCCGCCAAGTCCGAGGACGCGGACAAGATCCTGGGGCTGAACATCGGGGCGGACGACTATGTGACAAAGCCCTTCAACCCTCTGGAGCTGATGGCCCGGGTGAAATCAAACCTGCGCCGCTACACCTCCCTGGGAAGCCTGAATGAGGAAAGCAAGGGAATCTATCAGGTGGGGGGCCTTGTGATGAACGACGACACCAAGGAGGTCAGCGTGGACGGGGAGCCGGTGAAGCTGACCCCCATCGAGTACAACATCCTGCTTCTTTTGGTGAAGAATCAGGGGAAGGTGTTTTCCATCAACCAGATCTATGAGAATATCTGGAACGAGGACGCCATCGGGGCCGACAACACGGTGGCGGTCCACATCCGGCACATCCGGGAGAAGATCGAGATCAACCCCAAGGAGCCAAGGTATCTGAAGGTGGTCTGGGGGGTGGGCTACAAGGTGGACAAGCAGTAGATGACGCGAGACAAGGAGAGAGGCATGATCGGAGGGGTAGTGAAACGGATCCTGCTGGGAATGTTCCAGCATCTGACGGCGGTGGGGATCGCCCTGCTGCTGGGCACTATCGTGCTCAATTCCCACATCCTGGTGGAGAATATGTACGGTGACCGGATCGAGTATGCCATCAATCCCTTTGATTCGGCGGAACAGTTCGAGGATTCGGAGATCTTCGGGGAGATGTTCCGAAACGCCATGAGCGATATCATCCGCCTCTCTGTCATCAAGGGCCAGCTGGAGACGGAGGGGGAGTTTGACGCCCACAAGCATATAGATGTGACCCAGTTTGTAAACCGGAAGACAGTCAAGAGCGACTGCCCTGTGACCGCTGTGTTTGCGCTGGACGATCTGATCAAGTGGGGCAGGTTCGGGACGACCCGGGAGGAAATCCACTTTGAGAGCAGGGAGGATTTCCTGGAATATTTTGTCCGGGAGACGCCCGCCCCGGTTCAGACGGACCCGGGGGAGGGGGCTGATCTGCAGACGGATTTCGGGGAAGAGCCCTCCAAGGAGCCGGCGGCTGCCCTGGCAGAGTTTGACCGGGTGGTGAGCGAGATGGGAAAGGCCGGGAAATCCGTCACGGTCCGGGAACAGGGGGATGAGACGATCATCAGCGTCCAGATGCTGATCTGCCGCTATGATACGGTGGATGACAAAAAGCTGCAGGAGCTTTGCACCAACTGGACAGACTACAGCAAGCTGGAAGCCAATGTGATCGAGACCATTGAAAATATAGCCTATTATTACACCCAGTATCAGAACCGCAACGAGGTGTACTCCGAGGGCCATACCAATCTCCGGTTTCTGATCAAGACCAAAACGGCGGAGGGGATGCAGTACTACTCCAATCTCCCCGCCTCCCAGGTGCGGAACGACGATATGACCCAAAATGAGTTCTTTGAGAACATGGGGCGCTTTGTCATATACTCTCCTGACAGTATGCGGATCCGCGGCAATGTGGGAATCGGGGAGGATGAAATGTTCGAGAGCGTGACGGAGTACGAGTACGCCTTCCCGGAGAGCACCCAGATCTGGATCGGGGTGGATACGGATTATGCCATTTCAACCGATTCCTTCGCGGTGGCGAGCTCCACTTACAACAAGATCGTGCCCCGCATCTGGCTCCTGCTGGGCGCAATCCTTCTGTGCGCCCTTCTCTGGCTGGCCCTGTGGGCCTATCTGACAATTACCGCGGGGGCGGAGGGCGAGACCGCGGGGGCCATGCCCAATGTGTTTGACAAGCTGGCCACGGAGCTGTATCTGCTTTTGATTGCCGCCGCTGTGGGCGGCGGCTTCTGGGGATACTTCTACATCTGGGACCGGGTGGAATTTAACTTTTACTACCAGCAGCAGTCCGTACAGGCCGATCGGTATCTGCTGGGTATTATTGCGGCCTACGGCTTTGCCCTGAGCTTTGCGTTCAGCCTGCTCTGGTACAGCTTTGTCCGCAGAATGCAGAAAAAGACGTTCTGGAGCGGGAGCATCAGCTGTCTGGTGGCCAGGGGGGGCGGCAGGCTGGCCCGGCTGGTGCTGAACAACAAGCGCGCCGCCCTGCGCACCCTTCTGCCCTACAACATTTACCTGATCTTCAATCTGGCCCTGACGGTCTTCCTCCTGATTTGGGTGAGGAATCAGGCGGTCTGGATCCTGCTGGCGGCGGCCCTGGTCATAACGGACACGGCGGTGGGTGTGTTCTTGTTCCGGCGCAGCGCCGAGCGCAATGAGATCGTGGAGGGTATCGCCAAGATCCGGGAGGGGGATGTGGGCTATACGCTGGAGAGCGGCAATTTTCACGGCTACAACCGCACCCTGGCGGAGGCCGTGAACCGGATGGGGGAGGGAATGCGGAATGCGGTGGCCATCAGCATGAAGGATGAGCGCATGAAGGCCGACCTGATCACCAATGTGTCCCACGATATCAAGACGCCCCTCACCAGCATTATCAATTACGTGGATCTGCTGAAGCGGGAAAACATCTCCCAGCAGCCCGCCAAGGGCTACATTGAAGTGCTGGATGTCAAAAGCCAGCGTCTCAAGCAGCTGACCGACGATTTGGTGGAGGCGTCCAAGATCAGTTCGGGCAATATTGTGCTGGAGATGGGGCAGCTCAATCTGGCGGAGCTGATCCGTCAGTCGGTGGGAGAGTTCTCCGAGAAGCTGGAGGCCAGGGGGCTGCAGGCCATTGTCTCTGAGGAAGGCAATCCGGCCAATATTTACGCGGACAGCCGCAGGATGTGGCGGGTGGTGGAGAATCTCTTCAACAATATCTGTAAATACGCCATGGAAGGTACGCGGGTCTATATCGATATTCGCTGCCGGGGCGGGAGGGTGGAGGCCTCGGTGAAAAATATTTCGGAGACCGCGCTGAACATCTCCCCCCAGGAGCTGACGGAGCGCTTTATCCGGGGGGACAGCTCCCGCACCACGGAGGGGAGCGGGCTGGGCCTTTCCATCGCCAGGAACCTGACGGAGCTGCAGGGGGGAGAGTTTTCCATCTATCTGGACGGAGACCTGTTCAAGGCGGTGCTGCGCTTTAAGGAGTATATACCGCCCATCCGGGATCTGGACGCGGAGGGAGAAGCGGAAAGGCCGGCCTTTGATGCCGCCGAAGGGGAGCGGAAGGGGGAGAGTGCCACATAGGAAAAGAAAAAGCCACAGCCCAGGCTGTGGCTTTGCGTTAGTCCTTTGCGTCAGTCCATATCGAAGTCTCTCCGATCGTTGTAGGCGTCCAGGATCTGGTGGATCTTGTCCGTGGTGGCGAGGATGTTGGAGAGAGAAATGTCGTGGTTCATAAAGTCGATGATGGAGGCCATGAATTTGCTCATGTCCGCCTCCAAAAAGTAAGGCCGCTTGAAGATCTCGGGGGGCAGGTAGGTCAGGTTGGTGGTGATTACCTTGTCAAAGCACCCCTGCTCGTAGGCCCTGTCGAAAGCCTCCAGACCTTCGGTAAACAGCCCGAAGGTGCAGCAGATGTACACCCGCCTGGCGTTCATCTTTTTCAGCTGTCTGGCGGTGTCCAGCATACTGCCGCCGGAGGAAATCATATCGTCTATGATAACGATATCCTTGCCGTCTATATTGTCCCCCAAAAACTCATGGGCGACGATGGGGTTCTTGCCGTTCACGATGGTGGAGTAGTCCCGGCGCTTGTAGAACATGCCGGTGTCCACGCCCAGCACGGTGGCGAAGTAGATAGCCCGGTCCAGGGCGCCCTCGTCCGGGCTGATCACCAGGAGATGATCCTTGTCCACGATCAGGTCCTCCTCCCCGTAGAGCAGGGCCCGGATGAACTGATAGGGGGAAGTGAAGTTGTCAAAGCCGCTTAAGGGGGTGGAGTTCTGGACTCTGGGGTCGTGGGCGTCAAAGGTGATAAAATTGGACACGCCCATGTCGCGCAGTTCCTCGAGAGCGTAGGCGCAGTCCAGGGATTCCCGGCCGTTGCGCTTGTGCTGGCGGCCCTCATAGAGGAAGGGCATAATCACGTTGATGCGGTGCGCTTTGCCGTTGCAGGCGGAAATCACGCGCTTGAGATCCTGGTAATGATCGTCGGGGGACATGTGGTTGGCGTAGCCGTTCATGCGGTAGGTGATGCTGTGGTTGCAGACATCCACCAGGATGAAGAGATCCTTGCCCCGGATGCTCTCATGAAGAACGGCCTTCCCCTCGCCGGTGCCAAAACGGGGACATTCCGCTTCCACCAGGTAGCTGCTCTCCTTGTAGCCGTGAAAGGCCGGATCGGATTTTACCTTGTCGTTGTGGATATTCCTGCGGAATTCTACCAGATAATCATTGACCCTGCGTCCCATCTTCTCGGCGGAAGGAAGGGCGATCAGCTTTAGGGGGGCTACAGGCATGGCGTTTTCCAGTTCTCGTAAGTTAGGCATGAAGGACCTCCGTGGGTGAGCTTATGTATCCTGTGAAATTTTAGGTAGTACACATACATTTATATCATTCCGGTAGTGACACGTCAAGAAAATTCTAGTATGATTGAGGGGGAGATACAACTGCGAAACGAGGTACATCTATGAAAAAGGACAATCCGCACATCATCAGCAAAGTCCTTCCCGGAAGCATCGGGGAGGAACTGGAGATCCAGCCGGGGGACAGGCTGCTGGAGATTGACGGCACACAGATTGAGGACATTTTTGACTATCAGTTTCTGATCCAGGATACCTACATTGAGGTCCTGATCGAGAAACCGGACGGGGAGCAGTGGCTCCTGGAGGTAGACAAGGATTACGATGAGGATCTGGGCATAGAGTTTGAGAACGGCCTGATGGACGAGTACCGCCGCTGCCACAACAAGTGCATCTTCTGCTTTATCGACCAGATGCCGAAGGGCATGCGGGAGACCCTCTATTTTAAGGACGACGACTCCCGCCTCTCCTTTCTGCAGGGCAACTACGTCACGCTGACCAACATGTCAGACCACGATATAGACAGGATCATCCGCTATCATCTTTCCCCCATCAACATCTCCTTCCACACTATGAATCCAAAGCTGCGCTGCCGGATGCTCAACAACCGGTTCGCGGGGGAGGCCCTGAAGAAGGTGGACAGGCTTTACGGGGGCGGCGTCACCATGAACGGTCAGATCGTCCTCTGCCGGGGGATCAACGACGGGGATGAGCTGGAATACACCATCCGGGAGCTGACCCGGTACCTGCCCCTGCTGGAGAGCGTATCCGTGGTGCCGGTGGGACTGACCAAATACCGGGAGGGCCTCTATCCTCTGGAGCCCTTTACCCGGGAGGACGCCCGGAGGGTCCTTGAGGCCATCCACCGCTGGCAGAGGGAAATTTTCGCCTCCCACGGCACCCATTTCATCCATGCCAGCGACGAGTGGTATCTGCTGGCCGGGGAAGAGCTCCCGCCAAGGGAGCGCTATGACGGCTACCTGCAGCTGGAGAACGGCGTGGGCATGCTAAGGCTCCTGCTGGATGAATTTGAGGAGGAGATGGAAAAGCTGGGCCGGGCCGGGAACCTGCCGGATTTGTCGGTGAGAGAAGAGCTTTCCATGGCTACGGGATGTCTGGCCGGCCCCTATATCCGAGGGATGGCCCGCCGGGTGGAGGAGAGCTTTCCCGGGCTGCGGATCCATGTGTATGAGATTGTCAACGACTTTTTCGGGGAGAGGATCACGGTCTCCGGCCTGCTCACCGGGGGGGATATTGTGAGGCAGCTGACCGGGAAGGAGCTGGGAAGCCGCCTGATCCTGCCCCAGAACGTGCTGCGCAGCGGGGAGGATGTCTTTTTGGACGATGTGACCAGGGAGGACGTGGAAAAGGCTTTACAAGTGCCCGTGAATATTGTAAAATCAAGCGGACGCGATTTTGTGCGCGCCCTGATCGGAGAGAGGGCCGAAGGGGGCCCGGCAGTTGGAAACGGAGGAAGGAATGAGTAGAAAAGGAAAGCCCATCGTGGCAGTTGTGGGGCGCCCCAATGTGGGGAAATCCACTCTGTTCAACGCCCTGGCGGGGCAGAATATATCCATTGTGAAGGACACCCCCGGGATCACCAGGGACCGGATCTATGCGGACGTCTCCTGGCTGGAGCGGGCCTTCACCCTCATCGATACGGGGGGGATCGAGCCGGACAGCCGGGACGTGATTCTCTCTCAGATGCGGGAGCAGGCCCAGATTGCCATTGACACGGCGGACGTGATCCTGTTTATGGTGGACGTAAAGCAGGGGTTGCAGGATGCGGACTCCAAGGTGGCGGACATGCTGCGCCGCTCCCGCAAGCCGGTGGTGCTGGCGGTCAACAAGGTGGATGATTTCCGGAAATACATGGCGGATGTGTACGAGTTCTACAACCTGGGAATCGGGGATCCCCACCCGGTATCGGCGGCCAACCGCATGGGGCTGGGAGAGCTCTTAGAAGAGGTGACATCCCATTTCCCGGAGACGGATGAAGAGGAAAAGGAGGATGAGCGTATCCGGGTGGCCATCGTGGGGAAGCCCAATGTGGGCAAATCCTCCATTATCAACAGGCTCCTGGGGGAAAACCGGCTGATTGTGTCCGACGTGGCCGGCACCACCCGGGATGCGGTGGACACGGAGATCACCTGGGGCGGGAAGGACTATGTGTTTATTGACACGGCGGGGCTGCGCCGCAAGAACAAAATCAAGGAGGAACTGGAGCGCTATATGATCATCCGCACGGTCAGCGCCGTGGAGCGCGCGGACGTGGTGGTGCTGGTGATCGACGCCCTGGAGGGCGTCACGGAGCAGGACGCCAAGATCGCCGGGATTGCCCATGAGCGGGGCAAGGCGGTGATCATCGCGGTGAACAAGTGGGACGCCCTGGAGAAGGACGACAAGACCATCTACCGGTTCACGGAGAAGGTGAGAAACACCCTGTCCTACATGCCCTATGCGGAGATGCTCTTTGTCTCCGCCAAGACCGGACAGCGCCTGCAGAAGCTCTTTGAGACCATCGACATGGTAAGTGAAAATCACGCCATGCGGGTGGCCACGGGAGTGCTCAACGAGATCATGGTCCAGGCGGTGGCCATGCAGCAGCCGCCCACGGACAAGGGGAGGCGGCTGCGGCTCTACTATATCACCCAGGTGTCCGTCAAGCCCCCCACCTTTGTGATTTTTGTGAACGATAAGGAGCTGATGCATTTTTCCTACACCAGATATATAGAAAACCAGATCCGGGAGACCTTCGGCTTCAAGGGTACGCCTCTGCGGTTTATCATCAGAGAGAGAAAGGAAAAGGACCAATGACGGAACGTGTGATCTGCCTGCTCATAGGATATGTGTTCGGACTGTTTCAGACAGCCTATTTTTACGGGAGGGCCAAGGGCATCGATATCCGTCAGTACGGCAGCGGCAACTCCGGCACCACCAACGCCCTGCGGGTGCTGGGCACCAAGGCGGGGCTCATCGTGCTGGCGGGGGACTGCATCAAATGTATCCTGGCGGTGGTGACAGTGCGGCTGCTGTTTGGGGCCTCCCACCCCCACACGATCTACCTGCTGTGCCTGTACGGGGCGGCGGGGGCCATCCTGGGGCACAATTTCCCCTTTTACATGGGCTTTAAGGGGGGCAAGGGCATTGCGGCTACCGCGGGGCTGATCCTGTCCTTTCACCCGTATTTTATCCCTATGGGCGTCATCCTGTTCTTTGGCGCGTTCCTGCTGACCCACTATGTCTCCCTGGGATCCCTTCTGGTGTATGCGGGCTTTGTGGTGGAGATGGTGGTCTGCGGACAGCTGGGAGTCTTCGGGGGGATGGACCGGGCCGGGCTGATCGAGATGTATGTGCTCTCCTTCCTGCTGGCCGTAATGGCCTACTGGAAGCACAGGGAGAACATCAGGCGGCTTCTGCAGGGACGGGAGCGGAAGACCTACCTGTTCCACAAAAACAAGCTGGAGGAGCCCGGACAGGAGAAGGCGTAAAGGAAAGAGGCAAAAAGGAGCCTTTGGCTTCGGATGGGAGGAAGAGTATGGCAAGGATTGGAATCATCGGCGCGGGAAGCTGGGGGATTGCCCTGGCGGCCCTGCTGCACAAAAACGGACATGAGGTGACGGTTTGGTCCGTGCTGGCGAGCGAGGTGGAACAGCTTCGGACAAAGAGGGAATATCCCGACCGGCTTCCGGGGGTAAAGCTCCCGGAGGATATGCTTTTTACTACGGACTTACAGGAGGCCGTGGAGGATAAGGACGCCCTGGTGATGGCGGTCCCCAGCCGGTTCACCCGGGAGACTGCCCGGAAGATGAAGCCCTATGTGACGGAAGGGCAGATTGTGGTCAATGTGTCCAAGGGGGTGGAGGAAAGCACTCTCATGACCCTCTCCCAGGTGATCGAACAGGAGCTTCCCCAGGCCCGGACGGCGGTCCTGTGCGGCCCCTCCCATGCGGAGGAAGTGAGCAGAGGGCTTCCCACCACCATCGTGGCGGGGGCCAGGAAAAAGGCGGTGGCGGAGTATATCCAGAATCTGTTTATGAACGAGGTTTTCCGGGTTTACATCAGTCCCGACGTGCTGGGCATGGAGCTGGGATCCGCCCTGAAGAACGTGGTGGCCCTGGCGGCGGGCATCGCGGACGGCCTGGGCTGCGGGGACAACACCAAGGCGGCCCTGATCACCAGGGGCATCACGGAGATTGCCCGGCTTGGCACCGCCATGGGCGGCAAATATGAGACCTTCTGCGGACTGACGGGGATCGGGGATTTGATCGTGACCTGCGCCAGCATGCACTCCCGCAACCGCCGGGCCGGAATCCTCATCGGCCAGGGGCGCACCATGGAGGAAGCCATGAAGGAAGTGAATATGGTGGTGGAGGGAGTCTACTCCGCCAAGGCCGCCATGGCCCTGGCCCAAAAGTACCAGGTGCAGCTCCCCATCATCGAGCAGGTGAACGCGGTGCTCTTTGAGGGCAAGCCTGCGGCGGAGGCCCTGCGGGATCTGATGCTGCGGGATAAAAAGATCGAGGTGTCCGACCTGCCCTGGGAGGATTGAGGGCCTCTGTTCTGAGAGAAAACAGCGCGGCGGCAGTCTAGCTTCTGACTGCCGCCGTGATTTCTGCCGCCGTCTTAGGGCGGTTCATGGTGTAAATATGGATGTGGGAGACCCCCTGGGACTTGAGATCCAGAATCTGCCGGACGGCGTAGTCGATGCCGGCCTTCCGCATGTCCTGGGGGCTGTCACAGTACCGGGCGATCAGATCCGTCAGCTCCTTTGGCACGCTGGAGCCGGAGAGGGAGACCGTGGTGCCGATCTGCCGGGCGGTGGTGATGGGCATGATACCCGCGCTGACGGGGAGAGTAATCCCCTTGGCGGCTGCCCGGTCCAGAAAGCGGTAAAAGACCCGGTTGTCAAAAAACAGCTGGCTGATCAGATACCGGGCGCCCGCCTCCTGCTTTTCCTTCAGGCGGGCCAGATCCTGCTCCAGGCTCTCCGCCTCATAGTGCTTTTCCGGGTAGCAGGCCCCCGCGATCTGCAGGCCGGCCCCGGGAAGGGACTTCAGATACCGGATCATGTGGCTGGCGTGGGCAAAATCCCGGGAGGCAAACTGCTCATCGCTCATATCCTTTGGCCGGTCGCCCCGCAGAGCCAGGATGTGGGTCACTCCCTGCTCACGCAGGCTCTCCGCCTCCCTGCGGATGTCCTCTTTTTTGCTGCCCACGCAGGTCAGATGGGCCAGGGCGGGGATGTGCAGCCGGTTTTGTATGTAGGAGGCGATGTCCGCCGTCTTTTTGGAGTGGCTGCCTCCGGCCCCGTAGGTGACGCTGATAAAGTCCGGCTTTAATTCCCCCAGCTCGTCCAGCAGGGAGAAGGCTGCCTCGAATTCCCCGTCCTTTTTGGGCGGGAATACCTCGAAGGAGAGGCTGGAGGGCTGTTCAAAGATGTCGCTCATAAATCCTTCCTTTCTGTCCGGCGCGGCGGACAAGCGGAAAACTTTCCGTTTTTGCTTGCTTTTGCATTGGGATTATCGTAACATATTGACAGGAGTTTTTCAAGAACCGGATTGCGGGACCGGAGGGCCTGCGGGAATTGCCTGCCTTTTGCCTCCGGGGACGTCCGCAGGGACGAGAAAAGGAGAAGAAATATATGAGTTTCCAAGGGACACAGGAATATGTGGCCAGCCAGGAGCTGATGGCCAGCGTAAATATCGCCATCGCGCTGGAGAAGCCCCTTTTGATCAAGGGGGAGCCCGGCACGGGCAAGACCATGCTGGCCCAGGCCGTGGCGAAGGCGCTGGAAAAGCGCCTGATTATCTGGAATATCAAGTCCACCACCAAGGCCCAGGAGGGGCTGTATGTGTATGATACCATCCAGCGGCTCTACGACGGCCAGTTCGGGGAGGAGGGCGTGAATGACATCGCCCGCTATATTAAGCTGGGAAAGCTGGGGGAGGCGTTTGACAGCCAGGAGCAGGTGGTGCTTTTGATCGACGAGATCGACAAGGCGGACTTGGAGTTTCCCAACGACCTGCTCTGGGAGCTGGACCAGATGGAGTTTTATATCAACGAGACCAAGCGAACGGTGAAGGCTAAGCACCGCCCCATTGTGATCATCACCTCCAACGCGGAGAAGGAGCTGCCGGACGCCTTTTTGCGCCGCTGTATTTTCCACTACATTGACTTCCCCACGCCGGAGCTCATGGAAGAGATTGTGCGGGTGCATTTCCCCAATGTGGAGGACAACCTGTTAAAGAACGCCATGGAGGTGTTCTACAATATCCGGGCCATCCGGGATATCCGCAAGAAGCCCAGCACCTCGGAGTTCATCGACTGGATCAACGCCCTGCAGGTGGGCGGGATTCCCGCGGATACCATCCGCAGACAGCTTCCCTTTGTGGGAGTGGTGGTGAAAAAGGACGAGGACCTGGAGTTGGTGCGGCACGATACGAATCTGTAAAGGGACTGGCAAAGATGTTTATCAAATTTTTTGAGACTTTGCGGGAAAAAGGGCTGCATGTGACCCTGGGGGAATTCCTGACCCTCCAGGAGGCTTTGGACAAGGGGCTCTGCGGCAGCTCCCTGACCCAGTTTTATTATGTGGCCCGGATGATCCTGGTAAAGAGCGAGACGGATTTCGACAAGTATGATATGGCCTTTGAGGAGTGTTTTAAGCCTGCCCAGAGACAGACAGAGGTGGGGAAGGAAATGCTCCGGTGGCTGGACAAGTCGGATATGCTGGAGCTGGCCCATGAGGAGGCCAGGGCCCATCTGAACCAGATGGAGGATCTGCAGATCGACAAGGAGGATGTGGAAGAGACCTTTAAGCAGCGTCTGAAGGATCAGAACGAGGAGCACAACGGAGGGAGCTTCTGGATCGGCACCATGGGAAAGACCTCCTTCGGCAACATGGGGGGCAATGTGGGCGGCGTCCGAGTGGGGGGCCGGACCGGCTATCAGTCCGCCTTCTCCGTGGTGGGGGCCAGAAAGTACCGGGATTTCCGGGACGACCGGGTGCTGGACAACCGGCAGTTCCAGCTGGCCTTCCGCCGCCTCCGGCAGTTTTCCAGCAGGCTGGATATCCCGGAGACGGAGCTGGATATTGACGGCACGGTGGATAAGACCTGCGGCAACGGGGGCTGTCTGCAGATTGTGATGAAAAAGCCCCGTAAAAACGCGGTGAAGCTTTTGCTGCTCATGGATTCCGGCGGCACCATGATCCCCTTCAGCAGCCTGCTCAACGATCTGTTCCAGGCGGTGCACAAGTCCAACCATTACAAGGATGTCAAGACCTATTATTTTCACAACTGTATCTACAGCAAGCTGTACAAGACCCCGGAGTGCGAGAACGGGGACTGGGTGGACACGGAGTGGCTTTTCCGGAACGTGGACAGCGATTACAAGGTGATTATCGTGGGGGACGCGGCCATGGCCCCGGAGGAGCTGTACTCCGACACGGGCAACTACCGGGGGCCCAACGGCGGCCTCTCCGGCTATGAGTGGCTCAGGCTGGTGAAGCGCCACTACAAGAAGGTGGTCTGGCTCAATCCCAAGATGGCCTCCGGCCGGGCCCCCTGGCGGGAGGCGGAGACGGCGGTGAAGGAGCTGTTCCCCATGTACAAGCTCACGGCGAAGGGCCTGAACCAGGCTATGGTGAAGCTGATGGCGAATCGGTAGAGCTGGGCCGGTCGGAAAGATGAGCGGAAATTATACCCGATAAGGTGCAATAAAATGAAAAGGCGCATAAAAAACACCCGAAAGGGTATAATATGTGGCTCTGGCAATGTTCAATATGGAGGCGGTTCCCGGCAGGGCTGAGGGGAGTGAAAATTTGGCTTGACATCGGACAAATGCGCCTGTATAATGACAAATCATAATACGTTGAACGCGAGGAAGAGAAGAAGTACCTTTGTCCCGGGGCTGACAGAGAGCTGCCGGTCGGTGAGAGGCGCAAAGCAGGGCGGAGGGAAATACATCTCGGAGCAGCGGGCTGAAATGTGCGGCACCGTGAGGACAGGGCGCTTGTCCGAAGCGGCGGCACAAAGTAGGCTTTGCCGGAGGCACCGATATCTGCCGGGGTATTGATGGATACCTGCCAAGCCGCAGGGCGTGAGCCGTGCGGAAAGTAAGGTGGTAACACGGGTTTGGGACTCGTCCTTAGCAATAAGGACGAGTTTTTGTGTGTGGAGGCCGATCAACGCAGAAACAGGAGGAATAGGAAATGACGGTATTTGAGGAACTGAAGGAGAGGGGCCTTCTGGCCCAGCTCACGGACGAGGAGGAGATCAAGGAGCTGATCAACGGGGGGAAGGCCACCTTCTACATCGGCTTCGACCCTACGGCGGACAGCCTGCATGTGGGACATTTCATGGCCCTGTGCCTGATGAAGAGGCTGCAGATGGCGGGGAATAAGCCCATCGCCCTGATCGGGGGCGGCACGGCCATGATCGGGGATCCCTCCGGCAGGAGCGATCTGCGCACCATGATGACCCGGGAGACCATCGACCACAACGGCGAGTGCTTTAAAAAACAGATGAGCCGCTTCATCCAGTTCGGGGAGGGCGGGGAAAATGAGGACCATTCCAGGGCAATCATGGTGAACAATGCGGACTGGCTGAGAGACTTAAATTATATTGAGTTCATCCGGGACATCGGCGTACATTTCTCCGTGAACCGTATGCTGACGGCGGAGTGCTACCGGCAGCGCATGGAGAAGGGCCTGAGCTTTCTGGAATTCAACTACATGATTATGCAGAGCTACGACTTTTTACAGCTGTACGAGAAATACGGCTGCAATATGCAGTTCGGCGGGGACGACCAGTGGAGCAATATGCTGGGGGGCACGGAGCTGATCCGCCGCAAGCTGGGGAAGGACGCCTACGCCATGACCATCACCCTGCTTCTCAACTCCGAGGGCAAAAAGATGGGAAAGACCCAGAAGGGTGCCGTGTGGCTGGATCCGGAAAAGACCTCGCCCTATGAGTTCTATCAGTACTGGAGGAATGTGGCGGACGCGGATGTGATCAAGTGCCTGAAGATGCTTACCTTCCTGCCCCTGGAGCAGATCCGGGAGATGGAGGGCTGGGAGGGCAGCCAGCTCAACCGGGCCAAGGAGATTCTGGCCTATGAGCTGACGGAGCTGGTTCACGGCAAGGATGAGGCCGAGAAGGCAAAGGAGAGCGCCAGGGCCCTGTTTGCCGGGGGCGGAAGCGCGGCGGATATGCCCTCCTGCCGGCTGACGGAGGGAGATTTCCGGGACGGAACCGTCGACATCCTGGATGTGCTGGTGAAATCGGGCCTGTGCCCCTCCCGCTCCGAGGCCAGACGCGCCGTGGAGCAGGGCGGCGTCACTGTGGAGGGGGAGAAGGTGGCTGACATAAGGACCCTCTACCGTCCGGAGCAGTTTTCCGGCCAGGGCCTGGTGGTGCGCCGGGGCAAGAAGAGCTACAAGAGAGTTTACTGGGAATAACAAAGAATAAGGAGGGAGCAGGGCCATGTATGAGGATCTGACATTTATCAGGGAGGACGGATACCATATCCGGGGCAGGCTCTACCGTCCGGCGGGGGAGGGGCCTTTCCCGGCCGTGATTTTTTCCCACGGCTTCGGGGGCAATTTCCGGTATCTGGAGCACTACGGACCTAGGTTTGCCCGGGAGGGGATCGCCATGTTCCTCTTTGACTTCTGCGGCGGCGGCCCGGAGAGCGCCAGCGACGGCACCATGCTGGAGATGAGCGTGCTCACGGAGTGCGGGGATCTGGAGCTGGTGTTTGACCGGATCCGGGCGCTGCCCTGTGTGGATCCGGGCAGCCTGTTCCTCATTGGGGAGAGCCAGGGAGGGTATGTGTCTGCCCTGGCCGCTTCCCGGCTGAAGGAGGCGGTAAGGGGGCTGATCCTCTGGTATCCGGCCCTGGTGATCGAGGACGATTCCCGGGGACGTCTGGCGGAAGGAAAGCCCGCGCCCGCCAATGTGTTCGGCCTTGCCATAGGCGCCAAATACACCCGGGACGCCCTGTCCCTGTCCATCTACGATGAGATCCCAAAGTACCGGGGCAGGGTGCTGATCCTCCACGGGGACTGCGATCCGGTGGTGCCCCTGTCCTACTCGGAGAGGGCCTGCCGGGTTTACGCGGACGCCTCCCTCCATGTGATCCGGGGAGCCGGCCACGGCTACAACGCCCAGGAGAGCCAGGAGGCGGGCAGGCTCTCCGCTGACTTTGTAAAGAGCCTGAGCCGTCTGACTGGCGCTGGAGCGGAAGATCGAACTTGATGTCCGCACCCCGTATCGTAATCAGCTTTGTGCTGTCAGCGATTGGTTTCGGATGTGTCCTCGGAAGCCAGAATCATCATAAAACACAGAAATAGCCGCCCCGGTCTCGATAACTGAGCGGCTATTTCTATAGCCAAACAATAATCGGGCCAGCCGTCTATCGGTGGCATCTTTTTTGTATCTCTACTCTACCACTGTTTTGCGGTAAGTTCAGGTGATTCCTTCGAATTTATTTCCGACAGGAAAACCCAAAATCCCCCTTGCGATTCTGCCAAAATATGGTAAACTGTATTTGGGTGCCATCAAGATGGTGGACGGTTGGCCCTCTACGGGGGGACTGTGACTCTCCGTTTACATAGAAACCCAGAAGGGAATCTAGGAAAGGAGGGCTGAGCGGATGTTGACTATAGAAGGATTGATTGCAGTAGTCAGTCTTGTACTGACGGCATTTGGTCTTGGATATACTATCGGAAGCCAGAATCATCATAAAACACAGAAATAGCCGCCCCGGTCTGAGAAACTGAGCGGCTATTTCTAAATAACCAATCATTCCGGGCCAGCCGTCTTCCGGTGGCACCTTCTTGTAGTTTCACCATACCACAGTTTCCTGGTGATTTCAAGATGTTTTTTTCGAATCGGATATATTCCTTTACCGAACCTTTACTATTCATATCCCATATTTGATTTCATGTTGCATTGTATCTGTCCGCAGTTTATCATAGATGTAGTGGAACGAGGAGGGAACTATATGAAACTAATCCATTTATCTGATCTGCATCTGGGAAAGCGTGTCAATGAGTATTCGATGCTGGAGGATCAGGAATACATACTGAAAAAGATTCTGGGTGTCATTAATGAGGAACAACCGGACGGCGTGATCATTGCGGGCGATGTATATGACAAATCCGTTCCGTCTGCGGATGCGGTACAGCTTTTTGATGATTCTCTGGTAAAACTGGCAAGACGGAAGATCCCGGTGTTCGTGATCAGCGGAAACCATGATTCGCCGGAGCGGATCGCCTTCGGGTCGCGGATCATGGATGCGAGCGGAATCTATATGTCACCGGTCTATAACGGGAGCATAAAGCCCATTTCCCTGAACGATACATATGGGCCGGTGGATTTCTATATGCTGCCGTTTATAAAGCCGTCCCATGTGCGGCGGTTCCATGAGGAGCAGGAGATCGTCTCTTACACGGATGCTGTCGCCTGCGTCATTGCGGATATGAGTCCGGATCCGTCCCACCGCAATGTGCTTATTACCCACCAGTTCGTCACAGGTGCCACTCGCTCCGAATCGGAGGAGATTTCGGTGGGTGGTTCCGACAATGTGGACGCGAAGGTATTTAAGGACTTCGACTATGTGGCCCTGGGGCATATTCATTCGCCGCAGAACTGCGGCTCAGAGCGAATCCGCTACTGTGGGACGCCGCTGAAATATTCCTTCTCCGAGGCAGGAGACCATAAATCGGTGACAGTCGTAGAACTGGCGGAGAAGGGAAGTCTTAAGGTCCGAACCGTGGAGCTTGTGCCGAAGCGGGATTTGGTGGAACTGAAGGGCACTTATGAGCAGCTGACGCTTAAGTCATTTTATGAAAATACGAACTGGCAGGAGGATTACGTCCATATCACGCTTACGGACGAGGAGGACGTGCCGGACGCCATCGGCAAGCTGCGGATCATTTACCATAACCTCATGAAACTGGATTA